>CAZHOO010000023.1:0-38562 GCA_964533905.1 uncultured Occallatibacter sp. | reverse complement strand
CCGGCGCTACACGGAGGCCGGGGCTACACCGGAGGCCGGTGCTACACGGGGGCCGGGACTACATGGGATCTAGTGGAAGTACGCGGTCAACGTGAGGACCAGAAGGGTGAGGCCGATAAAGATGGCGATGGTTCCGACGACTTTGGAGAAGTTGAGGAGCCAGAGCGGCGGGGCGATGCCGAGGCGGGATTCGGATTTGCCTTCTTTCATCATCCGCTGATATTCGAGCGGGCGCTTGTGCTTGAACTCGTCTTCGCTCTCGACGCCGGTAAAGATGACCATGTCCATCGGGAAACTGTCGGGCCTGAGGTGCGTGTTCACGAAATGAATGGCAAAGATAAACAGAATCGCCAGCAGCCCCTCTTCGCTGTGGATGATCAAGACGGCGTTGAGCGCCCATCCGGGCAGGAAGTGGGCGAAGAACGGCGCGAACCACATGGCGTAACCGGAGAAGCCGATAATGATCATTCCCCAAAACACCGCCCAGTAGTCGAACTTCTCCCAGTAGGCGTAGCGCTCGAACTGCGGCTTGGGCCCGAGACCGAGGAACCAGCGCATGTGGCCGAAAAGGTCCTTGACGTCTTTCCAGTTGGCGACCATGGAAGTTGAGCCCCAGAAGATTCCTTTTTCGCGGCGAAGAAGGCCGCGCTGGAAGACTTCTTTGACGTGGATGAGGAAGGCGATGGTGAGAACGATGGCGCAGAGCTTATGGAAGAAGAGGATGGCGCCGAATCCGCCGACGCCCGCGGCGAACTTGCGCGCCCAGAAGCTGTCGCTGAAGCGCATGACCAGGCCCGTGGCTGCGAGCCCAAGAAAGGTAGTGAACAAAACCGCGTGCATGTAGCGCTGCTGGCGCGTAAAGCGCACGAAGAAGCGGGCGTTCGAGGGGGCGAGGGCGGCGGCGCTTTCGGCTTGAGGTTGAACGAGCTCAGAGTCAGGCATTCTTTCCTCCATTTGCCGCTTTGCTCTTGACCTGGTTATAGCGGGAGCGGATTACCCACAAGATGGTGTGGATCATGAAAAAGATGAGCACCCCGGCCAGCAGCAGGTTCATGAACAGCCGAATGTAGTAAAGTGCCGGGCTGAGCTTGCGGTCGCGCGCGTTGGCGTGCGGCTGATACTTCACGAAGCTCGCGTTGGCGCCGGCGTGGCAGCGGCCGCAGGTGGTGACGAGGTTGGCCTGATTGACGGGCGAAGCGGGATCAGATGCGGGCCGCACGTCGTGGGCCTGGTGGCAATCCCAGCAGCGAGCGGTTTCAACGTAACCGCCGAGCGAGCCTAACTGCGAGTGGAAGGTGTCGCGATAGGTGGAGAACTTGTCCTTGTGGCAGTTGCCGCAGATGGGCGTGGACTGCATGCGGAAGGCGGATTCCGTGGGCTGAAGGATGGCGTGCGCGGTGTGGCAATCGCTGCAGACCGGTGCGTTGAGATTGCCGCCAGCGACGGCTTTGCCATGCACGCCCTGAGCGTAGTCTGCTTCAATCTTGGCGTGGCATGTGCCGCAGGTTTTGGGGATGTTGGATTTATAGGTGGGGCTTTGGGGGTTGGTGTGGCTCAGAATGCCGTGTGAACCATGGCAGCTTTGGCAGTTGGCGGCGACCAACAGGCCTTCCTTGCTGAGCGCGAAGCCGTGGATGGAGTCGATGTAGTTGGGATAGACGCTGGGCAATCCATGCTTGCCGGCCATGCCATTGTTGGAGTGGCACTGTCCGCAGGTCTTGGGCACGTTGAGGGGATAGACGGCGGAACGCGAGTCGGTCTTGGGGAAGATCTCGTGAGCGTTGCCGTGGCAGCTTGTGCAGGGGTGTTCCTTTGCATCCGCGTGCACGCTGCCTTTGAGTTGCGTTGCCTGATCGGCGTGACAGGTTTCGCATTGAACGGGCGCGACTTTGTCAGGGTGCGGATAGCCTTTGATATCTGCGTGGCAGTTGGAGCACTGAAGGCTGCCGTGAATGCTTGATGCGAATTTCTGACCGTCGACCGCGATGCTGTGGCCGTCGCTGTCGGTTGCGGCGGCGTCGCCGTGGCAGGTGAGGCAGTCAGCCTGGGCGCGAAGGGCTAGAGGCGCGAGGGCGACGGCGAGAATTGCGATGGCGGCGGAGAGGATCCGTTTGCGAGAGCTCGATCGTGCCTGTTTCTGTGCGGCGAGATTCATCCTGCCGTCTTCCTTCCCCAGGCAAAAGAGGATTGACCCAAGACTCTACCTGGTCTCGTACATCCAAGCCCGCTGCGGTTGGGGAAAGGACTGGCCGCAGAGGCCACGCTTCAGGATTGCGCTTTTTGAGGCGACGCTGGCAGTGATAGGTGTCACAAGCGGCGCGATGTAGATCACAAATGAAGCTCGAGGCATCGTGCCTGGCGGGGGAGGAACATGTGATTTCACCGAGTGCGGGCGAGGACGCCCGCACGACAGCCGGCCGGGAGGCCAGCGCTACATTTTTCTCGCGGGCGACCGGAAACGTGTGTGTGCGGGTGATGCGGGTCACATGCCGCAGATTGCATAGTCGAGGACAATAGTGGCGCTGAAGCAGTTCCACGATTGCCGTGGGCCGGAGCGACGAGGTATAGCTGTATTTTCGCAAAGAAAATGCACAATCGCACGGATGCAAAGATGGCATGTGAATCGTGAGACTGCTTTGCTTGAGGTGCAACAAGATGGCTACAGTTGCGATTCCTGAAACCAAGACGATGCTGACGCTTCCCGGGGATGCGGTGCGCCAGATTCAATGGCGGTTTAGCGAGCGATTCGATTTGCAAATGCTGGTTGCCGCGGCGCGCGGCGTGGCGCGGGGAACGGTAGCACGCATGGTGGCCGCGGGCGAGCGCAATACGCATGAGTGGACCGCAGCGAAGACCGGGATGATGGACGCGTTTGATCGCGCGGGAATTACGGTGGCGTTTATGGAGCCGGACGAGGGCGGGTTCATTGTTGGTCCAAAGAACCTGGCACTGGGATTGGCGGCGTTCGAACTGGCGTGGGTGGATGGCGGGGCGGCGACGGCGAGCCTGGCGGGATTTTTGGCTTTGTCGCCGATTCATGAGCGCGGCACAACGGAGCAAGTGAGTCGCTACAAGAGATTAGCTGCGCCGCCGCAAGCGGGCGAGGATCGCAAGCCGTGGCGCGGGGCATTCGCGCTGACGGAGCCGATTCCGTATGTGGGCGTGGATACGGGAATGCTGAGCGGAAAGATTCGCGTGGCGGAGTGGAATGACGGCGAGGAGCCGTGGCTGCAGGTGGAAAAGCGCGGGCGGTTTATTACAGGAATTGCATTTGCGAATTTCGTGACTGCGGCGGTGAACTCCGACGACGTTCGAATCAAGGGCAGCTGCGTGGTGATTCTGGAAGAGACGGACGAGGGGACGTTCGACCGCGGCACGCCAACGAAGAAGCTGGTGCACCAGCTTTCGTCGACGGGCGATCCGGTATTCGATTTGCTGGTTCCAGCAAGCCGGATTGTGGGCGGATACACGGTGAAGGACGGCGTGATCGTGCCGAACTTCAGCCACGGCGAAGTGATTGACGCAGTTTTCAGGCGGACACGCGTACCGGTGGGATTAATGACGGCGGCGAAACTGTTGTCGGCGACGGAACCGGTGATTCGCTACCAACGGCAGCGGTTCAGGGGAGCCGAGGGCGCGAAGCCGGGATCGGTGCGCTACGAGCAGGGGATTCAACAACGCGAAGACGCGCTGCACCGCTTGGTGGATGTGTGGGCCGCGGGCGAGGCGGCGGCCTCGATGGGCTTTGCGGCGGCGCGGCTGTTCGACGAACTCGATCCACTGGAAAAGCAGAAGACGGCCATCATGAAGGAGCGCGGGGTGAACGGTGGACGCGCAGAGATGAAGGCGCTGAAAGAGAGCGAAGAGCGCGCGATCGAAATGTTGAAGCTGAAAGTTGGGAGCGCGCGGAGAGCGGAGCTTGAGGCAGATCCACTGGTGCAGTACGTGCTGAAAGACGCCGAGGCGAATGTGCTGTGCCCAGCGACGAAGTTATGGAATACCGGCCATGGCGCGAATATGATGCGCGAGGCCGTGAGCCTGATGGGCGGTTACGGGATCACGGAAGACTGCCCGGGGTTCCTGGCCAACAAGTGGATGGATGCACAACTGGAAGCGACGTACGAGGGGCCGGAAGCGGTGCAGCGGCGGCAGTTGACTGTGACGATGACGAGCGAAGTTTTCCTGGCGCAGTTTGCCGCGTGGACCACGGAGATGCGACGGATTGCGTCGTCGCGACCGGGGACGGGAGCGTGCACGCTGGCCTCGGCGATGACACTGTGGGCGTGGACGCTGAATTATTTGCAAACCACGACCGATCCCACGGGAGGCAAGCTTTATCACGGGCAGAGGCAGGGCGTGACATTTGCGCTGGCCGACGCTCTGAGCTGGCTGATGGCTTCGCGGTGCCAGATTCTCGACGTGATGGAGCTTGAGACGCGCGGAGCTATGGACGCTGTTGCGGCTGAGGGTCTGGCGGGTACGGTGCAATTCCTGAGCGACCTTTGCCACACGCAGGCGGCGCAGGCAGCGGGCGAAGTTTCGCGGATCTGCGCGGAGCTTGTGTTTGGGTACAACCGGCATCCGGCGTGGGACGAAGAGGAGCATCGAAGCTGCTTTCTAGCGGTGGAGTTGGAAGAGCTGGAAGAGACGATGCCGGGGATTATGGCGATGGCTGTCGATGTTCTCAAAGCCGACGGCAGCCATCCTGCGAAAGCCGGGCCGTGCGCAGGCTGTGCGGGATCGAGCGAGTTTCTGCGGTTGCAGAGCAAGCTGACGACCTGCCTGACGGGTTCGCGGCTGGCGAAGGACCGCGCTGCAGAGACGGTGAGCAAAGTGATGATTCCCGAAGCGCTCGACTATCCCGCGACCGGAGGGGCATGAGCTCGGCACCACAGCCGATTGAGGTTGACCGCCAGACGATGGAGGTCGACATTGCCTGCGCCGGCTTTGGCCCGGCGACCGGCGGATTTTTGACGACACTGACCCGGGCGTGGAGCGAGAATCCGGCCGATCCGGCGTTCGAAAGCAAAGTCGCGCCGGGTATGCCGCTCCAGGTGATGTGCTATGAGCGCGCCGACGATCTGGCCGCGGGTGTGAGCGGAGTGGTGACGCGCGGCGAAGGCATTCGCGCGAGCCTTCCTGCGCTCGATCCAGCAGAGATTCCGATGGCTGCGGCGGTGAAACGGGAGAGCGTTTTTTATTTGCTCGATCCGATTGGGGCGAGGAGCTCCGCACTCTTACGTTTTGGAGATTTTTTTCTGGGTCTTGGACGAGATTCGTGGGTGAAGGACCACGCATTCGAGCTGCCGTGGACGCCGGCGTTTCTGCATAAGCAGGGAGGGTTGGTTCTCTCGATCGGGCAATTCAACCAGTGGGTGGGATCGAACTTGATGGCCGGAGGCTTGGCGCAGATTTGGCCGGGGATGCCGGTGAGCGGCCCGATCTTTGACGGGAACAGTGGCAAGGAAAAGAGGTCGATTCTCGGACTGAGGCTCGCCGATCAAGGAGTGGACAGGCACGGAATTCCGGCGGATGGTTACATGCCCGGCATCGATGTGTACGCGAGGCTGACTGTTGTCGGTGACGGGCCGGTTGGAGCGGTGGGGCAGAAACTCGACGAGAGATTTGGCTTGCCGGAGGGGCATGCGCGGCGCGAATGGGCGCTGGGAATGAAGATGGTGATCGAGCTGCAGGAGGATTCCGCGCTTGAGCCTGGCACCGTGTGGCATACGTTTGGATTTCCGGAGCCGGAGATTTTTGGGTTTCTCTATGTTCATCCTGAGCGGCTGGTTTCGGTCGGGATTTTCGTGCCGTCGTGGATGGGCGATCCGCAACGGACAGCTTATCGATACTTGCAGCACTATATTCAGCATCCACTGTTGTGGCGACATTTGAAGGGCGGCACGCTGCGCTCTTGGGGAGCAAAGTCGCTGGAAGAGTCGGGCAAGCGTGGCGAGCCGTTTCTGACTGGCGACGGATACGCGCGGATTGGTGAAGGATCTGGATCGACCAACATGCTGACTGGCTCTGGCGTGGACGAAGCGTGGAGCACGGGCGCGCAGCTGGGCGAGGCGGTGCTGGAGCTATTGCGTGCGGGGCGGCCGTTTACTCAGGAGAATCTGGCGGCGACTTACGAGAAGCGGCGACGCGAAAGTTGGGTGGAGCGCGGAGCGCGGGAAGCGAAGAACGCGCGCAACGGATTTCATCGCGGGTTTGTTCGCGGCATGGTTGGGATGGCGCTGGCGGGTCTCACCAAAGGGCGGATTGCGTGGAGGGGAAAGATTCCGCCGGCGCCGAAACAGATTCGACGGTTCGGGACGAATGGGAAGGCCGGACTCAAGCTGAAGGAAGCGGCAAGAGTTGCGATGGCCGACGGGCGGACCTTGCACGATGCGCTGATGAGCGCGCGCGGCTGGCCGGAGATTCCGTTTGACGGGCGATTGCTGGTGACGCAGCAGGATGCGCTGCTGCTTGGCGGGAAAGTGCAGGCTATGCCGGGATTCGCGGATCATGTGGTGTTCCTCGACCGGCAGCGGTGCATTGCGTGCGAGGAGAAGACGTGCGTAGCGATGTGCTCGGGGCAGGCGATATCGCTGGCGGCTGATGGCGCGCCTGAGTTTGAGCGCGAAAAGTGCGTGCACTGCGGCGCGTGCCTATGGAACTGCGCTCAGTCGCCGGAGGGGGAGCGGGGCAGCATTGAGTTTGTGGCGGGAAGCGGCGGATTACATTCAGCAGAAAACTGAAAGTGCAGCCATTAGCTGTTAGCTATTAGCTTTTAGCTGCGGAAACGGTGAATTCACGCTTTTTCGCTCGAATAGGGATTGAGAGGCCAAAGATATGGCGCAGGATTTTCACGACTTGGTTGTTTGGAAAAAGGCGATTGAACTAGCGACATGCACTTATAAGTTGACTCGCACATTTCCCAAAGATGAGATCTATGGCCTGATCTCTCAGATGCGAAGAGCGAGTGTCTCGATCGCGAGCAACATCGCGGAGGGGCGCGGTCGCCTCAATCCAGCAGAATTTCGTCAATTCCTCGGTGTCGCGCAAGGGTCCGTCTTCGAGCTCAAGACGCAACTTCTTGTAGCCAAGAATCTTGGTATGGCAAATGGCATTGCGTTGGCTGAGGTCGAACACCTGAGTGAGGAAGTTTCGAAGATGCTTCGGGCGTTCATACAGACCCTACGGCTAAAGGCTAATAGCAAATCGCTCGGACGTTGAGGAGAGGAAACAATGGCCACGGCTTTTCATATCGTTGTTTGCGCGGGAACTGTGCCTGATCCCCTGCAGACGCTGGAACCGACGATATCGGTCCCGGGGGGGCCGAACGGGCCGGGGATCAAGAATGAGATGGTGCTGCCCGCGGTACTCGATCCGTGGGCGGCGAGCGCGTTGTATGAGGCAGCCAATTTGGCAGCGAAGAATTCCGGAAGCAAGGTTTGGCTTGTTTCGCTGGGTCCGAAGGCAAAGTTGCAGCAGGTGATGATGAGCGTGGCGCAAAAGGTGAGCTTCGAACTGGTTCCGATTGACGGCCCGATTGGAGGGTTCGCGGATGCGCAGGCGACGGCGGCAGCGCTAGCGGATGCGATTGGCGCGATTCCGGGGTTGGATCGCGAGAGGATGTTGCTCTTTGGTGGATGGGAGTCGGCGACGCGCGGTGCGGGCGTGACATTGCAACTGGTTGGAGAACGATTGGGAATCGCGGATCAGTTCCAGGGAGTGGACGCGATTGAAGTACGCGAGGATGGATCGTTTGAGGTGCTGGAGCGCGTGGAAGGCGGCAAGCACCAGGTGAGCGTGTGCGCGGGCGCACCGGCGGTGTTGGGCTGGGCGACAGGCAATCTGGCCGAGCCAAGGAACAATCCGCAGATCGGCATGGCCAACATGCGGACGATCATGCCGGCGCTGCAGAAGGCGAAGACGACCGCCCTGGATGCGAACGGTTTGCATTACGTGTCGGTGAGTTTGCCGAAGCTGCAGCGGACCACGCGGGTTGAAAAGAACATGACTCCCGACGAGATCGCTGCTGAACTTGCGGAATGGATCGGGCGAGAAAGCTGACGGTGGTCGGTGAGCGGTAACTCGTAGCCAGTAGTGAGAATCAGGCACCGGAGGGTGGGAGGCAAAAGCCCAGTCCTTAAAGTACAGATCTAAGTTGGAAGAGGAACAATGGAATCGGTTCTCGTACTGACACATGCGGATGAAAGCGGCGCGGCACTGAGCAAGGGATCGCGCGAAGCAGTGACTGCAGGCAAGGAGCTGGCGAAGCGGCTGGGCGCGGAATTGACGATCGGGATAGTCGCGAAGGACTCGACTGGTGCGGCGGCTCAAGTTGGAGGCGCGGCGAAGCGAGTGCTGGTTGTAGAAGGCGAGGCTTTTGCGCAGGCGCGGTTTGCAAGCGACGCGGCGGCGTGCGAGGCGTTGTGCCGCGCGGCGCAGGCGACCATTGTGCTGGCGCCGGGGAGCTCGCGTTTCGCGCGGGTGATAGCCGCGGTTGCGCACCGGGTGGGCGGTGTCATCGATACTCATGTGGCTGCGCTCGGCGGCGTGGAGAGCGTGGAAGCGGCGCGATGGTTTTACCGGCAGAGGATTGAGGCGGTTTTAAGCCGAGAGAAGCGGCCGTGGTTTTTGCTGGTGGATGCGGGAACGCATCCGGCGTTTTCTGGTGAGGCGGCGGCGCAGGTGGAAGAGGTTGTTGTGGATCTGCCCGCGATGCGGACGAACGTGACCGGAATGCGCGCGCCGATGCAGGATGCGCAGACGATTCGGCCGGACGCGAAGCTGCTGTTTGTTGCGGGAGCGGGATGGACGAAGAAGCAGCCGGACGGAGAGATTCATGTGGAACAGGCGGGAGAGTTGATTTTGAAATTTGTAAATATGTCGGGTGCGTCGTTGGGGAGTTCGAAATCGTTGGTGGACCAGGGCGGGGAGGGGAACTCGGTGTTGCCGTTTTTGACGCACCTCAATCAAGTTGGACAAACTGGGTCGACCCCGCGGCACGCGAAAGGGCTCGCGACTTGTTGCCACGGCGAAGAGCCGCACGTGGTGGGCTGGAGGTTTATCGGTGAGCGCAGAGCTGTGAGCCTCGATGCGAATTGCGGATGGTCGCGCGGGAAGGCGGACGTGGTGTACGTGGCGGACGCGTTTGAAGTGATGGCGAAGGTGAATGCGCTGCTGGAGTCAAAAAAAAGCTCCTAGCTTCCAGCCTCTAGCTTTCAGCTTCCGGCCGAATTCGAGTAGGGATGCTCCACCCGCAAAAACAACCGCGGATCCTTCGCTCAACTCAGGATGACAGGGGTGGTTTTGAGTGCCTGGGTGCGGGCGAGGATGCCCGCACGACAGCCGGCCTGGAGACCGGCGTTACACTTCGGAGCGATTCACAGGGCTTTGATTTCATTGTGTTAGGTTGGAAATTAGTTGAAGAAACTCTGAAGGAGCGGCAAGCAGGGCCGCAGGGGCCAAGGCCCGTGTGATTTACTGCGCTGCTTCAGCATGACTGAAGTCATGCCCCGATGCACAGCCCATCCCCGAAAGCACGCTCCATGAATGCACCTATAGAGGAACGCCATGAAACCGATTACTGAGTTCATCAAGCATCATTATCGTCATTTCAATGCCGCGGCGCTCGTGGATGCGGCGGAGGCCTATAACAAGCTGCTGGCCGACGGCGGCAAGATGTTTGTGACCATTGCAGGAGCGATGAGCACGGCGGAGCTGGGGCTTTCGCTGGCCGAGATGATCCGGCAGGACAAGATTCACGGAATTTGCTGCACGGGAGCGAATCTCGAAGAAGATGTGTTCAACCTGGTGGCGCACAACTTTTATGAGCGCGTGCCCGGTTATCGCGACCTGACACCCGCGGACGAAGCGGCACTGCTGGCGCGGCATATGAACCGCGTGACGGATACATGCATCCCCGAGATGGAGGCGATGCGGCGGATTGAGAACGAAGTGCTGGCGGAGTGGGTGAAGGCGGACAAGGCCGGAGAACGGTGGTTTCCGCACCAGTTCATGTACAAGATTCTTTTGTCTGGAGGGCTCAAGCAGAGCTACCAGATCGACCCGAAGAACAGCTGGCTGCTCGCGGCCGCGGAAAAGAATTTGCCGATGTTTGTGCCGGGCTGGGAGGACGCAACGCTGGGAAACATGTACGCGGGACACTGCATCTCAGGTGACGTAAAGAAGGTGCACACGGTGCGAACGGGCATCGAGTACATGATGGAATTGGCGGAGTGGTACACGGAGACGACGAAGAAGACGCCGTTGGGATTTTTCCAGATTGGCGGCGGGATCGCGGGAGACTTCCCGATTTGCGTGGTACCAATGCTGCACCAGGATTTGCAGCGCGACCATGTGCCGCTGTGGGCGTACTTCTGCCAGATTTCGGATTCGACGACAAGCTACGGATCGTACTCGGGCGCGGTGCCGAACGAGAAGATTACGTGGGGCAAGCTGGGCGAGAAGACGCCGAAGTTCATTATTGAGAGCGATGCCAGTATTGTGGCGCCCCTGGTGTTTGCATATGTGCTGGGATGGTAGGAAAGCTAGCTGTTTGCCATTAGCTTTTAGCTCAATCAAGGTTGCCGCATAAGGAGCGAGAGATTAGAGAACAGAGATCAGAGATCGGGACGCGGCGGAACTGGGCGGTGTTGGGCGGTTTGGCGGCAATGCTGCTGGCGGTTGCGGGAGCGGCGCGGGCCAACGCTCAGGACGGCGGAGCGTGGATTGCGGCGAGCACGAACGCGACGTCGATCACGGGCGACATTGCAATTGGCAAAGGGAGGGTCTCGATCGATTATTTGACATATCCGCTGGCGCCGATTCGGCCTTTGAAGCCCGTGGAGGTGAGCGCGGTATTTGACGCGGATGTGAATGGCGGGATCAGCGGGATGCTGTACCGACTGAAGATCCCTGCGGCGCAGCGATTCCTGAAGAAGAACACGCTGTGCGGGGAAGAGGACACGCAGTGGATGGCGACGTACGTCACTGGGCACACGCTTGAAGTGGCGTTCTTCTCCGGAGACGACATGCCGGTGTTCACGTTCGATGCGATTTCGAAGTCGACGGCATTGTGCGGGACGTTTGCGTATACGAGATAGCTAGTAGCTCCTGGCTTTTTGCCACTAGCCTGGGACGTGCCGGAGTGGAGACAGGGCAAACAGAACAGATTCATCAACTCGTTCGCCGGGAAGAATCTTAAATCGCGGTTTCTGTCGCCCCTACGGGGCTAATTCTCACTTTTGGAAGCTTTCCCCGGGTTCCGTTCGCCGCTGTCGCGGCGCACTCCACCCGGGGCTAATATCCTTGCTCCCTCCGGGAGCCGCGATGTGGCAGTTTGGCGGGCGCGGAGCGCGACGACCTTTGCTCGGGATGAAATGCGAAGCGTCAGGACCCGGGGCTAATATCCTTGCTTCCTCCGGGAGCCGCGATGTGGCAGTTTGGCCGGCGCGGAGCGCGACGACCTTTGCTCGAGATGAAATGCGAAGCGTCAGGCCTGTGGTATGACACCCTTCGCTCGCCGCAGCGTCCGAAGGATGGGGCACGATTTTTCGTGGTGGGTTGACGGCGCGAGGGCAACCGCAGATGCTTCGGTCGCCACGGCGACCTCAAGATGGCAAATTAATCGTGCGGGTCGTGCTACCCCACCCTAGCGACAAAAACAAAAACGTCGCGAGGGTGGGGCACCCATTTTTCGTGGTGGGTTGAGGCGCGAGAAGCGATAGCCTAGTTGTCGGGCAGGACAGCGAAGGGACCGCGGATATCGCGGCCGCCAAGCCCCTCAAACACGGGCTGGGCTAGTGTTGGCAGCGTGATCTCCCACTTGGGCGATTCGAGCTCGGGCATGGGTCGCGCCTGGAAAAGCTTCTTGCACTGTCGCGCGGTCCAGCGCGCCCAACGCTTGGACTTCTTGCGGCGAGCGCTGTCAGTGGAGATGCCGGTGCCTGCGTACATCTGGCGGTAGAGCTTGGATAGAAAGATGAATCCAAGGCGCGCTCGCAGAGTGGGAGTGCAGGCGGAACGTTCCCAGATGGCTCCCCAGTTGTAGAAGCGGTCCCAGACTTTTTGGGTGCGCTCGCGAATCTCGTCGGAGCTCATGGTGGGGTGCGGCGTAAACATTTTGGGCCGCACCTCGGTGGGAATCATCCAGTAGCGTGTGATGGGGACGCCGCCCACCATCATTGGATCGACTGCCTGTTCTTTTTCCCAGCGGCCGAAGTCGACCGTGCCGGGAAAGGGCGTCATCATGACAAATTGGGCGAAGGTGACGCCGGCCTTGATCGCCATCTCGACGGTGGCGGTGAAGGTGGCGGGACGATCGGTGGGCAGGCCGAAGATAAACGAGCCGAGGACGTGGACGCCGTGCTGCTTGAAGGTCTGGAGCTGCTTGGCCAGGGCCTCGCCGGAGTAGTTCCAGTCTTTGTAAACAGCTTTGAGCCCTTCGGGAGTGACCGCTTCAACCCCGACGAGCGCGCCCTTGATGTTGGCCTTGCGCATGGCGTCAAGATAGCTTCCGTCTTCGCCCGCTTCCATGGTCATTTGCGTAAAGAACACCATGTCCTTGGGCAGTTTGGCCAGCTCTTCCATTAATTGAAGGCGCTCGTTGCGAATGGCCGTGAGCTCGTCGAGCTTGGCGGTGTTGTTTTGCTCGCGAGCAAGACGCAGGTCGGTGAAGGTGACGGGATAGAAATTGTCGTCGGCGAGCGCGATGAAACGAAAACCGAGGCGACGGAGGGCAATGATTTCATCGACGACGTTTTGGAATTTTCTCTGGCGGGGTTTTTGACCGTCGGTGCGCCAGACGCTGCAAAAGGAGCAGTGCTTGGGACAGCCGCGAATGGTTTGCACGGAGGCCCACATATATTTTTGGGGATCCATGAGATCCCAGCGCGCGGAGAGGAAATCGCTGCCCTCGATGCGGCCGCCTTCATAAACCTTTTCGGGCTTACCGGCGACACAATCGGTTACGACTTTGCCCCAGGCAAGATCGCCATCGCCCTTCACTACCGCGTGGGCTTCACCACGCTCCAGGGCTTCGTCTGGAAAGAGCGTGGCGTGGATGCCGCCATATACGACCCATGCGCCGCGACTGCGAGCCATGCGGCCGACAGCATATCCGCGGAGCGCATTGCCGGTGTGCACACTGATGCCGACGATGTCACCGGGCTGAATGGATTCGGGCACAATTTGCTCGAGCGACTCGTCGACGAGAACGGGATCGCCCACGGACTGCGGAGTGGCGGCGGCGAGCACGAAGAGCCAACGCGGAGTGATGACCGCAGTGCCAAAGGAATTGTCGCTGGGATTGACCAGATGAACGCGCAATCGTTCCAACCTTTCGCCTTACTGGTGCGGTTGGCCTCACAGCGATTGCGGGGTTGCCGAAATGCGGGGGCGATGATGGGAGCGGCATCTACAGAGACAACGCCGTGTGAAGTTCTAAGCCGGTAGAGCTGGTCTTTGATCGAGCGAAGGCGAAGGGAAACGGGTCAAGTGACCGAAAGCCCCATTGCCAACATGGCCGGCAGCGCAGATTTCTTGGACAGAAAACCTTTCCCTGACATGGTTAGCTCATCGTACAGGTTTTGAGAGGGGTAAAGTGGTCAATATTGACCACTATTTGCAGGTATGAACGATACTTGGTGGACGAACCATGGAGTTGAGGGGTGGGGGCGTGTAGTCCCCGGCCCGGAAATCCAGACCGCGGGCACCTTGTCGCCGCAGTTTCCGTCGCCCCTACGGGGCTGATCTCCTTTTTTGGATGCATCCCCCGGGTTCCGTTCGCCGCTGCCGCGGCGGACTCCACCCGGGGCTAATATCCTTGCTCCCTCCGGGAGCGGTGTAGTGGCGGGTCGGCGGTCCGCTAGAAAGTGATAGCCCGGAATTTGCGGCGGGCGATCTTTTTATATCCCCAAGACCAGGTCGCGACGGCTTCCATCAGACCCCTCGTTTCTTAAACTCGGGAGCATTCTTCGATCGGGATGGGGACTTGTTCGACGATTTCGAGGCCGAAGCCTTCGAGAGCCGGGATGTGCATGGGCGTGTTGGAGAGGAGGCGGATGCGCTGGATGCCGAGATCCGCGAGGATCTGGCCGCCGAGGCCGATGGCGCGAAGGATGCGTCCGGAACGCGCCTGAGAGCCTTCGCGTGCGCGCAGTTCCTGATGGAGGATGAGGCGGCCGGTATTCTCTTGCCCGCCGGAGATGGGGATTGGGATGCCGTCGGGGCCCGATACGGCCGGGGAGGGGGCTGTGTGAGCGGCGGTGCCCTCTTTATTGAAGGACTCAACGGGCGCGTGGTCGATGGCGAATCCGCGGGAGGTGTTGTGGAGATAGAGAATGACTCCGCAGCCTTCTTCGGCGATGATGCGCATGGACTGGTCGAGGATTTCGCGGCAGTTGCAGTCTGCCGCGAAGACGTCGCCGGCGGTGCAGCGAGTGTGAACGCGGACGAGGACAGGATGCGGACAGATGGGGCGGGAGTTGGACGGGGCGGCCGGCTTCAATTCTCCAGGCGGCTGTGCTGTCCCAGGTCTCAAAATCGAGACCTGGGGCACCCCTGATTGAGGTGAATCTGCATCGCGGAGCGCGAAGTTGCCTTCGATGAGGCCGTTGCTGTCAGTCGCGGGGCCAAGGTGGAGGGCGTGGCAGTCGGGGCAGAGGTCGCCGCGGATGAGGGCCAGGTGGCTTTCGCCGCCGTTGACTTCGCTTTCGTAGGCGATCATCCGGAATTCGCCGTAACGGGTTTGAACGCGCGTCTCGCCGGCACGGACGATGGTGCGCTCATTGCGCAGACGGTAGCGGATGAGCTCGGCGACGGTGAGGATGCGGAGGCCGTGCTCGCGGCAGAAGAGGATGAGGTCTGGTACGCGAGCCATGGTACCGTCGTCCTTCATGATTTCGCAGAGGACGCCGGCAGGGGTGAGACCGGCGAGGCGGGCAAGATCGACGGAGGCCTCGGTTTGGCCAGCCCGTACGAGGACGCCGCCGCGGCGGGCGCGGAGCGGGAAGACATGGCCGGGCCGGGCGAGATCGGCAGCGGTGGAGCGGGGATCGATGGCCGTGCGGATGGTGTGCGCGCGGTCGAAAGCCGAGATGCCGGTTGTGACGCCCTCGCGGGCTTCGATGGACTCGGTGAAAGCGGTGCCGAAGCGAGAGGTGTTCTGCTGCGTCATGGGAAAGAGGCGCAGGGCATCGGCTCGCTCTTCAGTCAGAGTGAGACAAATCAAGCCGCGGCCGTACTTGGCCATGAAGTTGATTGCTTCGGGGGTGACGTGGTCGGCTGCGAGGGTGAGGTCGCCCTCGTTTTCGCGGTCTTCGTCGTCGACCACGACAACCATGCGGCCGGCGCGGATGTCGGCGACGGCGCCGGGAACGTCGGTGAAGGGCGGGGCGACGACGCGATCGGGGGTGCGGGAGGGCTGGGGCATGTGCTGCGGTTATTGTCGCCCAAGGCGCGAGCAAACGGCAAAGTGGCGGTCGGGCCATGTAGATGGGGTTCCCGGGTTGCCGGCGGCTAGATTGAATCGCGGACCCGCGGATAGGATGAAGAATACCGGAGCCATTGCGGCAGCCCAAGGAGCTGAACGGTGAAGAAGACGAAGATATTCGACCCCGCAGATGGCTTTTTGCCTTTCACCGACGTGGCCGAGATCGCCGATGCCACAGTCGTCAAACGCGGCAACCAGTGGTGGATGTATGTCGCTGGCCAACGCAAGAAAGACAGAGGCATTCATCTTTTCAGTGCCTCGCTTGCGCCGGGTTTACCGCTCAGTGCTACAGGTTGGAGGCTGACGGCCGATCGAAATGACCCTACACACGTCGCTCTTCTTGCCGGGTACGAGTCAAGCGGAGCCTGGGATCTGAAGGGCGGAAGGCATTGTCCATCGTATGTGACTGGCTGGGATCCGGTTCGGAAACTTTGGGTGGACCGAATCTACTACGCTGGAGCGGCGGAAAACCCCTGGGGACCTTACGCAATCGGCTTTCTTGAGTGGGATGGGTTTCAATGGGTTGATCAGCCTGAACCGGTATTCGCCGCAAATGAAGGCTGGGAACATGGCAGCGTTTACGAACCTAACCTGATCTACCATGACGGGAAGTGGAAGCTGTGGTACGTTGCGGGGTCCAATCAAGAGAATTACCTGGTTCACGGATTTGCGGAAAGCGAGGACGGCCAAACAGGCTGGAGCACCCACAAGATATTCGCCCCGCCAGAGATGAAGGTCTTCGATTTCTGTGTGATCAAAGAAGGACGTGGGTTTGAAGCGGTCTTTTCGCGAGTGGATCTCCAGAATTCGAGCGCGCCAACGGCTGCGGGACTCTGGTGGTGCACGGCGGACTCCAGGTTCCGAGCTATCGGACTGGAGCGAGCCCGTTCAGATTATGACCGCAGAAGGTCACGGCTGGCACGCAGGCCCATGGAAGCCTTCAATGCGATATGGCGATACCGATTCAACCAAGCTGTTTGTATTCTTTGACGGCTCGTACGCAACGGGCAAGCCTGGAGGCTTCCCTTTTGCATTCACGCTGGGGTGCATTGAGATCGAAAGGCCGAACGGCACCGAACTGAAGTGAAGGGATATTGAGGGCGACGGATTGGGGGGCATGCGATCCCACCCTAAACGCAAACTGCGCGTTCAGGATGGGGCACCCATGATCGTGCGGAGTGAAGAATTGAAGGGCAGCAAAAACGCCGCCCGAAGGCGGCGTCTTTGTTGAAACTGGCCAAAAGCTTACAGCGTGGATTCGATCTCAAATCCCCAGGCCTCGAGTAGGGCCTCTGGGATGTACTTGGAGTTCTTGTTACGGCGTGCCCACTCCCGAAGACGGGTCGACCGGATGTACTGGTCGGGTGGGAGCTTGAACTCCTTGGTAATCTGCTCGAAAGAGGTAACGGTGGGCACAACGGGGCCGATGGGCTCCGGCTTGCCCCAGTTTGGATTTCCACGACGCTTTGCCATTGATTTGTTTGTCCTTATCCTTGAAAAGGAGTGTTTTCTCGGCTCAACCCTCGGACGTGGCTGGGGATGCGAAAGGACCCGAGGAACGTACATTCTCATTCTAGGGCTTTTTCGTTGAAAAATCAATAGGAAAGGGCATTTCCGCCGGCGAAGAAATAGAAAGGTTCTGGCGTGTATTCAATTTAGAATCAATGAATTATGCGGATTGACCCGGATTCCCACAAGAAACGAACGGGGCCGATGTGACGAACGTCGTTGGCGGGATCGGGGAGGGGGATGGCAGGATACTCGTATGAGCAAGTTTTTGCGGGTAATTGCAGTGGGTTTGGTGCTTTTGGGAGGGGTGACCGTGAGCCATGGCGTGGAGTTAACGGTGAGCCGCGATGCCCTGGAACGAACCTTGAAACAGGAGCTCTTCAGCGGGCCGGATGGCAGGTACTATCTGAAGGGCAACGCGCACTCGGCGTGCTTTGTTTCGACCGAGGACCCGCAGCTAAGGTTTGAGCAGGATCGAATCGTGGTGAGGGTGAAGACAAGGGCGCGGCTGGGAGTTGGAGGAGTGTGCGTGGCAACGGTGACGCTTCCGGCAGAAGTTTCAATGGAGCCGGATGCCGAGGGGGAGACGATCGGGTTCAAAAACGCGAGCCTGGACAAGGTTTCAGACCGCAAAGAGATTAATTTTGTGCTGTCGCCGTTTTTGCGGGGCCAGGTTCCGAAGAGCATGAAGGTGAACGCGGCGGATTTGCTGCGCGCGGCGCTGGCGGGATCGACGGCGACGTCGGGATACAAGGTGAGCCTGGGGCGATTGAAGATCCTGTCGATTCAGATTGTGGGCGACAAGCTAGTGGTAGAGGCGGATGGGGATTTGAGCGTGGAGTGAAAAGGCAGGGAATAGGGAATAGAGAGCAGAGAGCGACTCGGAGGGCAAATGACAAATGATTTGAATGCGGGGCGGGCGCCGAATGGACGGAGGTATTTGTCGCAACCGCTGGTGAAGCACATTTACACTGCCGACCCTTCGGCTCATGTCTTTGAAGGGAAGATCTATATCTATCCGAGTCACGACATCGATGCGGGAATTCCGGATGACGATCTGGGCAGCCAATATGCCATGCGCGACTACATTGTTTTGTCGATGGATGAGCCGGGCGGTGCGGTGACTGCGCATCCGGTGGCGCTGAAGGTTGAGGACGTGCCGTGGGCGGAAAAGCAGATGTGGGCGCCGGATGCGGCGTTCAAGAATGGCACCTATTATCTTTACTTCCCGGCGCGGGACCGTGAAGGCGTCTTTCGTATCGGGGTCGCGACATCTTCTTCACCAACAGGCCCGTTTAAGGCTGAGCCGGAGCCGATCAAAGGCAGTTTCTCGATCGATCCAGCAGTGTTTGTGGACGACGATGGCGAAGCGTACATGTATTTCGGGGGCATCTGGGGCGGACAACTGCAGCGCTGGGCAACGGGGAAGTTCGATCCCGGCGGGTCAGATTCCGATTTGCGCCAGGACGACAAACCAGCGCTCTGTGCCAAGGTTGCTCGACTCACGGCCGACATGAAAAAGTTCGCGCACCCGGCGCGCGATGCGGTGATTCTGGACGAAAGCGGAAAGCCGGTTTTAGGCGGGGATCACGACAAGCGATTCTTTGAAGCTTCGTGGCTGTTCAAGCGCGGGGGAAAGTACTACTTCACTTATTCGACCGGCGACACGCATTATCTCGCATACGCGATCGGCGACAACCCGTATGGGCCTTTCACTTTCAAAGGGCATTTTCTGGAGCCGGTGCAGGGCTGGACAACGCATCACTCGGTGATTGAGTTCAAGGGCAAGTGGTGGTTGTTTTATCACGATGTGCAGCTGTCCGGTGTGAATCATTTGCGGTCGGTGAAGACGACGGAGTTGACGTTCAACTCTGACGGCACCATCCAGATGATCGATCCGTTCACGGATTAGGAAAAAGGGATTGGACGACGCGATTCGCTGGCGATATATGGCGCCCCGCCGCGGTGAATGCGACTTTTCTGAGGTCAGACCACGGAGATAGAATTGTAATCAGGGTCAAATTTTCGAGTGATAGAATTCGGGTTCGGGAGAACGTATGCCGGAAGCAAGTTGTGATATCGGATTGATCGGTCTTGCAGTGATGGGCCAGAACCTGGTCCTGAATATGAACGACCATGGTTTTAAGGTGGCCGTATTTAACAGGACGGTTTCAAAGGTAGACGATTTTATCGCGAACGAAGCGAAGGGAACGGAAGTGGTGGGCGCGCACTCGATGGAGGAGCTGACGAGCCTGCTGAAACGGCCGCGCCGCGTGATGCTGATGGTGAAGGCGGGCGATACGGTGGATCAGATGATCGACCAGATTACGCCGCACCTGGAGATGGGAGACATCGTCATCGATGGAGGAAACTCGTTGTTCAGCGATTCGACGCGACGCACGAAGGCGCTGGCGGCGAAGGGGATTCTGTTTATCGGGACAGGCGTTTCAGGCGGCGAAGAGGGTGCGCGGAACGGACCGTCGATTATGCCGGGAGGAAATCCGGCGGCGTGGCCGCACGTGAAACCGATTTTCCAGGCGATCGCCGCCAAGGTGGAAGACGGGACTCCATGCTGCGACTGGGTGGGCGAAGAGGGCGCGGGACACTACGTGAAGATGGTGCATAACGGCATTGAGTACGGGGATATGCAGTTGATTTGCGAGGCCTACGACCTGCTGAAGCGCGGGCTGGGATTGACGGCCGACGAGTTGCACGATGTGTTCGCGGAGTGGAACAAGGGCGAGCTGGACAGCTACCTGATCGAGATTTCGAGCCTGATCTTCGCCAAGAAGGACGAAGATGGAACACCGCTGGTGGACAAGATTCTGGACACAGCGGGACAAAAGGGGACAGGCAAATGGACGGTGATCAGCGCGCTCGATACCGGCCAGCCTGTAACGCTGATCGGCGAGAGCGTGTTTTCGCGCTGCCTGTCGGCGCTGAAAGAGGAACGCGTGGAGGCGGAGAAAGTGCTGCGCGGGCCGAAGTCTTTGCCGAAGGTTGGCGACCGCGTGAAGTTCATCGAGGACGTACGCAGAGCGCTGTTTTGCTCAAAGATCATCAGCTACGCGCAGGGTTACATGCTGCTGCGAGCCGCGGGCAAGGAGTATGGCTGGAACCTGAATATGGGCGGCATCGCGCTGATGTGGCGCGGTGGGTGCATCATTCGCAGCCAGTTCCTGGGCAAGATCAAAGCCGCGTTCAAGAAGAACAAGAATCTCGACAACCTGCTACTCGACAAGTTTTTCTCGCGGCTGCTGAACAGGTACCAGGCATCGTGGCGCAAAGCGCTTGTGCACGCGGTGAAGCTGGGAGTGCCGACGCCGGCGTTCTCTACGGCGCTGGCGTTCTTCGACGGCTATCGCGCGGGACGGCTGCCGGCGAACCTGCTGCAGGCGCAGCGCGACTTCTTCGGAGCTCATACCTATGAACGCGTGGACAAGCCGCGCGGTGAGTTCTTCCACACGAATTGGACGGGGCACGGAGGAAGGGTTTCGTCGGGGACGTATAACGCTTGAGAAGCAGCTACTAGCTATTAGCCGTTAGCTTTTAGCTCGTCGAGGTGAGTGGACGGTGGCGGTATCCCAGGTCTCAAAATCGAGACCTGGGGCACCCGGCGTAAAGGCAGGGAATAGGGATTAGGGAATAGGGAATAAAAAAAGGAGCGGCGATTTCCTGAGAGGGAGATCGCCGCTTTTGTATTGCGGAGAAGAGGAAGTCGCAGAAAGGGGCGTTAGCAGGTCGGTTGAAGGACGCAAGAGCAACCGCAGATCCCTCTCCTCTCGCTGCGCTCAGGATCGGGATGACACTTCATTCATGATCTGTGCCGTTAGCGGAGGGTTTCGACGGGAGCGGGGTCCATATCAGCGTAGTCCTGATTTTCGCCGCCCATGCCCCAGCAGAAGCTGTAGGCGCGCGTACCCACTCCACAATGGATGGACCAGCCGGGAGAGATGACGATTCCCTTGTCGGCTATGACGATGTGGCGGGACTCGGCGGGCGGCCCCATGAAGTGCATGACGCGCGCATC
The DNA here is from genome assembly GCA_964533905.1 of uncultured Occallatibacter sp. GTDB lineage: Bacteria > Acidobacteriota > Terriglobia > Terriglobales > Acidobacteriaceae > Telmatobacter. Next base: position 17,536 of record CAZHOO010000023.1, on the reverse strand, counting down.
GGCGGCAAGGTTGAAGTACATGTAGATTTCGCTGCGCCGCATGTGCGTGTGCGGAGGCATGGTGTTCCAATTGCTTCCGGGCGCGAGATGAGTGACGCCCATGACAAGCTGACAACTACGCGCGCCCTGGAGATGGATATATTTGCAAATCGTCCGCTTGTTGCAGGTTTCGAGCGAGCCAAGTTCGGTGGGCGTGGCGTCTGCCTTGCGAACGAGCGTGGTTGGGTACGGGGCATGCGCAGGATAGCTCAATAGATAAAAGACAGCGGGCGCGGATTTGTCTTTCGATGCGAACGTGACCTGTTTGTTGCCGCGGCCTATATAAAGGACGTCGAGATTGTCGAGGTCATAGCTGTTGCCTTCGACGGTGATGACTCCGGCGCCGCCAATGTTGAGCGCGCCCAGCTCGCGGCGCTCGGTAAAGTAGGTCGCGCGCAAGTCGGGATCGGTGGGAAGCGCGATGGGGGCTTCGATCGGGGCCGCGAAACCTACGACGGCGCGATCGAGATCAACGTAATTGAGATGGATTTTGCCGGGCTCGCAAAGCTCGCTGAGCAGAAATGTGTCGCGGAGCTCATCGGTGTTCATGCGCGGGTAGCGGACAGGGTCAGCCATCAGGACGGTCTTCATTCTTACCTCCGGAAAATAGCTCTTAGCCGTGAACTTTTGGTGTTGCTCGCAAGAACTGAGGCGTGTACTGGCGGATTGACACTTCCTCAGTGGCTAAAGCCCCGTTTCTTTGAAGTTCTTTTCGGCACGGCTGAAGCCATGCCCTGACACAAAACCAAAAGCAACCGCAGACCCTTCGCTCCGCTCAGGATGACAACGCGAACATTCCATAGAGCCTTCGACTTGCAGCGCCGTGTTTCGCTCCGCATTCAGTCGTTCTGGATGACATCGCGATCATTCCAAGAACTTCAGGTTCGAGGCACACGTTCATTTTACTGCTGTGGAAGTTGGAGCGGATTCCAGTTGTCGGCACCGCGGAGAAAGACCGAGGGTTCATATTGTTTGGCTTCGTCGGGCGTGAGGAAGTGGGTGTGCGGATCGCGATCGTCGTGATGCGCGCCGGGGCCGGATGAGTCGAACTCCGCGTAGAAGGTGGTGTCGAGCATGTGGGTTTGCTCGGCATGCCATTCGCTCCAGCCGGCGGGGGCGATCTTTTCGTCCATCCAAGTGTGCATATAGATGACTGTTGAGTAGGCGCGCCAGGGACGGCCGAGGAAGACGTTTCCGACGACGGCGGGATCGGCGGTGAGCTTGGAGTGGTCGATGACGAAGCCGGAGTCTTCTTCCGGATAGTGCTTGGATTGTGCGGTAATAAAGCCGCCGTTGTGCGGCGTGGAGTGAATCTCACAGTTCTCGAAGACGGCTTTGCTATCACCGAAGATAAAGTCGACGTTGCCTTCAACGTAGCAGTCAGAGAAGTACTGGCGCGTGGTTGTGCATCCTTGCGTGTTCTGCGTGCAGCCGCGGCTGCCGAGAAAGACCGTGTCCTGATTGCCGAGTAGATGCACGTTGTGGAAGATGGCGCGGTCGCCGGTGACGAAGAGGGCGAGCGCCTGCGACCCCTGCGGCAGTTGCTCGTGGGTATGGTTGAAGTCGTTCTGGAAGGTGATATTTTCGGCGAAGAAATTGTCGGCGGTTACGTTGACGGTGGAGGAGTGAAGGGTGCCCCCGTTTTGGCCGGCGCTGCGATCGTTGACGATGACGGTTTTGCTTGCGTCAGGATCGGCGCTGCGGATCGTGATACTGGGCTTGTCGATGGTAATCACTTCGCGATAGACGCCGGGCGAGACGGAAAGAACTGCGCCGCCGGTTTTGGGGGTCATGTCGAGAGCGCGCTGGATGGAGTAGTAGTCGCCAGTGCCGTCGGCAGCGACGTAAAAGGTTTTGTCTTCGGGTGGAATTTTGCCGGCCATTTCAGGAGCGGTCTTGTCTGCAGGGAAGGGAACGAAGCGAGTGTCGCAGGAGAACGGCTGGCCCGGCGCGGAGGCGGGCGCTTGGGTGATCGAGACGTCGTCGCCTTTGGGTTGAAGATCGCCGATACTAGGGCCGACGGTGATGTCGGCGTCCTTGTCATAAAACAGCGAATCTTTCTGATCGTCGGCGAAGACATTGTCGAGCTTGATCTGGAGCTTGTGGTCCGCGTCGAGGCCGTAGAAAGTGTACGCGCCGGGGGTGAGGACGTGGACGTTCTGAAGCGTGATGTCCTGATAGATGGGGAGGCGGTCGCCGGTGAAGTTGGTGTAGTGCGGCGTGAAGACCAGCGGGTTGGGCACGTTGCGGATGCATACGTTGCGATAGAGGACCTGATGAACGAGGCCGCCGCGACTGGGGTCGGACTTGATGCGAAGGCCGTTGTCGGCGCCGTCGATGGTGAGGTCGTCGACGAGAAGATGGTCGACGCCGCCGTAGGTGCCGCTGCCGATGGACATGCCGTGGCCTGAGTAAAAGTGATTGTGGAGGACGGACATGTTCGAGACGGGTCCGGCGGCGCTGGGCTTGAGGCAGACATCGTCGTCGCCGGTATGGATGTAGCTGTAGGCGATGGTGATGTTGCGCGAGGAGCCGGGATCGATGCCGTCAGTGTTGCGCGCCGTTTTGGGGGTCATGATTTTGACTCCCCACGCGGTGAAGCCGTCTGTTTGATTGATAGCGACGTGGAAGCCGGGCGAGTTGCGCAGCGTGATTTTGTAGAGGATGAAGTTGTCGACGTGGCGGAGAGCGATCATGGCCGGGACGCTCTGCTGCTGGTCAATGATTTTGGCCTGATGCGCGAGGTCCCACCAAGTGACGTTCTGGCCGAGGAGATTGGCGCCGCCGCGTGCATCGATGGAGCCCTCGCCCATGATGCCGGCGTTGGCAGCGCCGTCTCCGCTGATGAGGGGCTTGCAACCGCCATGCTGTTTGGAGACGATGCCGCAGGAGCCGGGCGAAAGATCGAAGACGCGCGGATCACGGGATGCAACGAGTGCGGTGTTCTTGCTTACGACGAGGACGACGCCGGGACGCAGAGTCAGCGGGCCGGTGAGGAAGATATTTTTTTTGCCCTTGGACTTGAGGATCACTGAGCGAGAGAACGGGGACGAAGATTGGATATCGGGCCCCGCGGCGCACTGGTTGAGGGCGCCCTGGATGCGGGTTGCGGAGAGTTTTTGCTCATCGGCGAGGGCGATGACGCCGTGGTTGGCGGCAACGTCGGCTTGGAGGGTGACGCAGGCGGGAGGAATCCTGGGCTCGATGACGGTACGTGTGTCCTGGGCGCCGAGGGCTGACACAACAAGGAGTGGAATGGAAGCAAGAAGAAGGCGCGGAGGGACAGAACGCATTTGGATTTCTCCGATGGACACGGTTTTAATCAGCGGGAATTTGCTCGAGGACCCAGCGGACCAGCTCGTTGCCGGCAGCGAAGTTGTCGTAGACGGCGGGCAGCTTACGGCCGTCGGTGTATTCGTTGTAGAGCCATGGATCGACCATGGCGTAGACAGTTCCCTTGCCGTACTTTGCCGTGGCCATGAAGATGTCGGGACCTTCAGCGAGCACTGCTTGAGCAGCGCCGCTGACCGAGATGGTGCAGACATCCTTGACGTAGATGGTGTGGGGTTGATGGAAGATGGGGCCGTTGCCGTCGATGGTGATTTTGCCCTGATCCCAGTTGGCGCCGACGACGTGCTTGCGCAGGATGCTGTTGAAGTGGATGCCGAATTTGTCGGAGATGACGTTGAAGTGATCGAGGTCGGCGAAGGAGGTGTCGTTCTCCATGATCATGAGCACGCCGCCGGCCTTGACCCATTGTGCGATCTGAGTTGCGTCGTCGGCGTTGGCAAAATGGGGATGCGGATTCTTGTCGAGATTATCGGGTGATGCGATGACGTAAACATCAGCGCGCTTCAGGTTGGCGAACGTGGGCCCCGCGTCAAGCTCCCCGGTGTTGGCGCCGTAGTTGCGGAAGATGTGGCCGAAGAGCGAGTAGCCCGGTTCGTCTAAGGTATCCCATTTGTAGTGGAAGTAGACCATCTCGCCAAAGGCGTCGGCTCGTTGCTGCGAGTTGAACCAGCCATCGACCAGGACGGTACGGCCGCGGCCGAGCATGGCGTTTTGCGCGGTTTCCATTTCCGCGCTGGCGAGCAGAAAAGCGCCGACGCCTTTGGGATCGTTGGTGGCAACCTTTTCGCCAATGTAATAGGCGTAGGAACCGTCACGATAGGGATCTCCACCGAGGCCCGCACCTTTGACGGTGCCGGAGAGCGAGACGTCATCACCGGTCCCGGTAGTGATGAAGTGCATCAGGATGCCACGATAGCCGCGATCGGCGTTGGTTAAGAAACTTTCTGGCAGATAGCCCCGGCGCACGCCTTTTGCGAGGGCGTAGACAAACATGCAGGCTGCGGAGGACTCGAAGTAATTGCCTTCGGCGCCGGGCTTGTCGACGACCTGATACCAAAGGCCGGTAGAGCGGTCCTGGTAGCCAGCGACGGCAGCGGCCTCGCGCTGAAGGATGTCGAGAAGTTGCTTGCGGCCCGGGTCACCGTCGGAATAGTAGTCGAGCGTGTCGACCAGGGCCATCATGTACCAACCCATTCCGCGCGCCCAGAACTGGGAGGAGTCGCCGGTTTGCTTGTTGGCCCAGCGCTCCTGCATCGACTCATCCCAGCCGTGAAAGAGAAGGCCGGTGTTTGGATCGCGCGCGTGCTGCTCCATGAGGACGAACTGATGGGTGATGTCGTTGAAGTCCGCGGGGTGATGGGAGATGGAGGCGTACTCAACCCGGAATGGCTCAGCCATGTAGAGGCCGTCGAGCCACATCTGATTGGGATAGCGCTGCTTGTGCCAGTAGCCTCCCGAAGCAGTGCGAGGCTGCTGGGCGAGCTGATTGTAGAGAAAAGTTGCGGCGGTGAGATAGCGCTGGTTGCGCGTGACGCGGTAGAGAAGCAGCAGCTGGCGGCCGAGGAGGATGTTATCGAGCTCGTGGTCCTGAGGCTTGAGCGTGGGGATGGAACCGTCGGGGGCGAGAAGGGCATCGACCGAGCTTTGGATGTAGCGGAAGTAGAGGGGATCGGCGGTGTTGAGCCAGACAGAGTCGATGCCTTCGAGGAGGGTACCGAGCTCGTAGTTCCATTTCTCTGGTTCGCCGGGAGCGCCGAATCGGCCGTCGGGCCAGCGTGCGATGGCGGCGCGCGCGGCGAGCTGGGATAGGGGAAGATCGGCGTTCTGTGTGGCGGCGAGCGCCTGAAGGCCGATGCCGGCCATGGCGAAGGCAACAAAGTAAAGAAACTTGGGCAGGAGTTTCATTTCTCAAGGATACGAAGAAAAGCGGCTGCCGGAGCGACCGGCAGCCCCTTGATAAAGTGAAGCCGAAAGGCGAACTCAGAAGTTGATGCGAGCCGAGAACTGAGCAGCCTTGCGGGTGGCGATGGAGTTGCTGGTGACATCTCCAAAGCTAGAGTTGCCGACCGCGGTGCTGGCGACGGCGAACCACGTGTGATTGGTGACGTTGTACCACTCGGCGCGGATATTCAGACTGGCGGCCTCGGTGAAGTGCAGCGGGAAGCTGCGCACCAGGGCAAGGTCCACCTGGTAGTTGCCAGGGCCGAATAAGTTGTAGGGCGCGGTGCGACGCGCATCGCTGAATTGATAGGCGTAGGAACTCAGAATACCCGTGACCGGATTTTCGAATGGGCCCGTCGCGTTCGCAGTCGAGGTGCCAGCACTGGGAACGATGTAGCTAATGGCCGAAGTATTGGCAGCGGTGATGCCCTTTCCCCATTTGCCGTTCTGGCGGGCGTTGACGTTGTAACCAAAATTCGGGTTCATGATTGGTGGTGCGTTGATCTGCGATGGATTCGTCTGACTGGAAGATTCCGTGAGCGCGAGCGGAGAGCCGGAGAAGGCCTGATAAACGCCGGAAATGGTGTAACCACCGAGGATCGCCCGATTGACATTGTTGCCGGCGAACAGAGTTTTGCCGAAAGGCATTTCCCAAACCGCGGTGGCCACAAAGTGCTGAGGCTGATCTGATGTGGAAAGCGCGCGCTCGATGCGATCGGCAGGATATGAAGCACTGGGGTTGTTGGCAACGGTGCCGGCCGGAATGGGATAGCCACTGCGGAACGCGCCGCCGTCGTCGATGGCCTTCGCGTAGGTGTAGCTGCCGCTGAACGCCAGTCCATGCCAGGTACGCATGGCGACGAGCAACTGCAGCGCGTTGTAATTGGAATTGCCGACATACCCGAAGGTGTCAGTGACGGTTTGGAACGGGAAAGGCTTCAAGGCCGTGCTCAAAGGCTGACTTGCGGAGAAGCCCGCGGGACAGGTGAGGTTGTTGGCCGCGCAAGCACCAGTGCCGAGGCCGGCCAGGGTGGTCTTCAGGTAAAGATACTTGGGGTCAAGTTGATCGGACCAGGTACCGCGTGCGTTGAAGGAATCCAATTGCAAGAAATGCCCTTCCGATCCCACGTATGTCGCAGTGAGGGTCATTGCGCTGGTCAACTCACGTTGAAAACCGAATGTCCAGTTGATGTACTCCGGCGCCCTGCTACCGAGATATGGGTCGGCATATCCAATGGACGAAGGTGTACCAGTAAACCCGGAGGTGGTGGTATAGCCGGTGCCGAATTGCGGGCCCGAAGCTACGCCGGCCGCGCCTGTGTAGGCGGGGACGGTTCCATTGGAGCCGGTGAGCGGAATGGTGCTCAAAAGTTGTCCATTGGACGAGAAAGACGGCGCCGCGGAAAAGCCCAGAGTGCCGATGCTCGAAGTGTTTCCGCCTACCGCGTCGCCGTGGGTGAACATGATGCCGTAGCTGGCGCGGACCACGGTTTTCGAACCGAGTTGGTAGGCAAGGCCCACGCGCGGGCCAAAGTTCTTGTAGTAATTGCTGACAGGCGTGGAGCAGTTGCAGGTGCCTGCGCCATGACCCGTGAATTGCAGAGCGCCATTGATGCCGGTGATCGGGTTGGCAAGAGTCGGGCTGAAGTAACTCTCGGCATTATGAACTTCAGTGATGGACGGGAAGAAATCGTAGCGCAAGCCGAGGTCGAGAGTGAGCTTCTGAGTGACCTTCCAGTTGTCCTGGACATAAGGCGAGATAGCCCGGAAGCGCGCACCGAACTCCTGTTGCAGATACTGCGTGAAGCTGCCCTTATCGATTTCGCCGACCAGGAAGCTGGCATAAGAAAGACCGGTTCCCGACGTCGCGACATACTTCGGAGAACTATTGCTGGAAGTATTGATTCCCGAAGTTTCAGTGACGGCGGCGGCGAGAGTTATCGGGCTCGAACCGGTGGTGTCATTGATGACGTTGTAGAGCATCCACGCTGTTTGGCCGCCGAAAGTAAAGGAGTGCTTGCCGACAGTCCACTGGACGTTGTCGAGGACGGTATAGTTTTCGGCGGTGGTGACGGAGGCGGGTTCGCCGGCCCAGTTTGTGGGGGCATCCGTGCCTGCGAAGGTCACAAATGGAAAGGCGTTGGAAGCCTGACCCGAGGGCAAACCAGATAATCCCATAGTTGTTGCGGCATAGGCCGATGCCTCGTCGGCGTTGAATGTAGGCCCGTAGTAACGGGCATAGCCCCACTTGACCTGGTTGAGGAGGTGGGGGGAAAAGACGTGCGTTTCCTCGATGAGGCCGACCGCGGTCTTGGGTGCGTAGGCCTGGCCGAAGTTAAACGGAATGGGTCCAACGTCGCGGCCGGCGGTGGTCTGGCCGACAGGGACAGAACTGGCCTGACGACCTATCGCGGCGACCAAGGACAGGCTGTCATTGGAATTCAACGTAACGTCGACGCGATGGGTCATGGACCAATTCACGAGGCCCGTGGCATCGGGCGCGACATAGTTGTTTTGCAGCGCTGTGGTCACGGCTTTATTCACTCCGGTCGACGCAAGGAAGGACTGCATGTTCTTGGCTACAGTGGAGAACTCGGAGGCTGGGATCACGTTGACCGGAGCACCCGCGCCGAGCAGCACCGGGTTGCCAGCCGGGCCAGGAGTCAAACCAGGGCCATATCCGTATTGATAGCGGCAGGGGCCGTTGGTGCTGTTCGCCGTGCAGGCGGTCTGCGATAGAGGATCGTAAATGTTGACTTTCGTAGCGCTGAAGTCACCGCCCTGTTCGGCCAGCGTGGGGAAAGTCATCAAAGTGGGAGTCGCGCTGGAATAGCGGAAACCGTTGTAGTTGCCGAAGTAGAAGACCTTGTGCTTCCATGCCCCGAAGGGAACCAGCGGGCCACTGAGGTCAATACCGTATTCGTTGCTGTGCTCGATGGGCTTAACCGGAGCGCCGGTTACCGCATTGGGAACAGATCCAAAGAATCCCCAGGTATCGAATGCTGTGTTGCGAATGAAGTCGTAAATCGAGCCGTGATACTGTGAACCGCCCTGCTTGATGGAAAAGTTTTCAACTCCCTCACCTTCATAGACAGCAGAGTATCCGCTTGTTTGCAACTGAAACTGGTCGATAGCGTCGACCGACAAAGCGGTCCAGACATAGCGAGGGTCGCCCTCTCCGCCGGCGCGGACGAAGGAAATACCATCGACGTAGACATCGGAGGCAGCACCGCGGCTTCCTGAGCCGTTGACTACGCCGGTATTTGTCGTGGCGTTTCCGTTGGTCTCGTTGCCTTGGACGCCGGGCATCAGGTAGACGAAATCGGTGGCGCGCCGCTGGTCGGCAGAGTTGTACGCCCCCATTTCGAGCGGCAGCTCGGAATAGGTGTTGTTTTCCATGGTGGCGCCGAGCGTAGCGTTGGTGGTTTCAAGCTGAGGAGGAGCCGCAGTGACTGTGATTTGCACGCTGGCGGCGCCGATTTGGAGAACCGGGTTGTAAAGCTGGGACGTGAGGGCGTCGACTGTGACGTTGTTCTGCGTGAGGGTTTCAAAGCCGCTGGCCGAGGTGGTGACGGTATAAACGCCGGGATCGAGGTTGGGGAAGTTGAAATCGCCCGCGCCGGTCGACTTGGTGACCGTTGAAATACCATTGGTGGTGTTTGTGGCGGTGATCGTCGCATTGGGGATGACCGCACCCGTCTTGTCCATCACAGTTCCGGTGATGGCGCCCTTGCCGTTCAGCTGGGCTGACGCTGTCAACGGCATCATAACCAAGGCGGCGATGAAAAGCGCCATGCAACTCCACAGCGCGATAGTCCAAAAGCCGGATGACATTCGTTGAGCAGTTTCTTTCGACTGCCGCTGATTCGCAAAGGCAAATTGCCTTGTCATACTGCCTCCAATAGGTAGTCCATCTTGCTCCACAACGCGGCCGCCTATGTCGCGACTCAGAATTCAGACACGTGGTCTGACCACACTTTGAAGCCTGAGTAGTTTCTTATAGGAAGTCCGGGGCTGTCAATAGGGAAATTGGCGGAGCTTTCTAAGAATTGGATCCATATTCTTCCTTTCTAATGGAACGCGTGGAATGCAGAAAATGATCGCGCCCTGAAGAAATAATGGTCAGACCTGCCGCGTGAGCCGCCTTCATTCAGGAGTGTGATGGCAAAGGACATAGCAATCGGGGAATTGCTTTTGGCACTGAATGCACGGAGGGGGCGCGATCATCACCCGGAAAGCAAATGCACCAAAGACTTAAGAATATTCAAGCAGCGGATGCGGAGCGGGTGTGTTTCTTTTTCGACGTGACTGGCGGTCCTTTGCGGCCTGTCGGCCGCTCCATTCCCTGCGCGATCTGCGCCATGCGCAGGTGCTGCTCCATGAGGTTATGGGCTTCTTTTGCGTTACGCGTGCGGATGGCTCGATAAATCTCGCGGTGCATCTCGGCGGATTCGCGCATGTCGGTGGATCGCTCGACTGTTTTCCGCCGAGCGTCATAGAGCGCCGAAGTAATGGTCTCGATAATCGCGGCCAGAATTGGGTTTCCGGAAGCCTGAGAGATGATGCGGTGAAAGAGCAGATCGTGGATGAGGTACTCCGCCGGACTGTCCATGGAGGCGAACATGTCGGCGACTTCGTCGGCGAGAGCAGAGAATTGCTCCTGCTTGCCGCGCTCGGCCGCCAACGCAGCAAGGTGGCTCTCTAGGATGATTCGTGCTTCAAACATTTGCCAGGATTGGAAGCCGTGCAAAGCACCGATCAAGCTGAGTGAGGCAGTTCCGAATTGTGGAGGACCATCTGCGACAAAGGTGCCTACGCCATGGCGGATCTTCATGACGCCCATGGCGGCCATGTAGCCGATGCCGGTGCGCAGGCTGGCGCGGCTGATCTTGAGGGAACGTGCGAACTCGCGCTCCGGAGGTATTTTGTCGCCTGGTTGCAGCGTTCCGCTCTCGATAAGAGAACGAATGTGGTTAACCACTTGCATGGTGCGATGAGTATTTTGTTCTTCTTCTTTCACCCTAGGCATAAGCGACGATATCCTCTTGCGACACGTAAAATCAGCGTCACAGGGAGATTATCACTGAACGCGGCCATCTGGTTGGAGAAAGTCTCCGGGGGCGGAAGGATTTGGAAACGAGGCCGGCGCGCGGTGGAACCGTGTATACTTCCGGTCTGACCTCTTCATCGGGCCGCCGCTTCGAGAGCCGTGGCGCGAGACGATTAGAATGGTAGCCATGTTGCTCCACGAAGACCGGTTATTTCCCGCGGATGCGTGCGCACGGAAAGTTGCCCGTTCCCTTTACGAGCAGGTTCGGAAGCTTCCCATCATCAGCCCTCATGGACACACGCAGGCTGCGTGGTTTGCCGAAAACGCGCCGTTTCCCGACCCGGCGACACTTTTTGTGCAGCCCGACCACTATGTGTTTCGGATGCTCTACAGCCAGGGAATCTCGATGGACGATTTGGGCATCGGGCAGGCGGTGATCAGAGACCCGCGCAAGGTGTGGCGCATCTTTGCAAAAAACTACTATCTGTTTCGGGGCACGCCGACGCGGATGTGGCTCGACTACGCATTTCAGGAGTTGTTCGGGCTGAAAGAGCGGCTGAGCGAAAAGACGGCGGACCACTCGTTTGACGTAATTTCCGAGAAGCTGCGCAGCACCGAGTTTCTGCCGCGGGCGCTTTACGAGAGATTCAATATTGAAGTGCTGTCGACGACAGAGTCTCCGCTGGACGAACTGAAGGCTCACCAGGCGATTCGCGATTCGGGGTGGAGGGCGCGCATTGTTCCCGCGTTTCGGCCTGATTCGGTAGTGGATCCGGAGTTCAAAGGATTTGCAGGGCTGGTGGCGAAGCTGGGTGAAATGCACGGTGAGGACAGCTCGACATGGGATGGCTATCTTAGCGCGCTGATGAGGGCGCGGGCGCGATTCAAGGCGCTCGGTTGCACGTCGACGGACCATGGACACCCCACTGCTCAAACTGCCGATCTATCGAAGGCCGAAGCGGGAGCGTTGTTCAGCAAGGTGATTGCGAGCAAAGCGGATGCTGGGGAGCAAGAGTTGTTTCGCGCGCAGATGTTGACGGAGATGGCGCGGATGAGCGTGGAAGACGGCCTGGTCATGCAGATTCATCCCGGATCGGTCCGCAACCATAACCGTTTCGTCTATGAGCGTTATGGCCGGGACATGGGAGCCGATATTCCCAGGCCGACGAATTATGTGGACGCGTTGCGGCCACTGCTCGACCGATTCGGCAACGAACGCAACCTGACGATTATTCTTTTCACGCTGGACGAGACAACATATAGCCGCGAACTGGCGCCGCTGGCCGGGCATTACCCGTCATTGCGTTTGGGACCGCCGTGGTGGTTTCATGACAGTCCCGAAGGGATGATGCGCTTCCGTGAGCAGGCCACCGAGACTGCCGGGTTTTATAACACGGTGGGATTCAATGACGACACGCGGGCGTTCCTTTCGATTCCAGCCAGGCACGATGTGGCGCGACGAGTGGATTGCGCATTCCTGGGAAGATTGGTGGCCGAACACCGTTTGGACGAAGATGAGGCGCACGAAGTGGCGCACGAACTGACGTATGACCTCGTGAAGAAGGCGTACAAGCTGTAGTTCTATCTTGCGCTGGTGACGGTGCGGCATGGTCTCCCACCCTAGCCGGAAAACAAGGACCCGGCTAGGATGGGGCACCCAGCGGGTCTGGTGTGAAGAAAGTTGAGTTGGCGCGATGAGCCTTTATTGTTCAGTGGGAAGCATCGAGACCGATCTTTCAGAGCAGCGACTGAAAGAGCTGCTCGTGGAGAGCCTGACGAAGCTGGGAAAGCGGACCAGCGTGCTGGCCGTGCCTCCCGACCAAAGCCGCGAGCACTCGCGGGCGGGCGATCTGACTCGGTATGCGTGGGAGCACTATGGCGAACGGCTGAAGGCGGTGCTGCCGGCGATCGGAACGCATACGCCAATGCGGCCGGACCAGATTGCGCACATGTTCGGGAAGATGCCGCTGGAGTTATTTCGCGTGCACAACTGGCGGACGGACATTGAAACGCTCGGCGAGCTTCCGGCCGAGTTCATTCGCGAACAATCGGAAGGCAAACTGAATTACACGTGGCCGGCGCAGGTGAACAAGCTGATTCTGCAGGGCGGGTTCGACCTGATTCTTTCCATCGGGCAGGTAGTGCCTCACGAAGTGATCGGGATGGCGAACCACTCCAAGAATATTTTGATTGGCACCGGAGGGCGTGAGGGGATCAACCGCAGCCACTACCTGGGAGCGGTGTATGGAATGGAGCGGATCATGGGGCGGGCCGAGAATCCCGTGCGCAACGTGCTGAACCTGGCGTGCGAGAAATTTCTGCGGCACTTGCCCATTGTGTACGTTCAGACCGTGGTCGGACGTGGCAAGAACGGCGGGCTAGCGGTGCGCGGGCTGTTCATCGGCGACGACTTGGAATGCTTCCTGAAGGCGGCGGAGCTGAGCTTGAAGGTGAACTTCGAGATGCTCGACGAGCCGATTAAGAAGGCGGTGGTGTACCTGGACCCGAATGAGTTCCACAGCACGTGGATCGGTAACAAGGCGGTATACCGGACGCGGATGGCTCTGGCCGACGGCGCAGAGTTGATTATTCTTGCGCCGGGAGTCAAGGAATTCGGTGAGGACAAAGGGATCGACGCATTGATTCGCAAGTATGGCTATCGCGGCACCCCCGCGACGCTGAAAGCGGTGGAAGAGAATGCCGACCTGGCGGCGGATCTGAGCGCGGCAGCGCATCTAATTCATGCATCGTCGGAGGGGCGGTTCACGATTCGCTGGTGCCCCGGAGGGTTGAGCCGGCAGGAAATCGAGGGCGTTGGATTCGAGTATGGCGATTTGAAGTCGATGACTGCGCGGTACGATCCGGAGAAGTTGCGACACGGTTGGAACCAGGTGGGTGGCGAGAGGATTTTCTTTGTCGCGAATCCGGGGCTGGGATTGTGGGCGAATCGGAGCCGATTCGAAAGTTCCAGCGAACCGGCTGTAGCGCACAGTCATGCCGAGTGAGCCAAAAGCAACTTTTTAACAGAAGCAGGATTCAAGAATCCGCAAGACCGGACTGACATGGTGATCGAAGGATTGAGGCTTAATAAATATTCTGTGGGCACGGGTGACCGATTTGCGCACCAGGCCAAGGCGCAGTTGCAGGCGTGCGTGAAGGCGCTGGAGCGTGGGGTTGAAGTGGTTCCGGTGTGGAACAAGTCGAATCGCGAGCACCTGATTATCGGTTCCGACCCAGCATCGGTTCGACAAGCGGCCGACGCAGCGGTGAAAGAACTGGGATGGAAGCTACCGTATTTCTGCGACGCGGACCATATCACAGCCGCGACGGTGGACCGATTTCTTGCGTCGTGCGATTTTTTCACGTTCGATGTGGCCGATTTCATCGGGCAGCCTGCAGAAGAAGCAGACATCGAGGGATTTGTGAAACAGCATCCTGAGCTCGAAGGGAGCATTGAACTTGCCGAGGCCGATGAGGCATTCGAGATTACGCAGGCGGTCTTGCGACGGACGGCGCAAAAATTTCTGGCGGCCGTGAAGCAGGCGGGAGATGTCTATCGCCGGGTGCTGAGTGCACGCGGCGCAGGAAGTTTTATTCCTGAAGTTTCGATGGACGAGACGGACCGCGCGCAAAGCCCTGAAGAGCTCTTGATTATTCTGGCTGCGATTGCCGATGAGGGAATTCCGGTGCAGACGATCGCGCCAAAGTTCAGCGGCCGGTTTAACAAAGGCGTGGATTACGCAGGCAATGTGGCGCAGTTCGAGCGAGAGATGTCGCTGGATGTGGCAGCGATTGCGTACGCGGTGAAACAGTATGGGCTTCCTGAGAACCTGAAACTGAGCGTGCATTCGGGCAGCGATAAGTTTTCTATCTATCCAGCGATTCACGCGACCATGAAGCGCTTCAACGTGGGCGTACACCTTAAGACGGCGGGAACGACATGGCTTGAGGAACTGATCGGGCTGGCGGAAGCCGGCGGCGAAGGATTGGCGCTGGCCAAGGAAGTTTATGCCGAGGCCTTGACGCATCGCGAAGAGCTCTGTGCGCCGTATGCCACGGTGATCAACATCGATCCCAAGAAGCTGCCTTCGGCCGACGAGGTGCGCGGATGGACCTCGGAGCAATACACTTCAGCCTTGCGGCATGTGGAGTGCTCGCCGGCCTACAACAGCAGCGTCAGGCAGTTGCTCCACGTGGGATTCAAGGTGGCGGCGAAGATGGAACAGCGCTATCTGGCGCTGCTCGAAGCGAACGAAGCGGTGATTGCCAAGAACGTAACGGAAAACCTCTACTCCCGGCACATTGCACCGGTATTCTTAGGGAGCAGTTCCTGATTGGCGGTTTGGCCAGTCCACGCCACGCCGCGCAAAATCCCCATGGAGATCGCATGAAAGATTCGTTCTTCAGCCTTGATGGCAAGGTTGCGGTTGTGACCGGAGGGACCTCCGGGATAGGCCGGGCATTAAGTCTAGGCCTTGCGGAGGCGGGCGCCGACGTCGTTGCCACGGCGCGCCGCAAAGAGCAGGTGGACGACACGGCTAAGGAAATTGAGGCGCGCGGAAGGCAAACGCTGCGCGTGGCATCGGACGTGAGTGATCGGAGCACGCTGGAGGCGCTGCTGGCGGCAGTCCTCGAGCAGTTCAGCAAGGTGGATATCCTGGTGAACTGCGCGGGCATGATCAAGCGGACTCCGACCTTGGATTTGCCCGAGGCGGAGTGGACGAACATTCTGAACACGAATCTGACGGGGACGCTACGGGCTTGCCAGGTATTCGGCAGGCACATGCTGGAGCGCGGCTACGGGCGCATCGTTAACATTGCTTCGCTCAATAGTTTTGTGGCGCTGAGCGAAGTGGCGGCCTACGCGGCGAGCAAGGCGGGAGTGGCATCGCTGACACGCTCACTGGCCGTGGAGTGGTCAAAGAAGGGCGTGACGGTGAACGCGGTGGCGCCGGGGGTGTTCCGCACCGATTTGAATGCGCAGTTGCTGGACTCGACGCCGCGCGGGCAGGAGTTGCTGATGCGGACACCCATGGGTCGGTTTGGCAAAACCGAGGAATTGGTGGGCGCCGTTGTTTATCTGGCGTCCGACAGTGCTTCCTTTGTGACTGGGCAGATCCTGGTAGTGGATGGAGGATTCTTGGCCAGCGGGGTGAATCAGTAGCTTAGGTCGTGCACTGTAAAGCGCCCCGACGGAATCTCAGTACTGAATATGCGCGACACTACGCAGAGACGGGTCAGTTCACGCGCGCGGGATCTGGTTCTCTATATCGTCATCTCTCTAGCGATAGCGATAGTCCTCATTTCGGTTGCGCGGACCGGAATGAACGGCGATGTATTGTTTCGATGGATTGATTTTGGAGCGTTTACCGCGCTTACCTTCGGCTACTTCGTTTATGGGAGTCGCCCCCTTTTCAAGAAGTCCTCGTTTTGGGTCATGACCGCCGTGGCTCTTGTTGCGCATATGGCAATCTTCATCTCGTTGATCATGCATATCCCGGAATGGAAGCTGATTTGGAACTCAGTCATGTTCGCCGAAATACCGGTGCTTGTGTTCTTCCGGAACCGCATTCGCCACGACTGAATTTGCCGGTTTTCGCCTCTGACGTTATTCGAGCGTGACGTTGGCGCCGGCCATCTTAATGATCGCGTCGCCTTGTGCAGCTTCGACTTTCACGTTTTGTCCCGTCACGGTCGCGTAGCCGATCGACAATCCCTTTTCACCGCTCAGATTGACGTTCTGGAGGACGATGTCGGTGACCGGCGCTTCAGGCAGGCCGACGATGGCGCCAGCCATCAACGCGCCCGTAGCGCTGACATTTTGAAACACGATGTTGTGGAAGTGCGGGGTGAGGCGCGTGACGGGCGCGGACGCCACCGTGCCCTCTGACGGAAGAATGCGGGGATAGTACTCGCTGATCACGAGCGGGTTCTTCACGTCTTTCATATCGATGTCGCGGAAGACGAGGTTGGCGACGTCGTTACCACGATCGCGATTGGCCTTGACGCGAATGCCGTTGTCAGTGCCGTCGAAATGAATGCGTTCGGCGAGGATGTTGCGCGCGCCGCCGGCGATTTCGCTGCCGATGGAGAGGCCGTGGCCATGGAGGAATGTGCAATCGGAGATGGCGATGTCGCGGCTGGGAGCATCGCCTCCGGGTGAGTTGATGGCGCCAGATTTGATGGCGATGTCGTCGTCGCCGACGTCGGCATAGAGATGATCGATGGTGACGTTGGAAGAGGAAAAGGGATCGACAGCGTCGGTGTTCGGCGATGGATTTGGGGCGAGAATGCGGACGTTGCGGATGAGCACGTCGTCGCAGTAATAGGGAACTAGCTGCCAGAAAGGCGAGTTCTGGATGGTGACACCTTCGACGCGGACGTGCTTGCAGTGGTCGAAGACGACGAGGCGCGGACGGGGATGCGGATTGCCCATGACGCCAGCATCGTGGACGGTGCGCGCTTCGCGCCACCAGCTTTCGCCCTGGCCATCGATCGTCCCTTCGCCAGTTATGGCAACATTCTCAGCATTCGTCGCGCTGACGAGCGATTGCAGCGCAGGGAGGCGGAACTCGATCTTGGCCGGATAGTCGGCGTGATCGGGCGAGCCGAGCAATGTGGCGCCCTTATCGAGCTGGAGGGTGATGTTGCTTTTGAGGACGATGGGAGCGCTGAGATAGGTGCCCGCGTCGAGGCGGACAGTACCGCCGCCTTTGGCTGCGCAGGTGTCGATCGCTTCTTGAATCGCAGTCGTGTCCTTGGTGGTTCCGTCGCCTTTGGCACCGAAGTCTCGCGGATTGCAGGTGCTTGCAGCGTGGAGAGTCGCAGCAGAGGCGGCAATGAAAAGGGAGACGAGAATCAGGCGCGAGAGTGAGCTTTTCCGGTGCATGGTTCGATCGCCCTCGGGCAAGCGGAACAGGTGCGTCCAACATCATAACGCC
This sequence comes from uncultured Occallatibacter sp., assembly GCA_964533905.1. GTDB lineage: Bacteria > Acidobacteriota > Terriglobia > Terriglobales > Acidobacteriaceae > Telmatobacter. Next base: position 214 of record CAZHOO010000023.1, on the reverse strand, counting down.
TAAGGCGGCGAGTGGTCATACCACTGAGAAATAGCTCCCAGCTTCTAGCTCCTAGCTGCTAGCGCAAGAGTTACGAGCAGAACTACGCGGACGGAGACTTGACTGGCAGGCGGACGATGAAGCGCGTGTCACCGGGCTGGGATTGGACTTCGAGCTGCCCGGCAAATTTTTGAGTGACAATGCGGTGAACAATTTCGAGACCGAGGCCGGTGCC
>CAZHOO010000022.1:0-39317 GCA_964533905.1 uncultured Occallatibacter sp. | reverse complement strand
CGTACTTGCCCGATGGAACACCGGTGGAGATTGTGCTGAATCCGCTGGGCGTGCCTTCGCGTATGAACGTGGGGCAAATCCTGGAGACGCACCTGGGATGGGCCGCGCACGAGCTGGGCAAGAAAGTAGCAAAGCTGTTGAAGGAGAACTCCGAGGCCGCGTATGCGCGCGAGATGGCGAAGAAGGAGTTCGCCGGAACCGCGGTGCTGCGGCAATTGCTGGAGCTCGACGACGAGATGCTGATCCGCGTGATGCAGGGCATGAGCAAGGGCATCTGGTTCGGAACGGCGGTGTTTGACGGCGCGCAAGAGAGCGAAATCAAGGCGCTGCTGGCCTCGGCCGGCCTGCCCTCGTCGGGCAAGACCATGCTCTTTGATGGCCTGACAGGCGAGCAGTTCGAGCAGCCGGTGACGGTGGGCTACATTTACATGCTCAAGCTGTCGCACCTGGTCGACGACAAGATTCACGCGCGGTCGATCGGACCGTACTCGCTGATCACGCAACAGCCGCTGGGCGGCAAGGCGCAGTTCGGCGGACAGCGTTTCGGCGAGATGGAAGTGTGGGCTCTGGAAGCGTACGGCGCCGCGTACATCCTGCAGGAACTGCTGACCGCGAAGTCCGACGACGTCTATGGCCGCACCAAGCTGTACGAGGCCATCGTCAAGGGCGAAGCGGCGATCGAGCCGGGCGTGCCGGAATCGTTCAACGTATTGATCCGCGAGCTGCAATCGCTCTGCCTTGACGTGGAGCTGATCAAGCGCGCGGACCTGATCAAAAAGCTGCCGACGCCAGAAGTGGCGGCGGTGGCGGACTAAGAACAGCTCTCAGCTTTTAGCTATTAGCTTTTAGCTTGATTGTGCCGCTTCTGGGCTTTGCCGCTTGGAACGAGCAAGGAAAGGCTAGAGGCGAACGGCTAAGAGCTAGTGGCTGAAGAGTTTTATCGGGGTCCTTCTTGAAAGCGGTAAACGCCGCTACCCGGGAAGGAAGGATCCCAAAGGAATCCCGGGAAAAATGCAGTACCGCGGCGGGTAATAGAGAACCCGCCAGGGAGGGTCGCCTTGTTCCGTTCGAACCCGTTTGAGCTTACGAGCCCCATTACCGACTTCGACGCCATCCGCATCATGTTGGCTAGCCCGGAAAAGATCCGCAGCTGGTCGCACGGCGAAGTAACCAAGCCGGAGACCATCAATTACCGCACCTTCAAGCCGGAGCGCGACGGCCTGTTCTGCGCGCGCATCTTTGGCCCCATCACCGACTGGGAGTGCCTGTGCGGCAAGTACAAGCGCATGAAGCACCGCGGCGTGATCTGCGACAAGTGCGGCGTGGAAGTGACGGTGAGCAAGGTGCGCCGCGAGAGGATGGGCCACATTGAGCTGGCGTCGCCGTGCTCGCACGTGTGGTTCTTCAAGGGCCTGCCGTCGCGCATCGGCCACCTGCTGGACATTTCGCTGCGCGATCTCGAGGGCATTCTCTACTTCGAATCGTATGTTGTGATCGATCCGGGCGACGCGCCGGTGCGCGAGCGCGAGATCATCAAGGACGAGACGAAGTTCCGCGAGCTCGACCAGCAGTTCCGGCCGTCGGGCTTCAAGGCCATGATGGGCGCAGAAGCGATCAAGGAATTGCTCAAGCGCGTAAGCATCGACGAGCTGGGAGTGGAACTGCGCGAGCGGATGAAGACAGAGACCTCGGCGCAGAAGAAGATCAAGTTTGCCAAGCGCCTGAAGGTGGTTGAGGCGTTCCGCAAGTCGAGCAACAAGCCGCAATGGATGATTCTGGACGTACTGCCGGTCATTCCCCCAGAGTTGCGCCCCTTGGTGCCGCTGGACGGCGGCCGGTTTGCGACGTCGGATTTGAACGATTTGTATCGCCGCGTGATCAACCGCAATAACCGGTTGAAGAAGCTGATGGATCTGCACGCGCCGGAAGTGATTGTGCGCAACGAAAAGCGCATGCTGCAGGAAGCTGTGGACGCGCTGTTTGACAACGGCCGCCGCGGCCGCGTGCTGAGGGGCGCGAACAACCGTCCACTGAAGTCGCTGAGCGATACGCTCAAGGGCAAGCAGGGCCGTTTCCGGCAGAACCTGCTGGGCAAGCGCGTCGACTATTCGGGCCGCTCGGTGATTGTGGTCGGTCCGGAGCTGAAGCTGCACCAGTGCGGATTGCCGAAGAAGATGGCGCTCGAACTGTTCAAGCCATTCATCTATCACAGGCTGGAGCAGACCGGGCAGTGCACGACCATCAAGCAAGCGAAAGAAATGGTGGAGATGCAGGAGCCGGTGGTGTGGGACATCCTTGAGGAAGTGATCAAGGATCATCCTGTGCTGCTGAATCGCGCTCCCACGCTTCACCGCCTGGGCATTCAGGCTTTTGAGCCGGTGCTGGTGGAAGGCAAGGCGATCAAGATTCATCCACTGGTTTGCACCGCATTCAACGCGGACTTTGACGGCGACCAGATGGCCGTGCACATTCCGCTGTCGCCTGAGGCACAGATTGAAGCCAGCGTGCTGATGCTGGCCTCGCACAATATTCTGTCTCCGGCGAGCGGTCAGCCGATCACCGTGCCGACGCAGGACATGGTGCTGGGACTCTACTACCTGACCAAGGCCAAGAAGGGCGGCAAAGGCGAAGGCCGCGTGTTTTCGAACACCGACGAGATCCTGATGGCGCTCGAAGCCGGCGAGGTGGAGACTCTTTCGCCGATCCGCGTGCGCTATACGGGCAAGGTGCTCGACATGGCCAATGCCTACGACGATCAGGATCTGACGCATACCGAGCCGGTGGATTTCGACAAGGAGTATCTATCGACCACGGTGGGCCGCGTGATCCTGAACGACGCGCTGCCGCCGGGCATGCCGTTCGTTAACGGACTGATGAAGAAGAAGGGCATCGGGCAACTGGTGAACTATTGCAACCAGAACCTCGGGCTCGAAGTGACGGTGGGCATGCTCGATCGCATCAAGTCACTGGGCTTCAACTATGCCACACGTTCGGGCCTCTCCGTTGGCCTGGACGACATGGTGATCCCGGCGAGCAAATACAGCACGGTCGACGCTGCCGACAAGAAGGTGATCGAGGTCCAGAAGCAGTACATGGACGGCGCCATCACCAACGGCGAGCGGTCGAACAAGGTGATCCAGATGTGGTCGGCGGTGACGGACCAGGTTGCCGACGAGATGTTCTCGAACATGAAGAAGGCGGACGATGAAGGGGCCATGAACCCGATTTACATCATGGCCGATTCCGGCGCCCGCGGATCGAAGCAGCAGATTCGCCAGTTGAGCGGCATGCGCGGACTGATGGCCAAGCCTTCAGGCGAAGTGATCGAGACGCCAATCACCGCGAACTTCCGCGAAGGGCTGACAGTCCTCGAGTACTTCATTTCGACTCACGGCGCTCGCAAAGGCCTGGCCGATACGGCGCTGAAGACGGCCGACTCCGGCTACCTGACGCGGCGGCTCGTGGACGTGGCGCAGGACGTGATCGTCACCGAGCAGGATTGTGGCACGTTGGAAGGCATTTACGTCGGATCAATCGTGGAATCGGGCGAAATCATCGAGCCGTTGCGCGACCGCATCATTGGGCGCGTATCTCTCGAAAGGATCAAGGATTACGACGGCAACGTTGTGGTGGATGTGAACCAACCGATCGACGAAGACATCGCGTCGGCAATTCAGGGCGCGGGCGTGGAACGGGTGAAGATCCGCTCTGTGCTCACCTGCGAATCGCGTCGCGGTGTTTGCGCATTGTGCTACGGGCGCAACCTTGGCTCCGGCCGCATGGTCGAGCTGGGCGAGACCTGCGGCGTGATCGCGGCGCAGTCGATCGGCGAACCGGGAACGCAGCTGACGATGCGTACCTTCCACGTGGGCGGCACGGCAAGCCGCGTGCAGGACAAGTCGCGGCTCGACGCCAAGAACAACGGCTTTGTGCGCTTCATCAACCTGAACACGGTGGAAAGCAAGGAAGGCGAGTTGGTGGCCATGAACCGCTCCGGCTCGTTGGCCATTGTGGATGAGCGCGGCCGTGAAAAGGAGCGCTACCAGGTCGTGTATGGCGCGCGTCTCCGTGTGCGCGAGGGCGCGGCGGTGAAGCTGGGACAGGTGCTGGCTGAGTGGGATCCTTACACTTACGCCATTCTCACCGAGATCGGCGGTCCGGTGCAGTTCAAGGATCTGCAGGAAGGGATCACGCTGAACGAAGAAGTGGACGAAGTGACCGGTCTTTCGCGTCTTGTGGTTGCCGACTCGCCCGATGAGAAGCGGCAGCCTGCCATTGCCATCAAGGGCTCCAAGAGCAGCAAGCGTTACCTGCTGCCTCGCGGCGCTCACCTGATGGTGCAGGATGGCGATGAGGTGGGTCCGGGCGATGTGCTGGCGAAGATTCCCAAGGAGAGCACGCGCACCAAGGACATCACGGGCGGTCTGCCGCGCGTGGTGGAACTCTTTGAGGCGCGCAAGCCGCGCGAGACTGCGATCATCAGCGAAATCGATGGCGTGGTCAGGTTCGGCGAGGTCTCAAAGGGACAGCGCAAGATTTACGTGACGGCCGACAACGGCGACGAGAAGGAATACTCGGTGCCGCGCGGAATTCACGTGAACGTGCAGGAAGGCGAACGGCTTCGCGCAGGCGATCCGCTGATGGATGGCCCGCTGAATCCGCACGACATTCTTGCCGTGCTGGGCGAGAAGGAGCTGCAGGCTTACCTGGTGAACGAAATCCAGGAAGTCTACCGGCTGCAGGGCGTGGCAATCAGCGACAAGCACATCGAAGTGATCGTGCGTCAGATGCTGCGCTGGGTGCGGATCGACGAAGTGGGCGACACCAGCTTCCTACTGGAACAGCAGGTGGACCGGTTCCGCTTCAGAGAAGAGAACGAGCGTGTGCTTCAGAACGGCGGCCGTCCGGCCATCGGACGCCCCCTGCTGCTGGGCATCACCAAGGCGTCGCTTTCGACCGACAGCTTTATCTCGGCAGCCAGCTTCCAGGAGACGACGCGCGTGCTCACCGAGGCCAGCATCAACGGCGCAATCGACAATTTGCGCGGGTTGAAGGAGAACGTGATCGTGGGACGCTTGATTCCCGCGGGCACCGGCCTGGAATACTATCGCAATGTCCAGCTTTCACCGGAACTCGAAGAGGCCGCGGCTCGCGTGCAGCAGGAAGTGCATGCTGAGATCGAAGCTGCCGAGAGGGAACTGGAGCTGATGCGACAGGAAGGCGAGGCCGAGGAGATGGCGGCAGAATAGGCCGGAATCCACGAAACACTCGACATACAACGGGCCCGGCGCAAGCCGGGCCTTCTTTATGCGTTTTTTTCAGAGTGGCAGACTTCAGGCGGCGGCGCCGGCTGAGACAGATCGATGTCCCCCGCGGGATTGTTTCACAACATACATCGCCGCGTCGGCGATTTTGAGAAGACCGTCGGCGGAATCAGCATCCTCAGGGTAGAGAGCGATGCCGACACTTGCTGAGCCGTGAACGACGTGTCCGCCCAGCGAGAATGGATTGTCGAAACTGTGCTCAAGGCGGTGCGCAATCTCATGAACGTCAGAACGATTGTGGACTGCGGCTACGATTACGGCGAACTCGTCGCCGCCCAGGCGTGCCAGAGTGTCGCCTGGCCGGAGTTGATGTTTCATACGCTGGGCCGCTTCCTGTAAGTACATGTCGCCGACCTGATGGCCGTAATTGTCATTCACCTGCTTGAATTGATCGAGGTCAATGAAGATGAAACCGAAGATGCTTGCGGAGCGGCGCGCTTCAGAGATCATGATTCCCAGATGTTTCTCAAGGGAGAAGCGATTGGGAATATCGGTGAGCAGATCGAACTCGGAGCGATGCACGAGATCGGAATAGAGACGCGAGGTCTCGATGGCGAGGGTAGCGAGCCCTGCACCGACGGCGAGCGCCGCAGATTCTTCTTCACTGGGCTTAATGAGCCGGTTCATGGCGGCAAAGACGGTACCGAGGGCGGCTCCCGAGCGGCCAGAGATTTCCTGCTGGACAATCCTCTGCGATGTGATGAGATGCGGACGCTTGCCCAGAGTTGCGCCATCGGCGATCTCGCACCAGCAGGCCGCGCCGTGCAGGCGGAACGAAACGACTTCCGTAATACACTCGACGATCTCTCCCAGCGGGCGGGAGTTGTTGATGTCCTCAAGGATGCGGCTTCGGCGCTGTTCGAGATAGGCCAAGGCCGCGGTCTTCTGTCGAATGCGACGCTCCAGCGCCCAGCTCCTGATGCCAATGGCGATGACCACCAAGAGCAGCAGGCCGACGATCAGGATCAAGTGGCGGACGTTCAACCATGGAGGCCGCGCGACGATCACGATATCGTCAACGTTGCGCATCAGGATGTTGAAAGGCACCTCGCCGTTGAAGGGATTGGCGTCAGTGAGCATGCAAATGCCGGTGACGCGAATGTGCGCGCCTACGGGAATCTCGCGCATGGGGCTCAGCGGTACTGTGCTTGCAGTGCCAGGATGGCGGATGATGGCGGAGAGAAGATGGCCGTCGGAGTCGAGCACATACTCGTCCTGCGTGGCCTGGCGCACCTCGGTCACGACCTGGCCTTCGACAGAAACCAAGTCGAAGACTCGACCTTGGCCGACGTTTCCGCCAAGCGCCAATTGACGCCAGGTGAAGAGCGAGGGAGAAACCGGCGCCTGGATAGGGGTCTCGTGGACTTCGCCACGAGTCAGAGTGAGAAAGCCGTTGTCGACGGCAGGGAATCCGATGGCATCGGCCACATAGCCCACATGGAGAGGATTCCAGTTATCGGTTGTGATCCAGATGCTCTTTGCGCCGTCCTGGAGGACCAAGGCGACGCCGGGCTGGTAATAGGTGATCGTTCCATGCACGCGCTCACGATCGCTTTTATCGCGGACAAGGTAGCCACTCAATACATGATCCATCTGCGTGACTTGGATTGACCAAGGGTCAACTGGGGCGCGTTTCAGGACTCTCACCTGCTCCAGCGACTGGACGTGAAACAGGATGCCGGTTTGCTGCATTTTGTTGTCGAAGACACCGGATTGGACGCCGGTCAACTCAACTTCGGCGTCGAGAAGGTCTTTGAGCCGGGACGGGTCGTCGGAGTCTACTGTGACGCCGGCATGCCCGCAATCGAGCAGCACGCTCAGTTGAGTGGTTGAGACGGGGGCCTGCGAGTTGGGGGCAAGATCGGCGGACTGGATGACGGCACGCACAGTGACGAGCCTGCCGTCGGTTTCGGCTCGGATCATTTGTTGGAAACCAGGGTGCGCGGGGGTGGGCAATGGACCGTGGCTCAGCAGAGTAACTTGGGCGCCGTCGATGTAGGGGCGGAAGCTTTCATGCATGGTTCCGCGCACCCGAATTCGGTCACCGGGAATAAGCTGGTACATGAGGGAGGGGTGCAAATAAATTGCCGCATCGCCGTCCTGGACAAAGAGGTTTCTTTCATAGGAGCGGTAGTAGGTCACGGTGGCTACAAAGTCGACCGGCTGATGCCGGCGTGCCTGTTCGTTAGTAAGGCCGGAGGCCTGTTGCACGGTTGTGATTTGGCCAGACGGTTGCGATCGCACTCCTGAAGCGCACACCAGAAGCATCGCAAACCAGGGAAGCACCCTCTTCATATCACAGCTCACGAGGGCTGGATGACGAGGATCCCGCCCTATGAGCCTTTATCGGCGGGGCATGGAGAACAATGAACAATTCGCGAGGAGATCTTATCTAACCAGGGGGTTGCGGGAGGGATGATCGCGATTCTAGGAGTGGGTTTTGGGCGCCATCTCGCTATCGGGCTGTTCTTCTTCAGAGGCGCGAGAATCGGCCAGTCTCGTGTATTTGGCGACATACATCGCAGCATCGGCCCCGCGCAGCATGCCGTCGGCAGTATCAGCATCTTCGGGGTAGATTGAAATGCCAAAGCTTGCCGAGCCCTGCAGGAAATAGCCGTCTCCGATGAACGGCTCATGGAAGCAGCCCTGGAGCCGCGCACATATTTCCTCCACCTCGGCGCGGTTGCGCACTTCAGAAACAAGGACGGCAAACTCGTCGCCACCCAAACGCGCCAAAACGTCGGAGGTCCGGAGTTGCCGCTTCATGCGCGACGAGACTTCCTGGAGATACTTGTCGCCCACGAGGTGTCCATGCAGGTCATTCACCTGTTTGAATTCATTCAAGTCAATGTAGATCAAGCCAAAGATTCGCGCGGTTTCACGCGCGGTCTGGATCATCGCGCCGAGAGCCTTCTCCATCGCGAAGCGGTTTTGCACGTCGGTTAGGAGATCGAACTCCGAGCGGTGCACAAGATCGGAGTAGAGGCGCGAAGTTTCTATGGCCAGGGTAGCCAGTTCCGATGCCATGGCCAAGGCAGCCTTCTCGATGGCATCAGGATTGGTGCGCGCGTCGAACGCGGCGAAGATGGACCCGAGCGGCGAACCGGAGCGGGAAGCGATTGGGGTCTCCTCGATGCGAAGTGATAAAGACTTATGATCGGCGGGCCGATTTCCGAGAGCAGCACCGTCCGCAACCTGGCACCAGCAGGCCGCACCATTCAGCCTGACAGAGACCAACTCTGTGATTCGCTCCAGAATCTCGGCCAGAGGCTTGGAATGGTTGATGTCTTCAAGGACTTTGCTGCGGCGGCGCTCGACATAGGCGAGGGAACCAATTCGGCGCCGATTCGCGCGTTCCATGTACCACGCGCGAACGCCAAGGACGATGACCAAGGCGAGCAGAATGCTGACGATGGCGATGAGGTGGCTGACATTGAGCCAAGGCGGTTGGGCGACGATGACGATGTCGTCAAAGTCACGAATGAGGATATTGAACGGGACTTCACCGTTGAAGGGGTTGGCATCGGCGAGGATGCAAATGCCGGTGACGCGGATGCGCGCGCCCAATGGAACTTGCTTCATGGGCGGAAATGGCGCCGTCGCCCGTAATGCCGAATGACTGAGGATGACTGAGAAAAGATGGCCGTCGGATTCGAGAACGAAAAGGTCTTGCGTGGCTTGCCGAACTTCGGTTACTACCTGGCCTTCCACAGAAACCAAGTCGAACACGTGGCTATGACCATCGTTACCGCCCAAGGCCAAATCCCTCCAGGTAAAGAGAGAGGGCGCAACCGGGGCTTGCACGAGAGTATCGCGTACTTCTCCGCGGTTGAGCTTCAGAAAGCCGTCGTCAACAGTCGGAAATCCAATTGCATCGGCGACATCGCCCACATGCAGAGCGTTCCAACTGTCAGTGTTGATCCAGAGGCTTCTTGACCCGTCCTGGAGGACCAGGGCTGCGCCCGGCTGGTAGTAGGTAATTGTTCCCCGCACACGCATACGTTCGGAAAAATCGTTCAGGCGATAGCCGGTGACGATACGGTCCATGGGTGTGACTGGGAGGGACCATGGATCGGAGGGGGCGCGCTTGAGAATCTTGATGCCGGCCAGCGACTGGACGTGTAATAGAACGCCGGTCATCTGCATCTTGTTGTCGAAGTGCCCCGAAACCGCACCCGTGATCTCTACGTCCGCATCCAGGAGCCCTTTGAGGGAATTCTCGTCCTGGGTATCGACGTTGGCATCTATAGGCCCGCCGTCAACGATCATGCGAAGATAGCCGGCCGGAACCGGGGAGCGAGTGTCCGGCACAAGATCGGCGGAGCGAACCAGAGCATGCACGGTGATGAGCTTGCAATCGTCCTCGGCGCGAATCAGTTGCTCAAACGTGGGCTGGAGAGGCTTGGGTAAAGCGACGTGGCCAAGGAGTGTGATGTTGCGGCTGTTTACATAAGGTCTGAAGCTTTCATGGGTGGTTCCATTGACCAGGACGCGATCTCCCGGATTGAGCTTCAGATTTGTGGTGGCATGCACATAAATTGCATCGTTGCCGTCCTGCACAAAGAGATCTTTGTCATACGAACGGTAGTAGATGACGGTTGCTTCGAAGGCGACAGGCAAGTGCTGGCTGGCCTGGGCATTCGTGAGCGTGGTCGCGACGTGCAATGTGATTGCGGGCGCAGGTGCGGGCGAGGCTGCCGAGGCTGCCGAGACGGTTGCGAGGAAAATGGCAACCGGGAAAACAATGCGTCTTGACCGTGCAAGGTTCACTTTGCCGTCGCGTTCTTTCTCGCTCGCAAACGTGCTGTGGCTTCGGTTGACACCCTCTTCTCCGAGCCGCCGCAGGGTCCGCGGGACGGCATAATCGGAAGTAAGCTGGTGAAATGTCTTGCACTTATGGTACTCAGGCGGAAACGGTTGGGAATAACACTTTCGGTGAGTCAGCGCTTTGGTTTGAGCCGTTTCAGGCCGTTCGTCCCACTTATTTTGCGTAATGAGATTCGGTGGCGGAACGGGCTTTGGCGAGAGGCCGAAGAGGTGCGGACGACGCCAGCGGCGTGACCTAAGAAACGAAGCTCGCCGCGGGGCTCTACACTAATTGCGGGCAATTCAAACAAAGGCGAGATTCAAGGAAGCATGGCGAAGAAACTGCGAGTGGGCATTCTTTTTGGCGGCCGGAGCGGCGAGCATGAAGTGTCGCTGCTGTCTGCGGCGTCGGTTTTAGGGGCGATCGACCGCGACAGATTCGATGTCGTTCCCATCGGAATCACGAAAGAGGGCCGCTGGCTAGCGGCTGGGGACGCACGGGGATTGTTGAGCGGAGATTCAGGCGGGGCCGGGCGGCGGCTGCGAGCGGGCGATCCCGAGGCGACGCCGGGAGCGAAGCTGCTGCACGAGGGCATACCCACGCTACTGGCGCCGCAGCCTGGGGCACAGGGTTTGGCGGAGAAGTCGCTCGACGTGGTTTTCCCGGTGCTGCATGGGACATTCGGCGAGGATGGGACGATCCAGGGGCTGTTCGAGCTGGCGGGTATTGCCTATGTTGGTTCGGGCGTTTTGGGCTCGGCCGCGGGGATGGACAAGGACGTGATGAAGCGGCTGTTCGCCCAGGCCGGGTTGCCGATCGTGAAGCATGTGACGCTGCTCAGGGCCGATTGGGAGAAGGCTCCTCGCAAAGCGATTGCGGCTGTAGAGAAGGCGCTGAAGTATCCAGTGTTCGTGAAGCCGGCAAACCTGGGTTCGTCGGTCGGTATCAGCAAGGCGCATGATAGGGCGGAACTGGGACCGGCGCTCGAGCTGGCGGCGAAGTACGACCGCAAGCTGATCGTGGAGCAGGGCGTTGGAGGAAACGCTACAAGAGTCGGTGCGGTTGCGCGGGCGAGGGAGTTTGAGGTCGCTGTGCTGGGTAACGACGATCCGAAGGCAAGCGTGGTGGGCGAGATCATTCCCGGCAAGGAGTTCTACGATTACGAGGCGAAGTACTTGTCAGAGGGATCGGTACCGGTGATCCCGGCGAAGATCACGCGCGGACAAAGCGCTAAGATCCGCGCGATGGCGATTGAGGCGTTCAAGGCGTGCGATCTTTCGGGCCTTGCGCGCGTGGACTTCCTGATGGAACCGGGCGGCAAAGAGCGCATCTGGGTGAACGAGGTGAACACGATGCCGGGATTTACCAAGATCAGCATGTATCCGAAGCTGTGGGAGGCTTCGGGGCTCAGCTATAAGGAGCTGATCACGCAGCTGATCGAACTGGCGCTCGAGCGACAGGCGGAGAAGAGCAGGACGACGTACAGCAAGGACTGAGTGAGCTTCTAGCTGCTAGCTTCCAGCCTCTAGCTTGGGAACAAGACACAGGGATACGGTGTCTAATTGGAGAGGCGCTGCCGGCGGTTCTGGAGCCCCGAGTGTTTCGGGATTTTGAGGGACGAATTTCATGACATTGCTCGATGCTCCCCAGTTCGACGCTGCGCGGGCAAAACGAAAGAAGCTGCTCGTGCAGTTGAGCGTGGCGGCGTTTTTCGTGCTGATGATCGTTTATTGGCTGGTGGCCAGCCGGCCGGTGGACTGGCCATGGCACTGGCAGCGCTATTTGTTCGGACGCGCCACGGTGAACAAATTCATGGGCGCTCTTGAGGCGAACGATCTCGCGAAGGCTTACGGGATCTGGGTCCACGACGGGAATTGGCAGCAGCATCCGCAACAGTACTCGACCTATCCCTTCAAGCGTTTTCAGGACGACTGGGGCCCGACGAGCCCGGACAACGACTACGGCCCGATCCGCAGCTACACGATTGCGCTCGCAGGGCCGTATGGCAACGGCTTGCTCGTCGCCGTGTTGATCAACGGCCGCAAGAGCGATGCGCTGAACCTGGACTACGATCCCAAGACCGGGCAGCTAAGCTTTGCGCCGCCGGGCGTGAGCTTGTACCTGGGACCTTAGAGGCAGGGAACAGGGAGTAGGGAATAGTGGCAGTGGACGGTGAACGGTGATCGGTGGCCACTGATCATAGTCAAACAAGAGACGGCAGACAAAAACAGCAGACGGGCGCTGGGCCGCGCGTCTCAGGTGCTGGAGCGGGCGATCTGGAGCGCGTAGAGAAGGCTCGAGGCGCGCTTGGTACTGATGCTGTTTGAGGCGAGGGCGTCGAGCACTTCATTGAGGAGTGGAAGGACGGCTGCGTCGTTGCCCAATGAGGGAAGGTCGAGGACGGCCTCCTTGTTGCGGCGCGGGCGGCGCGGCGAAACAGGGACGCGCGCGTGGTGGTAGCAGAAGAGCGAGCTGCGCATGGCCACCGACTGGCATTTGAGGCCGTTGGGCTTGATGAAGCGACATTCCGCGACGGTTTTCATGTTTACTCCTTCGCTAAGGGGGATGGCCCCCCACCCCCCTTCTGCCTTTTTGTGCAAGATTCGCGTTCGATGAGGGTTAGCGGCTGCAAAACGCGAAAGATTCCTGTTTTCAGACGACTACAGACATCATTCTGAAAACAAAGGGCTTGGTTCGCGGCCGCCGATTCGCGGCCGGGGTGTGGGCCCAAAAACACGAACGCGGCAGGAAAACCTGCCGCGCTTGGTTGGTCATTGTTGATTTGAGTATGCGCCAAGAGGGGATAATTATCGGCAAACTTGGGCGGAAAAATCTTGGGTGGATAAGTGAAGGGCAGTGAATGAGTTAAGTTGTGATGGCGGCGGAGGTTTCAGGGGCAGGGTCTTGACAGCGCGGCGGGGCCAGCGGAGTTAGGGGGCTGGATGGATTAGAAAAGCAGGACCGGTTAGGGGCCGGTGGCGGCCAGGCGGCGCTGGGCAATTGAGGGATTGGGTGTGGAGGAAGAAATCATCGGTGACGAGAGCGCGTTTCCCGGGAGAATTGGATACAGGGGTTCGAACTGCGATTCGCTGGAAATTATTATCTTCCGTCGAATCAATGACCTATGCGAAACGGATCAAGCCTGAAAATTCCGCAAGACTGTTTTTTGAGAAAAATTCTCCGTAAGATCGCCAGGAAGTCAGGGAGGAGAGCAGAGGATGACGAATGAGACGGGGCAGCCGTGTGGGTCGAGCAGAATTCTTATTCTGAGCGGACCTCCCGGTTCCGGCAAGACGACCATCGCCCGCGTTCTGTCGGAAGCGGCTGCGAGGCCAACCGTGCACCTGGTAACAGACACTTTCTACACAGCGATCAAAAAGGGCTTCGTTCCGCCGTTTCTGCCGGACGCCGCCAAACAAAACGAAGTCGTCATTGGAGTGCTCGTCAATTGCATGCTCGGTTACGCGGCCGGAGGCTACGATGTGATCGTTGACGGCGTCATCGGCCCATGGTCTCTGCAGCCATTCAGGAATGCGGCGAAGAGCGTGGGCTTGCCCCTCTCGTTCGCAGTCTTGAGGCCAAACCTGGACGAGACGCTAGCCCGGGCGGTTGGGAGAGAAGGCAAGGAGCTCAAGAGCTCCGGCCCAATCAAAGGCCTCTACGGCGCCTTTAGGAAGCTCGATCAACTTGAGTGTTACGCGGTTGACTCTTCAAACCAATCTATGGATGAAACCGCCGACTCTGTGCGCCGAGGCTTCGACGCAGGTCGGTTCGATCTCTCCAACTCACCCGGAGCGTGATTTCGCTTGTTGCTTCCCGGCTGGGTTAACCGAGGATAGGGCGGAAGCCGATCGCTCATCTGCTTTCCATACGTTTTCAGCGATCACGCGTGCAAAATGTCTGTCCCCTACTTTTAGATTAGCAAGCCGGCACGCTCAGAAACAGTCTGTTATTTCAAATTGTTGTCTTGTACTCTCAGCCCACGCAGGACTAACTGCGGAGAGGTGAAGATGACTGAATTGGTGAATGGGATTGACGTTTCTATCGTGGACCAAAAGGCATTGAAGATCGGAACGACCGGTGTTGATATTGCATTTCAACGGCTTGGAAAGCCGAATGCGCCAGCGGTCCTGTTGATCATGGGAGTCGCTGCGCAATCGATCCATTGGCCGGACGGATTTTGCCAGGCGTTGGTTGAGCGCGGCCTGCAGGTCATCCGTTTCGATAACAGGGATGCCGGGCTTTCGACGCATATTGTCGATGCTCCGCCTCCTGATCTGCCTGCGGCACTTGCAGGCGACTTAAAGTCGGTCTCGTACACTCTGTCGGATATGGCTGCCGATGCCATTGGATTGCTTGACGCGCTTGGCATCGAAAAAGCGCATGTTGTGGGAGCGTCGATGGGAGGCCAGATCGCTCAAACCATGGCCATCGAGCATCCGGATCGCATCCTTTCTCTCACCTCGATGATGTCCACCACCGGGAATATGGCGGTTGGCCAACCGTCGAGGGAGGTGCTCCGCGAACTCTTCGCCGGCCCACCGGCGGTCACCCGCGATGAAGTGATTCAACAATCTCTTCGCGCGATGCGTGCCGTTGGCTCACCTGGATATCCCAGGGATGAGAAGGAGGTCACCGCGCTGGCAGGGCGAGCCTATGATCGCGGGTACGATCCGGTTGGCAGCGCTCGCCAGGCGATCGCGACAATCGCCTCTGGTGATCGGACGGAGCGTTTACGCCACCTTCAGTTGCCCGCCCTCGTGATTCACGGTCTCGCCGACCGGATGTGCGATGCGAGCGGCGGAAGAGCAACGGCGGACGCCATACAAGGCGCGGAACTCGTCCTGATCGAGGGGATGGGACACGACTTGTCGCCCGGTTTGTGGCCGCAACTTGCGATGTGCATCGCTGATTTTGTGCTGCGGGTGGAAAGCGCGTCAGCAGACTACCAAGTTCGCGAAAAGGGTGCGCGGCGCCTGCGGCACGAGTAAGCTCGTGCCCTGATAGCAAACGTCGCTGCAGTTTTGCGGCGCGGCCGAGTAAATTCTGTCGCCCCTACGGGGCTGAGAAGTTTTTTCTGCGCCTATCCCAGGACTGCCCTTTCCCTTCGCTGCGCTCAGGGTCAGGTTGTCCTGGGCTAACTTCTTCCCTCCCTCCGGGAGGGGTTGTGGGGCGAGCGGGACGGTCGTGGGATCGAAGGTCTCAAAGGCGAGACTGGGGCACGCGGCGAAAAGCAACCGCAGATCCCTCGGTCGTCGAGGCGACCTCGGGATGACAGCAGGTCCTAAGCTGGGTGAGGGGCGTGCGATCCCACCGAAGCAAAGCTCGGATCCACCCCACGGACGAGGACCTGTCCGTGGGGGCCCCGGGGATGGGGCACCCATGTTGGTGGTGGGTAAAGCGGAGGAAGTGCAAATGCGGGTCCTTCGACTCCGATCGTCCGCTGCAGCGGACGATCTTCGCTCAGGATGACACGGTCTAGTGGACAACGATCGTATGCGGGCGAGGACGCCCGCACGACAGCCGGTCTCGAGACCGGCGCTACCCCCAGGACTTTAGGATGGGGCACCCCCGTTCGTGGTGAGTGGAGTACGCAAAGAGCGACAGCGGGGCGGCGCCCGACAGGCGCGAGAACGCCGCGCCTGGAAATTGTCGTTACTGGGCTGGCGGGGCGGCCGCTTTCTTGTGCTCAACGAAGGCGTGTGCCTGATGACAGCTCACACACGTCTTGCCATTCATGAATGGATCGGACTTCAGTTGTGCCACCTGATCGGTGTGACAGCTGTCGCATGTGCTTAGCGCCGGCTTGCCCGCGAAGTCCTTTGCTGTTGTCTCGCCATGGCACACGGTGCATTCGACACCGTTGGCGGCATGCGGACTGGCTTTCCATTGGTCATAGATTGCCTTGTGGCAGGTGGCACATGTGTCCCCGGCTGGAATGAGCCGATGCATCACATGCTTGGCTTGATCCAGCTGAGCGGAGGCAGGGTGGATGGCAAAAGCCAGAACGAGAAAAACGAACGGGCCGAACATGCGCGCACGGAAACTATTCACGGGCAGATCTCCTGAGTACGGTCTCCAAGTATCGACTCGGCGATGGTTGCAATCAGTGATACACATCACGTTTCGCCGGAACGCGATCCGCGAGCAGGTGCGAGGGCTTGTTAACACTCACAATCGTGACTTTGACTGCGGAGAATTTATCCTTAAGCGAGCTGCAATCGCGAAGTGGTGCGATTTCGCGCGAGAGATAACTTTAGTACTAATTAATGAGTGACATCAGTCACCTCATTTGTGGGATGATTAGGGTTACTTCGGTTGTAGAGGCAAGTCCATTGATCAAGCGTCGCATTCGATTGAGAAAAATGGAAGCGGTCAAATTAATTATGGGCAGAAGAGCTGGGCTTCTTTTCCTCCTGCTGCCGCTCTTTGGGCACGCGCAGACGGCAACGATCAACAGCGGAACGGTCTATCAGACGATCGACGGCTTCGGAGGCGAGAATGGCGGCCCGTGGGCATCGGCGTCATCTCCGTATAACTGGAACGCGCTGGATTCCGGTACGGCTACTGCACTTTTTTCGCCCACGTCCGGCATCGGCATCTCAATCTATCGCACCGATAGTGTGGATGGCACCAGCTCTACACTGCCGACCGATATGAGTTCGCTTGAGCAGGCTTTCGCACTGGGTGCAAACATCGAACTCAGCCTCCAGTCACCGCCGTCATCGATGAAGTATTCCGGAGAGTGGGGAGATGGGACTCCCGGGGCGAGCGGAAGCTGTCTTTCCGCATCCAATGCAACTTACGCTAGCTACATTGTGCAGTTGATTCAGAACATTCAATCAGCGGGAGGCGTCACGGTCTCCTATGTAGCCGTGCAAAATGAACCCAATGTCAACGGTAATGTTGGATCAGGCGCAAACAGTGGGTTCGGGGCGTGCGGTTGGTCTGCGGCAGCTTTGGATTCTCAGGTGCAGGCACTTGGCTCCGCGTTTACCTCAGCGGGACTTTCGACGAAGATCATTCTGGGCGAAGCGTACGACTACGCCAATTCGTCGAACTACTTTGGAGCCTGCCTCAGTGACAGCTCGTGTAACTCGCACTTAAGCGTTGTTTCCGGGCATGGCTATGGATACCCCGATACTCCGATTGCCCCCGGATCGGGTGGATATCCTGCGTTGTCGGCGGGGTACCACATTTGGCAGGGGGAGACTGCCGACAACGAAGCAACCAGCTTCAACTCTGGAATGCTCGACAGCGGCGGCGCTGCGGGCGCATTGACGATGGCCGAGAACATGCACAACTTCCTGGTGACGGGCCAGGTCTCGAGTTACAACTGGTGGGAACTTGGCTACATCGACAACAGCGGAGGAACGTGCCAGAACTGCGAGCTCGTGGACCAGAACCTGGATTTCACCAAGCGCTTTTATGCTTTCGGCAATTTCTCAAAGTTTGTTCGCCCGGGTATGGTCATGATCGGCGCGACAAATAATCCGCAATCAGGCGTCTATGTGAGTGCGTATTTGAAGCAGTCGAACTCATTCGCGATCGTCGTGGTCAACACGAACAGCTCACCGGTTTCCCAGACATTCAACTTGAGTGGCCTGTCTGCGGGCTCAGTCACACCTTACATAACCGACAACAACAACAATCTTGCAGGCCAAAGTTCAGTCCCGATCTCAGCGAGTAGCTTTACGTCTACGCTTACGCCCTCAAGCGTGACAACCTTCGTAGCGACGGGGAACGGCCCAGGTGGCCCATCTCATCTGATCGCAACCGTTCCGCAGTAGAAGCTTTTTCCCTGGAACAGATTCGTAATGCACCCAATTATGCGATTCCATCAGCCCCAGATCTCCGCTCGACTCGGTGGTCGAGGGCGAACTCGCTCAGGATGACGGATTGAGCGAAGCCACACTTGTGATGAGCGATCAGATTTCGGAGAGGGCGCGTTGGACGAGATGGATGGAGATGGATCCTTCGCCGACGGCGGAGGCGACGCGCTTGACGTTGCCGGAACGGATGTCGCCCACGGCGAAGACGCCGGGCAGACTGGTCTCAAGCATCTCCGGAGGGCGGCTGAGCGGCCATGGGATGGGAGCGGTGGCGAGAACCGAATCCAGATCGCGCCCCGTGATTATGAATCCCTTCTGGTCGAGAGCCAGACATTCGCGAAGCCACTCGGTGTGCGGCGAGGCGCCGGCCATGATGAAGACGTGGCGAATATCGTGGGTGGACTGCCGGCCGGTTGCGTGGTTGACCCAGACGACACGCTCGAGATGCGTATCGTGGGCGGGGTTGGGGTTGCCTTCGAGGCCGACGATCTCGGTCTGGAGATGAATTTCGATCTTAGGATTCTCGACGATGCGCTGGATGAGATAGCGCGACATGGTGTCGGACAACTGCTTGCCGCGAACGAGCATATAGACGCGGGTGACCGACTCCGCGAGGAAGACCGCTGCCTGGCCGGCGGAGTTGGCGCCGCCCACGACGATGACTTCCTCGCCGGTGCAGAGCTGGGCTTCCATAAATGTGGCGGCGTAGTAGACTCCCTGGCCCTCGAAGTTGCCGAGGCTATCGACTTTGGGCTTGTTGTACTGGGCCCCGGTGGCGAGGACGATGCTGCGCGACTCGATGACGGCGCCGTTTTCGAGCGTGAGCCGGTAGGGGCGCTGATCGCAGCGAACTTGCACGACTTTTTGGCCGACCATCATGCGCGCACCGAACTTTTCGGCCTGAACAACGGCGCGGCTGGAGAGCTCCTGGCCGGAGATGCCCATGGGAAAGCCGACGTAATTTTCGATTTTTGAGCTGGAGCCGGCCTGGCCGCCGGGAAACGCGGCTTCGATCATGAGGGCGTCGAGGCCTTCGGAGGCGGCGTAGACGGCAGCGGCGAGGCCAGCTGGACCGGCGCCGACGATGACGACGTCGTAGACGCGGGATGGGTCGGGGCGGCTGGTTAGGCCGAGGCACTCTGCGAGTTTTTGATTGGTGGGATTGCGGAGAACATTTTTGCTGGCGGCGCAAATGACGACGGGAACTTCGTCAATCTTGATGCCGAAGCGATCGAGGAGCTCCTGGGATTCCTTGTCGCGATCGAGGTCGACGTAGCCGTAGGGATATCCGTTGCGGGTGAGGAACTCGCGGAGGCGAAGCGTATCGGGCAAGTGCTGCGAGCCGAGAATGGTGACGTTGCCCGAGCCTTCCGAGACCAGCGCGAGGCGGCGCAGGATGAAGGCGCGCATGAAGATGTCGCTGAGCTCGGCATCTTTTGCGATCAGAGCGCGCAGCGCATCGGCCGGGACTTCAAGGAACTCTCCGGATTCGACGACGCGGCCGCGGGCGAGGGCGCGAGCTCCCGAGATGAGGACAACTTCTCCGGAGAACTGTCCCGGCCCGTACGTGACAAAGATGCGCTCACCGGAGAGGCTGGGCATGGCGATGTCGAGCTTGCCCGAGAGCACGACGAAACAGGACATGCGCGGTGTGCCGGGCTCGAAGAGAATTTCGCCGGCGTGGACGGGGCGCACGTCGCCGTAGGGCCGCACGCGGTCGACCTGCGCGGGAGTGAGAACGGGGAAGGTCTCCGCCTGGCGGTCGCTGGGGATGATCGGAGGCGCCATGGGTCGATTCCTTTGAGATTCCTTGCGCCGATGAGAGGTGCGAACGGCGCGATGCTTCACAACAGTTTATCGCCGGGCGGGGGTGGACGCGGCGGCGACCTCAAGGTGACAACGAGAAGGATCGTGGTATCCCAGGTCTCAGAAGAAACGAGACCTCCAGCCCACAGACAAGGACCTGTCCGTGGGGCCCGGACGTGGGGCACCCGGCAGCGGCCGGGTTTTATGCGCACACGGCTTTCCGATTCTTCGCGTCTCCGTACGAATCGGTCATCACCCAAGCGCCAGCGCAGAGCGCCGCGTTCAGGAGCGTCTCACTCCATTGGAACGGGTCTTTCGACCCGATCGCCACAATGGGTATCCACACCAGGAACAGGAATAATGCGAGTTGAATTGCTGACAACGTGACTGCGAGCCGCGCACAGATACCGGTAAGAGTTGCGAGGCCCGCTGCGATAAAGGCGCATCCCGTGAAATACGCGAAGAAGAGATGACCCGGCAGCCAATGGGGGATAAGGGAGACCGTGTCTTTTACGTCGACGAAATGGGCGATGCCGAAGAAGACTAAGGAAAGTCCGTAGAGGAAACGCGCGATACGCAGGCCGTTGTTGCCGCTGATTAAACTGAGGTGGTCACGGTCCCAGACGGATGCGAACCAGACATAGAGGACCCATGCGGCTGCCACCATGAGCAGGAGGGGGAACACGGACCAGCAAGCTGCGAAGACCGGTTCAAAGAGAAAGTTTGGCAACCGGAGCAGCAGCAACCAAAGCAGAAGAGTGGTGAGCAGCAAGCGCGCGGCGATGGCCGCCGTATGCTGAACAAGCAGGCCGACGCCGGTTGCCAGGGAGATGACAGCAATGAGGTGGACGAGTAATTCGTGTGCGGGAACATTGACTGAAACGGGATTCCAAAGAGAAACGAGGTTGGGATGGAGAAAGCCCACGGCGCCGAGCACCATCATGATGACGGCGAAGACAGCATGGCCTGGGCTTGCGACGCGAATCAAAACGTTCTCCAGCCGGGACTGCGCAAATAAAGCAAAAGCCCATCTCAGCGAGCTTCCCCTATGATCACACAGTCCGGTATTACAGCCTTGCTTTATCTGACCTTTGCGTACTAACTAAAGAGCTGGATTGTCGAAAGTCCAGAGGTTGGCAAATCCTGAGAAGCTTAACTTCCTGCGCTTCCTACCGGAGCTGCGTCCTGGCAGGATGACAGCGGGAAGTATCGTGCTATCCCACGTCTCAGAATCGAGACGTGGGGTGCCCCTGTGCGTGGTGGGTTGAGCGGGTGAAATGCAAACTGCTAACGGGCGGCTTCGGTGAGGATTTCGGTGTTCTTGCTCATCTTGGCGGTGCGCTCAATTTTGTCCCAGTTGAAGGGCTTGCCGTCAATGGCGCGGAGAAGCGTTTTGAAGAGGACGATGGAGAACACCTGGCGGTAGGCGAAGCGCTGGAGCCAAATGTGAAAGAGGAGCCAGCCGTCGCCTTTGTTGGAGGGATGGCGGCGTTCGAGCGAGAAGGCGGCCGTGGAGGTGATGAAGTCGATGACGAGGAAACCGAGGAAGTAGACCACGAGCTTTTCGAAGCTGGCGGCGGAGGCGGCTTCGGGGTGGTAATGGCGGTTGACGAGGAAGTTGACGATGCCGGCGACGAACATGATGTCAATGAAGGGCGAGACCAGCGGGAGGAGCATCTGGAAGATGAGGATATTGGGCAGCGCGAAGAGACCCATGGCCTTGTTGCGGACGAAGGCGGCGCGATGCTTCCAAACGGCCTGAAGGGTTCCGAAGGACCAGCGGAATCGCTGGCGCATGAGGCCCCTGGCGTTGATCGGCGCCTCAGTGTAGGCGAGGGCGCGGTCTTCGTAGTCGACGCGCAGGCCCTGCTCGAGGAGATTCATGGTGAGGTCCGCGTCTTCGGCGACGGTGTTGAGCGGATAGCCGCCGGCAGCCTTGACCGGCGCGGTGCGCCAAGCGCCGATGGCTCCGGGGACGACGGTGACGACGTGGAAGAGATCGAGGGCGCGGCGCTCAAAGTTCTGGCTGGTGATGTATTCGAGGGCCTGCCAGCGGGTCCAGAGATTGACGCGGTTGCCGACTTTGGCGTTGCCGGCGATAGCGCCGATGCGGGGATCCTCGAAGTGAGGAATGAGCTTGGAGATGGCATCGGCTGCGATCACGGTATCAGCGTCGATGCCGACAAAGATTTCCTCATTGATGCGATCGAGCGCGTAGTTGAGCGCGGCGGCTTTGCCGGCGTTGCGCTTGGTGAGGACCTGGACGTGGACGGCTGCGATTTCCTTGGCAAACGCCGTAGCGGCGACTTCAGCGGTTCGGTCTTTGGAGCCATCGTCAATGACGATGACGCGGAGGTTTTTGTAGTCAGAGTTGAGGACGGAGCGGACGGTGCGGACGATGACCGACTCTTCGTTGTAGGCGGGGATGAGAACGGCCACGCGAGGGCAGAAACCGGCTGAGGCCTCGCTGCGCGGCTTGACGATGCGGTCAATCAGCGCGAAGAGACCGACGATGATGAGGCGCGCGCTCATGAGAATGTCGCCGAGGAAGAAGACCATGACGATGAAGTTGCCGATGATGTCGAGCACAGAGAAGGCGATGGAGTCGGGGATGGTGCGCATGCGCTGCCAGAAAGTGAGCGGGGGCATGACTTCGGCGGTGTTCTTGCCCATGAGCGCGGAGACGGGAACGAGCGTGTAGCCGCGAGCGCGGAGGGCATCGATGAGGGGGCCAAGCGCGGCGACGGTGGCGGAGCGGTTGCCGCCGCCGTCGTGCATGAGGATGATAGAGCCGCGAAACTGCGGCTTGGTTTTCATGGTTTCAAGCTGGGCGAAGACCGACTGGATAATTTCGTCGGTGGTTTTTCGGGGATGCTCGTCCCAGTCGTCGGTATCGATTTTGCTGCCGATGATGGTGTATCCCATCTGTTGGATGCGCCATGCGGGAGCGGCTTCGTCGTCGGTGTCGGGCTCTTCGTCGATGTCGTAGGGCGGGCGGAAATAGAGCGGCTGGACGCCGAGCTTGCTTTCGAATAGTCGCTCGGTGAGAGTGATCTCGAGGTCGACCTGGCGCGGCGAGATGATGCTGATGTCAGGGTGCGTCCAAGTATGGTTGCCGATCTCGTTGCCTTCGCGGACAATGCGCTGCATGAGGCCGATGTGCTCGGCGGCCTCAGAGCCGATGGCCATGAAGGTGCCTTTGACGTGCCTGGCTTTGAGGATGTCGAGAATTTTCGGTGTCCACTCGGGATCGGGGCTGTCGTCGAAGGTGAGCGCAAGCTGGTTGGGATGATAGCCGTATTGCTGGACGGTATAGGGATGCGGATAGACATCCATGTGCTCGTCGTCAATGAGTTTCTTGCGCGGATCGGGCTCGTCGGTGTCGACATCGACGGTGCGCTTGCCGGGCTGGGGCAGGCCGGTAATGCGCAGGATATCTCCATCGCCTTCGGTGTCGACATCGTGACCGGGCTGGAGGGTGTTTAGAGCCTGCAAGGCACCGGGGTCGCTGGGGTGGTCCCAGATATTCCACAATGAAGAGTCTTCTTCGCCGAGGCGCCACAGAGCGAAGGTTTGGAGGCCGAGCTCGCGGGCAGCACGTAACTCATTGAGAACGGTGACAGCATCGAGGAACCAGACAACGTGGCGCTGATTGTTGTCTTCATCGATGTATTCGAAGTGAGGGTTGAGCGTGTCGTAATCGAGATCGAGGTCGGCATCGGCGTCGGATGCGCGCTCCCAGGTGTCGGTGACGGACAGGTCCTCGGTGTCGAGGACCTTTGGCTTGGGATGGTGGGGATCCTTCGGACTGGGAATGGAAAGCGTCCAGTCGTAACCGTAATTTCCGATGGCGCAGATGATCTTGTCCTTGGGGACGATTTGGAGGACGCGGACCAGATTGCCGATGAACCAGGGCTGACTGGCGATCGGCCCCGGATTACTGGTGGTCTGATGCTGGTCGTAATTCATCAGGATGATGCCGTCGGAGTTGGCGGCCATGGTTCTCAGGTCCTGGTCGCTGGTGGCAACGGCCACGTTGACGTAAAGGCGGAAATTGCGTGGGTGCATTTGAGCGTAGAGGGCCTGAATGAAGTTAAGGTAGGCCGGTTCGTCGGCGTCGGGGATGCTCTCGATGTCGAGCGAAATGCCGCGATAGGCCGGATACGTGGAGAGCAAGCGCATGATCTGCTGAAGGAGAGCCGCGCTTTTATCTGAATCGCCGAGCACAGCTCCGACCCCTGTATCCCACTCCTGCGTGTGGGGATTGAAGTTGTTGATAGCGGGAAAGACTTCAGTGTCTTCCTTGGCTGCCTCAATGACTTTTTTGACTTTGTTGAGGTAGTCGGGATCGCGCACGGAGGCGCCATCGATGACTGGATACTCGCTGAGGTTGTCGCCGCTCATGGCCATTAAAGTCCCGTTGGGCGAATCGACGTGCAGCCACATAGGAAAGAGCATGTCGAGCTGGTGGATGTGCTCTTTGAGCGAGGAGTAGCTGGCTGGATCGTCCTGCACGTAATAGGCAGCGCGCAATCCTTCACCGGTGTTCAAGGGGATCTCGGAGGGCTTGCGCGCAGTTTTGCGACGCGCGGGATGAAGGTTCTTTCCGTTGCGCTCAAGAATGGTCGGCTCAGGGAGTGCGCGAAGGTTGTGCCTGGGATTGGGAAGCAGTAATTCGGGCAATTGCTGGTTGCGGATGACGTTGAAGATGAACCCGACGACGACGAGGGTGGAAATCACAGCGACCGCATCGAGGATGCGGCGGAGGCGCTTCCAGCGCTTTCGTTCGGGGTCGAAAAAGATTTGTTGGCCGGGCATTTTTTGGTGTGAAAAGCTCCGAAAAGCCAGCGAAAAAAGGCGGCCGCATTCCATGAACGCGACGGCCTTAGGGGAAACGGCAAGGGCGCGGAATTCCTGGGTGTGCCGTACGCTGTACAGTAAAAATCGTATGGAAGCTGGCGAAGAGAGTCAATTGGCGCGGCAGAGTCCCCGGGGAAATCGTTCAGGGCGACGGATTGCGGGATTGGCGATTGCGCCGGCGCTTTTGGCCGGGCTGGCGTTGCGGTTGTGGATGCTCCGGACCGTTTTTGAAGTGAACGGAGACTCGCTGATCTACGGGGGCCTGGCGAAGAATCTCTTGCTGTACGGGGGCTACGACCTGACGACGGGGAGCGGGATCATGTATCCGACGCTGATCCGGCTGCCCGGGTATCCGATTTTTCTTGCCGTGTGCTTCCGGCTGTTCGGAATGGAGAATTACTACTCCGCGGCGTGCGTGCAGATTGGGATCGATTTACTGACCTGCCTGATCGTTGCGGATTTTGCGCGGAGGATTGCACCTGCGGGGCTGGGCCGGGGTGCGGCGCTGGCGACGTTGTGGCTGGCGGTGCTGTGCCCATTTACGGCTTCGTATACGGCGGAGCCGCTCACGGAGACGCTGACGCTGTTTGTGCTTGCGCTGGCTATGTGGGCGATGGCGCGATTCAGGGACGAGGCGAGCTGGGTGAACGCGCTGTGGTTTACGTTTGCGGTGAGCTACGCAGCGCTGCTCAGGCCGGATGGAGCGCTGGCGGGAGTTGCGTTTGCTCCCGCGATTTTTATTGGTCTTGGAGCAGTTCGCTGGAGCAGCGTGCGCTCGCGCAGGGTCGCACGCATGGCGGCGGTTTGCGTTTTGCTGGCGCTGGCGCCTTTTGTGATTTGGACGGCGCGCAACTGGAGTGTGTTTCATGTTTTTGAGCCGCTGGCGCCGCGGCTGGCCACCGATCCCGGCGAGAGCTCGAACCCAGGATGGGAACGATGGGTGAAGAGCTGGTGCCTGGACTACATTTCAACCTACGAGATTTACTGGAATGTTCCGGGAGACACACTGGATGTGACTGAGCTGCCCAGCCGCGCGTTTGATTCGCCGGCGCAATATGAGGAAACCGCGGCGCTGGCGGCGGACTACAACGACCACGGAATGGAGCTGACGCAGGCGATCGATGCGCGGTTTGGACGGCTGGCCGATGAGCGAATTGCGGCGAGGCCGCTGCAATCGTATGTGTGGCTGCCGCTGGGGCGATTGGCCGATATGTGGCTGCGGCCGAGGGTGGAGGATCTGGATATCGATCTCGATTGGTGGGTGTATTCGCACCATCGCGCGGAGACGAGATTCTGCTGGGCGTACGCGGCATTGAACGTGGTGTATCTGGGCCTAGGGATTGTTGGGGTATTTTTGCGGCCGCGGTTTTGGGGAGCGCTGCTGGCTTATATTGTGCTGCGGAGCGTGTTGCTTTTGACGATTGAAGCGCCAGAGACGCGATACACGCTGGAGTGCTTTCCGATGCTGTTTGCGTGTGGAGGGGTGGCGGTTGCGTGGATGATCGGGCTGCGGAGAAATCGATCAGGAAGCGTGGAAAGTTCATTCAGGGGCTAAAGCCCGGTCAATTTGATTGGCTTTATCGGCGTGGCTGAAGGCCTCTGATACAAAACCTTTCGGCGTGCGGCACGAAGGGGGCCGTAGTCTTTATAAGGATATTGCGACGTCCCTACGGGACTTGGTAAATCAATTCCTTCCTGCTTTCCCCACGCTAAAGCGCGGGGCTAACGTCCTTTGCGCCTACGACGCAAGAGTTTCGTTTCGTTAAGATTCTGGACTACGGAGCAGACATGCGAAGGAAGCCGCGCCCTTGATAAGGGCCAGTCTGGGTGAGCGTTCCGCGGCGCATTGCAACTTCCCGTTACTTGCTGAAGCTGAAGGCATTGCCGGGCAAGGGCTGATTGACCTTGAAATTGGTGTAGTGGCAGGTGCGGGTGGTGCCGTCTTTTTCGTCGAAGACCTGCTTGAGGCTGACGGCGCGGGCGGTGTCGAGCCAGATGGTGACCTTGGGGATATTCTGCTGGACATTGGGGTCCTTGGCGACCAATTCAAGCTTGTCGGTTTTGACGCCATCGATGGTTTCGGAGCCGAGATACTTGATGTCCCATTTGTCCTGAAGGTCGTGGCCACTGGCGCCGAAGCCGAGCATCAGGTAGCTCTCGTATTTGCCCGCCTGCGTGTAGGTTTTGGCATCGCTCTCTTTGCCGGAGTCGGACTCGCGGAGGATGCCATTCGAGAAGATGTAGGCCTGGGCCGCAGGGTGATTGTCGTGCTGGGTGACGTGGGCGGCCATCTGGAAGTGCGTGCCCTGGCGTTCGTAATAGGTAGTGCCATTCAACGTGTCCGTGTCGGGGATGGGGTCAGTTTGCACGGTTACGAATTCGAAGCTGGCCGTCGTGGTGTGGAAGTTCTTCGCGGCGGCATCGAGCCTGGCCAGCACGCCGGCAAGATCCTGTGCGCGAGCTGAAATCGGCATCGAAGCGGCGAATAGAACAGTCAATAAAACAGGCTTCAATCGCAGATGCATATTGTTCCTTAGGCTGTTTGACTCGGGAAGTGGCCGTGGGGATTCCTGAAAAGAAGGAATTAACGGTGCGCCCAGACCTTCCATGTGAGGTTGCCCTGGGCGTCGGTCGCGGTTTCCCAGTGCTCGACATAGACGTCGTCTCCGGTGACGGGCTCGACGGCTTTGCGCAGAATTCTTTTCACCTGGCGGTCGGAGGCGCCGGGCGGAACGCTGACAGCAGAGGCCTGCATGGTGATGATGACGCCGCGTCCGCTGGGAACGACCTGGAAAGGATGGTTGGAGGCGGCCACAGATGACGGTTTGGCGCCGTAATCCCACAAATGCGGGGTGATGAAGATGAAGAGCAGAATCAGCGTGACCATGATGTCGTAGTGAAACGACCCTCGGGAATAGGTCCAGTAGAAATAGCTGCGGAGGATCTGCTGGAAACCGCGTTTGGGCTCAGCGACTGGATTGGTCGAAGTGGGCGATGCCGTCATCTTTCTTTAACAATTCTATCCATTCCACCCATATATGGGCGAAGAGGGTCGGGAATCAGCACGGAGCCGTCGGCCTGCTGGTAGTTTTCGACGATCGCGAGCCAGGTGCGGCCCACGGCGAGACCACTGCCGTTGATGGTGTGGACAAACTCGAGTTTGGATTTTGCGCCGGGCGCGGCGGAGGGCCGATAGCGGATGTTGGCGCGGCGCGCCTGAAAGGCGTCGAAGTTGGAGCAGGAAGAGATTTCGCGGTAGAGATTCTGGCCGGGGAGCCAGACTTCGAGGTCGTAGGTCTTGGCGGAGGAGAAGCCGGTGTCGCCGGTGCAGAGGAGGACGCGGCGGTAAGGCAGGCCGAGCGCTTCGAGGATTTCTTCGGCGTCACGGGTGAGACGCTCGTGCTCGCCGTCGGATTCTTCAGGGCGCGTGAACTTGACCAGCTCGACTTTTTGAAATTGATGCTGGCGGATAATGCCGCGCGTATCTTTGCCGGCCGCTCCTGCTTCAGCGCGGAAGCAGGGTGTGTAGGCGGTGAAGGAGATGGGCAGGCGCGCGTCGTCAAGAATTTCGTCACGATAGAGGTTGGTGACGGGAACTTCGGCAGTGGGGATGAGCCAATGATCGCTGTCACGGAATTCGCCGCGCGTGGCGGCCTCGGCGTCGGCGTCGGAACAGCGGAAAAGGTCATCGGCGAATTTGGGCAACTGGCCGGTGCCGAAGAGAGACTTGGAATTGACCATGAACGGCGGGAGGACTTCGGTATAGCCGTGATGGCGCGTGTGCGTGTCGAGCATGAAGCTGATGAGAGCGCGCTCGAGTCGCGCGCCGGCTCCCATGTAGACGGCGAATCGTGCGCCGGAGAGCTTGGCGGCGCGCTCGAGATCGAGGATGCCGAGGGACTCGCCGATTTCCCAGTGGGGCCTGGGCGTGAAGTCGAAGTTTTTTTGCTCGCCCCAGGTTTTGACGGTTTTGTTGTCGGCTTCTGAGGCTCCGACAGGGACTTCGTCGCGCGTGAGGTTGGGAACGCGGGCGAGCGAGAGGCGCAACTGATCGTCGAGCTCGGCGGCAGATTTGTCGAGCGAGTCGAGTTTTTCCTTGAGCTGGCGGGTTTCGTCCTGGATTGCGGCGGCTTCGTCTCTCTTGCCGGCCTTCATGAGCGCGCCGACCTGATTCGAGAGCTCGTTGCGGCGGGCCTTCAACTGCTCGGCCTGAGTGATGGCCTCGCGGCGATTCTTGTCGAGAGCGCGGAAGTCACCGAGGAGGGCAGCGGGATCGGCGCCACGGGCGCGCAGTTTTGCTTCAACCAACTCGAGGTTGGCGCGGACGAAGGATAAGTCGAGCATTCGATATCAGTTTACGACAGCGGAACTGAAGGAAGCTCGAATCGAACGTTGCGCCGTCCCTACGGGACTCCGGAGTGCGTATTGAGAATCGCCTTCCCCACGCTGAAGCGCGGGGCTAACATGCTCTGCGCCTACGGCGCGCGGATTCTGTTCCACCCTAAAGGTTCTCGCAACGCGTGGAGTTCGCGATCCCACCCTAAAACCCTTCGCTGCGCTTCGAGTTTTAGGATGGGGCACCCAGTTTTGTGGAGAGTTGAACGCTCAAAGAGCAACTGCGGATCCCCGTTCGACTCGTTCGTCGAGGACGAACTCGCTCAGGGCAGGCTTTCGGTCGCACGGCGACCTCAGGATGACAGGGGCTAAGGAACAACGATCGTGTGCGGGCGAGGACGCCCGCACGACAGCCGGTCTGGAGACCGGCGCTACAAGTGCATCGGCTGTTTTCAGGGCAGATCCTTCGGTCGCACGGCGACCTCAGGATGACAGATTCAAGGGGTGTGCGATCCCAGGTCTCATCCGCCGCGGCGGAGAGACCTGGGGCACCCCATGATTTGTGTTGAATGAAGAAGATGGGCTGAGGCCAGTGCGATCCCACCCTAAAACCCTTCGCTGCGCTTCGGGTTTTAGGATGGGGCACCCAGTTTTGTGGTGAGTTGAAAACGCATAAAGCAGCTGCAGATCCTTCGCTGCGCTCAGGATGACAGAACGTAAAAACTGCGTCAGTCGGCGGCTTTGGCGGTGCCGTCGGAAGACGTGGGGCTCACGCGCGGCTGTGAGGGGCCGGCTTCGGTTTGTTCGGACCAGCCGGGGAGGGTTTGGTCGCCGGTGATGAGGCGCGCGCCGCGGGTGAAGGTGAAGTAGGTCCAAATCCAATCGGCCAGGACGGCGAGGCGGTTGCGGAAGCCAATGAGAAAGAAGATGTGGATGGTGACCCAGATGAACCATGCCGGGAATCCGCTCATGTGCGCTTTGAAAGGCCACTCGACTTTAGCGATGGCGGACATGCGTCCGATGGTGGCCATGTCTCCTTTATCGAAGTAGCGGAAGGGCGGGCGCGGTTTGCGTTTGAGGTCGGCGGCGATGAGTTTGGCGACGTGGTCGCCCATCTGCATGGCGGGCTGAGCTACGCCGGGAACCTGAGCGCCATCTTGCTCGAAGTGTGCGAGGTCGCCGAGGACGAAGACGTTGGGCAAGCCGGGAGGATTGAGGGAGCTGTCGACGAAGACGCAGCCGCGCTTGTCGAGTTTGACATTGGGCTGGGCGGCGAGCATTTTGCCGAGCGGAGAGGCCTGGACGCCGGCGGCCCAGAGAGTGACGGCGGTTTCGTAGCGGTGGCCGTTGGCTTCGACCCATCCGGGGCCGACGCCGGTGACCTGAGTTTTGGTGTGCACCTCAACGCCCAGATGCATGAGAGTGGCTTCGGCCTTGGCGGAGAGATCGGGGGGATACGCGGCGAGTACGCGCGGACCGGCGTCGAGGAGGATCACGCGGCTGGTGGCGGGGTCGATGTGGCGAAAGTCATGGCGCATGTATAGCTGCGCGATGTCGCTGATGGCGCCGGCGAGTTCGACGCCAGTGGGACCGGCGCCGATGACGACGAAGTTGAGAGGAGGGTGCCAGCCCTTTTCGACCATCTGACGCTCGGCGAGCTCGAAGGCGAGCAAGACGCGACGGCGGATTTCGGTGGCGTCTTCAATAGATTTGAGGCCGGGGGCGAACGGTTCCCACTGGTCGTGCCCGAAGTAGGAGTGGGTGGCGCCGGTTGCCAAGACGAGGTAGTCGTAGTCGATGGCGGCTCCGCTGGCGAGCGAGACACGGCGCGCGGAAGCGTCGATGGCGACGACGTCATCCATCAGGACCTCTGTGTTGCGCTGACGGCGAAGAATGGAGCGGATGGGCTGAGCGATGTCGGCCGGGGAGAGGACCGCGAGCGCGACCTGATAGAGGAGCGGCTGGAAGGTGAAGTGATTTTTACGATCGACTACGGTGACGTCGACTGGCAGGTGCGCCAGGCCTTTGGCCGCGTTGAGGCCGGCAAAGCCGGCGCCGACGATAACGACGCGGGGACGGCGAGCCGGCGTCAACGCGGAAGAGGGTGCGGTCGGGGTTTGGTCCGGATGTGCTGTTTCGGTCACAGAGTGTCCTTTCCAGGGCGGACTCGCGTTTTTTTCCCCTTTATATAAAGGATGCACGAAGATGCGCGAAGGTGGCAGTGAATGAATGCGGACGAGTCAAAGTGTGGGATTCGCTGCTTCGGCTTACACGGTTGGTGCAAGGGCTTGGAGGCTGCGGCCGTGCTGTAGCATCCAGCTATGATTGCGGGCGCGGCGATTGGCGGCGGGTCGATTTGGGGCGCGACGTGGGAGTGGTGGGTGGGGTTTCACGCGGTGGTGGCTGCGATGCTCGTGGCGGACTCGCGCCTGCCGGGCCATCGACAGGAGTCGCGGCATGCGCAAGCGTTTGTATGGCTGATGACGGTGGGACTGGCAGTGGCCGCGGCGGGGTTCGCGTGCTGGGTGGCCGTAACGATGGGCAGGCAAACGGCGCTTGAGTTTGTAGCCGGATACACGATTGAGACTTCGCTGAGCATCGACAATCTGTTTGTGTTCCTGGTGCTGTTTGAGGGATTCAGGATCAGCACGCAGCGGCAGCATACGGCGCTTGCATGGGGCGTGTGGGGAGCGTTTGTGCTGCGCGCGACGTTCATCGCGGTGGGGGTGACGCTGCTTAGCAAGTTCGAGTGGGTGAATTGGATTTTCGGATTGATTTTGTTATACGCGGCGTGGCGGCTGGTACGCGAAGGCTCGCCGCGAGCGGCAATTCCGAACTGGATTGTGCGGCTGCAGCCGGCGAAGGGATCATTGCTTCCGGTGATTGTGGCGGTCGAAGTGACCGATCTGTTGTTTGCGACGGATTCCATTCCGGCGGTGCTGTCGGTTACGCACAATCCGTTTGTAGCGTACACGTCGAATGTGGCAGCGATTCTGGGATTGCGTTCGCTGTATTTCGGTTTGGCGGCGATGCTCGATCGCTTCAAGTATCTGCACTACGGGCTGGGCGCACTGCTGGCGTTCGCGGCGCTGAAGATGCTGGCGGCGAAGTGGGTCGATGTGCCGGTGACGGGTTCGCTGGTGGTGATTGGGGTGATTCTGGCGGCGATGGCGGCGGTGTCGTGGAGACAGGGAATAGGGAATAGGGAGCAGGGAATAGGGAGCGGTGGGCGGTGATCGGGGGCCGGTTTCCCGGGGTCGCGCGGCCCGGAAACACTTTGGCGGGTGGCCGTTCCTGGATCAATTGGGCAAGGGAGTTGGTTGATACAGAAGGGCACGGACTGGGAATTGCCCCAGCCTGAAAACAAACTCGATGGTGATCATGACGGGAACGGGAGTTCTGCCGTCCTTTATTGCGGGCTTGAATTTGTATTGCCGAATGGCCTCGAGCGCCTTTTCGTCGAGGCCCATGCCGAGTGGTCGCACAACGCGAACATTCACGGGGTCCCCCTGAGCATTCACGATGAGGCCAATCAAGCAAACGCCCTGATAATTGGCCCGCCGCGCCTCTTCGGTATATTGCGCGGTGACGCGATGCTTGATCTGAGGCGCGCTGATGTGGCCGCCGATTTTGTAAAGGGGTTCATTGGATTGGGTCGGAGTTGTTGCGTCGGTGGGCGGGACGGCTTGCTGGGCGAGGACGACGCATGCGGGCAACAGCAAGAGGAGAGCGGCGGCGGATTCGCGGCGCATAGGAGTTCTCCGGAGTTGGCGAAGAGAGTTTAGCACTGAACGAGTGAGTAGCGGTCGACGGCAAAGAGAATGCGCAACGGTTCTGTGGCCCCCACGGGGCTCAGAGAATCTGTGGGTGAGCTTACCCAGGGCTGGCGCCCTGGGCTAACTTCCCTCGCCCCCTCCGGGGGCTGGATTTGTGGCGGCATGAGCGATTGTGCGGAGCGAGGGTGCGCGGGCCGGGAGGCCCGCACGACAGCCGGTCTGGAGACCGGCGCTACGTGAGCGATTGTGCGGAGCGATGAGTGGGGGATCTGGAGATCCCCACTACAGCCGGTCTGGAGACCGGCGCTACAAATGCAAGCCGTCTGGAGGCGGGCGGTCCAGGGCCGAATCGGGTGCTCGGGTCCTCTATCATTGAAAACATTGTGCAGACGATACGGGTAGAGACGGCTTCGGCGAAGTATGACGTGTTCGCGGGGAGCGGGTTGCTCGATGAACTTGCGCCGCGGATTCAGCGGGTGGTGGGAAGATTGCCGCGGCGCGTGTTTGTGGTGACGTCGCCGGAGATCTGGGCGCTGTGGAGCAAAAAGTTCCTGCGGTCGTTCCCAGAGGCGAAGCCTCATCAGGCGAATTTTGAAGCGCCGGTTACGTTGTTCCTTCCTCCAGGCGAACAACACAAGACCATGAAGAACGTGGAGCGGCTGCTGCGCGAGATGGTGCGGGCGGGCGGCGACCGCGGGTCGCTGCTGATTGCCTTTGGCGGCGGGATTGTGGGCGATGTGGGCGGGTTTCTGGCCGCGACGTTCATGCGCGGGATCAATTATGTGCAGGCACCGACGACGTTTTTGGCGCAGGTGGATTCGAGCGTGGGCGGCAAGGTGGGCGTGAACCTGCCCGAAGGGAAAAATCTTGTGGGAAGTTTTCATCAGCCGCGGGCAGTGTTTGCCGATATCGGCGTGCTGGGAACGTTGCCGGACCGCGAGCTTAGAGCTGGATTGATGGAGAGCGTGAAGGCGGGGTTTATTCGCGACAGGCCGCTAGTGCGGTTTATGGAGGAGCATGCGGAGGAGATTCTGGCGCGGGAGCCGAAGGCGCTGGAGCGGGTGATTACGGCGTCGGTGCGAATGAAGGCCGACGTGGTGCGGAAGGATGAGCGCGAGGGCGGGCTACGGATGATTTTGAATTTCGGGCACACCGTTGGTCATGCGCTGGAGCAGGCGACACGGTATAGAGCGATGCTGCATGGAGAGGCTGTGGCATGGGGCATGGTGGCGGGGCTGGCCGTGGCGCGGAGACGAGGAACGATTACCGGCAGCCAGATGGAGCGGATGGAGAAACTAATTTACCGCTTCGGTCCGTGGCCAAAGCTGAAGGTGACGGCGGCGAAGGTGATGGCGGCAACGGGACACGACAAGAAGAATGTAGGCGGGGTGAGGCGGTTCGTGCTGCCGGTTGGGATTGGCGACGCGGGCGTGGTGGAGGATGTGACGGCGCTGGAGTTGGAGGCGGGGGTGAAGTACATGCTGGTGCGGTCGAGGACGGCGGGACGATAGGGACTAGGGAATAGGGAATAGGGAATAGGGACGTAGAGACAGGTGTAGCAAGCCAGCGGGTCGGGAAGTTAGCGAATCAGCAACAGACAGGTGGGCTGAGGGTTGTGCTATCCCAGGTCTGAAAATCCAGACCTGGGGCACCCCTGTTTCAGTGGGTGTCTGGCGGCGGATTTGAATTTGCGTTGACAATTAGGGTGGGGCGGGCGAGTTAGCATTCATCTACAGGCGGCGAGTGCGGAAACGCAAGGCGAGTGCGCAGCTCCCCCAGCCTTCACAATTTCGTCGGCCTTCGAACGAGCATTCCCCATCATGCAGTTGAATTCCATTTGACCCAATCACGGAAATAGCGAGCGAGAATGAGCGATCAGGCGATGTACCGGTGGCTTGAGCAGCAGGGTGAGGCATTTGGGGCGCCGGGCCTTCAGCCGCGCTGGACATCGAGCGTGAAGGACGCGGTGGTGACGGCGTATTCGGGATCGAGCCGGATATGGTTCACCTGTTCGCACGGAATTATGAATGAGGTGTACTACCCGACGATTGATCACGCGCAGGTGCGAGACATGGAGTTCCTCGTGACCGACGGGGAGACATTCGTTCACGAGGAGAAGCGCGACATGAAGTCGAGCTTCTGGTATATCGATCCCGATGCGCTGGGGGTGCGATATGTGAACCGCGATCCGAGCGGGCGATACAACCTGATCAAGGAGATGATTGCGGATCCGCACCATGGCGTCGTGCTGCAGAGGATACGGTTGGAGGCGCACGAGGACCTGATGCCGCGGCTAAGATTGTTTGCGCTGCTGGCGCCGCATCTGGACGGGGGTGGGGCGGGGAATTCGGCCCGCGCGATGGACCTCGCTGGGCACAACGTGCTGGTGGCATGGAAGAACGGGTGGTCGCTGGTGATGACGGCGAGCTGCGGGTTCACACGGATGAGCTGCGGATTTGTTGGCGCGAGCGACGGCTGGCAGGACCTGATGCAGAACCTGAAGATGAACTGGGAGTTTGGGTCGGCAACGAACGGGAACGTGGCACTGATGGGCGAGATCGACCTGGGTTGCATCGACGATCTGAGGGGCGCGAAGGAAGGCGCGGCCGGCGAGGTCGTAGCCAAGGTCGAAGGCGAATTGGCAGTGCGGGAGTTCACGCTGGCGATCGGGATCGGCGATGGGCTGCATACTGCGCTGCAGAAGACGATGGGCGCGCTGGCGATGCCATTCGAAGAGCAGAAGGAGCGATTCATCGAGCAATGGCGGCGAGCGGAGCATCCGGATGAACTGGCGGCGAAGTCGCACGATGGCGGCCAGTTGATGCGGGCCAGCCACGCGGTGCTGCTGGCGCACGAAGACAAGGAATTCTCGGGAGCGTTTGTAGCGTCGGCGTCGATTCCCTGGGGACAGGTGAAGGGCGATGACGATCTGGGCGGGTACCACCTGGTGTGGACGCGCGATATGGTGCAGACGGCAACGGCGCTGCTGGCGTGCGGGCGGGCGGAGACGGCGCGCCGGGCGCTTGTGTACCTGGCATGCACGCAACAGGTGGATGGAGGGTTCGCGCAGAATTTCTGGATCGACGGGCGACCGTACTGGAGAGGAAAACAGCTGGATGAGGTCGCGTTTCCGATCATCCTGGCGTGGCGGCTGTGGAAGGCAGGCGGGCTGGGCGAGCTGCATATGTTTCCGTTTGTGGAGCGTGCGGCCGGGTGCCTGGTGCGCCAGGCGCCGATTACGCAACAGGAACGGTGGGAAGAGAATGCGGGTTATTCGCCATCGACGCTGGCGGCGGTGATTGGCGGGCTGATTTGCGCGGCGGAGATGGCGCGGGTGCATGAGGCAGAGGAGCTGGGCGAGTTTCTCGAGGAGTTTGCCGACTGGATCGAAGGGCATCTTGAGGACTGGACGGTTACCAACAACGGAGTGCTGCACCCTGATGTGAAGCGGCACTATATGCGGATCAGGCCTCCGGAGTGCGGAGAATCCTACGCCCACGAGGGCTGCGGGAAGGAAATGATTCAGCTTGCGAATCGGCCGCCGGGAACGCAGACAGATTTTGAAGCGCGCGAGATTATCGATGCGGGATTTCTGGAGTTGGTGCGATACGGGGTGCGGCGGGCGGACGACCCGCTGATTGGGGATTCGCTGAAGGTGGTGGACCTGGTGCTGAAGCGCAATATGCCGCAGGGGCCGGGGTGGTTGCGCTACAACTTCGACGGCTATGGACAGCGGCCCGATGGCGGCCCATACGACGGATGGGGCCAGGGAGGGGTGTGGCCGCTGTTGACCGGAGAGCGAGCGCATCGCGAGCTGGCTGCGGGGAACGACATCAGCGATCTGATCAGGACGTATGAGGAATTCGCGAGCTGCGGGCAATTGGTGCCGGAGCAGTTGTGGTTCGAGGCGGACTTGCCGGAGCGGAGTTTGAAGAAGGGCCAGCCGGCGGGATCGGCGATGCCGCTGGTATGGGCGCACGCGGAGTATTTGAAATTGTTGCGGTCGGCAGTGGACGGAAGAGTGTTCGACCGCATCGATCCAGTGTATGAGCGGTACTCGGAACCGGAGGGAAGGAAAAAGCGCCGACACGATGTGGAGATCTACACCCAGAAGCGGCCAATCGCGCGGATGGACGCGGGCCGGACGCTGCGCATTCTAGACGAGGCACGCTTTGAAGTGGTGTGGACCAACGACGC
Source organism: uncultured Occallatibacter sp. (assembly GCA_964533905.1). Taxonomy (GTDB): domain Bacteria; phylum Acidobacteriota; class Terriglobia; order Terriglobales; family Acidobacteriaceae; genus Telmatobacter. The sequence goes on along the minus strand of CAZHOO010000022.1, from coordinate 2,380 downwards.
ATGGGCGACGCAGCACAAGACGACGAGCCGGGGATTGGGCTGCGCAGGATTCAGCGCCGACATCAAGCCGGCAGCCGGCAGCCAGGAGTTGGAATGGACGATGCACTGGCAAGAATCGGATCGCTGGCTTGGATACAATGTGAAGGTCAAGATTGAGCAAGTGAAGGTGGAAGCGTCTTAGCGCTCAAAGCGAGACCATCCCTTCCAGGTTTTTCTATCCCACCCAAGCCGCAAAGACATAGACGCGGCGTCGGTGGGGCACCCGATTCGGTTGTAAAAGAAAGGAAATTCAGGAAAAATTATGGCTTCAGGTATTGCATCACTCTCACTCGACCAGCTTTCGATCGATACATTGCGCATGCTCGCACTCGACGAAGTCGAAAAGGCCAACAGTGGGCATCCGGGGGCGCCGTTGGGCTGCGCGCCGATCAGCTACCTGCTGTTTCACAAGGTGATGAAGCACAATCCGGCGCACTCAAAGTGGGCGGACCGGGACCGGTTTTTGCTATCGAACGGGCATGCTTCGGCGATGCTCTACGGAACGCTGTTTCTCTGTGGCTACAAGGTGACATTGGACGATCTGAAGAGCTTTCGGCGGTGGGGATCGATTACGCCCGGACATCCGGAGTATGGGTTGACGGACGGAGTGGAGGCCACGACCGGGCCGCTGGGGCAGGGATTTGGAATGGGCGTGGGCATGGCCATCGCGGAGAAGCATCTGGCGGCGACGTATAACCGACCTGGCTTCAATGTTGTAGACCATCACACCTTTGTGCTTTGCGGCGACGGCGACTTGATGGAAGGGATTTCGCACGAGGCGGCCTCGCTGGCAGGGACATTGGGGCTGGGCAAGCTGATCGTGCTGTACGACGACAATTTGGTGACACTTGATGGGCCGTCGGATTGGAGCTTTACAGAAGATGTGTACAAGCGGTTCGAGGCCTATAACTGGCATGTGCAACGCGTGATGGATGGAAACGATCTGGAGGGGCTGGAAGCAGCGATTGCCGCGGCCAAGGCGGTGACAGACAAGCCTTCGATGATCGCGGTGCGAACGGTAATCGGCTACGGAAGCCCGAAGGCGGGAACGAACAAGGTTCACGGCGAGGCGATGAACGCTGAGGATACGGCAGCGACGAAGAAGTTCTTCGGGTTTCCGGAAGACCAGAGCTTTTACGTGCCGGAGGACGCGCTGAAAAACTGGCGCGAAGCGGAGAAGCGCGGCGCGGGGCAAGAGGCAGAGTGGAACAAGCTCTTCGCTGGGTATAAGTCGGCGTTTCCCGAACTGGCGGCGGAGTTTGAGCGCACGCAGGCGGGAAAACTGAAAGCTGGATGGGAGAAGTCGGTTCCGAGCTTCCCGGTTGACAAACCGGTGGCCACACGCAATGCCGGGCAGCAGGTGATGAACGCGATTTTCGACAGCGTGCCGGAGCTGTTTGGCGGAGCGGCGGATCTGACGGCGTCGACGAAGACGATTTTCAAAAACAGCAAGCACTTTGCCGAGGATCCGGCGGGACGGAATGTGTTTTTCGGCGTACGCGAGCTGGGGATGTGCGCGGCGGTGAACGGAATGGCGGTTCACGGCGGGGTCAGACCGTTCGGATCGACATTTTTTGTGTTTTCAGACTATGCGAAGCCGGCGCTACGGATTGCGGCGATTATGGAAGCGCCATCGCTATTTGTGTTTACGCACGACTCGATCGGGGTGGGCGAGGATGGACCCACACACGAGCCGGTGGAGCACCTGATGGCGCTGCGCGCGGTGCCGCACATGACGGACTTCAGGCCGGCCGATGCGAATGAGACGGCGGCTTGCTGGCGGTTGGCGCTGGAACGCAAGGGGCCGTGCTTCTTTGCGTTGACGCGGCAGGATGTGCCGGTGATCGATGCAGCGAAGCACGACATCTATGCGGGCGCGAGCAAAGGAGCGTACCTGCTGGAAGACGCTGAGAAGGCCCAGGTGATCCTGATTGGAACGGGATCGGAAGTTCAGCTGGCCCAGGGCGCGGCCAAGCTGCTGGCGGCCGAAGGGATCAGCGCGCGCGTGGTGAGCATGCCGAGCTGGAAGATCTTTGACGAGCAATCGGCGGCCTACAAGGCAAGCGTGCTGCCGGCGGGCGTGCCCAAGCTGGCGGTTGAGGCGGGCGCGACATTGGGGTGGTGGAAGTACGTCGGCACCAGCGGCGACGTGATTGGGCTGGATCGGTTTGGCGCTTCGGCTCAGGGGCCGGTGGTGATGAAGGAGCTGGGATTCACGGCGGAGAATGTGGCAGCGAGAGCTAAAGCTCTCGTGAAACGGAGTTAGCGGAGTTAGCGGGGTTGGCGGAGTTAGCGAGTTAGCGAGTTAGCGAGTTAGCGAGTTAGCGAGTTAGCGAGTTAG
>CAZHOO010000021.1:0-39551 GCA_964533905.1 uncultured Occallatibacter sp. | reverse complement strand
TTTCGGTCATTCTGCAGGTAGGCAGCTACAAGCTGCGCAAGAAACGAATCTTCAAAATGGCGCCGCTGCACCACCATTTCGAACAGTTGGGCTGGAGCGAGTCAAAGGTGATCGCGCGCTTCTGGATTGGCGCCCTGGTGTTTGCATTGTTTGCACTCACGACACTGAAATTGCGTTAGCAGCCGCACGCCGCATCCCCAGCGGTGCACAATAAAGTTATTGCGCCAGCCGATAGGAATCGACGATGGAATTGAAGGGCAAAAAGGTTCTGGTTGTGGGCCTGGGAAAGTCGGGACTGGCCGCGGCGCTGTTTTTGCGCCGCAAGGGCGCACAGGTCACGGTCTCCGATATTCGTTCGGCCGAGTCGCTGGCCAAGGAGATCCCAGCGTTGCTCGACGAAGGAATCATGGTGGAGGCCGGCGGGCACGGCCTGTTGACCTTCCGCCGACAGGATCTGATTGTGGTGAGCCCGGGAGTGCCGCTGAATACGCCGGAACTGGTGCAGGCCCGAAACTTCGGCCGGCCGGTGATCGGCGAGCTGGAGCTTGCAGCAAGATTCCTCAAGGGCAAGATTCTGGCCATCACGGGATCGAACGGGAAGACGACGACGACGGCGCTGACCGGCGAGATTCTGAAAGAGTCGGGCTATCCGACGCTCGTCGCGGGAAACATCGGCGTGGCCGTGGTGGGGCTGATCGACGAGAGCACGGACGACACGTGGTCAGTGCTTGAAGTTTCAAGCTTTCAGCTGGAGAGCACGGAAGAGTTCCACCCGAAGATCGCGGTCATTCTGAACATCACGCCCGATCACCTAGACCGGCATGGGACCTTCGAGAACTATGCGCTTGCCAAGGAGCGCATCTTCGCCTTGCTGGACGCAAATGACTTTGTCGTGCTAAACGCAGACAATCCTCGCACCGCCGAAGCTGGGGCACGCTCGAAGGCGCCGGTTTACTGGTTCTCGGCGAAACACGAAGTGAGCCGTGGCGCGTGGGCGCAGAACGGAAGTGTGATGTATCGGCCCGCGCCGGGCGCAGCGACGGAGACGGTCATGCCGCTCAGCAAAATCTCGCTCAAAGGCGAGCACAACGTTGAAAACGTGCTGGCGGCGGTGTGCGCAGCGCGACTGGCGGGAGCGTCTTCAACGACGATTGCGCGCGCCATTGAAGACTTCCGTGCCGTCGAGCATCGGCTAGAATTCGTTGCAACGATCAATGGCGTTGATTACTACAACGACTCGAAGGCCACCAACGTGGATGCAACCGCCAAGGCCGTTGCATCGTTCAAGGGCGGCATTCATTTGATTTTGGGGGGCAAGGACAAGGGCTCGGACTATTCGACGCTGGCGCCGTTGCTGCGCGAGCGGGTGCGCGCGGTCTATACCATTGGTGCGGCGGCGGCCAAGATCGAGTCGCACCTGCGCGGCGTGGTGCCGATCCACTCGTGCACCACCCTGGCAAACGCAGTGAGCGCGGCAACAAAGGCCGCGCGGCCCGATGACGTGGTGTTGCTGGCGCCGGCCTGTTCGAGCTTCGATCAGTTTGAGAATTACGAAGAGCGCGGCCGCGCATTCAAACAGCTTGTTGCGGACCAGAAAGATTGGAAACCGAAGCAGGACGAATAAGGGGATATGGCAAAGCGGGTTGGCGTTGATAAATGGCTGTTCTTCACCACGCTGGTGCTGGTGGTCGCCGGGCTGGTGATGGTCTTCTCGGCTTCGGCTGTGGTCGACCAGGAGAAGTATCACTCGGCTTACACCTTCATCCTGACGCAGGCCGTGTGGGCCGCGGTTGGCGTGTTGGCCATGCTCGTGCTGATGCACCTGGACGTGAGCCGCTACAAATCGCCGCGGTTCATCTATCCCGCGCTCGCCATCACAGTGATTCTGCTGGTGCTGGTTTTTCTCATGCCCGGCTCGCACCACACGCATCGCTGGATTCGCTTTGGCAACTTTTTCACGCTTCAGCCCTCGGAGCTTGCCAAGCCGGTGCTGGTGCTGTTTCTGGCGTGGTTCCTGCACGCGCGGCTGGGCTCGATGCGCGACTGGAAGCAGACTCTCCTTCCGGCGGCGGTCATTCCAGGGCTTTTTATCGTTTTGGTGGCTGCCCAGCCTGACCTGGGCACCGCGCTGGTGCTGGCAGGTGTTGCCGCCATGGTTTTTGTGCTGGCGGGGATGGAGTGGAAGGTCCTGCTGGGCGCAGTCGCGGCCGCATTGCCCGCGCTGGCCGCGCTGTTGCTGATGGTGCCCTGGCGGCGAGCGCGCATGCTCGTCTTTCTCAATCCGGAATCCGATCCGCAGGGCGCGGGCTATCACATCTATCAATCGCTCATTGCCGTGGGCACAGGCGGGCTCACCGGCCGCGGGTATATGGAAGGAATGCAGAAACTTTTTTACCTGCCGGAGGCCGCGACCGACTTCATTTTCGCCAACATTGCCGAGGAGCTTGGTTTCATCGGCGCCATGCTGATTGTGCTGCTGTTTGCGATGTTCGGCGTGCGCGGCCTGCGCACGGCCTTCCGATGCAGCGACCCCTTTGCGCGGCTGGCTGCGTTCGGCATTACCATCACGATCTTGTTGCAGGCCTTCTTTAACATTAGTGTTGTACTATCGCTGGTTCCCAACAAAGGCATCCCCCTGCCGCTGATCTCGCACGGAGGCACTTCTCTGTTCTGCACGCTGGCCAGTATTGGAATTTTGCTGAATATCAGCCGGCAGGCAGAGTAAAACGCCAACGTTTAGGGTCAGAAACAAGAGTAACGGCATGGCGGAGCTAAGAATTCTAATCGCCGGCGGAGGAACAGGCGGGCATATTATTCCCGCGCTGGCGGTGGCGCGCGCGCTGGTCGAGCGGCACAGGGCTGAGGTTCTCCTGGTGGGAACGGAGCGCGGTCTTGAGTCGCGGCTTGTTCCCGAGGCGGGATTTCCGCTCAAACTGATCGATGTGGGTCCGCTCAAAAGCGTCTCGCTGATGACGCGGCTGCACACATTGGCAGGCCTGCCGCGTTCGATCGCGGAATGCAAGCGGCTGATCAGCGAGTTCCGGCCCGGCGCGGTCCTCGGCGTCGGCGGCTATGCATCCGGCCCCGCCATGGTGGCCGCATTGCGGCTCAAGATTCCGGCCATGGCATTTGAGCCCAACGCGATGCCCGGCCTGGCCAACCGGCTGGTGGGCAAGCGTGTGCAAGCCGCAGCCATAAACTTTCCCGCAGCGGCAAAATGGTTCCGCAACGCGGAAGTCACTGGCGTTCCGGTGCGCCAGGAGTTTTTCTCATTGGAGGCGCCGGCGGGCGCGCCGCACCTGCTCGTTTTCGGCGGCTCGCAGGGAGCGCGGATCTTCAACATGAATCTGCCGCACATCATCAAATCTCTGCTTGAGGCGGTACCCGGCCTTACGGTCCTGCACCAGAGCGGAGAGCGCCACTTTGTAGCCACTCACGCCGCTTATAAAGCCAGTGGAGCGGATCCGACGCGCTGGGTGGTGCGGCCGTTTCTCGACAAGATGGCAGCAGAGTTTGCTCGCGCGCATCTGGTCATGTCGCGGAGCGGGGCTTCCACTGTGGCCGAGGAGGCAGCAGCCGCCAAGCCCGCGTTGCTGATCCCGTTCGCCGCCGCGACCGATGAGCATCAACGCCGCAACGCCGAAGCCATGGCGGCAGCCGGCGCCGCCGTCATGCTCGAAGAAAAAGATCTTGGCACTCCCGACAAGTTGCTCTGGATTCTCGCCGGGCTGATCGGCGATCCGGCGCGTTTGGCCGCAATGGCTGCAGCGGCGCGCGCGCAGGCGCATCCCGGCGCGGCGGAGCGAATTGCGGACAGGCTGGCGGAGATGGCAAGGAAATTGACCTAGCTGCGCGGTGAAAATCTCGCCGTCCTTCAAGAAATCGATCGAACTATACTAGCTGCATGTCCGATGTGCAGCGTTCTGCCGCGCCGTGGCTCTTTGTCCGAGAGAGTCTCAAAGCTGTTGAGTTTTACAAGAGCGCTTTCGGCGTGGTCGAGATTTACCGGCATGAGGGGCGGGGTGGCGTCGTCGCTCGTCTCTCACTGGGCAGCTCAGAGTTCTGGGTGAGCGATGAATCTCCTGAGCACGGCAATTTCAGCCCAGAGACCCTCAAAGGATCGAGTTTTCGCATGCTGATTACCGACCCTGCCCCCGACGCACTGTTTGCAAGGGCCTGTGCCGCTGGCGCCGTGGTTGTCCACGCCGTTGCCGAGGGCCACGGGTGGCGTGTTGGTCGCGTCGTTGATCCCTTTGGGCACCACTGGGAGATCGGTTGCCAGATCTGATCGGCAAGAATCTTGGCCGGCGCTTAGGTTCGAATGGTCCTTGATTCTCCGCCACAGTAGCAAAAAAAAGGCCCGCCTGCCGAAGCAAGCGGGCCTTTGTCATCGATCAGCGGACTTCCATCGTCCGTTTTAAGCCATCATTACCGGTGTCCACCACCGCCGTGGCCGCCGCCTCCGCCATGGAAGCCGCCACCACCACCGTGGAATCCACCACCACCGCCGCTATATCCGTGCGCTACGCCACCACCGCTGTAGCCGTGGGCGAAGCCGCCACCGGCGTAGGCATGTCCGCCGCCTGCGTATCCGCGTCCCGCGTAGCCGCGTGCGCCGTAGCCGTACCCGCCGCGCCCGTAACCGTATCCGCCGCGTCCGTAGCCATAACCGCCGCGATAGCCACCCCAGCCGCGCCGTCCCCACCCGTACCAGGGTCCCGCACCGATAAAAACGCCGCCGTAGAACCAGCTAGGTCCGTAATAACCGTAAGGAGCGCAAGCATACGGGTAATAAGGATAGTAGCCCCACGAACAAGCCGGGGGACCGTCATACCCGTAATAGCCGGGATCGACCACTGCCGGGCCGACGCCGATTCCTACTCCGACCTGGGCGCTCGCCGGAACAGCGGCGAACGGCAGAACCACAAGCGCAGCCAACAGCACCAACCAGAGCTTCTTCATGAATCCTCCTTGTGCTGTCTCGTCCATTCCTTTTCTTGGATCGAGCCCCGGAGCCGCCTCCGGTTCAGCACTTCCTGGCCTGTCTTATTTCGTCTTATGGCCAGCCTTCAACTCTGTAAACAGCGTTTGGGCCAATTTGTTGCGGTCCGGTTAAAGGATGCTTCGTATCGCCTTAAAACGCAAGAACCTTTGGGGTTACGCTGAATGGACGCCGGCGCGGGCCTGCAGCGCTTTCACCCCACCATATAGGACGCGTGAAACCGCCGAACGACCTAAAAAAACGGCCTCTCCGGTTGGGAGAGGCCGCTATACCGGTTCCTGAGTTACTGTCGACCGAATCGATTGCACTCCAGTGGCTCTTTCATCGAAAAAGAGCCACCTTTTACAAAGTCAGAAAGGGCTACAACAACTCAGGAACCGGTCTGCAGGCAGCAGAAGGCGGAGCTACCTGCGAAAACCACCCCGGTAAAAGCCGCCGCGATAGAATCCCGGTCCATGGCCAAAGACCACGCCGCCGCGGATGATAGGGCCACCGAAGCGGACCCCGACGAAGTTCCAGTAGCCCGGGACCCAGTAGCCGTTATCCCAATAGCCGCCTACCCATACGTATCCGGGTCCTGGGCATGCCGGAATGGCTACCGCGCGTGCGCCACCAACATAGAATCCGATTCGAGCTGCCTGGGCTGGCGCCGCGGTCATGGCCAGCGCTCCCACTGCCAATGCTGCTCCTAATACCAACTTCTTCATGCTGCCCATATTCCCTCCATTCTGCGCGGACCGCTTTCGAAGTCCGGCTCGGCTCGCCACCACCTTGGAGCTTGCGTCTTGCTGCTCCTTTTTGGCTTGCCCTTCTGCACATGTCAAACACCAGCGCAGAAGAAGGTTGCGGAACGGAGCGAAAATAAAGGTGCGCAACTTTTTGGCGGATTCGTGTTCATGTTTCGCGATTTTTGCCGATCAATGCGCGATGCGCGCGAGCGCGATATTCTGAAATTTAGCCGGTCCCGGAGCTACGCTTCGCGGGGCAGTGTTCGCGCCGCACAAGCGGCGCCTGATTCAAACGAGGAGTTCCCAATGCCTAATGCCCGTGGCACATTTACCGTCGACATTCATCCCCTCTCACCCGCGCCGGTTGAAGGAGTCGGACGGTTTTCGATCAACAAGACGATCCGCGGCGACCTGGAAGCGTCGACCATCGGCGAAATGTTTACGGGCGGCGATCCCAAACAGGGCGCGGCGGGATACGTGGCCATCGAATCGGTGACGGGCACGCTTAACGGCAAGCGCGGCAGCTTCGCCTTGCAGCACTTTGCCACGATGGATGGCACAGGCCCGAGCATGCAGGTGATCGCGGTGCCGGGATCGGGCACAGGCGAGCTTAAGGGCATCGAGGGCACGTTCACCATCCGCGTGGAGAACGGTCAGCACTTGTACGAATTCGAGTACAAGCTGCCGGAGTGAGAACAGTGGACAGTGGTCGGTGATCAGTGGTCAGGTTCTTCGCGATGCATCCCGCATCTGTGATCGCCAACCAGCTTCAACGTGTAAGGCGAAAGTAAACCGCCCCGGTTTCTGCCTCCCGCCTGTTGGTCGACGTGCGCTGACCCATTGCCGCAGGCTACTGCTCACTGATCACTGACCGTTGATCGCTGATCACTGTCTGTCTGCTACCCTGAACCTTCACCCCCATGTTTGCTACCTCGCAGCACGCGCACTTCATCGGCATCGGCGGCATCGGCATGAGCGGCATTGCCGAGATCATGCTCAACCTGGGGCTGGAGGTCTCTGGCTCAGACTTGAAGCGCAGCGCGGTGACCGATCGCCTGGCGCAATTGGGCGCCACGATTTACGAAGGTCACAACGTGGCGAACGTCGCCGGCGCGACAGTTGTGGTCACCAGCTCCGCTGTGCACGCGAATAATCCCGAGGTGCTCGAGGCGCAGGCCAAAAAGATTCCCGTGATTCAGCGCGCGGAGATGCTTGCCGAGCTGATGCGCCTCAAATACGGCATCGCGATTGCCGGCATGCACGGCAAGACGACGACTACGTCCATGGTGGCTGCGGTGCTTGCGGCAGGCGGCCTCGATCCTACGGTTGTCGTCGGCGGGCGCGTGGATGCGCTCGGCTCGAACGCGCGCCTGGGCACCACGCAGTATCTCGTGGCGGAGGCCGACGAGAGCGATCGCTCGTTTCTCAAGCTCTCACCGATCCTCGCGGTCGTCACCAATCTCGATCGCGAGCACATGGATTGTTATCACGACATGGCCGATGTGGAACGCGCCTTTATCGACTTCATGGATCGCGTTCCGTTTTATGGCGCGGTGACGGCCTGCATCGACAATCCGCTGCTCAAGGGAGTTCTGCCGCGCGTGCGCAGACGCGTGTTCACGTACGGCATGGCCGCTGAAGCCGACTATCGGGTGGAGCTTCTGGATTCAGAAAAATCGCCGAGATTCGAATCAGGTCAGGAGAATTCTGGGCAGGGAAGCGGCTTCTCGCGTTTTCAGGTCTACACCGGCGCGGATCCGCTCGGTCCGTTTGAGCTCCATGTGCCGGGCCGGCATAACGTGCTCAATGCCACGGCGGCTGTTGCCATTGCGCGGCAACTCGGAATGCAGCAGGAGAAGATTGCAGAAGGGCTCGCGAACTTTCGCGGCGTCGACCGCCGCTTTCAGAATCGCGGAGCTGCATGCGGGGTTACAGTGGTCGATGACTACGGCCATCACCCCACCGAGATTCGCGCCACTCTCAGCGCGGCGCGCGAATGCTGCCGCGGGCGCATTCACGTTGTCTTCCAGCCGCACCGGTACTCGCGTACCGCGGATCTTTTGGAGCAATTCGGCGGCGCATTTGGCGACGCCGATTCTGTTGTGATCCTGCCGATCTACGCTGCGAGCGAGGAGTCGATTCCCGGCGTTACCGCTGAGCGGCTGGCCGAACGCATCAGAAATGAGATAGGCGGCCCGCGTGTGGAATTCGCGCCGGAGTTCGCGACCGCTGTTAGCGTGGTGGCTGCAAATGCACGCGATGGCGACCTGATCCTGACGCTCGGCGCGGGCAGTGTAAGCCAATTGGCTCCGCAGATTCTCGCAGCGCTGGAAGCCTCTGCGCGTTGATCCGTAATTTTCTGCTCACCATTCTCTGTCTCACCCGCCTCCACTCCTTCTCAAGGCGGTGCTAGAATCATGCCCGCAAGCGCACGCGCGTTTGGGGAGACATTGAAAATGGGGGCGAGTACACGCAGAGGATTTTTGAAGGCAGCGTCGGCCACGGCTGTCGCGTCGGCTGTATTAAAGACGATTCCAGCTTGGGCCGATACGGCGCAGGCTTCCGGGCCGGTTCAGGTTTGGAGCACCTTTCGTGATCGGCGGCATGCGCCCGGCAATGCTCTTGCGTGGAAGCCCGCGGGTCAGGTTGCACCCGATGCGATTGCGCTTGACCCGGCAGCTACGCGTCAGGAGATTCTTGGTTTCGGCGCGGCGCTCACGGACGCGTCTTGCTATCTGCTCAGCCAGCTTCGCGACGACGACCGCGCAGCCTTGATGCACGAGATCTTCGATCCCGGCGAGATGGCGCTGAATGTTTGCCGAACCTGTATCGGGTCGAGCGACTATTCGCGGTCGATGTACAGCTTTGACGATAGCGATGAGGACGATCCTGAACTCAAGAAGTTTTCAATCGATCACGACAAAACGTACATCCTTCCCGTTCTCCGCGACGCGCGCAAGCTTAATCCGGATTTGTTTCTTTTTTCCTCGCCATGGAGTCCGCCGGGATGGATGAAATTCAACCGTTCCATGCTTGGCGGTACGATTCGCAAGAGCTCGCTGGAGCCCTATTCGCGGTACATACTCAAGTTCCTCGACGCATACAAGGCCGAAGGCGTGACCATCGATGCGATCACGATGCAGAACGAGGTCGACACTGCCGTGGATGGCCGATATCCCGCGTGCCAGTGGTCCCAGGAAGATGAAATTCTGTTTGTGCGGAAGTATCTCGGTCCTCTGATGCGGAGCGCGGGCTGCACGACAAGAATCTGGATTCTGGACCACAACTTCAATTTGTGGGGCCGCGCCATTGGCGAGCTGAGCAATCCGGCAGCTTATCAGTTCATTGACGGCGTGGCATGGCACGGATACGCGGGCGAACCTTCTGGGATGTCGATAGTGCACGATGCTTTTCCGCAGAAGAGCGCGTACTTTACCGAGGGCGGACCGCTGCGCGATCCCGATTCGTCCGGCACGTCGGGCTCGCGCAATCTGGCGGGATGGACGCATTGGGCTGAGTGGGCCAACAGCGTCTTCAGAAACTGGGCGCGTTCGCTCACTGTGTGGAATCTGGCGCTCGATGAAAATGGAACTCCGTACATCGGTCATCCGGATCCGGAGAATCCGCCGACCGGTCCAGCGACCGGCATCATCACAGTGGAAAGTGGGACCCACGAGATCACGCGCAACCCGCGGTTCTGGGCGATGGCGCATTACTCGAAACACGTACGGCGGGGAGCCATGGTCTTCCACACCAATGGAGTGGGTGACAGCGAAGCGCAGCCCGCAACAGGCGGCGAGTCTCACGTCGGCTTCCGCAATCCGGACGGAAGCGTGGTGGTCGTGCTCACGAATAGCGGCGAAGAAAGGCAGATTCAATTGGTTCTGGGATCGAGCGCTCTCGAAGTGGAGCTGCCTGCGGACTCGGTGCAGACTTTGCAATGGTCGTGAGCGTTCGTGCCGCTTCCGGGATCGGGGCTTACGCCTGCGCGTACGCTTCAACGTCGCGCTCGATCGTCTTTTTCAGCTCCAGCCGTGCCTTCGAGAGGTCATGCATCTGCTGAAGGTTCAACCAGAACTCCGGGCTGTTGCCGAAAAAACGAGCCAACCGCAGCGCGGTGTCCGGAGTAATTGCGCGCTTGCCATGGACGATGTCACCGATCCGCGTAGCCGGCACGCGGATCTTCAAGGCCAGGGCGTTCTGCGTGATGCCAAGCGGGACGAGGAATTCTTCGCGCAACATCTCGCCCGGATGCGTGCTGATCCTCTGAAGGTTCCATCCCGAAGCTGGCTTATTGATGGTCATACGTTGCCGCTCCTTAGCTATTCTTTAGTGGTAATCCGTAATCTCCACCGCATACGCTCCGTCAACCTTCCAGATAAAGCAAACGCGGTACCGATTGTTGAGTCTGATGCTGTGCTGTCCGGCGCGATCACCCTTTAAGGCTTCTAACCGGTTGCCTGGCGGGACGCGCAAATCGCTCAAGTTAATTGCCGCTTCAATCTGGTCCAACTTGCGTCGAGCGACGATCTGAATTGCAGACCAGCGTTTGTTCGAGCCCGTTTCATAGAGCTCCTTTGTATCCCCGTCCTTGAAGGACTGAATCATGCCTGCAATTCCATGATATAACGGGGTGCGTTATATGTAAAGCATTATATAACTGTCTGAGCCGACCTCCGCTGTTCTTCGCTGCGCCGCTCTTCCGTACCGTGTTTTCCACTTCCGCCCGTAACCCCACGGATACCCCCGTTCATCTCATTGAAAACTCGCAACTCAGCGCGGGCTATAGTGAAATCTGGCGACTCTCACGACCCGCTCAGCCGTGACGAATCAAGGAAATAACACAAACCGGCCCACCTTGTGGGAGGACGACCCGCCCGCCGAGATTCGATCGCGGCGCACTCGGGACGATTCTCCTTTAGCGGGACATTTTCGGCCCGGCGCGGCGGGCAGGCGGGGACCCGGCATGCCGCTCGAGTTTGACGATCCGGACGGCGACGGAGTTCTACGGCCGACAGCAGATCGATTCGGAAAATCCAAACGCCCCTGGTGGCGGCCGGCCTCGACAGTGGGTCGCGTCCTTCTTTCGGCAAGTGCGCTCGTCGTGCTCGGCGCGTTCACGACCTCAGTTGTGATGATTCGCCACACGCTCGAGCGCGATCCGCGATTCCGCATTGCAGGGAGCGAAGACATTCAGGCAACGGGCCTCACCGAGGTGAGCCGCGCGGACATGATGCCTGTCTTTGGCGAGGATATGGGCCGCAACATTTTCTTCGTTCCCATCGATGTACGGCGCAAGCAGCTTGAGCAGATTCCGTGGGTCGAGCGGGCCACGGTGATGCGTGTGTTGCCCGATCAGATTAGAGTCGCAGTGGTGGAGCGGCAGCCGGTTGCCTTTACGCGGCATCGCGAGGAAATCGGGCTTGTGGATGCCAACGGCGTGCTGCTGAATATGGCGCCGGAAACCATGGCCAAGCACCATTACTCTTTTCCAGTTTTGACGGGCATCGACGCTGGCGATTCGGCCGACTCGCGCAAGGAGCGCATGGAAGTGTACATGCGCATGATGGCGGAGCTGGACGCCGACGGTAAGCACAACTCCGAGCAGATCTCCGAGATTGACCTCACCGATCCGGAAGACGCGCGTGTGCTGATGCCTGAGCAGGGCGCAGACATTCTGGCGCACCTCGGCGAGGATCATTTTCTCGACCGGTACGAGCGCTACCAGGCGCACATCGCGGAGTGGCGCCAGCAGTATCCGAACCTTGCGGCGGTTGATTTGCGTTACGAGGATCAGGTCGTGCTGGAGATGGCCTCCGGCAAGGAAACTGCGGAGACTTCGAACGGCGGTGCTGGAACGCCAACGAATTTGCCGAGCACTGCGTCCGGGGGCGCTTCGCCGATGACTGGACCAGCGCCGAAAAACTCAGCGGCGAAAAGCTCGCCTGCGGGGAGCTCGGCAGGGAAAAGTTTAGCGGCGAAAAAGAGCAAGCCGACTTCGAACAAGAAACATGCGGCCCCACAGAAGCGGACGACTGCAGCGAACACACTGAAGCGGACGACTCTTGAATCTATACAGAGGCGCGCTTCCACAACCCGTCCGGCCGCGACTACCTCGGGAAGCAATTCGCGCTCCCCGAAGCCGTCGCCAGCGGTCGTGGCGCAGGGTGGGTGAGCGGCATGGGCCAGAAGCAGGAAAACCTGATAGTGGTGCTCGACATCGGCAGTGCGTGGACGCGCGTTCTGGCCGCCGACGTGAACGAGAACGTGTTGCGCTATCGCGGGCACGGCGTGACGCCGTCAGCAGGAATGCGCAAAGGACTGATTGCAGAGCTTGCGCCCGCGGCGAAAGTGGTGCGCGCGACGAATGAGCAGGCTGAGCGCGTAGCCCGCGCCAACATCGACGAGTGCGTGGTGGGCGTCGGCGGACCCCACATTCGCGGCGTGAACACGAACGGCGGATTCCAGTTGAGCCGCGGCATGCGCGAGATCACGGCGGAGGACGTTCGTTCGGCCATTGGCCGCGCCCGCGCGATCGAGCTTCCGGCTGACCGCGAAATTCTGCACTTGCTGCCGCGACAATTCATCCTCGATGAGCAGGCCGGCATCTTCGATCCAGTTGGCATGGTGGGAGCGCGGCTTGAAGTGGAGCTTCACATCGCCACCTGCGGCGGCAGCGCGCTGCAAAGCACCGTCACCTGTGCCAATCGCGCGGGGCTTGAAGTATCGGAGGCGGTGCTCGAGTCGCTGGCCGCCGCCGAATGCACACTTTCAGCCGACGAGCGCGAGCTTGGCGTGTGCGTCATGGACATCGGCGCCCATTCGACAGACTTGGCGGTCTTTTTCGAGGGCGCCGTCGCCTACACCGCGTCGGTCGCCATCGGGGGTGCACACTTTACCAACGATCTTGCTATCGGATTGCAACTGCCGGTGGCGCAGGCCGAAGAACTAAAGAAGCAATATGGCAACGCGGTGGTCACCGCAGTTCCGCAGCTGGCGGAAGTGGAGATCACGACGCCTCAAGGTGCGCCGGCCACGCTGCCGCTGCGCACCATGGCCGAGATTCTGGAACCGCGCGCGCGCGAACTCATGCACTACGTGAAAGAAAGTCTGCGCTACGGCGGCGTGGTGGATGCTCTGGGCGCGGGCTGCGTGCTCACCGGGGGAGGGTCGATGTTGCCCGGCATGCTCGACGTGGTCGAGAGCCAGTTGCGCGCGCCGGCTCGTGCGGGCTTGCCGGTGCGCTTGTCGCAAATGCCCCAGGATCTCAATCATCCGGCCTGGGCTGTTGGCATTGGAATGGTTCTCTACGCGCATCGAACGCGCATGACACGCGCGGCTGAAGACAGCAACAGCAGTTTGCGCGACAGGTTGCGCGCCATGTTTGCGGCAAGTTTCTAAAGACAGAGGACAGAGTTCAGGTTTCAGAGATCGGAAAAACGGTGGCGGAGCGAGGTTAAACACGGTGAGGAAACAGATAAAAATCGAGGAGAGCGTGGCCCCCATGCAACAGTCAATTAACGAAGCTCCAGAGACGCGCAGTGAAGCCGGCGAAATGCGCATCCAATTTCACGACGAGATTGTGCGCGGAGCGCGCATCAAAGTTGTGGGAGTAGGCGGAGGCGGCTCGAACGCCGTGAACCGCATGATCCAGGCGCGCATGGAAGGTGTGGAGTTTGTGGCCGCCAACACCGATGTGCAGGCGCTCAAGCTCTCCGAGGCTTCAGTCAAATTGCAATTGGGCGTGCGGCTGACCTCAGGCCTCGGCGCGGGCTCCAATCCTGATGTTGGCCGCCGCGCCGCGCTCGAAGACTCCGAAAAAATCATCGAGGCGCTCGAAGGCGCGGACATGGTGTTTGTCACTGCGGGCCTGGGCGGAGGCACGGGCACCGGCGCCGCGCCGGTGATTGCATCGCTCGCGAGCGAGATGGGTATTCTCACCGTTGCCGTAGTCACCAAGCCGTTCGCGTTTGAGGGCAAGCGCCGCCTGATGCAGGCCGAGCGCGGGCTCAAGGAACTGATCGACAGCGTGGACACGATGATCGTGATTCCCAACGAGAAGCTGCTCGCCGTCGCCAAGGACGCGGGGTTCTTTGAGAGTTTCCGTATCGCCGACGACGTGCTGCGCCAGGGCGTGCAGGGCATCAGCGATATCATCACGATTCCCGGCATCATCAATCGCGACTTTGCCGATGTGAAGACGACCATGGCGGGCATGGGCCAGGCGGTAATGGGCACGGCGCTGCGGTCGGGCGCGAACCGCGCCATTGAAGCGGCGCAGGCGGCCATGGCGTCGCCGCTGCTTGAGGCGGGCGCGATCGATGGCGCGCGCGGCATCCTGATCAACATCACCGGATCGAGCTCGCTCAAACTTTCCGAAGTGAACGAAGCTTCGTCGTTGATTCAATCCTCCGCGCACGAAGACGCCAACATTATCTTTGGCGCGGTGCTCGACGAAAAGATGGGCGAAGACGTTAAGATCACCGTGATCGCCACAGGCTTCCGCGACCAGATGCCGGAGCGGCGCGCGCGCATGCTGAACGTGGAAGAGACGCCGGTGGTTTCTGTGCCGATAGTATCCTCCGGCAACTGGATGCGCGAAAGCAAGCCCGAAGCCGCCGCGCAGCCTGCGCGTTTTATGAGCGAAGAAGACGATGCAGAGGCAGAGAACGGCGACGATGGTTTTTTCTTCGCTTCTGCCGCTCCGGGCGTGACGACCACCGTTACAGTTGCCGCGCCGGCGAACGAAGTTGGTGGTCACGCAAACGAGTTTGCGAGCGAGAGCGGGGCGTCGAATGGATCGCATATTGAGGAGGCGGAGACCGATCTTCAGCGCCGAGATTTTGCGGCGGACTTTGCCGGAACTCCGCGCGGCGCCGCGGAGCCAGGGGCGGAGGCTGTTTCCGCACTCTTCGCCGGCCCGGCTGAACAGCCTGAGCGGGACTTAGACGTTCCTACGTTTCTGCGCCGGCATAAGTTCTAAAGTTCCATCGAATCAATGGTTCGCGTCGCAATCCGTTGGCGGGAAAGGTTCCAAATCGGGCGAGAAAAGGATAGAATAACCAGAACGCCCCGAAAGTTGTATGGGTTGCGAAGCCGGATCAAGGGAAACTACTGTCTCCTGGGCCGTTTTTAGGGTTAGAAAGTACCCGGCCGGCGGCGGATGGCAGGGACTGCGCTGGCGGATTTTCGCACCCTCGTGGTGCGGGGCCAGCAACAAAAAGGACATCGCGGGTTTACGGAAAGAAGCGCGGCGCCCGCGGGCGAACGCGCGGCACGGGATCCAAACTTTGAGGGGTTGTTGACCGGATGAAGCAGTTCCGCACAGGGCCTATACATTTTGTCTTTTTGCTCTTCGCCGTCGGCGCCATCAGCGCCGCGGCTTTGGATGCTCCGCAAACTCTGCACCACCCCAAATCCAGGACTGAGTCGCACATGACAGCGACGCGACATGCGGTGGCCCACAAATCCACGCCGACTGCATCGCGCGCCTCCGCATCGCACACTTCTACTGTTCATCACAGGTACGCGAGCCGCACGGGGACCCGCGCCGCCACAAGAACTACCGTGGCTCGGAGCGCAGCAACGGCGGGCGCGCATATGCGCAGTGCTTCCTATCGCCGCATTCATCATTATTACGAGCGTTTCACGGCCAGTTCGTTTGTACAGGGGGCTGTTGGCGCTGATGACAACACGGCGGGCGAAGATCCCGTGGTGCGCCAGGCGGCCATCGATGCGCTCGGCGATATGAACGGCACCGCAGTGGTGATCAATCCCGCCAACGGCCGCATCCTGGCGATGGTCAATCAAAAGCTTGCGCTGTCGCCGGGCGCTGAGCCCTGCTCTACCATCAAGCTCACGGTGGCGCTGGCAGCGCTTTCTGAATCCCTCGTCACCAGCGATACCATGGTGCAACTCGCCGGCTTCCGCATGAATATGACGCAGGCGCTGGCCAAGAGCAACAATCTTTATTTTGAGGAACTCGGCCGCGAGCTGGGCTTTGAACGCGTGCGCCATTACGCCACGCAATTTGGCCTGGGCGAACTGGCCGGATACAACATTCCCGGCGAGCAGCTGGGCGCGTACCCCGATCAGCCGATTCCGGATTCTGAAGGCGGCGTTGCCCGCATGTGCAGCTTCGGGCAGGGGGTTTCGCTCACGCCGCTTCAGTTGGGCGCGTTTGTCGCCGCTATCGCCAACGGCGGAACGCTCTTCTACCTGCAGCATCCGACTACTCCAGACGATATTGCAAATTTTCAACCTCGCGTAAAGCGCACCCTCGATATCGCGCGTTACCTTCCTGACCTTGAAGACGGAATGGCCGGAGCTGTCGAGTATGGAACTGCGCGCCGCCTGCGTGCTAACTTCCGCGAGCTGCCCATCTTCGGCAAAACCGGGACCTGCTCGAATGACGGAACACGATACGGCTGGTTCGCAGCTTATTCCCAGTCGCCTCAGGGCGGACTGGTTACTGTTTTCTTCCTTGAAGGAGGCAGAGCAACCTTTGGCCCCCGAGCTGCCGAGCTGACAGGCGCGTTCTACGCGAATCTCTGGGACCACGACTACTTTGGAGAGAAGAGCCAGGAAGCGATTTCCGCGCCCGATCAAGACCAGCCGCGTGGCTCGGCGCTGCCGGCGTCGTCGATGAACGGCGCAGCCGCGGCTCACCAATAGCAGCTGAGACTTCGAATTCCAGTCGCAATCAGGCCGCCTTCGGGCGGCTTTTTTGCGCCTATTTCGTCGCGCGGATTTATTCTGGCGGTGATATGAACAGCGTCAACTGGGTTGTGGCCGGAATTGGCGAGATAGCGCGCAAGCGCGTCATTCCCGCCATTCAATCGGAGTCGCGCAGCCGCCTTTACGGCTTTGTAACACGCGACCCGAGGAAGGCTGCCGAGTATTCCGGCGCGCGCACTTGGCCCAGCATTGAAGAAGCTGTCGCCGATCGTGCCGTCGACGCCGTTTACGTTGCGTTGCCGGTGGCGTTGCACGCGAGCGCCGCGATCAGTGCACTGCGCGCAGGCAAACATGTGCTGTGCGAGAAGCCGATGGCGATGAGTTCTTCCGAGGCCGAGAAGATGGTCGCCGAAGGCCGCGCGGCAAATCGTGCTTCGGGCTCTCTCTTCGGCGTTTCGTACTATCGTCGCCTATACCCAAAGCTCATCCGCGCCAAGCGATTGATCGCCGACGGCGCGATCGGCCGCCCGCTCCTCGCCGAGGCCAATTGCCACAGCTGGTTTGAGATTGCCGGCCGCGAATGGCTTGCCGATCCTTTGCTCTCCGGTGGGGGCCCGCTCTATGACATCGCTTCCCATCGCATCGACGCCATGAACTTCCTCTTCGGCAATCCCGAACGCGCGAGCGGACTGCTTTCGAATGCCGTGCATCGCATCGCTGTCGAAGATTCGGCGACCGTGCTCATGCGATACTCCGGCGGGGTGCACGCGGTGGTCGACGTGCGCTGGAACTCGCACTTGCCCCGCGATCAATTCCGGATTATTGGCGAAAACGGCGAAATCAACCTCGATCCCCTGAACGGGCCGGAGTTGCGAGTGGCTGGTTCGAGCGGTTCCCGCACCGAGCTGCTGCCTCCGCACGCCAACCTGCACTTTCCGATGGTGAAAAACTTTGTCGACGCCGTGCTGGCCAATGATCCCGCGCGCTTGGCCTGCCCGGCGGAGCAGGCCTCGTGGGTTGACTGGGTCATTGAACAGGCGGTTTCGGCACAGGCGCGTCCCTCGTGAGGGTAGCCCGCAGTTTTTCTTGATTCTTCTGAAACGAACTTCGTATAGATTCATCTCATAGGGTGAGGCCGCTCTTCCCGTCCGCATTGAGCTTGCGGAGTCCGCGGCCTGCTTCTTCATCACACCCTAATTCGGACCAAACTTATGGCATTGCCGACCGACATTCTACTGACATACGGATACCTGCTCATCTTTGCGTGGGTCCTGGTCGAGCAACTCGGCATTCCCCTGCCGTCGGTACCGATTCTGTTGGCGGCCGGAGCGCTATCAGCCCAACAGCAGATCAGTTTTCCTCTGGCTCTCGCTGTTGCTGTGGCCGCATCAATAAGTGCGGACAGCGCGTGGTTCTTTATCGGGCGTAGCCAGGGTCATCGCGTGCTGCGCCTGCTTTGCAAACTTTCTCTTGAGCCGACCACCTGCGTTCGACGCACGCAGGATTCGTTTGGCCGGCGCCGCGGCACCATGCTGATGTTCGCCAAGTTCGTTCCCGGCCTGTCAACGCTCGCGCCTCCCGTTGCCGGCCAGAACGGCATGAGCTTTGGCGCGTTCCTGCTCTATGACGGCATCGGCTCGACGTTCTGGGTGGGCGTCACGATGATCTGCGGCCGATTCTTCGGCGATCTGATCAAGCGCAATCCGGGCGTCCTCAACTGGGTTGGCCGCTTCTCCGGCGCGCTGCTGATTCTGGGCGTCGTTGCGTTCTTTGTCGGCCGCCTGATCCGTCGCCGGATGGTGCTGAAAGACCTCATTGCCTCGCGCCTTGAACCTGAGGAACTGAAACAGCAGATGGACGCCGGAGAGCCAGTCTATATTATCGATCTCCGCCATCCTCTCGAGCTTGTACCCGACCCTTTCACACTGCCCGGTGCAGTGCGGCTTTCACCCGACGAACTCTCCTCGCGCCACTTTGAGATTCCGCGCGACCGCGATGTAGTGCTCTATTGCACCTGCCCGAGCGAGGCTACTTCAGCCAAGGTTGCCATGCAGTTGCACAAGCTGGGGGTCGAGCGCGTGCGTCCGCTGCGAGGCGGCTTCGACGAGTGGAAACGCCTCGGGTATCCCATGGACGCCATTCCTCCGTTCAAGACGCTGGTTCCCGCGATTGAGCCGGCAAGCTAGCCAACGACGTCAACTCAGAAAAAACACTTCGTTGCTCGATGCGATCGGTGAGCGTTGAATGTGGCCGGGTGCGGAACTAACGGCTGATCTGTTCCTCGAGGACCACCTGCACACGCTGGCCGACTTCTTTTTCGATCGCGCGGCGAATATCTGTCTTGACGGGCAATTTGTGTGTTCCATCGCCCAAGGCCATGAAGGAACTTTGAAAGGGCACTCCGTCAATCTTGCCGCGCACCTTTACCAGGCCGCGCGTGCCGAAGAACTTCACAGAGGAGGGCCAAACGACATACGTCCAGCCGCCTTTGCTGGGGCTTTTTTGCAACGTTGCTGCGAAACGCTGATTGAGTTTCATGGAGACTTCTCCGCTCAATGCGAGCATTTCATAAAGTTCTGCCGTTGGCAAAGCCGCCGCGTGTTTCGGCGGCTGAATCTCTTGTCTCTTTTTCTCTCATCTCTGTTTCCTGCCGTACCATGGTTGAGGAACGGTCACGACCGTTCGGAGCACGACCTTGGCCTACGACGATCTGCGCGACTGGATCAAGACTCTTGAAAAACACGGCGAGCTCAAGCGCATCGGCGAAGAGGTTTCGCCGGAGCTCGAAATCACCGAGATCACCGATCGCGTGAGCAAAATCGGCTCGCGCAGCGGAATCGGATCGAGCGCGGGTGCGCACGGGGGCGCGAACAAGGAAAAATACGCGCCCGGAGGTCCGGCGCTGCTGTTTGAAAACGTGAAAGGTCATCCCGGCCACAAAGTCCTCATCAACCAGTTCGGCAGCGAACGCCGCATGGCATTGGCGCTGGGCGTTTCGAAGATGGATGAAATCGCCGAGCGCATTACCGGCCTAATGAATTTGAAGGCTCCGGAAGGTTTTCTGGACAAACTGAAGATGCTGCCGCAGCTCGGCGAGCTTACCAGCGCTTTTCCCAAGACCGTAAGCGCGAAGGACGCGCCGTGCAAGGAGATGATTCGGCGCGAGAAGTTCGATCTGAACTATTTTCCGATTCTCAAGTGCTGGCCGCTCGACGGCGGGCGTTTCATCACCCTGCCCTGCGTGCACACGCGCGATCCGCGAACCGGCAAGCGCAACATCGGGATGTATCGCATGCAGGTCTACGACGGCCAGACTACGGGCATGCACTGGCAGCGGCAGAAAGTCGCCGCCGAGCACTATCGCGAGGCACTGCGGAACGCGGCTTCAGCCGGCGCAGAAGCCGACGCGGCTCTCAGCTCATCCAGTGCCCGCGTGGCGATGATGGCTGAGACTGCAGGCGGCGCAGTCAGCATACCCGACGGTCCGCTGGCCGGCACGCCGCAGGTTTCACTTGGAAAATTAAAAGGCTCGCGCCTTGAGGTTGCTGTTGCCATCGGCACCGATCCCGCGACGACATTCGCGGCGATCGTTCCCGCGCCGCCTGAGGTTGAAGAGTTTTTGATTGCGGGATTTCTGCGCGGCAAGCCGGTCGAGATCGTGAAGTGCGAGACGGTTGACCTTGAAGTGCCGGCCAACGCGGAAATTATTCTCGAAGGGTACGTGGAACTGGGCGAACTTCGCGCAGAAGGTCCTTTTGGCGACCACACCGGCTTCTACACGCTCGAGGACGAGTACCCGGTCTTCCATCTCACCTGCGTCACCCATCGCAAGGATCCGATCTATGCCGCGACCATCGTGGGCAAGCCGCCGATGGAGGACGCTTGGATGGGCAAGGCCGTCGAGCGGATTTTTTTGCCGGCGATGAAGATGACCATCCCGGAGCTAGTCGACATTCATCTGCCCGTCGAGGCGGTCTTCCACAACTTGATGATCGTCTCGATCAGGAAGAGTTATCCGGGACAGGCGCGCAAGGTGATGAACGCCATCTGGTCGCTGGGCCAGGCCATGTTCACCAAGTGCATCATCGTGGTGGACGAGGATTGCGACGTGCAGAACATCGGCGAGGTGGTTCTCCGCGTGGCCAACAATATCGATCCCGAGCGCGACATTCAGTTCACCCTTGGGCCCGTCGATTCGCTCGATCACGCGAGCCGCCTGCCCAACTACGGATCGAAGATGGGTGTGGATGCGACGCGCAAGTGGAAGGCCGAGGGATTTAACAGGCCGTGGCCGGCAATGATCGAGATGGATCGCGCTACGAAGGCCAAAGTCGATGCGATGTGGGCGAAGCTGAGGATGTGATGGGACGCCAAGTGCGCAGATGGAAGCGCAACTCCCGCTTCGCGCCGGCCCCGTGCGATACTAGAAGATGACAAACCCCACACCAACCCCAATCCTCACTGAGCGCTTCACTCGCGCTGTTGATTACGCGCGCACGCTCCACACGGAAACCCGCAAAGGAACCAAGATCCCCTACATGGCGCATCTGCTCGGCGTGGCGTCGCTCGTCATGGGGGAGGCGGGCGGCGCGGTTCCAGTCACCGAGGACATGGTCATCGCGGCGATTCTTCACGACACGGTTGAGGACCACGGCGGCAAGCCGCGTCTCGATGACGTCGAGAAAATCTTCGGTCCTCACGTTGCGCGCATGGTGGAAGGGCTCTCCGATACGCTCGCCGAGGATCACGACAAAAAAGAGGGTTGGGAAGAGCGCAAGAACGCCTATCTCGCGCGCCTGCAATCGGAGCCGGAAGAGGTGCTCGTCATTTCAGCGGCCGACAAGCTCTACAACGCAAAATCTATCCTGGACGATTTAAAAGTAATCGGCCCCGCCGTATGGGACCGGTTCAAGCGCGGCCCGAAGGATCAGCTCTGGTACTTTCACTCGCTTCTCGAAATATTTGAATCTCGCCTGAACAACCGCACGGTCGCCGAGCTGAAGCGCGTGGTGGATGAGATTTCTTATCTGGTCGCGACGGAATGGCCCGGGGAAAGCGCTGCCCCGGAACCAGGGGAATCCGGGGGAAGAATCTGAACCAAAATCGGCACGGGAACACGCGGCCCGAGCCGTCCAGCCGCCCACCTCGCCTGTGCTACGCTTTTTCTGGGTTTCGCCTGCTGCTTCCCCCAAGCTCGGGCGCCGGCGATTCCAGAGGAGGTCTGGCGCATGATGCGGAGCTTTGCTGGCGCCGGGGGAAGGCAATGCGCGAATTGCCGATTGCCGTTCGTGCTGGGTCTGCTGTTGGTGCTTGCGCCGGTCTCGTTCGCGCAAGCGGGAACCCAAGTTCCTAATCCCAGCGCCACCTTGAGCGCAAAGATCCAGAGCGTGGAAACCGGACTCACGCCACATGTGCAGATCAAGGGCGGTCCGGCTGTGCACTGGTCATTACACGAACGAATGGCCTATTTCCACGTGCCTGCGGTGAGCGTGGCCGTCATCAATCATGGATCGCTCGAATGGGCCAAGGCATACGGCGTGAAGGACGCAGGGGGCTCGGACTCTGCGGATCGAGAAACTCTGTTTCAGGCCGCGTCTGTCAGCAAAGTTGTTACAGCGCTCACGACTTTACGGCTTATCCAACTGAAGCGCATCGGACTCGATGACGACGTGAACCAGAGACTTGTGCATTGGAAGCTTCCCAACTCATCCGGGCATCCGGTGACGATTGCCGAACTGCTGAGCCACAGCGCGGCGATTAACTTCCCCGCGGGCGAGACCGCGTTGCCACCGTCAGACCCGTTGCCCACGCTGCTTCAGCGATTAAATGGCGAAGCGCCGGCGTTGAACAGGCCGGTTCATGTCGACGGCGTGCCGGGCTCCGGCTTTCGCTATTCGAATGGGGGGTATCTGGTTCTCGGCCAGCTCATCTCGGATGTTACGGACGAGGACTTTCCACACGCGGCGCAAGAGCTGGTTCTGGATCCCCTGAAAATGAAGCACAGCACATTTGACGTGCTGACGCCGGATGGGCCGAGGAAAGATATCGCCGTTGGGCACACTGATGATGGCGCGCCGGAAGACGGAAAATGGCGCGTGGTTGGTGGGCCGGAGGGCGGTCTTTGGACGACTGCGTCCGATCTGGCGCAAGCCGTTGCTGCGATCGAGGCAGCGTACCAAGGAACCGGTGCGAAATTTCTCCCCTTGCCGCTCGCCTACCAGCTGCTGACTAAGCAGAATGATCAGTGGGGACTGGGCGTGCAACTGCAAGGAAGCGGTGACACACTCGCTTTTCGCCACGATGGTTCGACGCCCGGCTACAAAGCGGTTCTCTTCGGCTATGCGAATCGAGGGCAGGGCATTGTGATTCTCACTAACGGAGATCGAGGCGGTGAGCTGGCCGACGAAATTCTTTATAGCGTGGCCGCGGCTTATGACTGGCCAGATTTTCAGGTTCTTGAAAAGCAGGTCGCGGTGGTCGAACCGCAGCTTCTGAAGCAGTATGTCGGCCGTTACCAGATGGCGCCCGGAGCATTCGCCACCATCACGCTCGAAAACGGTGCGCTCTATGGCGAGGTTCGCGGACGCGACAAAACCAGGCTGTATCCCGAAGCGGAAAACAAATTCTTCATGATCGAGGGGCCGACAGTCGAGTTTGTGAAGGACGGTGCCGGGAATGTTACGGCGCTCATCTTTGACGGCAGCTTCCGCGCAAACAAGACACCCTGAAACTGAAGCGCCGGGTGCAATCGGATCTGCAAGACTCCTCAAGCTCCTGTGCTACGCTTCCTTTGTGATTCGCTTGCGAAATCATTGGGCAAACCTTTGCGTCTTCGTAGCGCTCGGCCTTTTCGCCGTCGCCGCAGCAGCAGCGCAGCAGCCGCCCTCCGGACCAAGCCCCATCCAGGATCCAGCCGAGTCCAAGGCCTACTCCGACGCCATCAACACGCAGGATGCGACCTCGCGCGCGGAGGGGCTTGAGGCCTTCGTCCAGCAATATCCAAAGAGTGCGGCGCTGACCGAAGCGCTCGAAGAGGAGATGGCCGCGTGGCAGGCTGCAGGCGACTCGAAACAAGTGATGAAGGTGGCCAAGCGGCTGCTCGCGGCTGACGCAGGCAACATTCGCGCGCTCGGAATTGTGGTGGCGCTCGATCGCGTGAACGTTGCCGCCGGCGACAATGCGGCGCTGAACGAGATGTGCCAGTACGCATCGGGCGGGATGCTCGCGGTGCCAATGTGGCGTCAGCCCGCAAATATGTCCCCTGCCGACTATGTGGCTCTGAGCAAGTTGCTCAATGATATTTTTATCGGCGCGGAAGGCTATTGCGCGGTGCAGGAGAAGAACTACTCGCAGGCTCGCGATTGGCTACAGCGCGCATTGAAGATCGACGCGACGAATGTGCAGGACACTTACCAACTGGCCGTTGCGGATCTCGAGTCTACGCCGGTCGATCCCGAAGGGTTCTGGTACTGCGCACGCGGCATCCACTTGGCCGTGAGCGCCGCCATTCCGCAGGATGCGGGCGGCATGACGGCGTATTGCAAGGCGAAGTACGTCAAATACCACGGCGCGGACGATGGATGGGATGCGTTGCTCGCGAGCGTTGCGGATGAAGACTCGCCGGCATCCGACTTTGCGGCGAAGATCAAACCCGCGTCCGCCGCCCCTGCGCCTCAGAAATAATCCAGCTCGCCAGCCCTTTGCGTGCCGCTCTCAAGTCTTCGCGACCGCGCCACCCCGGCTCAGCTAACTCCGCCGGCTTAGTTCTGCTATATCTAAATTCATGCGGTTTCTCCTCCCCAGGCGCCTCATCGCGATCGCCGCAGCGCTGATCTTTGCCCTCCCTCTTGGCGCGCAGCAAACCTCGGGCACCTTCCGCTGGATCGACTTTCACGATCCCAAAGATCAGAACATCGTTGCCTGGATCACGCGCTCGCTTACCGTGGAGAAATGGACTGCGATCCGCGAGATCGGCGTGGTTTACGATGCGGCGCTGGTGGTCACGACCGATCGTCCAAGTCCGCAATCGGCGCCCGGCGACGACTCGTTTGAAATCTGGAACGTCTCGCTTACCAGCCATGTGGTGGCTCCGCTGCTTTCGGGCGTGAATCTGCGCTGGTTCGATTGGCAGCATTTTCGAGCGGATGCGCCCGAGGAGCTGACAATTCTCTATGACAACTGCCATAATTGCGCCGCGAGCACGTACTTTACGGCTCTTTATTACGACCTGGCGCACCACATGTTTGCGGCGCGCTGGATGCGCGGCGGCCAGGGAGTTCTTGTCTGGAACGCGACCGGCCCAAGCCCCACGAGCGGCATCGATTGGACGCAGGTCTACGCCGTGATGGCTGAGCCCGATGGCCACGCGTTTCTCGCGACCTGGAATCATTTCGAATACGGCAAACTCCGGCCGCCGAGCAACACAGTGTTCCGCTACGATGTGGACCCCTTCAGCGGCCTGGAGCGGACGGTTGAGCTCACGCGCAACGACGCCGATGCGATGGAGCTGCGCATGTGCCGCGGGCAGAATACCGTGCAGGGCCTGGAGCGCGGCCAGGACTCCCAGTTTTGCCAGCAGATGCTGAATGAGCAACCGCAACATCGGCCGGCAACCACCCCGCCGGCGAACAATCGTGGCAAGTCCACTCCGCCTGCCGTGCGCCATTGAGGCGCACGGACATCGATCAATAGAGCACAGCATTGCCTCCAGCGCCTCGCTTAGCATCCAAGCTGAGTGGGGGTGAAATGACGCACTCTTTTAGACTTGAGCGGTTTCTGTTGCTTCCTTTGGCTATCGGACTTTCGACTATCGGTTGTCACGAGGATCAAGCCACGGCTCAGCCGGATAATAACCAGGCGAGCACACAGGATCAGGGTTCTGATCCGGCCGCGGCTAATCTGCCCCCCGCTCCAGATAACTCGAGTACTTCGGGACCCGAACGGAGCAATGTCTCGTATCCATCGCAGGATCAGTCGTCGTACGATCCGGGCTACGGGGAACAGCCGGAATACACCGCGGACCAGCCGCCCCCGCCCTTGCCGGACTACGACCAGCCACAGGATCCTGGCGACGGCTATATCTGGACGCCCGGGTACTGGGCCTGGTCTCCAGACGGCTACTACTGGGTTCCCGGCGCATGGGTTGAGGCTCCCTACGAGGGCGCACTGTGGACCCCTGGCTACTGGGGCTATTGGAATAATTCCTACGGGTATTACCCCGGCTATTGGGGCCAGTACATCGGCTACTATGGCGGCATCAACTACGGCTATGGCTACACAGGTTACGGCTACCAGGGCGGCTACTGGGGCGGAGGCCACTTCTATTACAACCGCTCGGTCAACAACGTAAATATCAGCATCGTGCACAACGTGTATGACCGCCGAGTTGTGGTGTACACGAACGTCCATGTGAGCTACAACGGAGGATCAGGAGGAATCCATGCTCCGGCGCAGCCCGCGGAGCGGGTCGCCATGCGGCAGCAGCATACCGCGCCGATGCGTGCACAAATCGAGAACCAGCGCACGGCCGGCGCAAACCGCGCGCAGTTTGCCACCGCAAATCATGGCCGACCGGCGAATGCGGCCGTCAATCAGCCTCTCGCGGCCGACCACAACGTGGCAGCTCCACCCGCGTTGCGTGCGACCAATCGGGAGGTGGAGCAGCAGCATCAAGCAACTCCGCAAGCGGGGCAACGTCAGGCAACTCCACAGCCGGAGCGCCAAACAACTCCGCAACCGGACCAGCGCCACGCGGCCCCGGAACCACAATCCCGGCAAACAAATCAGCCCTCGCCGCAACTCCAAACAGCTCCGCAACCGGAACAGCGTCGCGCAACTCCGCAACCGGAACAACGCCCGGTTGCACCGCAGCGCCCACCTTCGGAACCGCAGCACGAAGCGGCCCCACAACGTCTTGCAGTGCCGGAACGGCAAGCAACTCCGCAACCGGAACAACGCCAGCCGGCTCCGCAACCAGAAGAGCGTCGTGCCGCGCCGGAGCCAGCGCAACGCGAGGCTGCACCGCTGCGTCCAACTCCGGAACCGCAGCGCGAAGCGGCCCCACAACGTCCAGCAGCGCCAGAACGGCAGGCAGCTCCAGAACCGGAACAACGACAAGCGCCGCCCCCGCATCAGGCAGCTCCGCCGCGTCAATCGGCCCCGCCACCGCAACAGCACCAGGAGGCCCCGAAAGGCAAGGACGAACAGCCCAAGTAGGGGCATTTCGCAGGCACCAGGGATTCCGCGGATTTCGCCAGGATGGATGCCCTCAAAGATGCAACCGCAGAACCGAGACCGCTGGGCGCGCGCCCCGAGCCCGCCACTAATTGTGTCCATCCGTGTTCATTCATCCATGGACGATAGCCGATGGTCAGCGCGGCGCGTTAGACTGAGTGACCACGGGCTCCGTTCTATTTACTGGAGGGTAAGATGAACCGAATTTCTCGATTTGCGATCGCGTTATCAATTGCCGTTGCGGCCGCGCTCTGCGTCTCTGTCTTCAATAGCGGCACTGTTTCGCCCGCTTCCACTGTTTTTGCGGCCGTTGCGGCCGCACAGGATCAGGCACCGCCGCCGGATCAGGGCCAGCCGGATCAGAATCCGGCGGATCAGGGGCCCGACCCTGCCGCAGCAAACATGGCGCCCAGCGGGCCGTCCTACACGACTGAAGCTCCGCCGCCCGACCAATCGGCCGAACAGCCGGGCCAGGCTCCTGACGACTCAGGCTATGCTGAGATGCCGACACAGCAGGCGACAGAAGCGCCACCGCCGCTTCCCGACTACGATCAGCCGGCCGATCCTGGCGACGGATACATTTGGACGCCGGGCTATTGGGCCTGGGGTGCGGGCGGCTACTACTGGGTGCCGGGCGCGTGGGTTGAGCCGCCTTACGTTGGCGGGCTATGGACTCCCGGCTATTGGGGCTTCTACGGTGGCCGCTATCTCTTCTATCCCGGCCATTGGGGCATGCACATCGGCTTCTACGGCGGCATCAATTACGGCTTTGGCTATGTTGGTTTCGGTTATGAGGGCGGCTACTGGAACGGCGGCCACTTCTTCTATAACCGCGTGTACAACAACATCAACGTGCGTGTGGTCCACAATACGTACAACTATCGCGCGGTCAACAGAGGCTCCTACGGTGGTGGAAACAACTTCAACCACAACTACAACAATAATCCGCGCCCGAGTTACCGTGGTGGAAGCGGTGTTCAATACAGGCCTCAGCCATCGGAGGGCGCCGCGGCACACGAGCCCACGGCTCCGCGCATGAATACCCAGGTGCAGCATGAGCAGAGCTACGGTGGGGTTCGCGGCCAGTTTGCGAATCAGAACCACGGACGGCCCGAGACTCCGGCTATCAGCAGGCCGATTCCCGCGGACCACAGCTCGAGATCCGCACCGGCGAGCCACGGGGGCGGGAGTAGTGGTGGTGGGCACCACAGGTAGAAGAAGGCGTTTCGTAGAACCAGCTACCGCATAAGCTCGCGCGCCTCAGGGATGCAAATTCCTGGGGTGCGCGCGTTTTGGCGGCTTTTTGAGTTCAACTTTTGGCGAGAAACGCAGGTGCGGCGCGCCTCACTCCGCCGTCTTCACATCGATCGACACCAGATTGCGCACCCAGCGCGCCGGGCGCTTTTCTCCCGTAGCAACGAGCTTTAGCGGCCCATCGGCGGCGATCGGCTTCCCGTCTTCCGTGTCGGCCACGATCACCGTGGCGTCGTGTACATCGGGTGTGACCTCGCCGATTGAATAAACAACCGCGTAGCCGTCCGAACCGGAAGCCACAACATAAAGCCGCAGCTGCTTTCCGCGCGGCTTGTCGGTCACGCCGAGCGGAGTGAGCAGCGCGATCACCGGCACTCCAGAATAGGTCTCGTCGGCTTTGGTGTGCTCGTTGTGGACGGTGACACTGACATGCGGAAGCGAGGCCAATGATGCTGCCGTCCAGGTTGCCGATTTGCCGTCGAAATTGATCTGCAGCGGGCCAGCCGGTGGCGCGGGCTTGTGCATCTCGTCCATCGGCGCTGCGGGCGCCTGCTGCTGTTGTGCGGCAAGTGTTCCCACGCCCAACATGTAAAGGAATATTGCGGTGCGCGCGAAATGAGCCTTCATGATTCGCTCCCGAACTCCATCGTATACTGGAGCCATGTCGATTGTGCGCAACGCCGCCGGCATCGCCAAGGGAATGAGCATCACGCTGCGGGAGATGTTTGCGCCCACCGAAGTGGAGAATTACCCCGACGGCAAGGGCCCGCTTCGCGGCGCGGTGCTCGAGCAGCGATTTCGCGGAGCACATGTGCTCGAGCGCGATGAGAACGGACTGGAAAAGTGCGTTGCCTGTTTTCTCTGTGCGGCGGCTTGCCCGGCCAATTGCATTTACATTGAAGCCGCGGAAAACACCGCTGAAAAACGCATCTCCTCGTCGGAACGATACGCCCAGGTCTACAACATCGACTACAACCGCTGCATTTTTTGCGGCTACTGTGTTGAGGCTTGCCCCACGGATGCCATCACCCACGGCCACGGCTTCGAACTGGCCACGCTGAACGCTACGAATCTCGTGATGCGCAAGGAAGACATGCTGGTGCCGGTGGCGGCGCTCACGGCAGAGTAAGCCGAACCCGCGCCCGGCATTCTTCGCGTCCCGGCCAATTCCGATTTGAAAAGTCTTCTACCTGCACGGGACAAGTGTGACTCTTTCGTTATGCCACTTTCGTTCGCGCAGCGCTGGTAATCTGCCATTTCCTCATGCTTTGGAGCATAATGGTCGATGACATTCTTGGACTTCAAGGAAGTGGTGTCTTCGTGCAGGTGATTGGGCCAGCGGTTGTTCGGCGGCTGAATCAAGCGGCTTGAACAAGGAGGGATTGGATGCGGATCCGGCGCAACTATGTGCCGTTGGTCGCGCTTGCTGTGGCCAGCCTGACGGGAGGCGCTCAGCTCGAGTCTGCCTCCCCGGGAGTGCCGCCGATTATGACCACGGCACGAGGGGTGCATAACCTTCCTCCGGAAGAAGCCGCCCTTGACATTCCCGTTCATCTTCGCGCCGTCGTTACCTATTACGATCCCTACATCGATGTAAGGCATGCCGCGATTTTTGTGCACGACGCCTCGGGTGGCGTCTTCGTGTCAGTTCCCGCGCGCCCGATACTGGCCATCAAGCCGGGCACACTTGTGGATATAACGGGAGTGACGAATGGGGGAGACTACGCGGCCGTTGTCTCAAGCCACGATGTCAGGCCGGTTGGTCAGTCCAGCCTGCCTGCGAACCCTCCCGAGGTCACCTTGACGCAGTTGTTGACCGGGGCTCTGGATTGCCAATGGGTCGAGGTTGAAGGTCGCGTTCGCTCCGCGCATGTGGGGCCGAACAACGTGGTCCTCAGCATCGCCGGCGACGGTGGAATGCTCACCGCCGTTACCGTGCGCGAGCAAGGAGTGGACTACGATTCGCTGGTCGATTCCCTCGTTCGCATCGACGGCAACGCGGCGCCGCTCTTCAACCAGCGCCGCCAGATGGTCGGCGTCCACCTATTTTTCCCCTCACTTCGCCAGGTGACCGTTATCCAGCAGGCGCCGCGCGATCCCTTCGCGGTACCCGCGGTTCCGGTCTCGCAATTGTTTCGCTTCTCGCCCGATCCCGGACTTCTCCATCGCGTTCATGTGCAGGGCATTGTCACACTCGATTGGCCCGGACGCGTACTTTGTATTCAGGACGCCAAGGCGGGCATCTGCATGCAGACCGCGCAGACGGCAGTCGTCCCCGTCGGCTCGTTCGTCGATGTCGTGGGATTTCCTGCCATCGACCTCTTTAAGCCTTCGCTTGAAGATGCGGATTTTCGCGCGGCTTCAGGTTCAGCCTCGCCTCCGGCCCCCGTTTCCATCACGCTCGATAAAGCCGTCAAGAGCGACCTCGATGGCAAACTCGTCGAGATCGATGCCGAGCTGATCGGCCGCGACGTGGCCGCATCTGATCCCACGCTGATGCTCCGCGCGGGCGGTGTGCTTTTCCCGGCCATCCTCCCCAGAAATGTAACTCTCGGCGCGACGCTGCCTTGGAAAGACGGCAGTCTGGTGCGCATCACCGGCGTCAGCAATGTGCAGGTTGACTCCCTGAGCACGAATTTGAGCGAAGGCGCGGTCCGGCCCGAGTCGGTGCACATCCTTTTGCGCTCGCTCGACGATATTTCTGTTCTCAAAGCTCCCACCTGGTGGACCTCGCAGCATACGTACGAAAGCTTTTCAGTTATCGGACTTTTGGTCCTTGCTTCTTTCGCCTGGATCGTCGTTCTCCGCCACCGCGTAGCGCTGCAGACGCGCGCCCTTCGTGGCAGTGAGGAGCGCCTGCGCCATCTTTCGGAGCACGATGCTCTTACCAATTTGCCCAATCGCATTCTTTTGAACGATCGATGTCAGACTTCGCTCAAGCGGGCCGTGCGTTTCCAATCCTGCCTGGGCCTGCTCATGGTCGATGCCGACGAATTCAAAGTCGTGAACGACGCCCTCGGCCACCAGGCCGGCGACAAGCTGCTCTGCGAACTAGCCGAACGGCTGTGCAAATGCGTGCGCGAAACCGACACCGTAGCTCGGATTGGCGGCGATGAGTTCATCGTGCTGCTCCCGGACTTGCGCATTCCCGCGGAGGCCGAGTCCATTGCTGCCAAGATCGTGGCCACCATTGGCCAGCCGTATGCCATCGAGAACACGCAGGCTGTGATCACCGTCAGCGTGGGAGTGGTCACCTACCCGGAGGCGGGCGCCGATCTTGAAACCCTGATGCAGTGTGCCGACGAGGCCATGTACCTGGCGAAAGAGAGGGGCAAGAACAGTTTTCAAGTCTATCGCGCGAATTCCACGTCTGTTGGCGGCGGAAACTCGCTTTTACACCAACCCCAGGTTCCGCTGGCCACCGGCGGCGCTTGAGTTCTGCGTATAACCCCGCGCCCGCCGGCAACCACGCCAAATCATCGTCAAGCTAGCAGCTCGAACTTTATGGCTGCTTTTTATGGCTTAACGATGGTTTGCAGCCGCGGATCCTTCCACAGACCCGCGAACTCCTTGTCGAGATACACATCGCCCAACTGCGGATAATGGCCGACTTTGGCGCGGTGGAGGTAGTCAAGCGCGCCCTCTACATTGCCTCTGCGCGCATAAAGCTTCGCGATCAGGAAATCGGTGCGCGCGATTTGATCCGCTGTTCTCAGTTGAGCGATCACTCCGCCATTCTCGGTGTCGAAGACGTCAGGATCGAGCTCCATGGCCCTCGCGTATTCGTTCATGGCGCGGTCAATCTCGTCCAGGCCGACCCATGCCTCGGCCATGTTCACGTGATAGGAGGCGTTGGCTTCATCCAATTCCAAGGCCTGCCTCAGATCGGTCACGGCCGGCCGGTACTTCTTCTGGATGCACAGGAGCGCACCGAGATTATTCAGCGCGTTGGCGTTGTGCGGATCGGTTTTGATGGCTTCCTGAAAGCTTTTCCGCGCCGCGCCGTATTGCTTGAGCGAGAGCTGAACGATTCCCAACTTGTTGTAGAGCTGGGCATCCGCGCCACTGGCGCGCAGAGCCCGCTGATAATATGCAATGGCCGATTGATAGTCGTCGTGCGCGCGGGCGATATCGCCTTTCTGCTCGGCGGCCGAGGCCGTCTCAAGGCTGATTCCATTTGGCAGGTCCCGCATGGGGGCGCGCCAGCCGTAGGCGGCAGCGGAGGACAGAAGGCTTATTGCGGCGACGATAGTTGCAAGCTTTTTCATGATGCACCTCTTTCTCGATCCGGGGTAATTTCAGGGAGGGCTGCTTAATCGGTCATCCCCGAATCGCGACTTCGATATTGAGTAAAGATCAACCGGCTGCGGTGTACAACGCTATACCTGCTACCTGCCCGTGGCAGCCGGGCTACGGTCACGGAGCCGTCGGTCAAGGTGCGGCAATTCAGCAGCTTGTGCTCACCGTGAAATCGTAATTCAGTCCCACTCTTAAACGCTGATCGCTGGGGTTACACGCCGTTAAACGGCGCCATCTGCCGCTTCTTACACCGTTAAAGGCTTCCCAAACGAGGAAGGCGCGCTAACATAACATTCGTTGCGACCGATCCCATAATGGTTCGCGAGGCGGCGGAGATGACCGTGGAATCCCCTGAAGCGATCGAACTCGCCGAACAACGTGCGGAACTGAAGACCGTTCTCGAATCCAAGGGCTTTGTGCGGGCCCCCACCCTGGCCAATCTCCTCTCCTATCTATGCGAGAAACTCTTCGCCGGCGAGTCGAACCAAATAAAGGAGTACTCGATCGCGGTCGAAGCGTTTCGCCGCGGCGATTCGTTCGATCAGGATTCCGATTCCATCGTTCGCGTTGAGGCCAACCGCCTGCGCCGGCGTCTTGCCGAGTACTACCAAGGCGAAGGGGCGCGTAATCCGCTTCAAATCACCATTCCGGTAGGGCAGTAC
The DNA here is from genome assembly GCA_964533905.1 of uncultured Occallatibacter sp. GTDB lineage: Bacteria > Acidobacteriota > Terriglobia > Terriglobales > Acidobacteriaceae > Telmatobacter. The sequence continues at coordinate 6,696 of CAZHOO010000021.1, read as the reverse complement.
GTTCCCAGGTTCGAGCGCAACACCGTTCTGGAACCTCAGGCTGCCGAACCGCCGGCCGAGCCGCCGCCCGCGACCACCGCTCCCGATGCCCCCTTGCCGCATCGCTCGCTTGCTTTCGCATGGCATGTAGGGTGGATCGCCGGTGTTGTCTGCCTCTCGCTCGTCCTTTGGTACGCCTGGCATCTCTCGCATCGGCAGAGACCTGCGCAGCCTGAAGGCGAGCAGGCCCCGCTCGGAGGGCTGGCCTTTGAACCGCCGCTCGGGCCGCCGGGCGGAGAGGAAGTGCGGATTCTTGCCGGTTCCGGGCGCAGCTTTGTCGACCATGCCGACAAGATGTGGAGCGCGGACGAAGGATTCACCGGCGGGACGGAAGTGAAAAGCTCGATTGAGCACATCGCGCGCACCCTCAATCCCGCCTTTTATCGCACCAGCAGGCAAGGCGAGTTTCGCTACGACATTCCGTTGAAAAAAGGCGTCTACGAATTGCATCTCCACTTTGCCGAAACCGTCTATGGGCCCGAGTCTTCTGGCACGGGCGGCGAAGGCAGCCGCATCATGAACGTGCGCGCCAACGGAGTTCCGCTCTTGAGCGACTTCGATGTGGTGGCCGACGCGGGCGCAAGCTCGACCGCTGACGTAAAAGTATTCACGGGCATCGAGCCGGCCGCGGACGGCAAGCTGCACCTCGAGTTTTCCGCGGGCAACGGTCAACAGGCGATTCTATCTGCCATAGAAATTCTGCCCGGATTCCGCGAACATATTCGTCCCATTCGTATTCTGGCCAGGGAAACCCCTTACTACTCGAACGACAGTCACTGGTGGAGTCCCGACGACTACTTTGAAGGCGGTCAGTTGGCGGCCTATACCTCAGCGGTGAAGGGAACCGATGATCCCGAGCTCTACGAGACCGAGCGGTGGGGCAACTTTTCCTACGCCATTCCTGTGACGCCGGGGAAGTACACCTTGACGCTCTATTTTGCTGCGCGCCACGGCAACTGGGACGAGCCGTCGGGCGATACGTTCGAAGGCAAGCCGGATGTCGCGCACGTCTTCAATGTCTTTTCTAACGGCCAGACCCTCCTCGCTGATTTCGACCTGGCGAAGGAAGCCCGCAATTCAGACGTCGTGGTCCGCAGATTCGCCGGTCTGGAACCGAATGCGCAGGGCAAGCTGATTCTGAACTTTGTCCCGGTTCACGGCTACGCCACCGTCACCGGAATTGAAGTACTGTCGCAATGACAGACGCACCGGCGCGACCAGAATCCCTGGCACCCGAGAGCCGTGCGCTCCTGGCAGAAAGCCGGTTAAGGAACTTGTTTAAATTTGGTGGGCCATCTTTGTTCGAAGAAGACTTCCACAGAATCCAAATGAGGTCAAAATGAATATCCGCTTCCGTGCCCTGTTGCTCTCCGCAGTTTTGGCCGTCGTTGCGCCGTTCGCCTTCCCGCAAGATCAGCCCGCTCCTCCAACCGAAAAAGTGGCTGTTGTCTTCAGCCAGAACATTCATTACTTCGAGGCTGGTCAAGGACCCGCCGTAATCCTGTTGCACGGGCTGGGGGGTGGCAAAGAAGCCTGGATGGCGAGTTTTGGCGCGCTCGCCGCACAGTATCACGTCTACGCGATCGACCAGATTGGCTTTGGCCATTCCGACAAGCCGCTGCTGGATTACAAGATCGCAACCTTCGCGGACTTTCTTCAAGGGTTCATGCAGGCACAGAACATCCCCAAAGCCACGTTGGTCGGGAACTCGCTGGGAGGCTGGATCGCGCTGGAGTTTGCCGCGCATCACCCTGAGATGGTGGAAAAACTCGTGCTGGTCGATTCCGCGGGCCTGCCCTGGACGCAGCCGTTTGCGGCCGACTTGAATCCTTCGTCGCTGGCGGGAATGCGCGCGATGCTCGAGACTGTTTTCTATGACAAGAAGATACTGACGGACGACGTTGTGTTGCAAGCCTTCACCAACCACGTGCGCACCAACGAGGGGTATACGATTCAGCGCACAATGGCAGGGTGGGCTGTACCCCAGTTTGAGGATGCAAACCTTGCCTCGATTCATGCTCCGACATTGGTGGTGTGGGGGCGGCAAGATGTGTTGATTCCGCTGGTCAGCGGCGAGAAACTTCGTGACGGCATTCCCGGCGCCACACTGGTTTTAATTGAGGATTGCGGCCACGCCCCGGAAATCGAGAAACCCGCGGAGTTCAACCGGGCCCTGTTGGAGTTTCTCGGAAAGTAACGCGACGGGAGCCGAGTGCATGCATAGTTCCTCACCCCGCCGCGGCGAGCAATCCCCGCTTGCGCAGCTCGGTCATCACGCGCTCCACTTTCCAATCCAGAGCTCCCGTTCCATCGACGACCAGATCGGCATTCGCTGCCGACGGACGCACGTAAGCGACGCTGGTCGGGCGCACCGTGCGGTCGTATTGCTCGCGCACCAGCTCCGGTGTGCGGCCGCGCTCTTCGATGTCGCGCTTCAGTCGCCGCTCAAAACACAGTGCGTCGGGCGCGTCCACATAGACGCGCAGGTGGTAGTTGGGCAATAGTTCGCGATAGTAGAGCGCGAAGATCCCCTCGACAATCAGATAAGGGCCGGCCGTTACGCGCTGGCTCCGGCCGGGAACGCGCGTGTAGGTGGTGAAATCGTAGATGGGGCGATCAATGCTTTCGCCGCGCGCCAATGCCGCCACGTCCCGGGCCAGCAGCGGGACCTCAATCAGCGCAGGATCGTCAAAGTTCTTTTGGACGCGCTCGGCCAGGGGGAGATCGCCGAGGTCAAGGTAATAATCGTCAAGATGAAAGCGCAGGCCGCCCAGCGTGCGCGCCAGTTCGTTGGCCAGAGTGGTTTTGCCTGAGCCAGAGCAGCCGGCAATCGCCAGAACAACGGGCGGAAAGGGCAAGAGCTGTGGTTGCCCGGCGGCCGTGCTTTCAACTGCGACGCCCGGCGAGTGGTTCGGGCTTTCAGGCGCGCTCGGATCGGCCGCCGGATTTCGTTCCGCCTGGTCCATGCCCGCGCTCACTCTTCCAATCTGACCCTCTCGGCGATTCTCGGCACCACACGTTTCAGCAGATCGGCGAGCCGCTTCTCAACCCAGCGGCCGGTTTCACCAACTTCTTCGTGGCTCAAGGGCTTGGCGCCCAGCCCCGCGGCCTGGTTGGTGACGCACGAGATTCCGAGCACTTCAATCCCCATGTGGCGCGCAACAAGAGTTTCCGGCACGGTGGACATGCCCACAAGCGTTGCGCCCAGCGCGCGAAAAGCGCGAATCTCCGCGGGCGTTTCAAAACTCGGTCCCGGCGTGGCCAGATACACGCCTTCTTCCAGCGAGAATCCATCTTCGTGCGCCTCTTCTTTGGCGAGCGCGCGCAAGTGCCAGCTGTAAGCCTCGGTCATATCGAAGAAGCGCTGACCCGCGCCGGCGCGAAACGCGAACCGCGGCTCATTGGGGCCGGTGAGCGGGTTCCATCCCATCATGTTGATGTGGTCGCTCAGCAGCACCAACTCGCCCACATGCAGGGCGGGATGAATGCCGCCCGCCGCATTGGTGAGCACCACCGCACGCACGCCGAGCATGCCCAGCACGCGCATGGGAAAGGTGACTTCAAGCGGCGAATAGCCCTCATAGTAATGAACGCGCCCCTGCATGATGATGACCGGCGCGCCGCCGAGCAGCCCCGCAACCATGCGGCCCGAATGGCCTTCAACCGTGGACTGCGGAAAGTGAGGAATCTCGCTGTAAGGAACGATGGTGGGATTCTCGACGGCGTCCGCAGCCGCTCCCAGCCCCGAGCCCAGCACGACGCCGACACGAGCCTCGAGCGAGCCCAGCCGCTCCTTGAGCAATGCGGCTGCTTCTGCGACCTGGTCGTAGTAAGTCATTCGATTGAACTTCCGGAACGCTTGCAGAACATTCTACACAGCGCATTGAAACGGAACGCCTGTGCAAATGCGGTCGCACTTACTCATTCGCTCCTTCACTCCTTGTGGCGCGCAGGAACGGCGCTTCTTCTCGTGCTGGGGTAATCCGCGATCCTCCTTCGGCAGATTCGATCTCTCCGTTGTTCTGCCCGATCTGACTCACGGCAGGGTACGCCACGGAAAGACGCCGAATGAGGCGGAGATCCGGCTGGGCTTCATCGCTTCAGCCGGCACCGTCGCATACGCGTTCGGCTGCCGGACGGCGCTGGTCGCAGTGGTGCTCACCGCGCACCAGAAGGGCCGTGGACGGTGCGCGGTGGACGGTGCGCGACGATTGGGCCGATCAAACAAGATCAATGGAATGAGGCGGTTGAGCCAAGGATCGGTGCCGGGCGGAAAGGGGCTGGAGCGACGCTGATTCTAAAGGAGTTGTTTGTGCAGCGTGGCGCGTAATTGTGCTTCTTTTTTCGATGATTTTGGAATCGATTTACTGATTCTAAAGGAGTTATTTGGCGAAGATTCGGCGAATCGCGCGGAATTTTTTTCTTTGTATCTTTTCGAGTGTATGTCCATACCTCGGCGGGCCTAAATTGCGGCTGCTCTTGTCCCCATTTCCTGCCGCTCCAGGGCGTCTATCGCATTTTGTAAGCCGCGGCTCTCATTCAGCGCTTTTCCCCAGCGATAGGCCATTCCTGCTTTCTGCTCGAGCGTCAGGTTGGCGCCTTGCATTTCTTTGGAAAGGGATGCACATACCAGCCGGCATACATCGAGTTGCGTTTTGAGGGTGTGAATCCTGAGGTTGTGGATCGCTGATTCCATAGCCCGACTCCTGAAATGCGCGGGTGTGGGTGATCTAGAACACCGCGCCAACTCGACTTTTACCGCGATTCAGCCAGGCTGAGATGTTCAAAACTGATCACTTCGCACCGCAAGTCTCACTGAATACAGTGACTCTTTTGGGTCAGTCTCGCGAGCTTGGCTCGAGCAGTGAACAGGGATTGAGCTCGCCAGTTCCGTGATGGTGGAGATGAATCGTGAATACCATGAAGAATCCCCCTACATCTTTAAGGCTACAGATTTCGGCGAAATAATCGGCAAACTTGGGGAACAAAATTTTGCGAGTGTTTTCAGGAGTTTAGGTAGATTTTGGAGTGAGTCGGGGCTTGACAGCTAACCTCTCGCCATCGTCTGCGGCCAGGGCACAAGACGCGAGGTTGGCAAAAGCGCCGCGCCCGCGATGTCGCCGCAGCAGCTCACCAGCTCGGACGCGCACGCGCCGCCCTCACCCAAATCCTCGACCGCCGCGGGACTCTGTGACAAAGCCGGCCGCACTGCCGGTTGGGTGACCTAAATCACTTCGTTCCGCCCCCGGCACCCGTACGCTTGTTAATGCGCGCCGCTCTGACCTCGCCCGGCCGGAGACGCCCCAAAAGACTCCTGGGCCGGCGCGCTATTGGAGCAGGGCCATGGACCGAGCCACCCGAAAGCTAACCATTAGAACACTGCAAGGCCGCGTCGCGCTGCTGCAGACTGCTTGCGACGCCTTTTCCAAGGACTTCGAAAAGGAGACGCTGTCATCCGATCAGAAGGCGCAGATCGCCCACCGGTGGGACACCGCACTCAAAGAATGGCGGTCACTGCGCTTCACGCTGGAGCAGCTGCAGAGCGCCGAGCACGCGGACCGAGAATACTTAGGCTGCTAGTCGGCCGACACAGCATCCTCTGAAGCGCCCGCCATCACATCGGACACCAACCCTCAACGGTAACCTCGGATCCGCGCGGCGATCCCCCAGCGCCCCAAAACAAACCCCAGATTTGCGTTAGGACGCGTCGCCGCGGACACCCACAGCCACACACATCAGAGAGACGCCGTTGCCGCAGCCGTTGATCAACTGGTTATTTGCGGGTCGACGGTGCTACGACCGCGAGCAGGCTAAATGCTTTTACTCAATTGAACGGGAACGGAAAGTGGCTATCGCAGCTCCGCAGAGGGATGCACATAGTTTCAGAGCCATCGTGAATGCGAAGCTGATGTTGAACACGCCTTGGAATCCGGTGCTTGCTGCGTCCACAACAGCGTAGGTGGCAAACAGGACGACGGAAGCGATGTAGGCGGCCTTTTGCGACTTGCCGCGGCCGAAGAACCACGCGGTTCCGAACATGAGGCCTGTTCCAGCTATCCGCGTTGACCACAGGGCCACAGATACGGCAGCAGTCGAAGCGTAGAACTGTGGACTGCTGATGTGATGCAGGCGGGCGTAAATATATACGACGACGATTGCAATGAGCACGTCCAATGCGAGGACGAGTAAAGCCAAACCCGCGGATTTCGCGTAATCAGCAAATTTCATCTCATGACTCTTAAGGCAGGGGGCCAGCGATGCCGCCATCTTACACCTGCACTCGCCATGGGAACGGCCGACACCTTCGAGTTGGTCAACTAACTATTTCCAGGTTGCCGGTCATTCGGGCGCTACCTCCACCCTGCCGGCAGCCGAGATACGCGATGCTTCTGATTTGGCCTTGTCGCTGCAAGAGTGGACAGAGTAAAATCCCCGAAACTTCTTGTGCTCGGAAGGAAATTCCGGCGCGGCGAATGGGAGGTCGAATCCGATGACCAATCTGTGCAAACCGATGCTGCTTGCGGCGACTTTGCTTCTAACTTCCTGCGCGGTCCAGTCCGCAAGCGCAGCCCAACCTCCCGCCGACGTTTGCTCGCTGCTGCCGGCAGACGGCTTGAGCACGGCTTTAGGGCAAGCCTACAATTCGCCCCAAAAGAG
>CAZHOO010000020.1:0-41872 GCA_964533905.1 uncultured Occallatibacter sp. | reverse complement strand
AATTCGTCTACCTGCACCATATCGACTTGGGTCATGATCGTGCCTCTGACCTTCTGCTTTAAAGTGAATTGATTAGTTCCGCGAATCGTAACACTTAAGACCACCCGCGAGCAAAGACATCGGCCGACAACCTGCGTCCATCCCAAATCCTGCCACGCTCGCACGGCCGAATCAGGCGGCTGCCGGGTCCGTAACCTCGGCCGCGGCTTCTGCCGCAGGCACCGGGTTTTTCGCCACAATCTTTTCCATAGTGAGCGAAAGCTGTGCGCCTTTGCTGCGCCAGTACGCAATCCGTTCGTGCTTCAGGGTCACGCTGGCTGGGTCGGTGCGAGGATTGTACGTGCCGACAACTTCGATGGAGCGGCCATTGCGGGCACGGTCCTTCTCAATCACGACAATGCGGTAATAGGGCTGCTTGCGGGCGCCAACGCGCGCCAAACGTATCATAACCACGATGAATCAGTTCCTTTCGGCTTTCAGATCTTGAATGAAGTGTTCCTGGGATCTCTTGGGCTGGTTGATCCCCTGCGCTTGCCCGGCAATCGGGTGTCCCACAGGTGATTCAGCGCAATTACGGCCAAACAAATGCGCTCGGCCGCACACTTCGCAACACCTAAGTATCGCCGAAATAGGGCGATTGAAGCAAATCCCAGCCCGCTGGCCCGTCGGCCAATGAAACCTCTCGTAATCCGCGCCAATTTGACCGTCCAAACGCGGCGCGCGCTTATGATGGCAGAACCGGCTTACGGTTTAGTCGTCCGCCGAAATCGCAAGCCGTCTTCGGAATCAAAAAGCATGAATCGCGAGTATCACAAGTGTCGATCGAGCCGCCTGGGCCGCGAAATGGAGCTTCTCGTCTTCGGCCACGCGGGTCTGCCGGTGCTCGTCTTTCCCACCTCAGGCGGCCGCTTTTACGAGTTTGAAGATCGCGGCATGATCGCCGCCCTTTCCGGCAAAATCGATGCCGGCCTTTTGCAATTCTTCTGCGTGGACTCGGTGAACGACGAAAGCTGGTATAACCGCCAGGCGCCGCCCCGCCAGCGTATCGCGCGCCACACGCAATATGAGGAGTACCTGCTCCACGAGCTGCTGCCGCTCCTTCGGCAACAGAATCGCGACCCGCGCCTCATGACGCTAGGACTGAGCTTCGGAGGCTACCACGCGGTCAATCTAGCTCTGCGCCATCCGGAAATCGTAAGTGGGTTCATTTCGCTCTCCGGAGCCTTTGACCTAACCGGCTTCCTCGACGGCTATTACGACGAGAATTGCTACTTCCATCTGCCCACGCACTATCTTCCGCGCCTCGCCGATCCGCGTTTTCTCGATCGTTTCCGCCGCAATCGCTTTGTACTTGCCACTGGATGGGACGACCAGTGCCTCAGCCAGAACCAAAACCTCGATCGTATTCTGAACGAGAAAGGAATTCCGCACGAATTCCACGTCTGGGATCTGCCCAACTCTCACGACTGGCCCGCATGGCAGCTAATGGTCCAGCAATACTTGTAATCGCGCGAAGAGATTCCGGTTTGCCTCAATTCCATCTTAGGAGAGAACACAATGAGCCAGCTTAACCCCTACGACAGCTTCCTCGACGGACGCCCCCTCGACACAATTCTTTCCTCAACCCCCGATGCCATCGCCGACTGTCTCTACGTGATCGGTCCAAACAGAAGCAACAATCCGCCTGCCCCAGGCAAATGGAGCCCGGCAGAAATCGTTTGTCACCTCGCCGACTGTGACCTCGTCTTTGGGTTTCGGCTGCGCCAGACTCTCGCCGAAGAGGCGCCCACTATTCAGCCTTTCGACCAGGACCATTGGGCTGGTTGGTATCGCGGCGTCGCTGCGGCCGAGGCGCTTGAGGCGTTTCGCGCAGTCCGCGCCTGGAATATTGCCATGCTCCGCGCCGTGCTTCCGGCTGCCGCCGCCCGCACCATGACGCATCCCGAGCGCGGAACCATGACCTTTCAAACGGTTGTCGAAACCATGGCCGGCCACGACCTGAATCACCTCGCGCAGCTTAAGCGTATCGCCGCCCAGAGTTCCTGACTCGCGCCGCATGGATTGCGGCCTTGACGTAAACTGTTGCGGGCGCGTGAGCGGCCAATCCCCGCTCGCCAACCGCACGCGGAGGACTGCTCGATGAAGATAATTGGCGTCCTCTTCGGTGTCGAGAACAGCTTCCCAAGCGCCCTGGTTGAGCGAATCAACGCTCGAAACCCAGCCGGCATTCAGGCAGAATTCGTTCAAATCGGCGCTGTCGATCTCCATCAATCGCCGCGCTACGCAGTCATTCTCGATCGCATCTCGCACGACATTCCGTTTTATCGCGCGTTCCTCAAGCATGCCGCTCTCAACGGAACAGCAGTCGTCAACAACCCATTCTGGTCATCGGCCGACGACAAGTTTCTCAATTATGCAATGGCCGCGCGTCTGGGTATCGCGGTGCCACCCACCGTGCTGCTTCCGCACAAGGAATTTCCGAACGGGACCAGCGAAAAGTCGCTGCGTAACCTCGAATTTCCTTTGGACTGGGAATCCGTCTTTGCTGCAATCGGCGACCACGGCTTCCTGAAGCCGATCCATGGAGGCGGCTGGCGCAACGTGCACGAGTTCCGCGGCCGCGACGAATTCTTCCGCGTCTACGATCAATCGCGCGATCTCTCCATGGTGGTCCAGAAAGCCGTCGACTATACCGAATACTTTCGCTGCTTTGTCGTCGGTCCGAAAAAGGTCCGCATCATGCCTTACGACCCGCGTCGCCCCCATGCGGAACGCTACCTGCAAGGCGCCACTCGCCCCGGGACGCTGCGCGCCAAGCTCCTTTATCGGCGTATGGAAGACGACGCCTTCAAACTCTGCCGCGCCCTCGGCTATGACCTCAACTCGGTGGAATTCGCGGTCGAGCACGGAATCCCTTATGCCATCGACTTCCTCAATCCCGTGCCCGACGCCGATGTGCACTCAGTCGGCGAAGCAAATTTTCAGTGGATCGTCGAGCACGTGGCCGAATTCCTAATCACCCGAGCCAACACGTCGACGCGTTCTCACGCGCTCCGCTGGCCACAGGCGTTGAATCCCATCGCGACACGCCCAAGAGTCAAGCGTCTGAGACCGCTGGCGTCACCGTCTTCTTCAAAATGAGTTCGTCGCTCGCTGCGCGTTGCTAGCTGAGTGCGATCTTCACCGCGGCGCCGTAGCTGTTTGCGGCGGGCGACCCATAAGGCAACTGCAACTTGAGAACATCGGCATCCTGCGTCCACTTGATGGGCACCTCGGAGCCCAGCAAAGTCACATTCTGAACTTTGCCGGGATTGATTTTGCTTGATAGTCCAAGCGAAGCGATTTCCGCGTGCCACTCGGGCCAACCCATGAAAATGGCATAGATCACATTGTTGGCCTTGTTACGCGTGAAGCGAATGTCTTTACTCCCCAGGGCGCTGATGCTGCCCCCCTGAAACGACCCGCTCTTGATTGAGTTCGGTCCTTCGCCGTAAACGGTCCAGGGCCGCGTCTCGAAGATTGCCTCGCCATTCACTTTCAGCCATGCCGCGATTTCGTCGATCACCGCGATCTCTTTGCTGTCGATGGTGCCGTCAGGACGGCCCGGCACGTTGAGAACGAACGTGCCATTCTTGCTCACCGTGTCCACCAGCCAGTGTATGGCGTCGCGCGGCGCCAGGTACCCTCCAAACGCTCCTGGCCCCTCGGCAAGACTCCGCCTGTAGTGCCACTCGCCGATGCAGGTTTCAGACTGCCACGCGTAAGGCATAATGCTACTCGTCAATCCCCGCTCGTAATCGGCGACGACACCCTTCGCCAGCTTGTCCGGCACGTTCTTGACGTTCAGCACCGCTTCCATCTTGCCGCGCGTCTTCAAATTGTGGTTGTAGAAATATGCCCCCACGTTCATGCCGCCCCAGCCCAGAGGCAGCAGGTCGTTATCGAAGTAAAGCAGGTCGGGATCGTGCTGATCGATCAGGTCGCGCGTGCGATCGTAGAAGTTCTTCACATACGACGCATCAGGCAACGCATTCGTGGGATGCTTCACGCTATAGAGCCGCTGCGGGTCCAGGCCATCCCACCATTGTCCTTTTCCATCGGCTTTTGTCATGCGCCCGTCATAGGGAACGCCTGCCAGTGGGCCCTTCTTGTCGGCATTGTGCGAAGTCTGGAACCACCACCAGTTCCGCGCCTGATGAATGGTCACTCCAAATCTCAGTCCCTGCCGCCTCGCCGCAGCTGCCCATTCGCCAACGACGTCGCGATGCGGCCCATGATTTAAAGCGTTCCACGGTTGATGTTTTGAGCCCCAGGCATCGAACCCGTCGTGGTGGTTGGCGAGCGAGATAAAGAACCGCGCACCCGCGTCCTTGTACCTTTGGATCAAAGCTTCAGGCTCCCAATTGAGCAGAGTCCATTGCGCGCACAGGTCCTTGTATCCAAATTGCGATGGATGACCGTAATGCGCATTCTGATAGACGTAATTGGGAGAGCCCTCTTCATACATGTTGCGCGCGTACCAATCGCCATCCTCCGGCACGCACTGCGGGCTCCAATGTGCCCAAATCCCGAACTTGGCGTCGCGGTACCACTCCGGTGCATCGTATGCGAGCATCGAATCCCAATTCGCTTGGTATGGGCCGTCCCCGCTCAGTCCGCTGATCGGCGCCGTCATGGGAACGCCGTCCCACGAGCCGCCGGGCAGATCGGCTCCCTTGCCCCAGTCGGTGGGGGCCCACGAAGAGTCGTCAAGTCTCGTTTCAACGATCTTGCCGTCCACGAGAGCATAAAAGACGCGGTCCTTCTCAGGAGTGGCGCAGAATTCTTCATAGGTCTGTCGAAGCGTATTAAAACCCGAAGGCGCGCCCGCAGCATTTTGGCCCTTTGCGGCAATCGCGTTGACCGCGGCCGTAGCCGCCACTAGCTTGCAAAACTCTCTTCGTTGCACGGATTATTCTCCTTTTAATCTTGGCATTCGGCCCCCCGAACGCACTGGCTGGTTCATCTCCCCGGCGCTTCTCAGGCGTTTCTCGGCTTCCTCGCTCCAATACCCGCACCCAAGTTCGAAAAAAATCGAGGTGTAAGGAATCGCGAGTTTGGTCTTGATGATGAGGACGCGGAAAAGCTGCGCCGTCTGGTCGAGCTTGGCTATGATTTTTTCGTGAGGCAATGCGATGGCCTCCATTCCCTTGATCATCGTTGCGAGTTGAGTGCGATAGCGCGATATGCCCGCAGCATCTGCCTCCTGCACGAATTTCAATTCCTGGTCGAGATAAATGTTAGCGCGCACATGTTTCGCCGACGTAAGCGCGCGGAGCACGCTGCGAGCCACCTCAATCTGTCCTGCGCCGCTAACGATCGTCTCGATGCCGGTCCCGGACTGCGCCGGATATGCCGAGTCTGCAACCACAATCCAGTTGCGATGGCCGAAGAGTGGCAGAAGCTGATCCATCTGCCGCTTCCAATCCGATCTTGTCGAGCCTGACGCTTTTGCCATCGCTTTTTTCGCCTGCTCCGGCTTCACTTGAGTTCTTCGTCCGCGCAAACCGCCACTTTGCCGCATTTCCCGGACGCCATCAACGCATAGGCCTCGTCGGCGCGCTCCAGAGGAAAGCGGTGCGTGATAATATCGGCCGGATGCAGGTTCCATCGCACCAGCCTTTCCACCAGTTCTTCCATCAACCAGGTCGAAGTGACCCATGAGCCGTAGAGCGTCTTCTGGTCGTGAATCAAATCGGGCGAAGGATTGAAATCCACGCGTCCGCCTTCGCCTAGAAACACAATCCTGCCCCACTTGCGCGTGGCGCGAATCGCCGTGGCCCTCGCCGTGTCGTTACCCGAGCAGTCCACGGCGCGCTCCACGCCCATGCCGCCGGTCAGCCGCTTCACTTCGGCCACGTTATCGGGCCCGGAGGCAAGAACCGCGTTGCAGAGCCCGAGATCGAGCGCGATCTTCATGCGTTCGGGCACTACATCGATGCCGATGATCTTCTCCGCACCCAACTTGCGGCACAGCGCGCCCGCCGCCAGGCCCACGGGTCCGAGTCCGGTAATCAGGACCGCGTGATTGCCGTTAATGCCGATCTTTTCCAGTCCCTCGTAGACTGTTCCAAATCCGCACGCAACCTGCGCTCCATCGCCGTAAGAGAGTTCATTGGGCAGCGCGATCAAATCCTTTTCCTCGGCCACCATATACTCGGCCATGCCGCCATCTCGCTGCCATCCATAGGCGCGCCGATATTTCTCGCTCGTGCAGGAGATCATGTATCCGCGCCGGCAGTCATTGCAAACCCCACAGCCTGAAATGTGATAGACGATCACGCGATCGCCGACTTTGAATCGCCGGCATCCGGGACCCGCCGTTACGATCTCGCCAGCCGGCTCATGCCCCGCAATGACTCCTTGATAACCTTCAGGACCTTTGCCCAGATGCTCGTGATAAATGGCGCGAATGTCAGAGCCGCAGATCGTCGACGCCTTCACCCGCAAAAGAACTTCCCCGTGCCCCGGCTCCGGAATTGCCACTGTGCGCATCTCTACAGTGGAGTTGCCCGGTAAGAACGCTGCGGTCATCGTGGATTTCATTTGGATTGCTCCCGATCCATATAAGGCGGTGCTGGATGAGCTTTACGCGGTTTACGGCGGCGTGATCTCTCCGTTCACATCCCAAAGATCTTCCCAGCTCTGACCGTCTTTCCACAGAAAAACCTGGCCCTTGATCAAGCGGCAATTGCGGTTAATTGCGGCGATGGCCTGCATCTCCTCTTCCGTCAGCGGATCTCGGACGACGGCATCCAGATTCTCGCGGTAGTGATGGACGGAAAATGGAATCGGCGTCTGCCCGCGCTGCACTGCCCACTTGATGCAGACAGCCGCCGGCTCAATGCCATGCTTCTCGGCAATCTGCATAATCACGGGATCCTCTGTCGGCGCCGTATCTTCGGCGGTACGGTCACGCTCCGGCCGGCCCGGCGAGCCGATAGGGCAGTAACCCACCGGCTGAATCCCGTTGTGGACCACAAATCGAAAGAGCTCCGGCTGTTGGAAGTGCGGGTGCAATTCCATTTCATTGACTGCGGGCTTGATGCGCGCATCGCCGAGCAGAAGTTTAAGTTTCGGGATCGTCATGTTAGAAGTGCCGATGTGCCGTACCAGCCCCATGTCCACCAGCTCTTCCATCTTGCGCCAGGTCTTCATATAGTTTTCGTGAATGTAAGGCTTGGCGTCGATAGAGCGCGAAGTGACGTCGCAACCCGGCGGATGGAAATTTGGGAACGGCCAATGCACCAGGTAAAGATCGAGGTAGTCGATGCGCAGATCGTCGAGCGAACGGCGGCAAGAAGCGATAACGTCTACCTCGCCGTGCATGTCGTTCCAAAGCTTCGACGTTATCCAGAGTTCTTCCCGCCGAATCCCGCCTTCTAGAAGCTCCTCAAACGACACCCCGATCTCCGCTTCGTTGCCGTAGACCGATGCGCAATCGAAATGCCGGTAGCCTGCGGCCGCCGCGCCTTTCACCGTCGTCGCGATTTCGTTCGCGGTAACGCGGTCCGAGCCAAAAGTTCCCAGGCCGATTGCGGGCATCAGCGCCCCTGTGTTCAGCCTGCGTTGGGGGATCGCGGCCGGATTGATGGGTGCGGTTACAACGCGGTTCGGCATGCGATCTACTTTCGAGGACAGCCAGTTGGAGAAAACGTTATCAAGAAGTCTCGGAAAGCATAAATTTGTCGGCAATGAGTGTCAAATTCGAGTGGTTTTATTTGCCGCAGACAATGCGACTGTTCCTTAAACAGGTCACAGGAGTAAAACGCTCAGTGCCGCTGCCTCTTACGACTCTGCCCGAACCAGCACGCAGGTGATGTTGTCGTGGCCGCCCGCTTCTTTTGCGGCTTCGACAAGGCGCGAGCACATTTCCTCGAGTGTCGCATCCAGGCGTAGCAGGGATTCAACCAGCGAGTCGTCGAGCTCGCGCACGAGTCCGTCGGAGCAGAGCAGGAACAGGTCGCCCGGCTCCGTCTCGAATTCGAAGATGTCTGGCGTCACCATGCTTTGCGTGCCCAGTGCGCGTGTAATCACATTCTTGAGCGGCGAACGAGCGGCTTCTTCCGGACTCATCTGCCCCGCGCGAATCTGTTCTTCCACAAGGGAGTGATCGAGCGTGATTTGTTCCAGACGGGAACCCCGCAGGCGATAGCCGCGGCTGTCGCCGACATTGACCATCCACGCGCGGCGGTCTTCTACCAGCAGCGCCACGAGCGTAGTGCCCATGCCATTCAGTTTTTGATTGCGCTGCGAGCGCGAAAAAATGGCCTCATTGGCGGCGGCGATGGCCTCTGCGGCCTCAATTGGCAAAGGACTCGTCCGGGGACGCTGGGTGAGCCACTGCATTACCTCCGCAACGGCCAATGTACTGGCAACTTCGCCCGCGGCTGCGCCACCCATACCATCGCAGACGACATACACGCCGTGCTCGACGGAAAGTCCAAATGCATCTTCGTTTGAAGGGCGCTTGAGGCCGCGGTCAGTGAGCGCCGAGGCACTGTAATGGGCGACAACCGAAGCCAAGAAAGAAACCCCCGTCGCTCAGTGTACCTAAAATGAGCGGCCTGGGTTGTCGGCTATATGTGGACATTGAGTACCGGCGTTATGAGCCGTCGAACGCCGAGGAAGCGCCGCATCAGGCCTGCGATAGAGCGTCAAGGCGACGAAAAGCTCGCATCTTTACAAGTTTTTCATGGAAGGCCGTTCGCGATGTGAACTGTTGCAGGCGCGGGCAGGTCAAAGATCTGGATCGAGCCTGCGTTAAGCAATGCTACGCGCCGGCCTGAGGGCGAGACTGCCACATTCCCACCGGCGTCGAGGACTGGGCTGACAGGCGAGACTAAGGCGATGTCGCCATTGGCCGCATCGAAGACAGTGACCGACTGCTCTTTGACATCGCCAGCGTCCATGGGCGCGTAAGCGTAGATGGGGTGGGTTGTGTCGAGCGTCTCCCATGCCAGGCGCGAGCCGTTGGCGGCCACAACGAGTTGCGGCCACACCTCCGTTGGCGGCGCCTTCGTCTCCCAAAGAGTTTTGCCCGCAGTGGACATGGCCACAAGAGTGCTTTCTCCCGATGGCCCGCATGTGGTGGCAAGGATCTCCTGTTCCGAGAGAAACACATCGTCCGGCTCGCAATTCGATTCGACCTGCCCGAGCATCTTGCTCCCACCGGTGAAGTAGCGAAAGCTCAAGGTCCATTCCATTCCGCGGCTCCGGAGGTTCTCGAGATAGCCGATTGAGTTGATGGGCAGATGAACGGCAGTCCGGACGCGGCTCACCAGCATCACGTCTCCCGAGTCGTGGCGAAGGATGCGGATCACGAGATTCGGCGCAGCGCCGCCGGTTTCCGCGTCCGCGTCGGACGTAACGGTGGCCGATGCGGTCGTGGGGTCAGGGGCGCCCCCTGCTTTTGCATCCTTCGAAGCCGATTCATCGGAGTTGGTCACGAGGAAATGTTGTTCGGGGTCAAACTCGACCGACAAAAGAGGACCGGGGAACTCGAGGTAGGGTTTCAGCGCGAGGGTGTCGTCGCCTTCAAGTAGGTTATTGCGGTCACGGACCAGGAAGTGACCGTTGTTGAGTGGCCACAGGTAGCGCACGCGGTCATGGACGGTCCATGTGGCTTCGGCTTCGATGGCGCCTTTGGGGAGCGAGAGCACCACGGCGCGAATCTGCCGTTCCGCGCTGTCGTCGCCGTTCGATGGATCGCGATGCATGAGGCCGGGAATCCGGAAGGTGAACAGCAGCCGATTCTCATCAAGAAAATCGAGAGAAGCCATCGAGTTCCGCGCCCCTAAGTAGTTGGAACTTGGCGCGGTGAAGCCCAGCGTTCCAATGGGAATCGTGAATACGGGCGGCAGCGAAGGCTTGTCGGGGAATCGGTCAACGAGAAAGCGCTCTTTGACTGGAGGCGAAGACTTTGGCGCGGCCTCGGATGAATCGGGCGCTGGAGATGTCATGGATGGCGCCGGCGCGGGCGGAATCTCTTGTTGCGCCCCCAAGCGGATTGAGGCAAACGAAGCTAAGAAGGCCAGCGCGCCACAGATCCGGAGTGCCTCGCGACCATGACCCAACCGCACGATTCGGAGCGCCCTCGTCATCAGTGACCATTCTCGCCGATGCGGGCTTGACGGCGAAAGTCCGCAAGACTTTAATGTTGCCAAGCTCACGTTTTCCCATGCAAGGAGGTGAAACGTATGAGCCATCTCTCCGCTCGGCTGCTCTACTGGTCGCCGCGGATTCTGTCAATCGCGCTGGCCATCTTCCTAAGCCTTTTCGCGCTCGAAGCTTTCAGTGAATTCCACGTTTTGTGGAAAGCGATCCTGGCGTTCTGTATCGGCCTGCTCCCAGCCGCCATCGTTGCTGTAATTCTGGCCCTCGCGTGGCGTTGGGAATGGGTCGGCGCAGCGCTCTTTTCGCTGGCCGCCACCTATTACGCGTTGATCTGGACCGTCCCACCACGGCACATGAATTGGCCTGCTACTTTGGGCATTTCGGGGCCGCTGTTGGTAATCGCTGGACTGTTCTTAGCGAACTGGATCGAACGCGCGAAAGTCCGCCCGGCTCTCTGATCGCACGTGTCCCCCCATCCGGGCGGCTATTCGTCGTCGAAGCAAGCCTGCGAGCCGAACGCGCGCTGGTTGTGTGTGCGACAGTAAAGGGGAGATGGCGCCATCCTCGACGACTGATTCACACCTGGCTGCGGATAGCGGACGCGGAAGACTCCGGTTTCTCGGCTATGGCGCATGCGCGTTGGCTGGATCGCTTTGGGGCACCGGATTCTATTGGGGCAGGCTCGCGCTCAATGAGATGAATGTGGAGCACATGGTGCTCTACCGCTTTCTGTTTGCCTGCCTGGGGATGGCGCCGGTGATTGCGTTCCGGCGCGTGCGGCTGGCGCCGACTGAAATGCGAGCCATGCTTCTGGCGGCATTCCTTTTTGTCCCGCTGCAGTTCCTGCTGCAGTTTCATGGTCTGGCTCTCACCACCGTGAGTCATGCGTCGTTGATGGTGGGAGCTATGCCGGTGCTGCTGGCAGCCACGGCAGTCATTTTTGCCGGCGAGCATCTGGACGCCTTGAGTTGGCTGGCGCTCTGTGCCTCGACAGCGGGCGCGGCCATGGTCGTACTGGGCGGCAATCATGCAACCACGGGACGTGAAACACCGACCCTCGAGGGCGATCTGCTCGTGGTCGCGTCGCTGGTTTCGGCACTGGGATGGATTTTTCTCACCAAGCAGCTGATGAAGACGCATAGCCCGCCCGTAGTCACCGCGTACACAATCTATGCGGGCACGGCCATGCTGATCGTTTGGTCGGCCGTATCCTGGTTATTCGGTCGATGGACGCACCAGGCCGTTGAACCAATGCCGTTCGCCCATTTGAGCAGGATCGCGTGGGCCGCTCTTGCCATCAGCGGCCTCCTCTGCACTGCGACAACCACTCTCCTCTGGAACTGGGGCATTCATCACGTGCCTGCCTCGCGCGCCGGTGTGTTCCTGAATATCGAGCCTGCGTTGGGATCGATTCTCGGCGTAGAACTGCTCGGAGAAAAGCTCGGTCCCTACGCTTGGCTGGGTGGTGCGCTGATTCTCATTGGCGCGATCATGCTCACCATGCGCGGACACGAGCCGGAGCCGGCAGTGATTCTTGAGTAGCCGCCAGAATTCACCGCTTGCAGTTCGATAATCGCTGGCTCTGACCCTGTAAGCGCATGAGTTTTCGCCCCGCCTTTTCATCGGGGATATGGAGAACTCCGAGTCTTCGCCGTCCGCGCCAGGCCATCCTTTCGCCCACGCCCGCAGCTTGCCCACCTGGGCCGTAATGGCCCAAGGAAAGAAATCTATGGCGAGAAAGGGAATTCGGTTCAGCACAGCGGCCATCAGATCGGCGGAAGTGATCATCGTCAGTACATTTATTTTGTTCCCCGGCGCCACAATGGGGTCGAAGAAACCTTGGTTACGTCGCAGCCGCGATCAGGCGTAAGGTTGCGGCAACGTGCGCCGATACTTCCTTTGGTCATTCGCCGAGGCTCATTTGACGCTTCTCACTTGGAACCACGCCTGCTCGGTTGGCATTCGCGCCATGGACGATCAGCACGGCATTCTTATGGACGCCATTAACGACCTGCGTCTGGCGCTGCTGCGCGGTTGCAGCCACGAAGAGATTTGCGCGTTGCTGGACCAGTTCATCGAATTTGCGCGCATGCACTTTTGGAGCGAGGAGCAACTGATGGAGCAGGCGGGTTTTTCAGGCCTCAGCGAGCATCGTGCGGTGCACCATCAAATGCTCGCTGAGATTCTGCAGGCCGCGCACCGGCTCCAATATGGTGAGGCCATCCACCTGCGTCCACTACTGTCTCAATTGCACGACGGCTTTCTCAAACATATCGAAGAGGTGGATCAGGAATATAGCCCATGGCTCCGCGAGCGCGGTATCAACTGATGGATCGTCCGCGCTGCTGGGGGTGTGGTTCCGGCCCGCTGTCGCCTGAACTTTGTCCGGATCCCCTCAATTCGGCTGGATTCCCGCCGATAATCTGTACTCCGGCGATTGCCGGCAGGGGAGCTTTATGTCGCTCTTAACTTGGGACAACAGCCGGTATTCGGTAGGGGTCAAATCGATCGACGATGAGCACCACCAACTGTTTGGCCTCATTAACGATCTGCACGATGCGATGTTGAAGGGCCAGGCACAGAGCTTGATGGGCTCTCTACTGCACAAACTTGCCGACTACACTCAGACCCACTTCGCCGCTGAAGAAAAGATGATGACGGCAACCAGGTATCCGGGACTTGTGGAACACCAGATGAAGCATCACGAGCTTATCAAGCAAGTAAAGGAATTCAGCGCGCGCTTCGAGAAAGGCGAAGTGGCTCTCAACCTTGATTTGATGAACTTTCTGCGCG
Source organism: uncultured Occallatibacter sp. (assembly GCA_964533905.1). GTDB lineage: Bacteria > Acidobacteriota > Terriglobia > Terriglobales > Acidobacteriaceae > Telmatobacter. The sequence goes on along the minus strand of CAZHOO010000020.1, from coordinate 28,924 downwards.
ATTGGCTCACCAACCACATTCAAAAGGTGGATCATGAGTGTGGTCCGTGGCTAAATCAGCACGGCATGCAGTAAAGCCGCAACCAGCCATTGAAGCGATCTTGTGCCGGTTGGAACCGAGCCGCCTCTAGCTTTCAAACGATAGTTGTGCCGCTACCCACACCGGCGCGGAAGGTTTGGGTTCGGAAGCCAGTTCGTAGACAAGGCGCTCAAGTACCAGTCGCTTGTCGGGCGGAGAGGAGCGCAACTCGAGGTCGGCCCGGGCCACCAGGCGGATCGCGCGCGTGAGCTCGCGGCGGCTTTTATAACGGCGCGCCTGGCGGATCAGGTCGTCGGCTGCAAAGGGCGGCATGCGGAATCCCTGCCACAGCGCCTGCCAGATCGCGCGTGAGTCGCGCACGTTCTTCTCGAGAATCACCAGCATCTGGCGGAAAGTACGAGCCAGCATGTAGAGATGTCCGATGGCTGCGTCCTCACCGGCGTCCGAACTGTTCAGAAGCCCTTGCAGCAGCGCAAGAGCCCGCACCCGGTCCCGCGCGCTTATGGCGTCGGTCAGTTCGTAGAGGGTGCGCTGCTTGGCGCTCAGCACCATCGTTTCCACGTCGCCGAGGGTAATTCGTCCCCGGCCGGACGTATAGAGCAGTAGCTTTTCCAGCTCCGACGCCACCAGCATCATGTCCGCGCCCAGTGCGTCCACCAGCTCGCGCGCCGCATCGGTTTCCATCTGCAAGCCCGCTTCCTGCGCTTTGGCCACGGTCCATCGCATAGCGTCCTCTTCGGTCACGCGAGCCAGCTCCACCATGCCGCAGTGCGCTCCCAGAGTTTCTGTGAGCCGCTCGAACCGGTTCTTATCGTCCAGATCCATGCGGCGTGTATCCGCAGGGATGCGCAGGAAGTCCGCAATGAAGAGAAGCAGCGCCAGTGGATTCGGCGATTGAAAATACCGGTCGAGCGCGGCGAATTCTTCTTTCTTGGCGCCCCGCGTATAGAGCTGCCGCACATTGCGAATGAAGATCACCTGGAAGGGCGCCATCAGGGATGGCGTTTGCGCGCGGTCCAGCACTTCAAAGATGGAAGTTTGCGTCAGATCCAGGTCGGAAAGGCAGAAGTCCCGGAGGTCGGGTGGGACAAATGCTTTGAGTACGGCAGCTCGGCAGCGGTCGAGGAGAAAAATCTCATCGCCGGCCAGAACGTAGCCCGGTCGCACCTTGCCCGTGCCTGCCGCGGCCGCTTCGATCTCCGACGTAAAGCGGACGATCGAGCTGAACCCGGCTCCCCAACGCGAGCCGGTCAACGCCCGCACCTCGCTTCGGCGCGTTCCAATGCCGCATTCTTCATGCGGCTCCAGAATACAGCCCTTCAAGGCAGGTTGCCAGCACGGAAATCCGGTCAGGAATCAAGAGATAAGCGGGGCTGATCGGGGGATTCAGAAGCCTTCAAGGACGTCGGCCACCAACTGCCGGGCAAACTCCCGTGAAAGGCGTTGGATGGCGGCCGGATTTTCCTGGATGAACGTGGGCAGGTTAGTTGTGGATTGGTACTGCTCACGAAAGACGTAATTCTTGTTCTGATAGAGAATTCTGCCATCGCGGGCTGTGAGAGTGACGGAGGCAACGATGGTGATAATAAAGCTCGACGATTGTTGTGTAGCGGAGTTGTAAGTCAACGGCGCTGTGGTTTGCTTCAGTATCGTTCCGTGCAGAACCGCGTCTGCGTCTTCTCCGGAATCCGGCGTAACCCGGAAGCGGGTGCGCGCTGCGAACTCGCGAATGACAGCTTCAGTCATGGCTTCTTCGGTGCCGCTGGCTTCGGTGCGCGTGGCGAAGACGGGCACAGAAAGCGTCTTGATTTCGGGAGGAAGGTGCGTGGCCGTGCCCAGCGTGTGATACCCGCAACCGCTCAGGCTAAGCAAACAGAACGCTCCCGAGACGACCACCAGAAATCGAGACTGACGCATGAGGCCATTCTATCCCGCGCCGTGAAACGTCTGCGCTACGCGGCCTGCGAATCAAAGCGGTTTGCGGAAGTGAACGCACCGGTCGACGATCTCGAATCCCAGCGCTTGGTGTGCGCGATGCGAGTCCTCGTGAGTGATCCACGAGTCCGACGCTATCTCGACTGCGCCGTGCTGCCGCGCCCATTGTTCGGCTGCGCTCATCAGAGCACGCCCCACTCCCTGATTGCGTCGCGCCTCCAGAACATACCAGCCCTCGACGAAGCCGACCGGTTGGGCAGGATCACAGCCGTCGGCATGCGATCGAAGACCGGCCTCCAGAAATCCGATGAGCTGACCGTCGTCGCTCTCGGCCACGAACACTGCCGCGGGAAGCGTGCCGCTCATGCCAGTTGAGAGAAGGGCGTCAATCGCCATCTTTTCCTCATCCAGCGAGCATTCCGGCCACAGCAACAGGTGCAGCGCGGCAAGCTGATCTCGATCGTTCGCTTGAGACCTTCGGATTCTGTGCATTGGCTGCCTCATTGTCCAATCCATGTTTTCTAGACCCACGCAGTCGCTAGCTTGCCTAAACCAGGGGTGGGCAGTTTCAGCCCGTCGCTGCGGTTCGCAAAGTAGAGCTTGTTGAGCTCTTCGCCGCCCAATTGCTCCGAGCGCCTGAAGCCGGCGCGGACGAACTCCGCGTCGAGTTCTTCAGGTGTAAAAAGCAGCTTGAATGGCTCTCCGGCTTTGGCGACGCGCCGCGCCAGAGCGTGGAAGGTGATGCGGTGCAGAACGCCGAGCGCATGGGGCGATAGAGCGTAGTCGAAGCTGACTGCTGTTCCTGCCGGCAGCGCGGCGATGGTTTCGAGCGTGGAGCGGAACGCCGCGAGGGTAAGGTATGGCACCACGCCGAGCCAGCCGAAGAACGCGGGCCTGCTTGAGTCAAAGCCGGCGCTCGCGAGTCCCGCGGCGAGCGTCATGTGCTCAAAGTCAAGTGGTACATAGGTGAGTTTTGCGGAAGCAGAAATCGCAGCAGCGGCAAGCAGCGCTCGCTTCCACTCCTGCGTGGCAGGGAAGTCCACCTCAAAGACACGCAGTTGCGGAAACGGATTGCGATAAGCAAACGTGTCGAGGCCGGCGCCGAGAACGACATATTGCGAAACGCCGAGCGCGACCGATTCGGCCAGGCGGTCTTCGGCATAGCGGCTGCGAACGGCCATGAAGGCGCGAAAAGCGCGCGCAAAGGGGTGCATCTCGCGGACGGCATCGTAGCTGAACTCGGGGCCGAGCAGCGGAATCGCGACTGGATCCGTGAGCACGCAGGGCCGGTCGAGAATCTGATGGATGGCGCGCCGCTGGGCCACGCGAAGGGCTGTTCTACTGGCGTGGCCAGTCTGCATGTTCAGGAGTGTATCTTACGGCTCACGATCCACGATTTATGGTCCCATCAAGCGCGTAAACGTCATGGGCCCGGTTTGGTTCGACAACGTCATCGTATTCGGGCCGTTGAACACATAAGCGTACTCTGAGTCGGGCGGCTTGGGCATGTTCTGCACCCGCTTTACATTGCAAACTGGGTCGTTTGGAATCCCACACGGGACAAGGACGATCCTGCTCTTCGGCGACCAGTTTGTGACCGTAAAAATGATGTTATTTGGAGCGACGAGCTGATAAGGACCGGCTTGCATCGTCTGCACGCCAGTCGTCGTCACGCCCGTCTGATCGTATTGACCATTCGATATGAATGAAATTGTGATCGTCCCAGACGAAACCGTCGTGCGCCACTGTCCGAGAAGACTGGGCTGAGCCGCCGTCGGCGCCGGGGAAGGTTGTGGCGAGAAGGGCGTTTGCGGTGCGGGCTGCACTTGTGTTCCGGTTGGCGTTTGCGGTCCGCAGCCTGCCGCGATGATCGTACCGAGAATTCCCGGGAGCACAAGCGCGCTGCGCGCCCTATTGAGAAGATGGGAAATCTTCACAGAAACCTCCTGAGCTTTGGTTGGAGGGGATGCACGCATCATAGCACCGGGGGTTTTGGCCGGGAAGATGGCTTTTCAAGGAGCGGATTTCGCGCGGGCTTTGAGAGCAGCGCGTATTCTGTTTGCCATGAGTTGGACAAATAGCTGGACCCAAAGTTGGATCGGTTGGGCGCTGCTTTCCGCGGCGTTTGCCGCAGCCACTGCGCTCTTGGCCAAGGTTGGCGTGGCGCATGTTGACTCGAACCTGGCCACGGCGCTGCGCACAAGCGTTGTCGTTGTATTCACGTGGGGCATTGTGCTTGCGCTGGGCAGCCACGGCGAGATTCGCGCGCTCGATCGGAGAACGATTCTCTTCCTCGCCCTTTCTGGGTTGGCGACCGGACTCTCGTGGCTCTGCTACTTCCGCGCGCTGCAGCTTGGTCCGGCTTCGCGCGTGGCTCCGCTGGATAAGCTGAGCGTGCCCCTGGTGATGGTATTCGCTTGGCTTTTGCTGGGCGAGAAACTGAATGCCGCGGCCGTGATCGGCGGATTGATGATCACCGCCGGAGCGATGGTAATGGTGTTTGGGTGAACGTGGACGGTGAACGGTGCACGGTGAATCGTGGGGGAGTGAAGAAGTGAAAGAGTGAAAGGAGTGAAGGAGTGAAAGAAGGGAACTGAGCGCGACAACGGATTGCCGGCCACCGATCACCGACCACCGTCCTTATACTTGAACGAATGAGAGCTCCGGGGAAAGCAGAGCCAACGCGCCGCATCGCGCTCACGGGATTCATGGGCTCGGGAAAGACGACCGTCGGGCCGCTGGTGGCCCAGCGCCTCGGGTGGGACTTCGTCGATGTGGACGACGTGATCGCGGTCGAAGCCGGAACGACCATTCCAGAAATATTTCGGAGTGAAGGCGAGACGGCGTTCCGCCAGCGTGAGCGCGAAGCAATTCTGAAACTTTCGGGCGCCAGCAGCCTGGTGATGGCTCTCGGCGGCGGCGCGATTGAAGATGCGTCGACGCGCAAGCTGCTGCTCTCAAATCCCGCCACGTTGCTGGTGCATCTTGAAGTGAAACTCGAGACCACGCTCGCGCGCTGCGAGGGGACCGAAAACCTGCGGCCCGTGTTGGCCGACCAAGCGAATCTCAAGGATCGCTATGAGAGGCGGTTGCCGCTTTACCGCATGGCGCACGTCACCCTTGAAGCCGACACGCTGACGCCGGACGAAGTTGCGGAGGCGATTGTGCGTGCTGCGCAAGACTGACCGTGTACCCCAAATAAGTGACAAGAGCCGAAAACTCGGCCCTTAATCGAGAGGGTCCCGACGCGCCCAAACGTTATCCATAAAGATAAGCCGCAGATTCTCTGCTTTGCCTGTCGCCAAGCGAGTATGCTCCTGTTGTGACGCCGCCTTGGTGACGGGCCTTCCCCTCAAATCGAAGTGCAGCCGAAGCGTTGAATCACCTTTCTTGAGATCTCACTCATATGCAGCGTGCTTGTGTCATGCCTTAACTCATGCCCTTGTACGAGACCTTTTGATTTTTTTTTGCGATCCAGTATCCCAGGATCAGGACCTGAGACACACGGCCGGCGCGCGTCCCTCGCCCTTATGATCGCTTCTTTGCGCCCTGTTTGTGGCATGGTGAATAAAATGGATAGCGGAAAGTGATGGGCATCGCCGAAGAACGGGCCAAATCGCGCGACTGCGAGCCTGGGAAAGGACGCGACAAATGAAGGTTCTGCTCAAGAGGGCTTATGAGGAGCCTGCCAGCTCTGACGGTTTCCGTGTTCTGGTTGACCGGCTGTGGCCGCGCGGAAAAAAGAAAGCCGATTTGCGCCTGAACGCCTGGGTGAAGGACATCGCGCCGAGCACGGAGCTGAGGGAATGGTTCGGTCACGATCCGAAAAGGTGGCCCGAATTCTCGAAGCGCTATAAAGCAGAATTGAAGAGCCCAAAGCTACGAAAGATAATTGCAGATACCATACAAGCTGCTGAAAAACAATCAACAATCACTCTGGTCTACGCAGCGAAGGATACGGAGCACAATGAAGCGGTCGTGCTTCAAGCCGTCTTCAAACGGATGGCGGGCTAAATACGATTCCCGGTTCGTCGCACGATGGCACAATGACGGCCGGTCATTCCCTCTGGATCCTCGCCATTCCTGAGGCTACCAACTCTCTCCGCTCCTCCAGTCCCTCTAAATGTACGACTCAGCGAATTTGTATTCCTCGCCCTCGGAAAGCTGCCAGGTCTTTCCGTCGAATCTAGCGCCAGCCGAGGGCTGGGGCGATCTGCGTAAGGATCGACTCCATGACGTGCACGTTATAGGCCACGCCCAGTTGGTTGGGAACGGTGAGCAGCAATGTATCGGCCTCGGCGATCGCCGTGTCGTGTCGAAGCTGCTCGATGAGAACATCCGGCTCGGCAGCATAGCTGCGGCCGAAGATGGCGCGCGTAGTCTCGTCGAGAAAGCCGATCTGGTCCTTCTCGTGGCGCTCATGTCCGAAATACGCGTGATCCCGCGCATCGACCAGGGCGAAGATGCTACGGCTCACAGAGACCCGCGGAGTGCGAGCGTGGCCGGCTTCTTTCCATGCTGAGCGGAAGGCCCGAATCTGCGCGGCCTGCTGAATATGGAGCGGCTCTCCGGTTTCATCGAATTTGAGGGTTGAGGTCTGCATGTTCATTCCCAGCTTCGCAGCCCACTCAGCGGTCGCGTTGGAGGCAGACCCCCACCAGATGCGATCGCGCAGTCCTTCGGAGTGCGGCTCAAGACGCAGAAGCCCAGGAGGATTAGGAAACATGGGACGCGGGTTGGGCTTGGCAAAGCCCTTGCCGCCGAGCAGAGTGAGAAATTCCTCAGTGTGCCGGCGCGCCATGGCCGCATCATCCTCTCCTTCGCGCGGCAGGTGGCCAAAATAACGCCAACCATCGATCACCTGTTCAGGAGAACCGCGGCTGATTCCCAATTGCAGGCGACCACCAGCGATCAGGTCGGCAGCGCCCGCATCCTCCGCCATGTAATGGGGATTCTCATAGCGCATGTCAATCACCGCTGTGCCAATTTCAATTTTTCGCGTCCTGGCGCCGATGGCCGCGAGAAGCGGAAAAGGCGACGCCAGCTGGCGCGCGAAGTGATGAACACGGAAGTAGGCCCCGTCCATCCCCAGGCGCTCGGCCTCAATGGCAAGGTCGATGGACTGCAGGAGCGCGTCAGCCCCGGAGCGCGTTTCCGACTGCGATGAAGGTGTCCAATGGCCGAAGGACAGAAAGCCGAGTTTCTTCATAGCATCTATTTTCCATCCCCAGGCAGAGACACGGTTAGCAAACGAGTCCCAGTGTGCGCGAACGATGTGGCACACCCGGTCTAGAATGAGCGAGTTGTAGCGCTGGTTTGGATCGATGAGGTCGGTTGCCCGCTGGAGGCGTATCCCGCTTTGCAGTGGACCATGGGCTCGGCGGCCCGTCGCGCTGTCCACGGTCTGGCCGATTATCAACCCGCCGTCGAGGGATGCGGAAGACGGCAGCGCTACCTGTACGCTTGTTCCTCAGCCCAGTTCCCAATCGCCGGGAGCTTAATGCGCTTGCCATTCCAGGCGCCGACCACACACCATAGCCACACCAGGAAAATGAACAGGCCCAACAGAAGAATCAGACCCAGCGCGAACCGTGGCCCCAGGAACGGAGCGTGACGCAGAACAAAAAACAGGACGTACCCGAAAAAAATTACATAGGTGTTGAACACCAGCGACTGCCATGCGTGGAATCGCACATAGGGCCTTTTGTTGTAGAGGCGAACGGCCAGAAAAAAGACTGCGACGACGGGAGTGAAATAGGCGAGTGCGCCTATTGCATTGTCGGAGAGGCCGGCCTTGGGAGGATTGGACATCACCTCACCCTTTCGAGGATCGGAAAGAGATACGGGCACGGAACCGTACACTCCAGACCAATTCCATTAAGTTTTTTCATACAGGATCCCCATGAACCCCGGACAGGCCGTCCCACGACCAGCTTCAGAGTATATGAAGCGCGGCGGCGAAGACTGAAAGCGACGAGTCCAGGCCGATTCAAAGGTAACGTGGCTCCCGCTGACCGGCGGTGGCGGCCAAGCCCGTCAGCTCAAGGATGGCGCGCCGCAGACGATAGAGTACCCGTTGCCGACAGAGCGGCGCTACCAGCCCATCTGCCGCATCCGTTCGAGGATGAGGGCGCTGTAGTGAGTCATGCGCTCAGGGCGGCGCTTGAGCGGAGCGGGAAGGATCGCCGCGAGCTCCGCCGCTTGTTCGCGGTCAAGCCGGCGGGCCGAGATTCCGAAGTAGTGCTGTGAGGCCGCTTCCGCGCCATAGATTCCGGGGCCCCATTCGACCACGTTAAGGTAAAGCTCCAGAATTCGTTGCTTGCCGAGGACAAACTCGGCGACAGGGACGAGGGAGGCTTCCGCGCCCTTGCGCAGGATAGAGCGGCCGGTTCCGAAGAATAGGTTCTTCACAAGCTGCTGGGTGATGGTGGAACCGCCGCGAATGCGCCGGCTGCCCTGCATGTCGTCTTCCGCCGCGATTTCCATCGCCTGCCAATCGAAACCGTGATGGTCATAGAAGCGCGCGTCTTCAGCGGCGATAACAGCATGCTGGTAGTCGGGCGAAATGTCGCGCAGGGGAACGAAATCGTAGTGCTCGTGGTAAGGCTTGCGGTGAATGAAAGCCTCGAGACGCCGTTCCATGTGAACGGCGGTAGTCGGCGGGTCAATCCACTTGGCGGCGACCAAGGTGAGGGCGGCGAGCGTCCACGCGGCGAGGAGTCCGAGGGCAAGAAATAAAAAGAATGTGCGGAGAAAATGCCTATGGCGTGCAGGCTTCGGGGGTGGGTTCGACTTGGGAGGCACATTTCAGAATAACGGGCCAGGCGAGTACCGCGGACCGTGATAGGCGACCCTCCACCTTCAGGAGAAGTGCTGCCAGCCCTGAGGAACGAGGGGCACTGAGCCCTTTGGCGTAACGAGTGTGATCGGCGGAATCGGGGTTCGGCGCGTGCCTTTGCTTGCGCTCTCGTCGGCTCTGGGCACGATCTGGCCAATGCGCGTGATGGGCACGCCTTCAATCTTCGACGGTACGCGGGCGGCGGGCGACGCCGTGAAAAGAAGCTCGTAGTCTTCGCCGCCATGGAGAACCTGATTGGGGTTTGCGGCGGGAGAGATGGGCAGTGCAGCGGCGTCGAGCTCGGCGCCAACTCCTGACTCCGCGCAAATATGCGTCAGATCGGTGGAGAGGCCGTCGCTCAGATCGATGGCCGCGGTGGCCATGGCGTTGCGCGCCAGCCAGAGGCCCTGCGCGATCCGTGGCTTTGGATAAAGGTGCGGGCTGAGTATTGCCATCGCCTGCGGCGGGATACGAGGAAGCTTCTTGAGTCGCGGGCGAGAGCGGTCGCGCTTGAAAGCCGCGGCAAGTTGGGAGAGATAAGCGAAGCCGGCGGCGGCGCCGCCAAGATTGCCAGTGACATAGATGAGATCGCCGGCCCGAGCGCCGGAGCGGAGGAGAGCTTCTCCTTGCGTGACCGCGCCGGTAAGCACGACGTCAGCGGCGGCAAGCGCGGACTCGGCGAGGTCGCCGCCGGCAAGCGGTACCCGATAAATATGCGCCAGAGAGAGAAAGCCGTCGAGGAACCTGTCAATCCAGGCTCCCCGCTCGGCCTTCGAGCCTCGCGGCGACGGGCTGCGCACTTTTGCTCTTTGGACGAGATCCCGAGGAAGAGCCAACGATAGAAACGCGGCGACGGGGCGAGCGCCCATTGCGGCCAGATCGCTGAGGCCGCGGGCGAGGGCCCGATGACCCACGGATTCGGGAGGATGCCAGTCGAGATTGAAGTGGCGGCCGGCGATGGAGAGATCGGTCGTGACGGCGAACTCTTCATTCGGAGCCGGACGTAGCAGAGCGCAGTCGTCACCAATGCCGAGGCGCAGTTCGGGAGTAGGTGCCCCGGCTGCGCGGAGGCGAATCCGCTCGATCAGGTCCAACTCGGCAAGACGGGAGGAGCTTATGCGGGCCGGATTCGGTCGCCTGGTTGCACGCGGCATGGTGAAGATAGGATACGGCGGGGTGGCCCGTGAGCCTCAAATCGAGGCAGATTGAACCGTACGAACGGATGGCCGATGTTTCCATCAGGGCGGCAAACAGGAGGAGCGCGGGAAAGGACGGACTCGCAAGTGCCTTAAAAGAAAGGGCAGTCGCAATGGGGACCCTAAGCGGACCTCATGGACCAAAAGTGGTACCCTAGTAATGCCCGTGGAAGCTTTTCATTGACCCGTTTTTGGACGGTCTGCTAGGCTTGAGCAACATTCTCGTACCTGCCCAATGGGCGCACAGGTTTAAAGCGGGCTTTTAGTGGACCGCGACTGATCGACTCCCCCGATCTGACGGACCTTGTTGACTGGCTGGTCGCCGGGGATTGCAGGCAAAGATGTTAAGTAGAAAATACTACATACTTTTTGTTGCGCGAGATGAGGACGGCCAACTCAGGAAAATTGCGCTTCCGCTCAAGTATGTCTACGGATTTGTGGCCGCGGCAATCGTGGGCGCTTTCACCATTGTGGGGCTCGCCGGTTCTTACACGCGGATGGTCCTGAAGACAGAAAGCTTTAACCAGGTGCGTGCGGATCGCGAAACCCTGCGAGAGAACTATCAGCGGATGGCGGCGATTGCGCACAACCGTAGCGTGCAGGTGGCGAGTCTGGGCGCGCTGGCCAATGAAGTCTCCGCGCTCTACGGGTTAAGGCAGAACAAGCTGCAGGCGGCGGCTCAGGCCAACCCGGCGGAGCGCGCGGTGGCAGCAGCTTCGGCGCCTCCGGCTTCATCGCAGAGCGACGATGTGAATCAGCAGCAGGTGTCCAACTCCATTGATATGTTTTATGCGCTGCGCTCCGAGGCCATGTCGGGCGCGGTTTCGCGGGCGCTGGAAGGCGGCCTAACGGCGAACTTTGCAGGCGATTGGACGGAGCTGGCCGATGCGCCTTCGATGTGGCCGGTGGAAGGCCGCGTGGCATCGAGCTTCGGTGAGCGCGAGGATCCGATCAATGGCGAAGGCGCTTTCCACACGGGCGTCGATATCGACGCACCCTACGGAACTCCGGTGCGCGCCGCCGGCGACGGCGAAGTGACGGGCGCTCAAATGGGCGCTGGATATGGGCGCGAAGTGACTCTGGATCACGGTCACAACGTGATCACGCTCTATGGACATCTTTCGGCGGTCGCCGTGGTTCCGGGAGAGCATGTGACGCGCGGCCAGATCATCGGCTACGTGGGCGAGTCAGGACGAGCCACGGGTCCGCACCTGCACTACGAAGTGCGCCTGCACGACGTGCCCGTAAATCCCTATAAATATTTGCGCGTGACCTACGAGCAGGCGTCAAACCTGGGCGATGCGCCGTCCGGCGGGCAATAAACCAATTTGAGGGGAAGGAACAAACGGCTCCCGGAAACGGGGGGGCCGTTTCCCGTTGGCGCAAAGCTGTATGATTCTTTTCACCTTCGCGCGGTTTCGTTATCGATGCTTTTCAGGGGAGATTCCCGTGCGCTTTCGTCTAAGCTTTCTTGTCCTTCTTCTTCTTGCCTTCGCGATTCCAGCCACTGCTCAAAATCCACAAGATCGCGCCGCCGGCGTGCAGACAGCATTTACCCGTGCTCGGCATCTTAGACACGGAGTCAACGCTTCGGGATGGTTCGCACAGTCGCGCGATTATTCGGCCGAACATATTGAAAGCTACACCGATGACGCCGACATCGCGCTGATCGCAAAGATGGGCTTCGATCATGTGCGGCTAAGCATCGATCCCATGCCGCTGGCCGCGGCCTTGGACGGCTTTTCCGGGTCGAACGGCGATTTTCTGAAGCAGTTGGATCACGCCGTCGACACAATGGTGGCCGATGGGTTGGCTGTGATCATCGACCTTCATCCCAGCGACGACTACAAACAGAAGATGCGCACCGACGATCAGGCCGCCGAGCGTTTTACGTCGATCTGGCGCAGGCTGGCGGCGCATTACGCGGATCGCGATCCGAACATGGTCTTCTTCGAGATTCTGAATGAGCCGGAAATCAACGATGCATACCGGTGGGCCGGGATCCAGGCGCGCGTGGCCGCTGCTATTCGCGAGCAGGCCCCGCATCACACGATCATCGCGGCGGGCGCCGTGTGGTCGGACATCTGGGACCTGTTGGTACTCGAACCGCTCGAAGACGGAAACGTGATCTACAACTTCCACTTTTACGAGCCGCACGAGTTCACGCACCAGGGCGCGACGTGGAGCACGCCGTGGTACAGCTACGAACATGACGTTCCCTATCCGGCGACAGAGAGCTCAATGCCCGCGCTGTTGAAGGAGGCTCCGGACGCGGAGACCCGGTATTACATGGAGAGGTACTGGCTCGATGGGTGGAACGTGCATCGCATCCAACTGATGATCGACAACGCGGCGGCATGGGCGCGCGACAACCACGTCCCGCTCATCTGCAACGAATTCGGCGTCTTCCGTGATCATAGCGATCCGGTTTCGCGCGCGAACTGGCTGCACGACGTGCGCACGGCTCTCGAGGCCGATGGAATCGGCTGGGCGATGTGGGACTACCGCGGGAATTTCGGCGTAGTGACAAAGCAGAATGGCCAGCCGGCCCAGGTTGACGATTCGGTGACCAAGGCGCTGGGATTGCCGGGACACTGATTTTGAATTGAGTCAGCGCATGAGCGCGGAGAGATCGCAGGTTCGAACTATTTTTTCTCCGGCTTGCTCGGATTGTCCAGAAACAGCTCGAGGCGATCAAGCCGGCGATCCCACTCGGGACGGCGCGCACGGAGCCACTCTTCCGCGGCCCGCAAACCTGAAGCTTCAACACGGCAACTGCGCACGCGGCCGGTTTTCTCCGTCTTGACAAGCCCGGCCTTCTCGAGAATCTGCAGATGCTGCACCACGGCGGCCAGCGACATGTCGAATGGCTTGGCGAGAACCGAAACCGACATCGGCCCGGCGCTGAGGCGCTCGAGCAGTTCGCGGCGCGTCGGATCGCCGAGCGCATGGAAGACGCGGGCCACGTTAGGATCAGTCCGTTTCATCAGCCGCGTCTTCCTCCAATCTGTGCCGGGTTTGCGTGTTTACTCGCCAAGCTCCTTCTCCAGTTTGCCAAGCAGCTTTTCCCATCCATCCTTGCGCATCTCGGGGCCATCGGCGTTTTCAAAATACGCGCCCTGGTGCGTGAAGACGAGATCGGTGCCCGCGCCGTTCGGGATAAGCTCGATCGTAACGAGAGAAGCAGAGAATGGCGTTCCGTCCATGCTCATTTTGTAAGCTGCGACGATGCGCTGCGCCGGAACGATGACCTGGTAAATGGTCTCATTCACCAGCGTCATACCGGAGACGGGCGTACCCGGACCCATTTTCATCTGGGCGCGCTCGCGGCCGCCGACTTTGAAATCGAGCGAGTGGTTTTCGAGCGCGTGCGTGCCACCGCCGAAGAACCAGCGGCGCTTGGTGGGCTCATCGGCAAAGGCGGCGAAGACCTGCTTCGGGGATGCCTTCAGCTTGCGTTCGAGTTGAAAGGTGCTGTGGATGACGGCCGGTTTAGTCAGTGATTGATTGGGCATGATTCCCACCTCCAGGAGGGAAATAGTCAAGTTGTAGCTTAAGTATCGTGCGAAGCGGCGAAATTGTCAAGTAGAAACTTAAGTATTGCGCGGGAGGGTTCGAGGGCTGTGAACACGGGCCTATGGGAATTCCTCATAGAAGGGGACAGGCCGCTGCAGACCGGCGGGGAATGAGAGGGCGCACCGCAAATCTGATTGAGTTGCTCGAGGCTGGCTTGAGGTAAGAAGTTCCTCCCGGGGACAGGGCCCCAGACGCGGCCCTTCTTTGAACGACTCTCATGAGCCATGATCTGAAGACGGGACGAGAAAGCGAGCCTCGCCGGTCCGCGGATCGTCGCGGCGCTCGGCCGTGGGCGTCAACCCGCCCGGTCTACGCGCCGCGGCGAACTATGAGCTCAGCGCAAGCGGGTGTTGGCGAGTGCCCGCAGGATCGTGCGTGTATTCCTGTTCATCACCTGACGAAGGTACATGGCGATGGCAAACAGGACGATGAGGAAAAAGAGGTCGACGCGGAGAAGTGAATGCAGCAATCCGCCAAGGCTGTCGGGCGGGAAAAGATGCATATGCATCCAGGCGAAGGCGGCGATGGCAAGAACGGCGAGTACGCCGACGACGATGCGAGAATTGCGTTCAGACTTGTCGGCGTCAGCGAGCGCGCGCTGGACGAAGGCGAGCTCCGCGCCGGCGTTCTCGGAATTCGGTGGTTGGTTTTCAGGGCTCATGCTGGATTCCTTTCCAAGGTGAGATGTTTGCGGAGGGTTGAGACTCCATAGTTGAGGCGGGACTTGGCGGTGCCGATGGGAATCTCAAGGATGGCAGCGGTTTCTTCAAGCGAGAGGTCGTGCTGATAGTGGAGAAGGAGGACAGCTCGACTGGCCGGCGAGACGAGGTCAAGGAGGGCCAGGAAGGCTTCGTCTGGCAACTCGTCGATCCAGGGGTCGAGCGCGGCGAGCGATTCAGGGGGAGCCGCTTCGAAGGGCTCCCAGCGGCGGGCGTTTTTGAGTTGCGCGAAAGAAATGCGCGAGGCAATTCGGAAGGTCCATGGGCGAAAGACAGCAGGCTCGCGAAGGAAGGGGAGTTTGCGGAAGATCTGAATCGCCGTTTCCTGAAGGATATCGTCGGCATGGGCTGGGCCGGCCAGACGGGTGATGTAGCGGCGCAGCGGCGCATAAATCTCGTGAAGGAGCTGCTCCAGTGCGCCCCGGTCGCCGGCTTGGGCGAGCAGGACGAGGAGGGTTTGGCCGGGCGTGGGCAGCTCCTTGGTGCGCATGCTTGAGAGAGGGGCTAAGTGGGAGAGAAGTTCGGTCCTTCGAGATAAATAATCGAATGGGTACGCAAAATCAAATCGGCCGGAACACGCGAACGCATGGGGTGCGAGCCGGCATGAACTCGGCGCAGCCATCGCGGCAGGTGATACCAGGCCACCGCTCGTAGTTACATCCCCGGGAGCTCCTCAGAATAGGAGACTGCGGGTTTTGCGTGATGCACGATGAAAGGACTGAAGCCGCGCGCGCCGGATGCTTTGTCCTCGTGCCCTCATTCCGGCTGCAGGCCGGCTTTGCTGAGCAATGCAAAGAATTGCTTCTGCGTGCTCTGGTCGATGGCGATTCCCGCCAGTTTGCCGTTGCGATCAAAGACGAACGTCTTGGGAATTCCAACGACGTGGAAGAGATTGTGGACCTGGTCCTCATCATCGGTGAGCACCGGCGGATGATAGTTCTTTCCGTTCAGAAAATCCTCGACCTTTTTGGGATTCTCGTCGGTGATGGAGAGGATCACCAATCCCTCATTCTGATAGTGCGTGTAGAGCTCGTCGAGCACCGGCATCTCCGTCCGGCAGGGCGGGCACCAGGTTGCCCAAAAATTCACCAGCACGATTTTGCCGCGCAACTGGGAAAGCGTCCAGGTTTGGTGATTTAGATCTGTGAGCGTGAAATCGGCCTTCGCGACAGCGGCTTCGTCGGCGGCGAGGATGTCATTGGCCCTTTTGTAGAGGGGATCGTCAAGCGAGACGGTGACGCCCTCGTAGCGCGCAAGTTGGGCCAGATCGAAATAGGGCTGGGGCGGCATGCTGTCTCTGGTGCGAAGCGGCGTTTCGGCGAGCGCTTTCGAAAGCACGTCCGCGACGGCCTGCAGGGCATTGTGGCCCTGATCGCCCTCGGTAACACGTTGCGAAGCCTGGTCGGCGAGTTCCACCTTGCCCATGCTTGCCGGCAGCGATGAAATTTCCTGCGCGGCTTTGATGGTTGCACCGGGACGCTCCTGATCCGGGAGCGAACGCAGTTTACCGATTTCGCCGGCGATGCTTGACGGAGAGGCCTGCGCATGAAGACACGCGGGGACGAAGGGAACGGCAACAAAGAGTGCGCACGAAACGCGGGCCGTAACGCTGAACATAGAGCCTCTTCGGGGTTGAGGTTGAATCGTTTTCCCTCTTCGCTTAAAGTTTAGACCTTCGCGCGTGACGAAGGTACCCACGCACTGGGCCGTTTCACGGAGGCGCTCCCCGGCGCTAAAACCACCATGGTTTTTTGACGTTTACGGCGCGGCAAAAGTCGCGCCCTTTCAAACTGACTCAAAACTGATCTCAAGCAGAAACTCGGGGTTTCTGCGCGAGAGCGAGAATGCGCTCGGAGACAGATTCGACGATCTGCTCGTGAACCTCCTCGATGCTCAGGTCGCCTTCAATGAGAACGATGCGATCAGGCTCGCGCGCAGCGATCTCGCGATATTTTTCCCAGACACGATGGTAGAAGGCGTCCTGCTCGGTCTCGAAGCGGTTTTCATCCCGGCCGGTATCCGATTCCACGCGGTCGTTGCGGCGGCGCGCGCGGGCCAGCGAGGACTCAAAACCAGGCAAAAGCAGAAGCGTGAGGTCGGGCTGGAGTCCACCGCAAATGAGACGATGAAGATCGAGAACAACCTTCGAGCCAAGCTTGCGGCCGCCCCCCTGGTAAGCCTCTGTCGAATCCGTGAAGCGGTCGCAGACAACGATTTTTCCGGCGTCGAGAGAGGGTTGGATGACTTCTGCGATTGCCTGCGCGCGATCGGCGAACATGAGGGCCATCTCGGTCATCGCGTCGAGCGAGCGGGAGCGGGAGTCGAGCAGCAGCTCGCGAACGCGGTCTCCAATGGCAGTGCCGCCGGGCTGGCGAAGCAAAACTGGCTGATTGCCGCGACGCGTCAGCCATGCCGCCAGGCGCTTGATTTGCGTGGTTTTGCCGGAGCCGTCGAGGCCCTCGAGGGTGATGAAAACGCCGCGCGGCATGGGCTGAGTCTATCACCGCCGTAGCGGCTACAGACAAACACGTTTCACTTGTGATAGAAGAGGTCAATTCCCCAGAACAGGTGCTACCGCCGCCGCATGCGGTCGTGTGCCCATGGAGTGAATGATGAACATTCGTGTCACGCTCAAACTTCTGATCACTGCGGCAGTGTGCGCCGCGGCTCCGGCGAGCCGGCTGGCAGCGCAATACCTCACGCTCGAGGGCCAGACGGGTGGGTTTCTGACCCCGACGGCCTACGTGGTCTATGCAGACAAGGGAAGCGCATTCTCGCATCCGGCCGTAGGCTTTCACTTCATCGATGCTTCGGCAGTGATCGGTGATGTTGAAACTTTCAGCATCACCGAAGGCTTCGCCAACCGCGCGGAGGCCGGCTATACTCGCAGCGTTCATCAGTTCGGTGACCAGCCCACCACAACGGCAACGCCGCTCGGTCTCAGCAACCTTTGGAAATACGACGGCATGAACGTCTTCCACGGCAAAGTTGTCGTTTTCAAAGACGGTCAGTTCAGCGCGTGGATGCCGGGGATTGCGATGGGCGGAGTGGTTCGTACAAACGACCACTTTGTCTCAGGCGCAGCCAATAAAACTCTGACGGGAACGGACAAGTCCTACACGAACGGCGACGCGTATATTGCCGTCACGAAAACCTGGGCCAAGCCTCCTGTGCCGTTCCTGCTGAACATCGGCTGGAAGGCAACCAACGGTACGATCTTCGGCCTAGGCGGCCAGAGCACTCGCTTCGGCGGACGGTTCTTTGGAGGTTTGGGCATTCCGCTGCCGATCGGCCATGGCATCGTCGCAGTTCCATCGGCGGGTTTTACCCAAGAGCCGAAGACCGCGGTGAATTTGAACACGCTGCTGAACGCGGCGTTATATCAGTGCGAAGCTTTGCTGGCCTGCAATCCCGCGTCGTATCCGCTCATGAGCGCACATATTCCAACAACGCTCGACTATGCCGTGCGCGTGACGCAGCGTGACATGCCTCATTTTGCATTCGATATCGGCGTGGGACAGGTGGCGGGGAATATCGGATCGATCTATGTTCCGAACCCCTTCTTCAACCCGGCCGTTCCAGCGGATGGTCCCCCGGTCGTCACCACTCCCGTGAACCTGGAGGCGCGGCACATCGTAGGAATGGGGCTTAGCTATAGGTACTAAAGCAGTTACACCTGTGGAAAACGCGGCATTCCGGGGCAACTTCTTCATGCGGAGCGTGTTCCTACCGGCATAGACTGGATTGGCTCTCGATCCGCGGACACGCGTATCGAGATGGACGATCCATTCGATACTCAAGGAGGTCCCCCAATGCGAAGTTTCCGATGGACACGGAGCCTTATTGCGGTTGTACTGCTGGCCGTTGTGGTTTGTTTGAGCCCCGCAATTTCAAGCGCGGCGGTTTTTATCAGCGTAGGATTTGCTCCGCCCGTGCTGCCGGTTTATGTGCAGCCGCCATGCCCGCAGGATGGCTGGATGTGGACGCCGGGCTACTGGGCGTATGGCGATGATGGCTACTACTGGGTGCCTGGAACGTGGGTCCCGGCGCCTTATGTGGGTGCGCTGTGGACGCCCGGATACTGGGGCTGGGGTGGCGGCCTGTATGTGTGGCACGCCGGCTACTGGGGTCCGCACGTCGGCTACTACGGCGGTGTGAACTACGGCTTCGGATACATGGGCATCGGCTTTGCGGGCGGCATGTGGGCCGGCGGAGCGTTTCGCTATAACACTGCGGTAATGCGCGTAAACACGACAGTCATTCACAACACCTATGTGGACAACACGATCGTGCGCAACAACACCATTGTGAATGATCGGCACGTGGCCTTCAGCGGCGGGCCGGGCGGCATCAATCATCCACCCACGCCAGACGAGAACCGGTATTCGCACGAGCAGCACGTTGCTCCGACGGCTTACCAGACGCGGCAGGAATCCGCGGCCAGGACCAATGTGAACAACTACGCCAGCCACAACGGCGGGCACCCGGCGAACGTGGCGACAGAAAGGCCGATGGTGGGTGGGCCGCGCAACAATGGCGGCGGGGAACCGAATGGCGCCCATGGACTTGCGGGTTCGCCCTCGACTAATCATGGAAACAATCCGGGCTCAAATCCAGGCGCATTCCGTTCGAGCGGCGGAAATCATTCGACACCGGAGAGCCGGCCGATGCCTGAGTCGCGCCCCGAACACGAATCCCGCCCTGCGCCGCAATCGCACGCGGAACAGCCGCACGGCGGAGGTGGTGGCGGTGGGGAACACAAGGGCCACTAAACAGGTTCTTCCCTCAGAACGCCGAAAGGCCCACGGTAGATCGTGGGCCTTTTTGCTTGGATCGAAAACCTTGGACCCTGTAACGCGGGATTATTGGCCGGTCGACGCATCGTTGCCGGTGGTCGCGTAATAACCTTCACGGGTGATGATCGTCAGATCTGGCTTGTCAGTCTTGAGCGCGATCTTGTGAAAGTCACCGTCGGTGTCAACCTTGTCGGGGGTGTAGGTGAGCAAATACTCCTGACGCAGCGCGCCTGCGATCAGGCCGTAGATATCATCAAGGCTATCTTTCTTTTTGGCTTCGAAAAACATTCCGCCCGTGCGCGAGGCGATCTCCTGCATAATCTTTTTGCCGTCGAGCTGCGGAGCGTTGGTGCCGCCGGGGTGGTGACCGCCTCCGCCTCCGCTTCCGGGCCAACCACCGCCACCACCGGGATAGCCGCCTCCGCCCATTCCGCCGTGGTGGCCGCCCCCGGGAAAGCCGCTCCCGCCATGTTGCTCTTCGCCCTTGAAGTAGATGGTGAAGACCTGCACGCCGGCGCGATCAGCGGCGTCGATGGCGTCGTTCATCGTCTCCTTGCTTCCGCGATCGACGCCGTCAGAAAAGATGACAAGGGCTTTGCGGCCATCCTTGGGTTTCATCAGCTCGTCGGATGAGAGATAGATGGCATCGTAGAGCTGAGTTCCGGCGCCGTGGCTGGAGTCACCATGGTCGCCGTAGCTGTGGTCGTCTCCGCTTGTCTCAGGTCCCTGGGAGTTTTGCTCCCGGGAGGTCGGGGTCATGGCGTCAATCTCGTGATCGAGCTTTTCGCGGGAGTTGGTGAAGTCTTCGAGCAGCTCCACCTCGCGGTCAAAGTGGATGAGAAAAGCCTGGTCGCCGCGAACAGCGGCTTTCGGATCGGCGGGGAGCATGAGCTCGACGAACTTTTCCGCCGCCTTGCGCTCGGAGTCGATGGCGGTATAGACGCTGCGGCTGGTGTCAACAAGCAATCCCAGACGGAAAGGCAAGTTGCTCTGGGTGGTGAAGCTTTTGATGGCCTGCGGACGACCGTCCTCGGTGAGAGTGAAGTCCTTGGCCGTGAGATCGGTGACGAGGGCGCCTTTCTTATCGACGACGGTGACGGGGAGCAGAACCTCGCGGGCCTGGACCTTGAGGTTGGCCATCGGCTGGGTGGTGGAGGGCTGCTGAGCGGCGTCGGAATCGCGGAGGCAAAGAAGGACAGCCAGCGCAAGCGCGAGAACCAGGAGAGTGGGACGATAGGAGGGCCGAATCTTCATAGAATCTTTGGGCTAGACACTTTCCGAGGGTTTAGACGCGGCAAAGCGCGGTCCGTTGACCGGGAGCACACCGAACATCGAAGCGAGTCAGCCCCCCACGATGGGGTCGCCCGCCTCGGACGCCTAATCCAGAACAATCGCCCTGTGCTTATGCCAGATGGAGGTTGCGACAGAGGCGGCAAAGGCGAAAAGCGCAATGATGGGCGTGGCCAATTCGAAGGCTCCGGCAACCGCGGCGATGGCAGCTACCACTGCAGTCAACGCCCACATCGCAATGGATCCAACCTTGCTTGACCTCAGGGTGAGAAGGAACAAGGGGCAAGCAAGGATGAGGCAGCAATAGAGAGCTACGGCGTAGCGATGAGCGATTCCCAGGCCGGGAAAATCGGCGGTGAAGGAATACCGCAGAAGCAGCGTCCCGAGAATGCTCGCCGCCAGGCACGCCAGGGCGCTCCACACGAACATGTGATCGTAGTGCTTCCAACGATGGGACCGCGGACTGGACAGAAACGGCTCTCCTGTTGCAATCTCGGAATTCGACGATCAGCGTAGCAAATCTTCAAGCGCGGTGCTCAAGTCGGTTTTGTCGTCGCGGTACTTGACGATGACGGGCGCATAAAGGCTCAGGCCCCACTCTTGACCTTTGCCATTTTGGACGGCGCGAGCGCCGGGCACAACCACAGCGTTCTCGGGAACCATGAGCGGGCGATCGGCGGAGGCCCGCAGCACCGTGCCGTTTACTAGATCAAAGAGCGGCGTGCCACGCGTCAGAATTGTGCCCGCCCCCAGTACAGCGCCGTTGCGCACGATCGTGCCCTCATAGACTCCGCAGTTGCCGCCGACCAGCACTTCATCTTCGATAACCACCGGGCTTGCGTTGACGGGTTCGAGCACGCCGCCTATTTGCGCTGCGGCGCTCAAGTGGACGCGCTTGCCGATCTGCGCGCAGGAGCCCACCAGCGCGTGCGAGTCGACGAGCGTGCCTTCGTCGACGTAGGCACCCACGTTGATGTACATGGGGGGCATGCAGACCACGCCGCGAGCGACGTAAGCTCCGGCGCGAACTGAAGAGCCGCCGGGAACAAGGCGTACGCCGTCAAAGGTGTTGAAGCGGCGGGCCGGGTAGGTGTGTTTGTCGACGAATGTTAGCGCGGGCGCCGGACCGGAAAAACCGATTTCGGCGGCGGGCATTTCTTCGAGCGTGCCGAGGCGAAAACCGAGCAGGATGCCGCGCTTGACCCAGGCATTCACGCACCAGCCGGTGGGGGAGCCCGCATCGGGCTCTGCGGCGCGCACCTCGCCGCGCTCGAGAGCCGAACGCAGTGCGAGGAAGGCCGTCATGGCCGCCGGATCATCGGCAGCGACCGGTCCGGCGGCAAAGTGCCGCTCGATTTCCTGCTCCAGCTGGCTGAGATTCATGGCAAGTCGAGTGTACCGTGTCAGGCGGGATTGAGGGGGTCGAGGGTGGGCTCCATGCGCATGCGGCGCTTGGTCGAGATGGGGCGGAGGCGAAAACAATTCTTTCCGGAGGGAATCATGGCGAGTGGGATCGGAGCCTCCCCGGGGCGTCCGTTGAAGTTTTTCGATTCAAGCCAGGCCGAGAGGCGGGGATCGGAGATCTCTGTCTGCCCCTCAAAAAAATCGGGAGTGAGGCCGCACTGAATCAGCAGGTGGTCGAGGTGGAGCTCAATGACGTCGGTTTCCCGTGTGAAATAGCGGCGAACGTTGACGGCCCCGACCTCGACACCCGTGTATGCGTGTCCCTTGCAGTGCGTTTTGACGACCATGACCTTCCGCCGAATGAATCGGATGAGTTGCGCCGGATGAAGTGCGCTAAGAACAGTGCAAAGGAACCGGATGAGCTAAGTCTAGGGAGGGGATTTGCATTCGGACCAACGCAGAGCTCGAAAAACACCCCGAAATTCCTGATTCGATACGCACTCGTCGGCAGAGCCAATCCGGGAAACGGCGATTGGTACTCGCAAAGCGGGCACAGACGCGGCGGCGGAGCGCAACCCTTCATGCGTGTGCGATACTCGAAACGACATGTTCAAGAGAATCGTGTTGAAACTTTCGGGAGAGGCGCTGGCCGGGGCGCGGAGCTTTGGTCTGGATGCCGACAAAGTGGCGGAAATTACCGGAGAGATTTCCGAGGTCCACGCGTTGGGCGTGGAGATCGCGGTAGTGGTTGGCGGCGGCAACTTTTTCCGCGGCGTGGAAGAACAGGCCAAGGAGATGGACCGCGTGAGCGCGGACAACATGGGAATGCTCTCCACAGTCATCAACGCCATCGCTCTGCAGGACGCCCTGGAACAGCGCGGCGTGCAATGCCGGGTGATGACGGCGGTGTTCATGAACCAGATTGCGGAGCCGTATATCAGGCGGCGCGCGGTGCGGCACCTTGAAAAAGGCCGCGTCGTGGTCTTCGCCGCGGGCACGGGCAATCCGTTTTTCTCCACCGATACGGCAGCCAGCCTGCGCGCCATGGAGATCAAGGCCGACGTGCTGCTGAAGGGCACCAAGGTGGAGGGCGTATACAACGCCGACCCGGTGCGCGTGAAAGACGCAGTGAAGTACGACCAGATCACCTACATGCAGATTCTGCAACAGGGCTTGAAGGTGATGGACCTGACCGCAGTGAGCATGTGCAAGGACAATAACCTGCCCATGATCGTCTTCAACATGAATCAGCCGGGAAACATCCGGCGCGTGGTGCTGGGCGAGAAAGTGGGATCGTTGGTGACGGCGTAAAGCAGCCTGTAGCTGTTAGCCCTCAGCTCTTAGCTGGACTGTTCTTCAGTGAGCGGGTTTGCTCATTTCAGAGAGTTTTGTCCTGACGGGTCGGTTCGGTTCGGAATGCTCTTGTGTCAAGCAGGTCAGCCGACTCAGCATGAACGGAGCTGACAGCTAAAGGCTAATGGCTAAAAGCTGCTCCTCCGTCCGGAGACGTCTAACTGCACGTGGAAACGAGCAAGCCAGCACAAACGATCAAGCCGGCGCCGCTGAAGGCACTGACGGGGTTGCGCTGCTTCGCGGCTGTCAACATCGTGCTCTTCCACTTCTCCAATCCCCAATGGTTCGGTTTTCTCGCGCCGGTCATCAACGCCGGATTTATCTCGGTCAGCTACTTTATTCTGCTTTCCGGATTCGTTCTGGCCTACAACTACTCGGAACGGGCGCGCAGCGGGGAACTGGACCGCAAACGTTTTTGGGAGGCGCGCTTCACGCGCATCTATCCCATCTATTTCCTCAGCCTGCTGCTCAGCTTGGGGCAGTTGAGCGGGGAATACCCGACGCATACCCGGGCCATGTTCTGGGCTGGCGTGGTGCTGACACCACTTCTTCTGCAGGGTTTCGTTCCGGCGATATCGACGTTTCTCAACACTCCGGCGTGGACGATGTCGGCCGAAGCGGCCTACTACATGCTTTTTCCCTTCGTCGCGAGGTGGAAGCGGCCGGTGCGCGTTGCGCCGCTTGTGATGAAGATGGCCGGGGTGTGGGTGCTGGGACTGGTTCCCGGCGCGCTCTACATCGTGTTCAATCCCGATGGCATTGTGCATCCGGATCGATGGAGTTACGGGCCTTGGCTGCAGGCGCTGAAATACACACCTTACACGCACGTTTTCAGTTTTGTTTTCGGCGTGATGCTGGCTGATCTGGACCGGATGATTGCGCGGGCGGCGCGCCTGCGGCTGTGGCTGGGGATCGCAGGGTTTGGCGGAATTTATGGCCTGTTGAGCCTTGGTTCGCTGGTGCCTTACGCGATCATCCATGACGGATTGCTGATGCCGCTGTTTGGCTGCATCGTGCTGGGACTGGCAGGCGAGAATTTCTTGGCTCGCGCGCTGGGCATTCGTCCACTGGTTTTTGTGGGCGAGGCCAGCTACTGCCTCTATCTGCTGCATTTCAGCCTCTGGAATATAATTCACGGTTCACACGTGCTGGATGCACTGGGGCTGGCCCGCTTCGATCCATGGATCAGCTACGTTTTGTTGATTGGGCTTTCTATCTTCGCGCTGTATTTTATTGAAAAGCCTGCGCAGCGAAAGCTGCGCGAATGGATGCACGCGACCACCGTGGTGAGAAGCAGGGAATAGTGGACAGGGTAAAGGAAACAGAGTGCAGAAACAGCGAAACTAGATGAAGGAAACGGATCTCATTCGAGGTCCGGATATGCGTTCGATCTAAACAGGGATTTTTGCCGCCAACAAAAGAAGAAAGCCCAGCCGCGTGGCTGGGCTTTTGCCTGATAAAAGGGCCGTCGCTACTATTCGGGGCTCGACAGGGGATGGTTCCCATGGGGAATGGCGATTACAGCTGTCGGATTCGCGCCCGTGGGGTAGGGCGTGGCCTGAGTCTGCTGGATGGTTCCGTCACTGGGATTGAGCTTGAAGCCGGAGACGGAATTGCCCTCATAGTTCGCGGTGTAGACAAAGCGGCCGAGCGCAGGTTCCACGACCAGCGACACAGGGTCCGTGTCTGTAGTGATCGCTGTGTTACCCGCCGCGCTGACGTCTGCAGTAGGCGCACCAGTGGGCAGCGAGATCGAGTAGGCCGAGACCGTTTCATCCAGGGAGTTGCTCAGGTATATAAAGATCCCGCGGGGATCAATGGCAATCGAAGTCGGCTCGTTGCCGGTTTTGAAAGGGCCATCGACCATGAATTGCAAGGCGCTGGTCGAGAGGACCGTGTACCCGATCAATTCGTTCGAAGCGTAGTCGGTGACGAAGACAAAGCGACTGACCGGATCGGTGGTCAAAGCGGACGGCTTCACGCCGGCCAAATAAGGGCTGCCGGTCACGGGCGTCAGCGCTCCGCCGGAGCTGGTGGCGAATCCAAACAGCCATCCCGGATTGGCGTCGCTGGTGGTGGTACCGCCGGGATTGTAAGCTGATTTGTCGTAGGCGGTGACGTAAACGGCGTTGCCGTTGGCCAGCACCGTGACGCCAGTGGCCAGAAGCGTGTCGGCGGTAAACCCTGGAACTTTGAGCGAAATGGTGGCGGCCGCGGAGCCGATAGCCCCGGAACTCAGGGCGTACTCAGTGAGCGTCGCGGACGTGGTGCCCGAAACCACGTACAAATAGGTGCCGGCTGGATTCACGGCAATCGAAACCGGCGTTACCGGAAGGGTGATGTTGTCTTTCGGTACAAGGACCCCGTCGGTGCTGATGGAGAAGTGAACCACGGAATTATTGCCCTTGTTGGCGACGTAGAGGTTGTAGTAGTCCGAGGTGGTGGCCATCGCGACGGGGCCCGAGCCGCCCGAAGAAACGGGCGAAGCAGCGCTCCGCAGCGCGCCCGAACTTCCGTCGACGGCGTAGGTGTAGATCTGTCCGGCGCTGCCCGAAGAGCTGCCCGCGGAGGAGGCCACGTAAACATAGTCAATCGTGACCAGATTGCAGGCTGTCAAAAAGCTGGCCAGGACGAGGCCAATTGCGGAGACCAGAACGAGCTGGCTCGATTTACTCAACTTCATGCGTTTCCTTCGTCTTGGGCCGCCAGTTGGAGCCCCAAAAAACTCGTTAAAGTTGCCCCGTGTTCATTGTAAAAGCCGAATACGGAGAATTGCCACCGGCTTTCCTGCCGGAATGGAGCCAACAGGTGCGCTCACGGCTGAATGCCGCCGCCCGTGCCGTTGTGCGGAATCGCCGTCACAGCGGTTGGTTGATCGTTGCTCGGAAATGGAGAATCCTGCGAAACCAGCAGTGTTCCGTTGGTGGTGCTCAAGTCAAAACCGGAAACAGTATTGTCAAGAAAGTTGATCGTGTACAGAAAATGCTCTGTTGAAGGGTCAATTCCGATGGCCACGGGCTGCAGGCCTGTGGCATATGTGCCGATGGAACGGAGCGCGCCGTTGGAGGCGATGGAATACGCGGTCACGTTGCTGTCCTGTGAGTTCGTCACATAGGCGTAGGGGTAGGCCGTATCGACGACGACGGCGGAGGGTTGATTGCCGGCGGCGAAGGGGCTGCCGGCGATCGGCGTCAAGCCCCCAGACGTCAGGTTGTAGCCCAGGACGTGAGCGCTAGAGAAGTCGGTGACAAACAAGTGCGTACCGGAAGCATCGCTGGCAACGGCAGAAGGTTTGACGCCGGCCGCAAAAGGCGAACCGGGTAGCGCAGTAAGGGTGCCGCTGGAACCGACCGAAAATCCGAAGACATATCCGGCATTTGGCGTGACCGAAGAGTCGTAAGCGGTGACAAAGACATCGGCGCCCGAAGCAAGAACGTTGACCGCCGTCGGCACGATAATGTGCGACGCGTTTGCTCCGGACAGAACCAAAGGCCAGTACTGGCCGTTGACCGCGGCATTCGTGACAGGCGTTCCGATCGTAACCGGCGTGGTGCCGCTGGCGGCCGAAAGGGGAAAGACCCCGATGGAGCCGGAGCAGGGCTCGGCATCGGAGCAGAGTGGAAGCGGCTGGTAGAGGTCGACGACAAACAGATTCGACTTAGTCGCGGCCAAAGCCAGCGGAAAGATCCCCGGGGTGTTGACTGTGTTGTAGGGATAGAGCTTGCCGTCGGTGCCGATTCCGAATTGCTCGATCGAGTTGTCGTCCTGATTGACAACGAAGAGACTGCCGTAGTCGACCGAGACGGCCTCCGCCACCGGATCGCGTCCCTGCGAGGGGAAGGGCGAGCTCGGAATCTGGCGCATGCGGCCCGATTCGGAGTTGATTTCGTAGACGTTGATCTCGCCGTAGTTGTTGGTGCCTTCCGCTTTGGTGCAAGCCACGTACACAAAATCGATGGTGAGGGTTTGCGTAAGCTGCGAGCACGCAGTCACAAGTGAAGCTACGAGCAAACTGCACGCGCCCACCAGCAAAAGAGCAAAACGAGACCGAAGAAAGCCAGGGTTTCGAGCCTTCATGGCCGCCGAGCCCTGGAGCGCGCCGCAATTGGATTCTTGTGTCCCAGCATTTTGCCCGCTCTGGTTTAGCGATCGTTGGCTCGATTGATTGAACTTCATGCGCATCTTTCTTGAAATGTCGCCCGCACGCAGGCCACTTAAAAATCGGTCCAAGATTCGAATTCCGGCGGAGGCTGCAAGCAGCGGAACCGGCATTCAGCCAAGGTCTGCGAGCAGACCTTCCATTCGCTCAGGCTTCTGAAAACTCGGAGCCTGACATGAGAACCGCTCCGCCGAGCCGTCATTCTTCCTAACTGGCGGGTGCGGCGCCGCACTAACTGGTGCGCCCATCGACCAGGCACCACGACGCCGGCCCCTGGAGCTTGTAGTCGCTGGTGGTGCGGAGATCGGTGAGGTCGCCGGTCTCGGGATTCACCACTCGCCCCGTAACCGTCGAGTCGTACTCATCAGCCGTGTAGATGAACTGGTCGGAAGGATCTTCGACAATGCACTGCGGGCCCGATCCGGAGCCGATTCCGAACGGCTCATCAGCGATGAAGCTTAACTGATAAGCGGGCGCGGTCGTGACAAAGTATCCGGTGATTCCGCTTTCCTGAAGAGGCCCTTGGACGTTGTTTCCCTGGTTGGCCACATAGAGGAATTTGCCCTTGCTCTCAATGATGATGTAGATGGGGTTCGAAAGCGACGGGTCATCGGGAATCGCGCCGCCGGGCTCCGCCTGCAGCGCACCGCCGGTACCGACGGTAAAGGGAAGAAGCTGACTGGCCGACGTGGTTGGCACGCCATTAAACGAAACGGTGATGGGCTCGTTATCCAGGACATAAATCACAGCCCCGGCGCTGACCATCGCTGTAGCCGCTTTCACCCCCAGGGGCTGGGAACTGTTTTGGCTCAGCGTCAACTGCCCGGTGGTACCGGAATAGTTGTACGGAAAAGAAAGGGTACCGCCGACGTACGGATAGGAGGTCGGGTTTGGGGCGCCGGTAAGAGTGAGGAGGCTTCCGCCAGATATCAGGAAATCGACGGGATTCGCGGGCACCGGGAAATAGGTGATGGGCTGACTGCTCGAAACCGCCGTCACTTGGGCATTCACAACCAGCGAAAGCCGACCGGTGTTCTGGTCGATCTTGAAGACGGTAATATCGCCGCAAGTGGTCACTGAAGTTCCAAGGGCGAGAGCGCAGTTGTCGGCGCTGGATGGGGCCGCGTTGTCAGGCGCGTCGTGGTCCAGAACAAATAGGTAATTTCCTGAGGGGTCGGCAATCAAGCGGAAGGGATTGACGCCCGATGAATAGAAGGTTTCCTGGGGCGTCAGGGTGCCGTTGCCGCCCACAATAAACTGAGTGATATTGGAATTCAGACAGGCATTGGCGCCCGTGCCATAGCAATTGGCGCTGCCCGATGCGGTGACTCCGCGGTTGAGGACGTAAAGAAACCGGCTGCCGAGGGTCAGGACGGCGCGAACCGGGTTGGCGCCTCCGGATGCAACAGGCAGAGTGTTGATGGGGGTCAAACGGCCCGTGTTGTGATCGATTTTGAATCCGGAGATGATTCCATTACTGCCACTGGAGACGGTGACCGTTCCCGTCACAAACAAATAGCCAACCGTATAACTCTCAACGCAAGACGTTACGCCAAGTACGACGGCCGCCGAAAGTGCGCCCATCGCAAGCGCCTTGCCGAATTTCATGAACTTCATGC
>CAZHOO010000019.1:0-43065 GCA_964533905.1 uncultured Occallatibacter sp. | reverse complement strand
GAGCCGGCCCACGGATTGAATGCGGAATTCATGAGGGAGCCGGCGGGGAACGCGGTATCGAATTGCTGATGGGTGGAAGACTCGAGGCCGTCGGGAAGGGCGAGTTCGGTGGCGCGGATGACGCCGTTGTCGGCCTGGAGGAGAGCATTTTCGAGAATGCCGGCAAGCTCGCGCACGTTGCCGGGCCAAGCGTGCTGAAGGAGACGGGCGAGAGAGCCGGGTCCGAGAACGACGGGTCGCTGCTGGTAGCGGGCGCAGATGCGGTCGAGAAGGAATTGGGCAAGCGGAGCGATGTCTTCGCGGCGCTGCCGCAGCGGCGGGATCGCGAAGCGAATGGTAGTGAGGCGAAAAGCTAGGTCGGGAAGAAGCAGTCCCTGGCCGGCCATCTGGCGCAGGGGAGTTTGCGAAGACGCGAGCAGGACGGCGCGGCCGGGAGGGCGATCTTGAAGGCTTTTCAAAACGCCGAGCAACAGGCCCTGGCCTGGAGGGGCGAGAAGGTCGACGCGATCGAGATAAGTGAAACCGGCGAGAGTAGAAGGATCGGCGTCGGTAGCGAGCCACTCGCGTGCGTCGCGGCGCTGAAAGGCGCCGGCAGCGAGCGGAGAGCGGCTGAAAAGATAGCGCGCGAGGGTTTGCTTGCCCGTGCCGTGCTCGCCTTCGATGGCGGCCACCTGCAGATGCGGCGCAGCCATCTCCGCCTGCATGAGAAGCTTGCGCCAGGCGGCGCTGACACCAACCACATGGACCGAGGCAGTAGTGGAATCGAGCTCCACGAGCGTGAGGCCTGAGGCGGAGGGCTGCCCGTGGAATGGAGCGGAGTTATGCATGGATCCCTTCCTGCCTCGCCTCGGACGCAAAGGTGAACTGCCAAGCCATCACAAATCTCATCGGCCCGGCAGGGGAAAACATGAATGGAGCGGGGACCGGAAGACAGCTCTCAGCCATTCGCTTTTAGCCTTTAGCTCGTCGTGCTGGAATAGCCGGTAGCTGAAGGACGGTATACTCGAAAACATTCCATCCGGGGCTAATTCCAATACCAGCTTTGTCTTTTTGAGGAATCTGAGGAAACAGGGATGCCAGCTCAGTCCGCAGCCAAGACGCGTTTGGAGCACGACGCTCGAGCGCGTGAACCGCTTGGCGAGCAGCGGAAACCGCGGGCGGGGCAACTCAGGCGGTTGGGAAGCGCGGCGTGGGTGATTGCGATTCTTGGATTCGCAGCGCTGCATGCATGGCGTTTGAGAGCGGATTTCCCCAACGGGTCGCCGTGGATCTTCGATTGGGCAAAATACACCGATGAGGGTTGGTATGGGGCTGCGGCCATTCGCGCGCATCTGTTCGGGCATTGGTACATGGCCGGCGATTTCAACGCCGCTGTCACGCTGCCGGTGTGGCCGTTTTTAGAGTGGGTGCTCTTTTTTGTTTCCGGCGTAAAAGTGGAGGCGGCGCGCGGGCTGGCGGTGGGGTGTTTTTTCGCGAGCATTGCGTTGACCTATTTGCTGCTGCGCAAGAGGGGGCAAAGATGGGTTGCGCTGCTTGGTGTGACGCTGGCAGTCACTAGTCCCTATCTCTACTGCTTCAATCGATTGGCGATTCTCGAGCCGCTTGAGACCACGCTGACTCTGGCGATGTTGAACCTGGCCGTGCGGCTGCCGCGGATGAAGCGGCCAGTGCTCGCTTCGGTGGGGATCGGGTTGCTGTTCGCGCTGGCGATGCTGACTAAAACGAACGCAGCATTTCTGGCGCCGGCCGTCGCGTGGGGGATTGCTCTGCCGCTTTGGGCGCGGCGGAAGGTGGCGCTGAGGTGCGTGCTGGCGGCAGGCTCGACTGCGGCCGTCTTGTATGGCGCGTGGCTTGCGCTTGTCGCGCACGCGGGGTTGATGGGCGACTACACCTACTTTTTCCTCTCCGCGAACGCCTATGCCAAGCCGCCCGAGTTCTGGTGGCCGCTGGTTTCATTCTGGTGGTCGCTTCACGGAATGCTATGGGTCGATCACAGCCTGGTGTTGCTTGCAGCGGCAATGGCGGCGGCGGCGGCGATTGCTTGGCGGTCAGAATGGGGTCGGAGAATGGGCCGCGATCCAGTGTTCGGGGCAGCAGTTTTAGGCATTCTGGGCTTCGTTTTGTTCATGACCGTGCAGAATCATCCGCAGCCGCGGTACTTTACCGTGCCGGCTTTTCTGGTTTGCACCGTGGTGGCGCTGGGAGCGGGAGTGCTTGCGGAGCAGGAGGGCTGGGAGCGGCGGCTGGGTTGGATTGCGATTGCGGCAGCGGCGACGGCCGCGGGCATTCACGGATGGAGAACGATGGTCTACGCAACCCATCCGGAGTATACGTTTGTGAACGCGGCGACGCAGTTGACACAGTATATTGATGCGCATCCCAACGGAAAGCGGTTGATGGTTTCAACCAGCGGAGACGAAATTACGTTGATCACGGGGCTGCCCGCGATCTGCGACGAGTTGAGCACGGAGGATCTGGCGGCCAAATTGGACGACTATCAGCCTGGATGGTTCTCTTCATGGAACGCCGTTGATCCGAGCACCCTGGTGGATCTGCATACGCGCTATTCGCTCGAGCAGGTGGCGAGCTTCCAAGCGCTTGACGATCCGGATCGGAATGTTCTGGTACTGTTCAAACTGCATCCGTTGCCGGGGGGGATGGTGCGCGATGAATCGGACCCGGGGATGAACAATGTTCTGCCCGGCGATCAGATGGATGTGCCGGTGGAGTGAAGCGAGGACCAAGGGACCGAGGGAACGAGAGCGCAAAAGCCAGTAGGCTGCGGACCCTGACAGGGAACGGACAACTTCCCAGAGACAATCCTCATCAGACAACTGAAAAATGAGATGGATTCCGGGGCGGAAGTGTGCGCCGGCTGCGTAGATTTTGCGTCGACGAAGGGCTTCGTGAGTGCGATCCGGAATGGGACGGAGCCAAGCTGGGAAAAGCGCAGGGAAACCCCGTGACAGCTATCACTCGACAGCGGTGTATCCGGATGATAGCCTTCCGGTGGCAATTCCCCGGTGGTTTAAGCGGCCGGTTTCGGGGCCGAATGCGCCTCAATTTCAGAACCTTATGTATGGAGGGTGTGTGACTGTACTGGGTTGGATGGACTTCTTTCTTGGCGTGAGCGTTTTGTCGCTCATCGTGGCTGCGTTTTTTGCGCGGCAGGTTATTGGGTCTTGGGTTGGGATGGCGAGCATGGGGAAGATTTCCTCGGCCATCGGGAAGGGCGCTGGCGCGCTCCTGAATCGGCCGTATCGAATCGCGACGGCCCTGCTGGGGCTGCTGCTTCCGGCCTTTGCATTCGGGCAGACGGAACAGGCTGGCGGAGAAGCAAGTCTGAAGGTGCCCGATTTGTCGACAGTGAATTTTCTCGGCATGAACGGACACGCGCTGCTGTCGCTTGGGTTGCTGTTCTGCGCCGCGGGCCTGTTGTTTGGCCTGGTGATCTACGTGCAGTTGAAAAACCTGCCGGTTCACCGCACGATGCGCGAGATGTCGGAACTGATTTACGAAACGTGCAAAACGTATCTGGTGACGCAGGGCAAGTTCATTTTGCTGCTCTGGGTATTCATTGCGGTGATTATCTCGCTGTACTTCGGTTACCTGGCTCCGGTGCCGGGAAAATCGATTGCGGTCACGTTGCCCATTATTCTGCTCTTTTCGCTGGTGGGCATCGCGGGCAGCTACGGCGTGGCATGGTTCGGAATTCGCGTGAACACATTTGCCAACTCGCGGACGGCGTTCGCGGGATTGCGCGGCAAGCCATACCCATGTTTTGCGATTCCGCTCAAGGCCGGCATGAGCATCGGCATGATGCTGATCTCGGTTGAGCTGCTGATTATGCTTTTCATCCTGCTCTTTGTTCCGGGCGACTATGCCGGCCCATGCTTCATCGGTTTCGCGATTGGCGAGAGCCTGGGCGCAGCGGCGCTGCGTATTGCTGGCGGCATTTTTACCAAGATTGCCGACATCGGCTCGGACTTGATGAAGATCGTGTTCAAGATCAAGGAAGACGATGCGCGCAACCCGGGCGTGATCGCGGACTGCACGGGTGACAATGCGGGCGATTCGGTGGGCCCGAGCGCGGACGGCTTCGAGACGTATGGCGTAACCGGCGTGGCCCTGATCACGTTTATCCTGCTGGCGGTGCCGAATCCCACAACGCAAGTGCAGTTGCTGGTATGGATTTTCGTGATGCGCGTGGCCATGCTGGTCTCGAGCTCGGCTGCCTACTTCCTGAATGGCGCAATCGCTCATGCGAAATACGGAAATGCAGACGAGATGGACTTTGAGACGCCCTTGACGTCGCTGGTGTGGATTACGTCGATCGTCTCGATCGCCCTGACGTATGTGGTGACTTACCTGATGATCCCGACGCTGGGCGACGGAACGCTGTGGTGGAAGCTGGCCTCGATCATCTCCTGCGGAACGCTTGCCGGAGCGATCATTCCGGAACTGGTGAAGGTCTTTACATCAACCAAATCGGGTCACGTGAGAGAAGTGGTGAAGTCGGCGCAGGAAGGCGGAGCATCGCTGGGGATCCTGTCGGGATTCGTAGCGGGCAATTTTTCGGCCTACTGGCTGGGCTTCAGCATGGTCGGGCTGATGTCCCTGGGCTATATGTTCTCGACGGGTGCATCGATGGCGAGCTTGATGCTGGCCCCGGCTGTCTTCGCGTTTGGGCTGGTGGCGTTCGGCTTCCTGGGTATGGGCCCGGTAACGATCGCGGTGGATTCTTACGGACCGGTCACCGACAATGCGCAATCCATTTACGAGCTGTCGCTGATTGAAAATGTTCCGAACATCGAAGCCGAGCTGAAGAAGGACTACAACATCGACGTGAAATTCGAAAAAGCGAAGGACCTGCTGGAAGCGAACGACGGCGCCGGCAATACCTTCAAGGCATCGGCCAAGCCGGTGCTGATCGGCACGGCGGTGGTGGGCGCCACGACGATGATTTTCTCCATCATCATGGCGCTTACAGGCGGACTGACGCATGACGTCCAAAGCCTTTCGCTGTTGCACGCGCCATTCCTGCTGGGGTTGATCTCGGGCGGCGCGATGATCTACTGGTTCACGGGCGCTTCAACGCAGGCTGTGACCACGGGCGCCTACCGCGCGGTTGAGTTCATCAAAGCCAACATAAAACTCGAAGGCGTGGAGAAAGCATCGGTTGCCGACAGCAAGAAGGTGGTTGAGATCTGCACGAAGTACGCGCAGAAGGGAATGTTCATCATCTTTCTGGCGGTCTTCTTTGTTACCCTTTCGTTTGCGTTCGTCGAGCCGTTCTTCTTCATCGGCTACCTAATCTCGATTGCAACCTTTGGCTTATACCAGGCGATCTTTATGGCCAACGCCGGCGGCGCTTGGGACAACGCGAAGAAGATCGTCGAGGTGGAGCTGAAACAGAAGGGCACGCCATTGCACGACGCAACCGTCATCGGAGACACGGTCGGCGATCCGTTCAAGGACACGTCGTCGGTGGCCTTAAATCCGGTGATCAAATTCACGACCTTGTTCGGGCTGCTTGCGGTCGAGCTCGCGGTGACGCTCAGCGCGAGCAATCCGCTGCTGGCGCACGCGCTGGCCGTCGTCTTCTTCCTGATCTCGGTGTTCTTTGTTTGGAGATCGTTTTATGGAATGAGGATCGACAAGGGCAACTGACGAACTGCCGCGAACGGCGAACAGTGAACCATGGTCGCGCGGTTCCGCGGTTCGCGGATATAAACAATCGATCGGCCTCGCACGTCACGGCGTGCGGGGCCGATCTGTTTTTGCGCTCGGCGAGATTCTGGGCGAGCCCGGGCGGGGCCTTGCGGCTTGAAGCCCGCAGAAATTCGTTGTGATTGGCAGGACAGCGAGGGTATGCTGACCCCACGCAATGAAGAAACTCTCGTTGACCTTCGACGATGGACCGTCGCCGCCTTGCACGGAAGCGCTGCTTGGCGTGCTCTCCTACCACTCTGTCTCTGCTACGTTCTTCATGATTGGCCAGCGAATGCTAGCGCATGAGGGGACCGTCAAGCGCGTCGAGCAGGCGGGCCACGTGATCGGCAACCATACCCGGACTCATCGGAATCTGTGCGGAGCGCCGTTTGAGGCGATCGACCACGAGATTAACCGTTGGGGACAGTACTTCCGGCCGCCGGGCGGCCACTACGACGAGGGAATACTCGAGTACCTGCGGCTCCACAATATCCAGCTGGCGATGTGGGATGCGGAGGGGCTGGACTGGAAACTGAAGACAGCTGACGAGATTGTGGACTATCTCGCGGCGCAGATCGACGTGCTTGATGGCGACGGCGGGATCGTCCTGTTGCACGACGGCGACTCTGAAGACCCCAACGGCAACCGCTGGGCGACAGTTGAAGCCACCGGCCGCATCATCACTCACTACCGCGCAAAAGGATTTGAGTTTGTGCCGCTAAGCGAGATGACGCTGCCCAGGAAGCCACGGAAGGCATGGCAATGAGCGCTCGTTGGAATCCCTCGAATGCAACGGGTTTCCGCCGCGGTTAAGACCTTACGGGCGGAAGTGCCGATTCGAATCGCCTCAATGTCCACAACTTGAACAGAAACGCGGCCGAAATGCACCGCTTCTGCGCCTTGTGCGAGAGCCCGGCCGGGGCTAGGGTTGAGGCACGGGTTGAGCGGTTGAGTTGGGGGCCCAGGAAGGCCCCGCGCCGCCCCAGATCTGATGCAAATTCGACCGCTCGAACCCGCGATCCGCAAGGCCGAATCGAAGTTTCCACAGGCAAAGTCCGGGGTTTAGAGAACTGGTGCCCGAAATGTGAACAAAATACAAGATGTTGTGGTTTGTTCTTGACACGCCCCATGGACAGCGGTAAGTTTTCATCTGCGGCTGTAAACAGGGTGTTAAAAGACACCAGCCAAATACCAAGCAATTCCTGAGTTCAGGTGTTCCCTTCAGCGTCTCTCGCCTGGGGTTTCGAATCAAATAAACAGGCGGCGAAAACGGTTTAGGGAATGGCGACGAAGAAAGAGCTGGATGTGGCGGTGGGCCGCGGAAGACGCACCGATTTCCAGAATTTTCGCCCTCATTTTTCTGCTTGTTTCCAAATACTTGCGGGTGGCACCCGCGCTCCGGCTATGTGGCCGGTGATAGGGCTTTTTACACCGATTTTTGACCCATGGAGAGTAACAAGATGAACGAGGCTCACCTTCAGACTTCGACCGCTGCCTACCCGACTACCCCCCGTACGCAGGGCCTGACCTTTTCCCGGCGCTTCTCCAGAGAGGGAGTTTCTCCCTACGACGAAATGGCCTGGGAGCGCCGCACCGCATCGATCACCGACACCAAGGGCAACTCGATCTTCGAGCAGAAGGACGTAGAGGTTCCCGTTGACTGGTCGATGACGGCGACAAACATCGTGGCTTCAAAGTACCTGCACGGGCAGATCGGCACGCCGGAGCGCGAAACGGGCGTGCGGCAACTGGTGGCGCGCGTTGCGGAGACGGTGCGCGACTGGGGCATGGCCGGCGGCTATTTTGCCACCACGGTCGACGCGGGAATCTTCCACGACGAGCTGGCGCACCTGCTGCTCACGCAGAAGGCGGCGTTCAACTCGCCGGTTTGGTTCAACGTGGGCTGCGACCGGCTTGAGCCGGATGCGGACGGGCAGAACTGGCACTGGGACCCGGTGACCGGCGGAGTGCAATATTCGGCGACGGGCTACAGGAACCCGCAGTGCTCGGCGTGCTTCATCAACGCGGTCGACGATTCGCTGGACTC
Source organism: uncultured Occallatibacter sp. (assembly GCA_964533905.1). GTDB lineage: Bacteria > Acidobacteriota > Terriglobia > Terriglobales > Acidobacteriaceae > Telmatobacter. The sequence continues at coordinate 35,306 of CAZHOO010000019.1, read as the reverse complement.
GATTCTGACGCTGGCCAAGACCGAAGGCATGCTGTTCAAGTGGGGATCGGGCACGGGCACCAACCTGTCGTCGCTGCGCGGATCGATGGAGCTGCTCTCGGGCGGCGGATCGGCCAGCGGACCGCTGAGCTTCATGCGCGGCTTCGATGCGTTCGCCGGCGTCATCAAGAGCGGCGGCAAGACGCGGCGCGCGGCCAAGATGGTGATCCTGAATGTCGACCACCCGGACATCGTGGACTTTATCGAGTGCAAATCAAAGGAAGAGGCGAAAGCCTTCACGCTCATCAAGGCGGGCTACGATGGAAGCGGTCCCGACTCGGAAGCGTTTTCGTCGATCTTCTTCCAGAACGCGAACAATTCTGTAAGGGTCAGTGACGAATTTATGCACAGCTATGAGGCCGATGGCGAATTCACCACCTACACGGTGAAGGGCCACGAGCCAGTTTCCACCTACAGGGCGCGCTGGATCATGGGCAAGATCGCGGATTCGACGTGGCTCTGCGGCGATCCGGGAATGCAATTCGACGACACCATCAACAAATGGCACACCAGCAAGAACACGGCGCGCATCAACGCGTCGAACCCGTGCAGCGAGTACATGTTCCTCGATAACTCGGCCTGCAACCTGGCGAGCCTCAATCTCATGCGCTTTGTTACGCCGGCCGGCACATTCGACACCGCTGCATACCGGCATGCGATTTCGGTATTGATCACGGCGATGGAGATCCTGGTCGACAACTCGGGATATCCGACCGAGGCCATTGCGCGCAACTCGCACGACTACCGGCCGCTCGGCCTCGGCTATGCCAACCTGGGCGCGCTGCTCATGTCGATGGGCCTGCCCTACGACTCTGAAGCGGGACGCGACATGGCGGGCTGCATGACGGCCATGATGACTGGCCAGGCGTACCTGCAATCGGCGATCATCGCCGCGCAGTGCCCGCCGCTCGCTTCGGCGACGCCGCTGACGGCGAGCGTGGAACACCAGGGCGGAGCATGCCCCGGCTACTACGTCAATCGCGAGCCGTTCCTCGACGTGATCCGCATGCACCGCGCCGAAGTCAACAACATCGGCAAGTCGCGGGCTGCCAACGAGCCGTTCACGGTACCCCAGCTTGACGCGCTCATCGATGCCAGCCGCGAGTGCTGGGATATGGCGCTTCTCTACGGCGAGCGCTACGGCTATCGCAACTCGCAAACCACGGTTCTCGCGCCCACCGGCACCATCGGCTTCATGATGGATTGCGACACCACCGGCATCGAGCCCGACCTCGCGCTCGTCAAGTACAAGAAGCTCGTCGGCGGCGGCATGATCAAGATCGTCAACAACACCGTGCCGTCCGCATTGTTCAAGCTGGGCTACGACAACGAAGAAGTGAACGCGATCGTCAGCTACATCGATGCCACGGGCACCATCGAAGGCGCGCCGGGCATCAAGCCGGAGCACCTGGCCGTATTCGATTGCAGCTTCAAGCCGGCCAAGGGCACGCGTTCCATTCACTACATGGGCCACATCAAGATGATGGCCGCGGCGCAGCCGTTCCTGTCGGGAGCGATCTCAAAGACGGTGAACCTGCCGCACGAGGCAACGGTTGAAGATGTGGCCGAGGCGTACGCAGAAAGCTGGCGGCAGGGAATCAAGGCCGTGGCAATTTACCGCGACGGATCGAAGGGCACGCAGCCGCTGAACGTCAGCATGGACGCGAAGAAGGAACCGTCGGCGCTCGATGCCGTGGGCAGCCGGCTGCTCGCGAGTCTCGCGGCATCGCAGGCGGCGCCCGATGCCGATGTCAAACTGCTCGAAGCGCACGCGGCCGACAAGGTCGAGGTCAGCGCCAAGCAATTGCTCGCCACCGTGCAGGCATTCCAGAAAGCGCTCGACGAGGTTGCCGCGGCGGCTGCGGTTCCCGTGCTCACGCCGGCGCCGGCCATGAATCCCGCCACCGAGATTCCCCGCGAGGCGCAGGATCTGAATGCTCCGCCGCCCGCAATCCGTCACCGGCTGCAGGAGGAGCGTGCGTCGCTCACGCACAAATTCTCCATCGCCGGCCACGAGGGCTACATCACCGTGGGAATGTATCCCAACGGCCAGCCGGGCGAGATCTTCATCCGCATGGCCAAGGAAGGATCCACCGTAAGCGGTCTGATGGATGCATTTGCCACATCGGTTTCGCTTGCCTTGCAGCACGGCGTGCCGCTCAAGGTACTGTGCGAGAAATTTGCGCACACGCGCTTTGAGCCGTCGGGCTGGACGGGTAACGAGCAGATCGGTTACGCGAAGAGCCTCATGGATTACATCTTCCGCTGGCTCAATTTGCGATTCCTCTCCGGGCAGCAGCTCACGCTCTTCGCGGGCCTCGCTCCGCAGGCGCCGCAGTTGACCGCCTCGCCCAGCATGATCGAGGACAGCGGCCTCGAAGACGATGAGCCGCAGACCACGCAGCAGCACATTGCGCGGCTGGCCGAGGAAGTGGCCAAGCGCCTCAACCAGGTCACGGCCACCGGACATTCCGGCGGCGGCATTGCGCCGGAGCCGCAGGCCGAAGCGGGCGGTGGCTCGCCGCGGCGGATGACGGATACGCAGACGCATCATGCGCAGGCCGCGGGCTCTTCGCAGGTGCCGAGCATGCAGGACCGCGGGCTCTATCACGCGGCCGACGCCATGCGCGGCATGTACGACATGGGCGACGCGCCCAGCTGCGGAACCTGCGGCGCCATCATGGTGCGCAACGGGAGCTGCTATCGCTGCATGAGCTGCGGGTCGACGAGCGGGTGCAGCTAATCAGAGCGTTGCAAATTAAGATCTGAGGCGATGGAGGCCAGGAGAAAATCTCCTGGCCTTCTTGTTTGGCCCCGTTGAAGCTCGGTCAGGGGTGTCAATCCCCGGCGCGCGCATTTTTCCGGCATCCCACTGATTCTGTTCGCCAAATTCTTTTTTGAAGTTTGCCGATTATTTTGCCCTCTTGGCGAATGCTTGAATCGAGAACCATGAAAAGGAGCGCGGCGACTATTCTCTGCGCTTCGCTTTTCTGGGCATATGCGCTATGGACGGGGACCGAGGGCAAATAAGGGCAATAATATATTCGACGTACAAGTGTGTCCGAGGAGACAATTCTCTCAGATCATGCCGAACCACTTTTGGAATTTGTTTTGGCGAAGCGTCGCGTATTTCCCGGCCATCTTTTCGGGGAATTGGTTCACCGTCGGCGCCTTACCGATACTTGCTTTTATTTACAAAGAACGCGCAAGGATTGGCCAGATCGGGTGGCGCACCATGACCTGGCAGCAATGGAGACGCATTGCTAAAGATGCTTGGATACTCGCAGTGTTTTATGTTGCGGTATTTGGGTGGGCAGTCGTCCACACTGTTTACCAAGACCACATCGATCTCGTCGCGCGGATTGCGGTCTGGAAGGAAAAGGCGGAATCCCAAGAAGTCTATGTAGAGACATCTCTCGAACCCAAGTATCTGAGCAGCCTTCCTCCCGATCCCAATTCCAGACCTTCATGGTTCGTGGAGCTTGAACCAATCGATGTGCATTTCATTTGGACCCGTACTGGAGAGTCGGTCGCCGAGGATGTTTTCCCTTACGCAATGGTCTATTTGGAACCGAATTTTAGCCACTCAACTCAAAGAGAGGTAGTCAGCAGATTCCAAGATGCCTTTACGCGGGAGTTAAAAGCTAAGAGAGATCAGCAGGTTGAAGGGCCGACCCTCGGATTTAGTGATGCGGGGAAAAGCGTCTGGGCAACAGCGCGGGAACCGGGCCCAATTCTGACTAGGAAGCTGGAAGAAGAACTGTGGGATGGAACCCAAATTGTGTTCCTTGTTTCTGCTGTGTCCTACAAAACAACGTCAGGACAAAGATACATCGGGCAGTTCTGCAATTTCCTCCAGCCCTTAAATCAAAACTCCACACTCAGTCCGGATAAACCGATGCCAATTCCCATGCCTCAAGTAGCCCTGTCGTTTCACAACTGCGACTTATATCTTTCAACGGTGAAAGAATGAACTCGGGCGAAGTTGTTATGAAATGCGAATGCAAACAAGGAGCGGAAGCGCGAAAGAACTTTGAAGAGAAAATGGCGAAGCTCTTTCGCACTCTCAAGCCACCAAAACCAACGAGCAGCCTAAGAAAATGGCTGCTTCCGAAGGAGAAGAACAGATGCGTTTCCCCGCCCCATCCAGGCTGAGCGATCCTCCCGGCGCGCTGTCAACCCGTGCCGAGGCTATTTTCCCCGCATCCCGCTGATTCTGTTCGTCAAATTCTTTTTCGAAGTTTGCCGACCATTTCCCCCATTTGGCGCATAGTTGTACTGAGAGTCAAAAATAGGAGCGCGGCGAACCTTCGCCGCGCTCCTCTTTTCTGGGCATAAGAGCTCTGGGGCAGGACCGGGGCAAATAAGCCTTTTGTTTTGAATATCTTGTTTCTAAACGCATGAAAAATGAAGTTTTGCACGCTTCGTGCTTCTAACCCTTTGGCCACGAGAATTTTGAACGAAAAGGTAGGAGGGGGGTGGGGGGGCGGGGGCACCACCCTTTGCTGAAGGCGGCGGCGCCGCGGCTGCCTATCTATACATAGGAATGGCGGCGACCGATGAAATCTCGAAAGATCCCCCTCTGCAACCGTGAGAATGCCTGAGCCGGACTTTGGAAAACCAGGCCTTGGAAAGTTCGCGCAGCCGGCCCCGTGGACGCCCGGCAATTTGCATCCAATATAGGAGGCGTTTCCACGAGTTTGCTCACGACTATGATCTTGACGTCTTTGCTGATACGGCATTCCGCGCCCAAGGCGATATTCGCCGTTCTTCTGCTCGCCGGATGGGGTGGAGCGGTTTTGTCTGCGCAGGCAGCTGTCTATCCGGCGGCGCAAACGCCGTCCACGAATTCCGCGGGTGCAGGCGCTGCCGAGATGAACGATCCGACGCGGCCGGAGATTCAGCCGCCGCTCAATGTCGACCGGGACCCCATCCCGTCACCCGATCCTGATGTGCCCGCCGCGGCCGCGTTTGCGCAGCCGAATGTGCCCGCGAGCGGAAATGCGCCGGGCAACCTGCCGCCGAGCCAGACCGCGGCGAATCAGGGATCGGGAAATCAGGGCTCAGGAATTGAGAAGCAACAGAACGGCATGTACATTCTGCATGCCAATGTGGACGAAGTGCTGCTGAACTGCGCCGTGCTGGATTCAAGGGGCCAGCCGGTGCTCGATTTGGGCCTGCAAGACTTTCGCGTCTGGGAGGATGGAGTTCCGCAGACGGTGAATGCCGCGCAACATCTCGATCTGCCTGTCTCGATGGGAATCCTGATTGACGACTCGGGCTCCATGCGCGACAAGCGCGGGACTGTGAATGCGGCTGCGTACCATTTGCTCACCGATTCCAATCCGGCCGATGAAGCGTTTGTCGTGAACTTCGCTGATCGGCCCTATCTCGACCAGGGATTTACGACGGACCGGGTGGCGCTGAGCCGTGGAATGTCGCGCTTCGATCCGGCGGGCACGACGGCCATGTACGATGCGGTGGCTGCTTCAGCGGACGAGCTGGCCAAGTACGGCAAGAATCGGAAGCAGGTGCTGCTGATTATTACCGATGGAGCAGACAATGCTTCGAGGCTGAATCTGGAACAGGCAATCCGGCGCGTGCAGGGTCTGGCGGGTCCCGTGGTTTATTCCATCGGGCTGCTCTATGACGATGAACCGCAGGAATCGGAGCAAGCCCGGAACGATCTGCAGCGGCTGTCGGAGGAAACAGGCGGCGTCGCCTACTTTGCCACATCGATCAATGATGTGAGCGCCCTCGCGGCCGAGGTCGCGAGGGACATTCGCGAGCAATATGTGGTTGACTACCACTCCTCGAAGCCGTTCACTCAGGGCGGCTATCGCTCGGTGCGTGTGGAAGCAGTTTCTCCGCGTCATGGCCAGTTGACGGCGAGAACGAAGCGCGGCTACTACCCGAAAACGGAAGAGGGGACTGGCCCGGTTGCGCAGCAGCAGACGAAGCCGGTGCAGGACGCCGAGCAGTAAGGACGCGGTCAACGCGTCCTTCGATCTGCCAAGGGCTGGTTCGAGCGCGAAAAATCTGTCATCGGAATGTCGGTTGTTGAATAGGACAGAGCGCGGCATCAGGCATGGCTGAAGTCATGCCCAGATCAATCGAGGCGGAAGTCCACGTCAATCACCATCTGCACCGAGACGGAACGGCCTTCGTACTTGGCCGGCCGGAACCGGTATTGCTTGACGGCTGCGATGGCTTCTTCGTCGAGCCCCATGCCAAGATGACGAACCACGCGCACATCCTGCGGGACGCCTTGTGTGTCGACAATGAGCTGCACGGCGACAACGCCCTGATAGTTCTGGCTGCGAGCTTCGGGCGTGAATTGCGGCTGAACGGAGTGGATGACCTCGGGAGCGCTGACGCCTCCGCCGACGCTCATGATCCCGCCGCCGAAGCCGCTCGTGCTGCCTGGGCCTTGTCCGGTGCCCTGGCCTGATCCCACGCCTCCACCAATACCGAAACCGAATCCGTTGGCGCTGCCACCGCCTTGCGACGCCATCGCCACCTGCTCAGTGTGAGGAGCGCCGAGCTTGGGCATTGGATTGTTCTGGGGCATTTGCACGGTCGTTGTGGGTTGAATCAGCAGTTTCGGAGTGTTGATCTTCGGGGGCTCCAGGGGAATGACTGGAGCTCTCTGGACCACCTTGGGCAAGGATCCCTGAGTCGGTGCGACCAACTGATGCGCGCCACCGCCTCCGCCGCCTCCCCGCACCCTGGCCACCGGCATGACCGGCGGCGGCGGTGGATCGTAGAGAGTGAATTGAATGGGCGTAGCCACTTGTGAAGTATCGACCACGGGGTTGTGAATCACCATCGCAAGCCAGAGGACGGCGGCGATGATGGCGACGTGCACTGTAACCGAAACGAAGGTTGAACCCCGGGAGCGGCCACGTATGCGCTGGTCGAGGCCCAGGAACATGGTATTGCCTCGCGGCACGAGCACGGCGCGAGCGCGCGCGGGGACCGGTTGCGGCAGGAATTGAGGCTGCGGGGAGGATGCATCCTGAAGTTCCAAGGCAGCGGAAGAGCGATTGTATGAATATTGCACGGGCGCGCCGCGGCGGGGTGAACTAGCCGCGCGGCTCGAACGTGATGCAGGTCCCTGAAGTCTCAATATCAAATTGCCCATACTATTTAACCTTCACCTTCTGGCAAGTATCTTTATTCGCTTGCTTACCAAATGCCTTTATCGCTGCCGGTAATTCTTTCTGCCGCCATGGCCGCGGTGCCAAGCAACGGCAACAGACTTAAGCGCGCGCAGTTTTGCAATTCCCCGCGACTCAACACATGCGCCATTTCGGATCCGTAGAGCCGAGCGGAGTGCGGCATGAGCGGAACGCGCAGAAAGCCTTTGTTGTAGAAGATTTCGGCGCCACGGAATCGCGCCGCGTCGAGAACAAAGTGCGGTAGGTTGAGTGGAGTGCCGCGATAGCCCTTCACATAGTCCGAAACAATCGCGAGATAAGTCGCGACCCCTTCCCAGATGCCAGCGGACTCAGCCAATATGCTCAGCTCGTCGTAATTGATGAGTCCCGCGTCGGCAATGGTAGCGGTGTCAAGGATGTCGCATAGACGAATGTTGAAATGCCGATACATGCGCTGCAACGTGGAGATCATCAACCGGTCGGGCACGGACGGAACGTTGAACCTGTAGCCGCCGGCGTCCATTTGCCAGGCGCGCCTTACGAGGGAGGAAGCCATTGCGACTTGTTCTCCAGTCTGCCCAAGGCGGCCGACATGGATTTCGATCGGTTCGGGCAGGCCGGGGATGAGGAAATTCCACTTATTGGCGAGATGATCGCCCCAACTCCGCGGCGCGAGACGGGCATGGAAGTTTTCCGTCATCAAATGGAAGACTTCATGAGGCTGGGCGGTGGTGAAAAGATCCATGTCGCTGCCGAAGTCCGGCCAATGATCGAGAGTCTTAATAACCATGACCGCAAACCCGCGATGCTGGAACGCGGCACAAACTTCGTGCAAGTGTTTGAGCGCCGCCGCGATGCGTGCTTTTTCAGTCGAAAGTGCGCTGTCGGCCAACTGAAACCAGTCAAGATTCGGTTCCTTTCGCGCGAACTTGAGAAACATTTCAAGCCAGCGAACATCGACATGATTCAAATGGGCCAAAACGAGAGTGTTTTCAAACTCGTCGAGCGAGGGCATAAGCGCCGGAACACCCGGCACCCGCGCAGGGGGCAAAGAACCGGTCGCCGGCTGCAGCAACAGCCGTGAAAGATAAATCAGCGAGCCGACCGGTGGAAACTCTGCGACGCTTGTACTCATTGCTGCTTGTCCTTTATGAATCAGGGATGGTCTTTGGGCGCTGCGGGCAGCGGCGCATCGTTCGAGGAAGGCTGCTGAGGAGGTGCTGTAGATTCGCTGGTCGCGGTGGCGCCGCGGGGTGTCAGCTCGATGGAGCCAGGCTGGCCTCGGCGTTCGCGGCTGTAAACATCCAGGGCGCTGTCCACTTGGTGGCGGCTTTCGGTCGCAACGCGAATCAGGGCCTGTCCCTTGGCTGACTGATTGGTCGCGAGACCGACAGGAAAGCCCGCGCCATAAGCCTGGCCAGCCTTCTGATAGAAGAATTGCGCGGACTCGAGATCGCCATCACGCTCGGCGACGTAGCCGCGATTATTCAGCGAGAAGGCATTGGTGGGATCGAGCGCATAAGCCTGCATGAAATCGCGCCTGGCCGTGGGCCAATCGTTTTCATTCGCGGCAAAAACTCCTTGTTCGCTCAGAAGAGAGGCTTGTATCTCGCTTGTACCGCTATCCTGGGAATCGCCTTCGAGACGCATGACATTGGCCTCGGCCATTTGGCTCACAGATTTTCCCTGCCAGGATCGGTTCTGGGTGACAGCGACGACTTCAGACGAGCGAGAGTTGGCGGCCTGAGTGTAGTACTTCATTGCTCCGCCAAGGTCTCCGATTGCCTCGTCGGCAGCACCGAGATTATTCAACGTGAACGGATCCTGAGGGGCGAGAGTGAAGGCTTGTTGCAGAAGACCGAGTGCTTCGAAGTTTCGGCCCTCCGACAGCAAGTTGACTGCCTCAAGGTTCAGCCGATTCACACGCATGGGGACATCCTGCAGGCCGCTGAATGCAACCTGCATGGGCTGCCCCTGGAGCCCCTTTACGCTGCTCAAATCGATGTTCGCGTTCGATCCCTGCTCGGCGGCGAGCTTGTAGAATTTGTTGGCGCGATCCAATTGTCCTTCCAACTCGGATATGTAGCCAAGGTTATTCAAGGTAAAGGGGTCAGAAGGATCGAAGAGATACGCCTTATAAAACAGATTTGCGGCGGTTGCATAATCGTGCTTTTGAACGGCAAGGACACCCTCGCGGTTAAGGCGTTGAACCAACGTAAGGCTGCTGCGCCGGGGAATCGTGATCGTAAGTGTGTCTCGAGCCCCAAGGGCGGGTAATCCCGAGCCGAGAAGCGCGGCGATGGTAAGCGCGGTTTTGCACGAGATGAAACGCATTGTTCCTCTCATACTCGCTGCGGAGAAAAACGCCGAGCAAACTGCGAGCGATCGCGGTGACTCTTTTGGTTAGATGCGACCGATAAATCCCCGTTGCCTTTGAACCCGGATTAGCCGAGGCCACCGAGATTGACGAAGGATCATCTAAATTCAACAGACTATTGGGAATCTTTCAGAGGAACGGTCTGTTGACATGAAGAGGATTCGTGAAATGTTGATGCTCGGCGGAGCCGCGATTGCTTTTGCGGCCGGAAGCGCCCAATCACAACGGCTGGTGCGCTCGCAACCAGTGGCTGAACCGGCCAGTTTATCCAGCGATTTGGCATCTCTTCCGCCGCTTCCCGCCGGAAAGACCACCATATTGGGAGGGCAGATACGGAATTTCGATCCTGTGCGGGATCAGTTCTCGCTTCAGATCTATGGCCAGCGGCCGATGAAGATTTTTTTTGACGAACGTACCCAGGTCTATCGCGATGGGGTTAGGATTCCGGTGCGGGACTTAGGTCCGGAAGAGCACGCCTCTGTCCAGACGACTCTGGATGGAGCGGACGTATTCGCCGTCAGCATTCATTTTCTGTCGGGCACACCGGAGGGCGAGTGCGATGGAAGGGTTCTGAAATTCGATGCGAGCAAAGGCGAACTCGAAGTCGCATCGTCGATGTCGCCCGCACCGATCCGATTGTTTGTGCCGGCCAATGCCAGCGTTGCCCGCGTGGGAGAGCCCAGATTCACCGCGGGGGCTTCAGGAACATCGGACCTCGTGGCAGGGAGCTTGGTTTCTGCTTCGTTTGAACCCGGCACAACGCACCGCAATGTCGCCACGCAGATCAAGGTGCTGGCGGTTCCTGGCGCAGTATTTGAGTTCAGCGGAAATGTCACCTATCTCGACATGCACACGGGAATCATGGTTCTTGTCGACCCGCGCGATGGAAAGAGCTATCAAATACGCTTCGATTCCGCACGGTTTCCAGTAAGCGAATCTCTGCGCCCCGGGGCGAACGTGAGCGTGAAGGCGACTTACGACGGAACTCAATACGCGGCGAACGCAATCGCGATGAACTAATGTCTCGGACTGACGGCGCTTCGCATCGAGTTCCGGCCGATTTCTTAGAAAATACCCTCGTGGTTTTACCAGCGTGAAATTGTGAGGTTATCCAAGAAGACCGCGCTCGAAGACCAGCCGGGGGTAAAGCTGTCGACCTGGAAGTTGGTTAGGAGCGTCGGTCCCCAGCCAAGAGCGAAGGCGGAGGGCGCTGTGGCATTGATCGGTTGCTGGTTTCCATCGAGCCACACCGATTGATAGGTCACATCGCCATAGGCATCGCGCGAATAGCTTACCTGGACATGATGCCAGATGTTCTGAGCCCACGTTCGCGGATTGCAGGCGGCGCTGGAGTGTACCCACTGATCGACCGGTGCTGCGGATGTGCCGGCATTTTCGGTGTAATCCCAGGTGCCGCTCCAGCCGTCGCATTGGAAACCGAAAATCACGGTATACCCGTTCACCACCTGGTTGAGATCCATCTCCAGGTTGGCGATGGAGCCGGAGGAGTCATTGAGGTAAACCCAGCCGTCGTAGACGAAATTGGTGGAGGTACCATCGTCGCCAAAGGAGGCATAGTAGCGTTCGCCGCCATAATACGTGTAGGTGGTATAGAACTCGAGGGCGTTGCCTGTGATCGATGGAGAACCGGTCATCGCCATGGCGCCTGTGGCTGCACCGGCGGTGCCTGAGTCGTAAACTGAAACCCAGTCGCCGAACGCCTGAATGTTGCTGACGCTGGCGGCGTTTGAAGGGACATACGGCCCACTTCCACCTGAGGGCGCGACGTTCGAACTGCTGCCAGAAGTCGAGCCGGACCCAGAAACAGTGATGTTCACATCGGTATCGCAGGCCCCGCCTTGATTGCCCCAGGACTTGACATGAAGCACGTGTGCACCAGCGCTAGCACTGACCGAGGCAGCGATGGATGTGCTGAACACGAAGGCGGTAGAACTGCTGTTGTCGAGCGAATAACCCATGGCACTGACGTTTTGGGAGGAGCAGGTGGGGGAAGAGGCATCGAGCGCGAAGGTCGATGCGACTGTGGCCCCCGGTGTGGGTTCGCTCACGCTCACGCCGCCGGCCGGGATTGCAGAACCTTCAATATTCAGAGCCACATCCGTATCGCAAGGGGCGCCCTGATTGCCCCAGGACTTAACGTGCAGCATCTTGGCCCCACTGGGCGCGGTCACAGAGCCATTCATGAAGTTCGCGTACACGAAGGTGGTAGCTCCGGAGTCAAACGAATATCCCATCACCCAGACGGGCTGCGATGAGCACGTGACTGAGTTCGCGACGAGAGTGAAAGTGGAAGAAATGGGGGCGTCGTTGCCGGGAGAGGAAACCGAAACGCCATCGACAGTGATGGCCACGTCGGTATCACAAGCAGAGCCCGCATTGCCCCAAGACTTAACGTGCAATGTGTGCGCACCCCCCGTGGCGGTCACGGCGGAATAGATGGAGGTGCTGTAGGCGAAGGTGTTGTTGCTGCTGCTATCGAGCGAGAATCCCATCGCGGTCACCGGCTGACCGGAGCAAGTGCTGTCAAAGGCGGAAAGGGAAAACAGCGGCGCGACCACAGCGCCAGGGGCGGGGTAATTGACGATGACCTGGGCCCATGCCGGGAGAGAACACAGTCCCATCAGAGTAAAGACGAAGGAGAATTTTCTGAGAACGTTCATTCGTATCCGGCCCTTTCGCGGGTATAAGTTAGCCTTCGTGATTCTGAACGCGACGAATAGGACTTCCGCCGCTCAGCAACCAATTCCGCAAGTCGCGCATCCATGCCAACGTAGGATCTCCGGGATCCGCTTGCCGAGTGCGTGCCGCACGAAGCACTGGGTGTGGCAGAACGAGCGAGTGAATTTTCACAAAACCGCCTAAGCGCGGAGTCCGCCAGCCCCGTCGAGCTGGCAAACCATTCGACATAATTTCCCATCCTCATTGTTCGGGACGAGTCTGGCGGTTTGATTCGTGGGCAGCTTGAGCTACAAGGCGGATTCGCGTCCCGTAGAGTCTTTCTCAGCAACCTCTTCGCGCACAGCTTCGCGAGGCAGAGAACTTGCACTCCACTTTGGCTAAGCCTTTTTTTCGGGCTCATCGTGACAGGAAATCAGTTGCTGAAGAAGAAGCGTGCGCGTATAGCGTCAATCGCTTCTTCCTGATGATCCCCTGCAGGCTCCCGCAGGCAACAATAAAGGAATTACTAAGGCATAATACCCAATTTGTGCGACATGGCGCGCGGCTTTTCGACCAATCATCGCGGTTGGATGAATTTCGATCCATTCCTGTAAAAGCTTTTTCCACTCCAATCAAAATCAGAGCTGGACCCTTCCGCGCGCTGGAACCGGCGCATGGATTGGCGATGGCAAGGCAGAACGAGACGGCCCGCGGCGGAAGGTGTTCGAAGCCGTTGGAAGAGTATTCCATCGGTTGGAGCGTGAATGAAAGAAGCGCTCGGCGCTCGGAAGCGCGTATGTCGGACGAGCTTAAAGATGCAGAGCGCGCGGTGACGCAGACGATTACTGCTTCAGGCCGTAGACATCGATCTCGCCCCGAGGCTTGGAAACCGTCGTGAGGTCGGTGCCTGTGGAGATATACACTTTGCCATTTGCGACGACCGGCGAGCTGAATTTGATCCCGTATCCCGGTGTGTCGCGGCTGTTCGTGGTGCTGCTATACAGCTGAGCCGGGTAATTCGACGCGTCGTACGCGAGGAGCGAGGCGCTGGATGGAGCAACATTGCTTGGGTTCTGCAGCGGATTCCCCTGGTTGATGTACCACACGATGCCATCACTCGTACCATTCGCCGAAATGAAGGGGGTGGTGCCGTGTGTTCCCTCATTCTCGTAGTTCGAGGTGTCGCTTTCCGCGGTCAAGGAGCTTGCGTATTCGAACTGTCTCATTCCCGCGGGAGCGCTCGATGAAGTCGGCGTCACACCAAGATAGACATTGCCATTGAAATAGGCGGCCGAACCGAAGATTTCGTAGGAGGTGATATTCGCGTAGTTCGTGCCCGTGCTGTCTTGGCAGCTCTGCTGATAAGTGCCGCCATAGGTGAGTCCCGCGCCCCACACCTGCTCCTGAATCGCCCCGGCGTCGTTCGACGATTCGTGGCCCAGGCTCGAGCTGTTTACGAGGTAGATCGTTCCCGTCTTGCCTCCCGCGATCAGGGTCGTGCTCCCCGGGACGAGCAGAAGGCCCCCGGCAGCGAGGTCCGCGTCGAAGCAATCCATGAACTGGTAGATGGATGGAGTGAAATAGTCGACGGGCTGCATGGTGCCGTCGGCTCCCGAGACCGGTGTCGGCCCAAACTTCAGCACCGAATCGCCCCAGGCAGTTTGTCCATCCCAGGGTCCATTTCCTGTGGTGACATACACATTTCCGTCACTGTCGGCCACCGGACCAGCGCCGCCCATCCATATCCCGCCAGCGCTCGCGAAGGCGCCCTCGCCGTTCAAGTTCGGGCTCGCATTGAACACCCCGACCTGCGCAAGCGTCGTGGCACTGTATGCCAGCAGCCATCCACTGTGGCAGCCGCCGAAGCCGATGTACACATTGCCATTGGCTAGCAGTAAAGCAGCGCGTTGCACACACGATGTAGCCAGCATTTGCACACCGCCGACCGAATCCGAGTTGGTTGCTGCCACCGAAGCGTTGATGGTGGCCGGTCCACCGAACTTCTGTGCGCCGGTGGAGACGTCGAGCGCACTCAGGCGGAACGTGCCTCCGGCACTCGACTCCTCTGCCGAAACTACATAGAGAGTGCCGGAGGCTGGATCGATCACCGGCGTCGAAGTTACTCCGATATATGGCAGGATCGCCTCGTCCGCGAGCGGAGTCTCGCCGGCCTGGAGCAGCGAAGTCTTCCATAACGGTGTTCCGCCTCCACAAGTGTCGGCATCGTAGGCGTACACGCTGTCATTCTCAGTGGCTACATAGAGGACGTTATGCTTGGCGCCGTTGATTGTCTGTCCGGAGAGAATCAACGGTGTGCCATAGACGTAGCCATCGACCGGGCACGAAAAGAGCTTTCCAAAAACCGCAGAGGCAACGTTTGCGGTAGTGAGAACCGTTTCCTGGCTGTTCAAGCCGCTTCGATTCGAATCCGCGTGAAAGGTGGTGATGTTTGTTGTTCCGCTAATTGTCACGGCTGCGGAGGTGCTTCCATTCACGCCGTTCAGCGAAGCAGAAATTGTCGTCGTACCTCCGCCTTGCCCGGTTGCCAGTCCACCCGATGAAATGGTTGCCACTGCGGTAATCGACGAGCTCCAGATTGCACTCGATGTCACATTAGCGGTTGTGTTGTTGCTATATGTCCCGGTGGCGGTGAATTGCTGCGTCGATCCATTTGCGAAACTCGGATCCGAAGGAGTCACCGTAATGGAAGTCAGTGTGGGCGCAACGACGGCCAAGGCTGCGGTGCCTGCTTGTCCGCTCAGCGTGGCCGAGATCGTCGTGTTCCCCGGTGAATCGGCCCTTGCCAGGCCAGCCGGATTGATCGTAGCCACTGTCGTATTTGTAGCGGCCCATGTAGCTGACGCGGTCACATTGCCGGTCGAACCGTTGCTGTAGGTCGCGGTGGCCGTGAATTGCTGGGTCGCGCCCGAGGTAATGCTCGCTGTTGCGGGCGAAACCGCGATCGAGGTGAGAGTCGGAGCTAGGGCCGTCACGGTGAACGTCGCTGTCGACGTAAACCCATCTGCTGTTGCTTCAATGGTTGCCGTGCCGGCCGCAACACCTGTTGCAAGTCCAGAGGAGCTGACCGTTGCAACAGCGGTGTTCGACGAGGTCCAGGCGACACCCGAGGTCAACGCGCCAGTTGAGCTGTTGCTGTAGGTGGCAGTGGCTGTGAATTGTTGCGTCGCGCCCGAGGTAATGCTCGCTATTGCGGGCGTAACAGCGATTGAGGTGATAGTCGGAGCTGTCGCCGTCACCGTCAGTGTCGCAGTTGTTGTAAATCCATCCGCTGTTGCTTTTATGCTTGCCGTGCCGGCTGCAACAGCTGTTGCCAGTCCAGCCGAACTGACCGTGGCCACGGCTGTGTTCGACGAAGTCCAGGTAACACCCGAAGTCAATGCGCCGGTAGTGCTGTTGCTGTAGGTGGCAGTGGCTGTGAATTGCTGCGTCACACCCGTACCGATGCTCGCTGTTGGCGGCGAAATCGCAATTGACGTGATCGTTGCGGCTGCTGCAGTTACCGTAACTTCCGTCGAGCCGGTCACACCACCGGTCGACGCCGTGATAGCCGCGCTGCCAGCGTCGATACCTGTAATCATGCCGGTCTGACTGACTGACGCGACAGCTGGATTGGACGATGCCCAAGTCACGGAAGAAGAAAGATCCGCAGTCGACCCGTCGCTGTAGTTACCGGTCGCCGCGAGTTGTTCGGTAGCGTTGACCGCAATGCTCGTATTCAAGGGAGCGAGCGAAATCGACGTCAGCGATTTCCCCGCCGTGAACCCCGTCGTACTCAGAGCTCCGCAACCAACGATTGATATCAAAGCAACAGGCAGGAAAAGAAAAGAAGGCTTAACAAAGCTAGGCAACGCATTCATATTGGCCTTAAGAAGATATGGATGTTGTTTCCTTATCGATGGCCTGAATCCCCCTCAAGACCTATAAACGCTCGTCCGCAATGATTCCTGCTGGCGTCGAGGGGAACACGCCTGTATGAACATTCAGGTGCAAGAACACGAGTGCGGGTTGTCTCCTGACGGTCATTTTCACGGTCGTGCTGCAACCCATAACCCGCTCGAAATCCCACCGGTTCGCAGCGATCAGCGCGATGCGCGAGCAGTCGCGCCGTCGGCTCCGTGACTGGTGTCACATCGGTAAACCCAGAACTTTTCGTAATTTAATTTCCAACTTATCTGGAACACCCTTTTGAATGCGGAGTTATTGAGAATATTTGCGAGCGCCTTGCAGCGGTTCGATTTGGAGGGATGGGCACTTAAGTACTTTCGTAATGACCTGGATACAACTTTGGAGCAAGCGAATGTAACGCGGATGAGTGCTAGGATTCTGTCACCTCGTATTTATAGCTAACTCACAACCCTTCGTTGTGAAGCCAAGGCTTGGTGAATGGTGCAGTCCAGATAAGTCACTGGATCGACACAGACGCAGGCGCCGAGCTGCCGCAATCACTTCGTCGCGATCGTTGGAAGCGGCAAACAGAACGACGCATACGCGCCGACAGGTGCCGTGTGCGCGCGGGTAGATCGAATTCGGCCAGGCTAAGTGTCCGCCGGGAATGATCGGCGTGAGCGCTGGTCGATTCAGTAGGGAGTCGATGAAGCGCCTTCGTTCACAGTTCGCTTGGTGGCTCTTAAGCCTCTCTTTCCTTTGTCTATCTGCTTGTTCGGCAGGAATTGTGAACGCTGGAGCCTCGTCTGCTGGTTCCGGATCCGGATCATCAGGGTCAGGTTCCAACGGCTCCGGATCAGGTTCGAGCGGTTCAGGGTCTGGTTCATCAGGATCCGGATCGACAGGGTCAGGTTCAGGTGGATCCAGTTCGTCGGGATCAGGTTCTGGCGGTTCTGGTTCAGGTTCATCGGGGTCGGGAGCGGCAGGCTCGGGGCCAAACGTTCCCACAGACGCTATCAGCGTGAGTGGCATTCAGGCGCTGACTGGATGGCTTGCCGTCGACGATCCAGGAACCGATGGCTCGGCTGCGGGAACGACCGCGATCGTCGGTTCTCCATCGCTCAGTGGGAATGCTCTTGAATTCTCCACCACCTACACGTCTTATGGCGGCGAACTTTACTACGTCGCGTTCGGCGAAGACACCACCTCGAAGAATTTCGTTTACGACGGTTGGGTTTATTTCGACAATTCCGCTATCTCCATAGCGAATCTGGAAATGGATATGAACCAGGTAATGCCCAATGGTGAAACGGTGATCTTCGGGTTGCAATGCGATGGCTGGGCCGGCACGTGGGATTACACCGAGAATGCTGGCACGCCCGCCGCACCTATCGATCGCTGGGTACACTCAAGCGCCGCCTGCAATGCGCAAACGTGGAGTCATAACACATGGCATCATGTGCAGGCCAGCTATTCACGCGACGATGATGGCAATGTCAACTACCAATCAGTGTGGCTCGACGGAAACCAAGAACAGATCAACGCCACCGTGCCGTCAGCGTTCGCTTTGGGTTGGGCGCCCACGCTTCTCACTAATTTTCAGGTGGACAGCATCGCTCCCGGCTTGTCCACAAGCACCGTCTACCTTGACAACCTCACCGTTTCGCGCTGGTAGACCGCAGCATGAAGAAGTTGTTGTTTCTTGGACTAGTTCGTTCGAGTAATCCAGAAGCTGCAAGGCCAGACATTCTTGCCATCGAGAGAGGGCGCAAATAGCCTCAAATCGGAGGGCATTCTGGAGAAGCTGCCTTCCCACGCGGGGAACGCTTCACGCAACACTTCCGGATGATATTGTTGCATTGCACTGCCCGTCCAAAGAACCTTGAATGCCGAGTTGAACGAGAGAAATGCCTCGAGCAAATACTGCTCGCCCCAGAAGCAGAGATTCCTTTTCACGAACTTCTCCGGGTAGTCGAGCGGCGTGAAGATATCGTGGAAATGGATGAGCACGCCCGGGGCTAGCCTGGGCAGGATGCCGAGTATTTCGTAGAGAACATCGCTGTCCATAGATACGACATGGCTGGAATCGATGAAGAGGATATCGCCTGCCTTGAGCGAAAGGAACAAGTCGAACGGCGCATCCTGCACTTTGGCAGGAATAAGACGCGTGAGGCCGGGGAGAGGAACCTTGAGATAAGGAGCAGGGTACGGTTCGACGGCGATCAGTTCACCAGGGAATCCTTCGGCAGCGTTCTTGCGCATGGCTGCCGCGTTAACCAGCGTGGTGTTGCCACTGCCGACCTCGATCACACGCTTTGGCTTGCTCTGGCGAACGAAGGCATAAGCAACTTCGGCGTCCACGCGCTCGAAAAACCCGTTGTTGAAATGAAACTGGGGTCCATGTCCGTTGGTGGCGACGGGCGTCTCGAAAAAACCACATTCCTTGATATAGGGAAGTAGTTCAGTGTTTAGAAGTTCAATTTGGTACGGGAGACGGAAATCAAGCGCGGCGCAGGGGCGGCATGCACGCCAGTCCTTTGCGTCAAAGGACTTGATGCTGGGAACCGGAAAATAGAAATGTTGAGGCGTTACACTTACGCCGAGCCCATCCTGCACAAACTGAAACAGTGTAGAGAGCGTCACCCTGACGCTCGGCTTACGCATTAGGCTAGTCACTGCAGGAACCTCACCTATAAAGAAAAGAGTGGAATATCTCAGACCCGGCTAGGGGAGCCGAGTGGCCGCCCTGTAAGTTTAAGGTGCCAATTAAGTGGCAAAGGTTGTCAGCGAATGTCTATCGGGAGGTGTGGAGGTTAAATGATTGAGAAAAGAGGCCCGAAGATGGAAGAGAGCGTTCCCGGGGAGAAGCAGGGCACTCAAGTCACCAAGGAGCGCAAAGACCCGCGCACGGCCAATCCGGTTATCAGTGAAAAGGGATTACGCGAATGCGTGCCATCATGCCGCTATCCATGTGCTCGCCGATGTGACAGTGATAGATGAAATCGCCAGGCTGGGAGAAGGGAATCCTGACCCAAACGGATGCGACCTTGCAACGCCCACTTCGCCACGTCGCCACCGTACCATCGCAGGTGGCCCCCCCATTGGGGAGCGAGACGTTATCCATCAACTTGCCTGCATCGCCCGGGGGTGCATTCTGTGGAAGCACGTAGAATTTGGACTGGTGAATGTGGAAGTTATGGGCCTCGCCGGATACATTCACAAGTTCCCACTCCTCAGTCACGGGTTTGTTGCCGGGACCAAGCGGCAGACAAACGCTGATGTGCGAGGGATCGAATGCCGCTATGTCTTGAAATGTACCCGGCGCGGGGTTATCGTTCCCATCGATCTCCTCTAACCCGAGGCCATATCCGTTCCTGTTCGAGGCAGGAACACCGAAGAAGATACGCCGCCGATGGTTCGGCGGAAGAGAGGTGCAGCCAGGAGGAGCGATCGAAAGCAGTGGTGTATGAAGGTCGGTTGGTGTTGACGGTGACTGTTTGCCATTCAGTCCTCGCGTGTCATTCGATTTCGCATTGGCAATGACCCGTGGGGCACCGGCACGAACAAGGAGCTGAACTGGGACGAGAGACGGTCGCCCGGCAGAGATATGGGCAAGATTCACCTGGGGCCAGCGATCACCCGCAGGGCCGGTGGCGACCATCTCGGTCAACAATGTCGCAGAATGCGACTCCGGGGCGACCCAAATCTCGGCGCGTGCACTGGGGAACAATACGAGATGCGTGGCACAAAGTGGCAGCGCAGATATCGAAGGCGACTGAACGGGAGCCGAACCTCGTTGCGAACCCGGAGAAATTGGGTTCTCTGTCACGCCCGGGCAGGGAACTGTTTCCACTGCGGTTCCTCCGCCGACAACTATGGTTCCGGCAGGAGGAGCCAGTGCGCCGCCGTCGAGCGACACCACCTGAAAAGGAATCGCTGCGTTCGTCTGATCGTCGCGTAGAACCAGATCGTAGGTGCGGCTTGCCCCGGCGTTCCAAATGCGCCATAGCTCTCCGGATCCAGATGGTGCGGGCAACTGGGGATACACATCTCCGTTGACAGTGAAGAACCAGAGTCCACCGGTGTAATCTGCGCCAGTGTTCCCGAGATGATGGAGTCCAGGAAATGCATGGCCGGTGGGAAGCCGAACATCGCCATCGCCGCCGGTGGTGTTGCGCCCCTGGCAGGAGCCGTCGCGCTGCACAAATCTGAGGTCATAGGGCGCGCAAAACGCCGAGTCTTCCTGATCGATCACCCGGTCATCGCCCATCACCTGCATATCTTTGAGGATGAGATATCGCTCGGGAATTATTCCGCCGCCCGGAATGGATGCGTAGTCGGCTACCTTGCCGATGGTGATGATGCCGGAGAGGCCTTCGCTGAGTTGGTTAACGTTCAGCCCATGAACATGGGGGTGGAACCAGAAAATGCCTGAAGGATGATTTGGCGGAATGTAGATGTCATATTGAATCGGCTTATCGGTCGCCGTATGGCCGGGCATTACCATCGGCGGCAGCTTGCCCGCTGGATATCCCAGGACAAAGACGTAGTCACCGTAAGTCGGATCTTTTGCGTCCGCCTTTCTCGGCTCAACAATTAGCCCATGGGTATGAATGTTTACGGGATTCGCGTCCAATATCCCGTTCATCATCGCATCGCTTCCGTGCGCATAAATAGCGTCGGGTGGTGCGGGAGGTAAACGATTCACTAGCCGCATGCGGAGATGATCGCCCGCATAGAGCTGGAGACGGATACCACCGTAAGGGGCGAATGTTTGCGAACCGGCGGGACAGTTATCATTCCGCGCAACAGCTCGCGGGCACATTTCGAACAGCCACGCCACCGGATGCCGGTCGCCGAGCGTGATGGTCGCTGGTTCAGCGATTACCAGAAGATCGAGCAGATGGTTCGAGCTTGTCAAAACGGGCGGTTCTGCTGCAAGAGGCTTGGCTCGAGCCTGATCGTCGATTGCAGCGGGATCCGAAGCGGCGGGAATCATCTTGCCGAAGCCCTTGGTCAACGCGCAAGATCCCAAGCAAATGAAAGCCACGGCCGCTACGGCACACTTCGACTTCATGTGGATAGCCTAAATGGATGCGACCACCCTCTGGCGGGTTGCCCAAATGGAAACGAGGCAGCACCGCGAAGGTTCACATGCATCAAAGACTCTGTTGAATAAACAGGGATAGCTGGCCGGCCAGCAGGTGCAACGGGGTTCGCTCTAACAAAGCCGGATTGGCGCTTGCAAACGCGGATAGCGATTTTGTCCAGCTCCGCATGGGCTCGAAGTTGTTTTAACGAACTCAATTTCCCAGATCTCAAGATCCGCGCGGAGTTGTCATGCACATAACTGGTTCGTCGAAGCTTATTCTCCCGCTTAGCTCTCTGAGCTTCCTCGCATTGATGCTTTCAGGTTGCGGAGCTCTCAGTACGAATGGGTATACGGGAGGCGGTGGGGGCGGAGGCACAACAACTCCCCCTCCAACCCTGTCGACGTCGATCAATCACATCATCTTCATTGCGCAGGAGAATCGTTCGTTCGATCACTATTTCGGCGCTCTGCGCCAATACTGGGCGCAGAATGGTTATCCTGACCAATCGTTTGATGGGCTGCCGCAGTTCAACCCCGCAACTGGAGCTGCGCCTCTAGTTGGTCCACCACCGACGAATCCGGGGTGCAACGCAAACCAGCCACCGCCGGCTGACTGCGCTTTCGACACCAGCAATCCCATCACTTCGTACCACCTCGTCACCCAATGCATCGAAAACCCGAGCCCTGCGTGGAATGAGGGGCACCTGGATTGGGACTACAACGATCCGACGGGTCAAAGCGCTGCCACGCTCAACGGGTTTGTCTACTCTTCTGCGCACGATGCGCGCAACAACGATCCGCCATATTACGACACTGACGGTCTGCGTGCCATGGGCTACTACGATGGGACGGACCTGAATTACTACTACTGGATGGCGTCGAATTTTGGCACGTCGGACCGGTTCTTCAACCCAACCTTAACTCGGACGCAGTCGAACCGCGAGTACCTGGTTGCCGGAACGTCGGGAGGGTATGTTTATCCCGAGGGAACCGACGCGAAGGACTCAGCGCAACTGACCCAGACCACGATCTTTCAAGAACTGCAGAGTGCAGGCATCAGCTGGAAGATTTACGTCGATCCAACCAATAGCGGTTGCTCTGGACCTCCGTACCAGGCATCGTGCCTGATCCAATTGAGCTACATCAACGACTTCACCTTTGCCAATGCCATCGTGTCGCAATATCCGAACAACATCGCACCGGTGTCGCAATACTTTACCGACTTGCAGAGTGGCACCCTACCCCAAGTGGCGCAATTCGAGCCGGCGACGGATGCTGGTTTTGACGAGCATCCATCGGTTGACGATTCGTCGCCGTCGGATGTTCAGCTTGGAGCTCAATACGTCGAGTCGCTGGTCGACGGACTGATGCAGAGCCCGTACTGGAAGGACTCGGCCTTCATTCTTACGTACGACGAAAATGGAGGATTGTACGATCATGTTTCGCCACAGCCGGCTGTGAGCCCGGATGGCATCAAGCCCGTGGATATGCTGCCAGGCGATATCTGCACGACCACTACCGGGCCAACCTGCGATTTCGTCTACACCGGATATCGTGTTCCACTGATTGTAATTTCGCCGTTCGCGAAGAAGAACTACGTTGACCACACTGTTGCCGATACTACAGCGATTCTGAAGTTGATTGAGACACGGTTTAGTTTGCCGACACTCACCAAGCGCGACGCAGCGCAGCCGGACATGACAGAGTTTTTCAATTTCACTTCGCCGCCATGGACAACTCCGCCCACGCCACCCGCACAAACGACGAGCGGCGCGTGTTATGTGAATCAATTGCCTTGATCGAAGGCTTACCTACCAGGCTCAGGGCCCAAACCGCTTTGTGCCATATCGAGCGTGAAGCTCTTCCCGTTCTGAACGAATTCCCTGCCCTGCACCTCATGTCCTTCAGCGGGCTCATACCGAGGCGCTGATGCTGTTTTTGCAGCGCGCCAACTGGGCCATTCTTGCAGTTGACCAACTTGCGAGCGATCGACTGGTTCGGAAACTACGCCCGAAGCTGCGCTCGATGCAGCCTGGCGGTCTTCAAGGAATACACAGGCAAGAGGAAATTCATGATTCCTGCCGAGCTGAGATACTCGTGCACTCGTGGCTCACGTTTTGGCACAAGTCAACGATAGCGAGGATCACGCCGCTAAGTCGTCGCGAGGTGAATTGGCGGCCACTTCCAATGGTTCCGGCGATGAGCTCTTGTTGAAGAAATTCAGACTGAGCTTCGCGGTTTCTCGGAAAGAAATGGGGCCAAGGACGGGTCGTCCGTAAGAGCCACGAAGATCGTTCCAACGGATTTCAAATAACTCCAATAATGTGGCAAAGCCATCAGCGAGTGGGCGAAAATGAGAATTGCTGTAGTCGTGGACCAAGTGTAGGTCGACTTCCTCAACACGCAGGCTGCGCGTAAGCGCGACGTGGATTAACTCGCTATCGTATCCCCATCCATCCAAATTCAGCAGAGGAAATATGCGCGTCGCCGCATCGAGCGTGAGGGTTTTCAACCCACACTGTGTATCTCTAAAGGGCAATGCAAGGACATGACTTGCAACCAAATTAAAAACTCGGCTCGCTACTCGGCGATGGAACGGCTGCGTCCGACGAGATTCAAAAGGCGCCAGCCATCGCGATCCGATGGCTATGTCTGCCCCCTTTTTCAATGCCAGGAGAAGAGCGAGAACCTCGCGGACCGAATCTTGCAGATCCGCATCGCAAAGGATGACAACTCCACCAGTAGCGACGCTAACACCTTTACGGATAGCGGCTCCTTTGCCCCGGTGCGGAACACGCAACACGCTGACGCGGCAACAGGGAGCCTGAAAAGCACGAGCGATATCCGCAGTGGCGTCCGTCGATCCATCGTCAACAACGATGATCTCGCAACAGCCGAGACGAGAAGCGGAAAGATTGGCAATCGCACTCAGCGTAGGTGCAAGTCGAGTTGCTTCGTTATAAGCGGGAATCACAAAGCTAAAACTGTGCTGCGACATGGACACTCCTGGAAGTTCAACTAGACAGATCTGAGAACTGGGAGATCGCCTAACTAGCCCGTCTTCCTTTCCCGTACCCGCTGGTGAAGTGCCATTCTGGAAACCCCGGCTATGCTGCAGATGCCTCGCCTTCCGGCGCGGTTGGAAGTCGTTTTGATTCGTTGAGCAAACGCTTGAATTCTGCGACGTACGAGGCGACGATGCGCGGCATTGTCGACTGCACGGCAACCTGGTAGTTCTGCACGGCCATGCGCGCCTGGCGGGTGGGGTCATGAGCGAGTGCGATCAGGCGCGAGGCCAAGTCGGTTGAGTTTCCCGGCTCATACGTGTCGATCGCCAGACCTTCCTCTTCCGCCAGACGCACAAAATCGTCCACCTCAGCGGCCACGATCGGCAGGCCAAAGCGGGCTGCAATGTGTGCCACGCCGCTAGGTCCGCCGGAGGAAAGATAGGGCATGACTGCGACATGCGCGGTGCGAAAGACTTCGTCAAGTTGGTCTTCATCTAAATACCCGAGGAACTTGATCTGCGGATGATTGCCCCACTTCGTCTTAAGAGCGGACAGATAGCCCGGGCGATTCGGATGATCACATCCGGCAATTAGCAGCGAAGCGTTGGGCACTGCGGAAAGCACTGTGGAAAGGGCATCGAGCGGCGTCTCGAGGCGCTTATAGCGACCCCACTTCCCGAACGCCAGGATGCGAAACTCGTCTGGTGGGCGCGATGCAATATCCGGCGGATGCGGCCTGCCGAGCGTTCCATGCGGTCGAACGCCAATGTTTTTAGCGCGGTAAGTCTGTTGCAAGATCCGCTGGTAACGTTCAAGAAGCACAGAGACGGAATCAGCACGCAGGAGCATCCGGGTCGCGAAGGAACCGGCGAAGCGATAAAGACGAGGAAAGGAAATGTCTGCATGATGCAAGTCGCACAAATCCATCAAGTGGTGTAACGTGACATGCGTCCTGAAACCTGCGGCGTGCACAAGAGCGGGTGTGCAGAGTCCTGCGAATGCAGCGATCGGGTTGGCGCCAAAAGTCGAATACACGAGATTGAACCAGACGACGTCGGGCTGAATATCACGGACGGCAGCCAGAATACTAATCGCATTCCCCACGGCTCCCACGCGCCAGCAGCGGCGAACAGTAAAGCCCGGCAATTCGAGTTGGTCCGGCTGGTCGGATGCGTACTGGTCACCGAGAATCGTGAAATCGATGTTCTGACGACGGAGGCCATCAGCAAGGTGAAAGCCGTATTCGCTGAGATGGTGACGGCTGGGAGGAAACGTTGTAATTAGGCAAACTCGCATTCAAATCCCTGCAGACGAAGAGTTCTTGCCGGCCTGTCACCCGGGTTCAGAGTGATTCAAAATAATCAATGAAATTCTGGTAGAACCCATCGTTAACTAGCACGAAGAGCTGGACTACTACTCTTATCGTCAATTCATTACGATGCGTTGAAAAGTTGGGGGGGTTGTTCCGATGCGGAGAATTCCGAGGGCCCGACTCCGATATCGACGCTTCTCTGTTTGCGCTTGCTGCAATCACCAGCCCAAAGACGAGAGTTGGCCATCCTTCGGTAAGACAACCGCAATCGCGACCAGCAGGCGGAATGCCTCAGCAGAGTATGCAGCTCGATGACCAGGCACACAACCTGCGACGGTGCAATGGAGCAAGTGATTCAATTCATTTTGATCCCGCAAACTTTCTGCAGTCGACTAAGCGAAACACTGACGACGAATCCTAATTGCAAAAAGTTCCGGTATTCCCGTTCTGACGTCAATGCATAGGTTCAAAATGACGGGTTGCAGTTAAATCGAGCTGCGCTGGTGCAGCGCGTCAAGCGAGAGCCGCGGCCGGAGAGATTCCTTGGTATCGCGCAACAATCTCTTGCATTTGTTCAACTCGAACCAGCGAAGATAGTTGGATACAACCTGCGTGATGTTCATTTCGACGCCCGCAGCGAAATTCTGCTGTGCCATGGCATACTCGAGTTTTGGAGACCCCAGAACTGCCGCGAGCTGCTCGGCGAGATCATTCGCATCACCGACCTTATAAAAGCGCATCGCCAGATCTTCGTTTTCGGCCATCGCACGGAAATCTGGAATGCCCGCACTTACGATGGGAACTCCGAACTCGCACGCCTGATGAGCCGGTCCGCTGGATCCTGTCGCGGAATCGTAGGGCAGCACCACGATCGACGCTGTCTGAAACAACTCGGGGATGGCTTCTTCGGGAATGTATCCGCGGAATTCGACCGGCAATCCCGGGGGCAGTGACGCACGAATCGATTCCCAGTACCCAGGCTTACTGTAGTGATTGGCTCCGGCAACGACCAATTTTGCACGCGGCACTTTCTTCAGAACGAGAGGGAAAGCCTCCATCAAGGTTTCGAGCCGTTTATAGGTTCCCCAGTGCCCGAAGGCCAAAATGCGTTGATCGGGATTATTACGTTTCGAGAAATCGGGGGGAGAGAGAACCGGCGCGAATGTTCCGTGGGTGCCTAACAGCACATTGCGGGCACGATATTTGGTTGACAACGTCCGGTAATAGCTGGGTAGCAGCACCGAAACCGAATTTGCGCGCAAAAGGGTTTTGGTGGCCATCTTGGCGCCAAATCGGAACAGCCGTTCACGACGCACTCCCGCAGTGGAGAAGTCTACATGCTCGATGATGTGGTGAAGGGTGACATGCGTGTAAAAGCCTGCGCTCCGAGTCAGTGCGGGAGCCACCAGGCCCGCAAATGCTGTAACCGGCTTGTCTACAGTCGCGAAGGTTGAGAAGACAAGGTGGTACCAGACGACATCGGGCTTCAATTTGCGAATCGTATTTAAGAGTCGAGCCGGATTAGCCATGCTCCCGAACTTCCAGCAGCGAATCAAGTTGAATCCCGCCAGCTCCGGGAGCTCATTGGCGGCGATCTTCTTGCCAAGCTCGTCGGTTACGAAGTCATAATTTGTCAGTTCATCGGCGAGGATCGTTAGCTCGACATTGCGATGACGCCGAAGTTCGTTTGCAATGTAAAACGCATACTCGTTTAACTGGCGTCCACTAGGTGGGAAAGTTGCAACTAAACAAATTCTCATGGTATATGCCTCTAAAAAATGGAGATTTCTGCATAGGGTCTAAAGGTTTGATTCTGCGCGCCTGGAAAATTTGGGAAAGTTTCTTGCTGAATGCCTGCTGAAAAGCGGATGGGATACTGCAGCGAGAGAGGTGTCGAATTCTCGCTGAAGGTTCGATGCAGCGGCCGGGAATAAGAAAGGGAAATCCCATTCTGCGTCGCGTCGTAAATGTGAAACCCTCTTACACTCGAATAGGCGCTAGAAAATTGAAGGTCCCAGTTACGCCTGGGGATGAAGTCGATACTCCCCGCTGGACGGAGGTTCTGGGAAATGCCCCAATGCGATTGATAGATGCGCCAGGAACGCACATCTTCGGCGAGAGCTTTGACATCGAGACTCGGCGAGAACCGGTGTTCAAAACCAATGTAAGAGGATGTGAGGTAATACTCGATGTACGCGCTTTTAAACAGCAGATCGTCGACGCCGTATCCGGTCAGGAGCGCTGTTTTGCCCCATGGCGAACCCACACGAAAATCGACCTTTGCCGCAAGTTCGCGCGAATACAGTCCACTGTGGGTGAACGGGCCTGCTTCTCGCATCAGAAACCCGGTAGCCGCGATGGCATTAAAAAAGGAGCTCGTGGACAAGTAACTGTATACGCGAAAAAGATTCTGATCCATGTCGTACGGATCCTTGGAGTCGCGCCGCAGGGTTTCCTGAGCTCCGGTGTTCAATGTCAAGACGTTATCGGCGACGTGAATCGTCGGGTTCAGAGAAAAATTGAAGGTGGAGTCGGTGGTATCGCGGGGGACAATCGAGTTCGCGGCGGGCAGCGAAATCGATCCCTGGGCATTGCGTACTTGATAGAATCCGCCTGGCGCGAGCAGATTGGCGCCAGGAAAATGGAGATGGAATGCGTTTGTCCACATCGTCTGGAGGGACGAACGCGGCGGCGGCAACTGGGCAGTGTCAGAGCTTGGCACAGCAAATGAAGCGAGCGTTTTAGAGTCAAGAACGTAAACCGTCGAATCTTCGAAGAT
The DNA here is from genome assembly GCA_964533905.1 of uncultured Occallatibacter sp. Classification (GTDB taxonomy): domain Bacteria; phylum Acidobacteriota; class Terriglobia; order Terriglobales; family Acidobacteriaceae; genus Telmatobacter. The sequence goes on along the minus strand of CAZHOO010000019.1, from coordinate 6,954 downwards.
GGGCTCGACCGAGACATCCGACAACACACTCAAATGGGGGTTGATTCTCATTCCCTCATTGGCGCCAGTAGCGAGCATTGCTTGCTCGGCAGTCTGGTCGTCGCCGGCTCCATTGGTGGCCTGGGCAAAAGCCGTGAGCGCCTGTGGGTTCAAGTGTTCCTGACTGTAAACGTTGCCTTCGGCGAGGAGGTACTGATAGTTCTGAGCTTCGTCTGCCGGATCGGTGATCGCCGCCAGTTCGGCCTTAGCTTTGACTGTCTCGCCCAAAGCGAGATCGTCATTTGCGAGAGCAATGCGCACCTCAGCATCAGATGCGCCTGCGGCTTTCGCGCGCCCGAGATAATCCTCCGACAGATCGTACAGATGCATGGAACTGAGCAAACCTGCGGCTTCGACATACTGGGGTCCACTAGGAGGCACAGTATCTCCTGCTTCGGCTTCCATCCATCCCAGCGCAATCTGGCGCTGGGCATCGTCTTGATGTCCGCGCTGGATCATGATTTCGGCGATGGCGAGCCGCACACTGATGCGGTCGCTGCCGGCGGCGACGAGTGCTCGCTGAAACCTGTCCATTGCTGCATTCTCGTCGCCAAGCGTGCTCAGAGCCTCCCCGGTTGAAATGAGAATCTCACTCAAATCAGATCCGGAATCCTGTATTTGGTCGGGTCCGCGTTCCGACGAACGCGCCGGTTGTGACGAAGCGTATTGTTCTGCGAGGCGCACGTTAAGATAGGTTTTCTCGCGGTCCTGGAGGCTCGCATAGGAGCGGGCGAGCCAGGCGTAGATTTGCGGATTCCCGGGAGAAAACTTCTCCGCAACTTCCAATTCCCCGATCGCATCGTGATAACGACGCTCTGCAAAGTACGTGTTGCCCAAGCCGATGTGAAGTGCGCCGTCGTTGGGAGCAAACTTCAATGCGGCTTGATATTCGCGGGCAGCCAATGTGAGCATGTCCATGCGACCGTAGGCGGTGGCTCGGATCACATGCAGGCCGAACGAATCGCCAGATTCGCGTTCTGCCAGATTTGCCTGCCTGAGAGCTGCATCGGGCTTACGCAACGCCAGATCAGCATAGGCAAGCCCCAGATGAGCCTCACCATTGTTCGGCTCCAGTTTTAGAGCGGCCTCAAAATCCGCCGCTGCCGGCTGGGATTGCCGAAGGTCGTTCTCGACATATCCCCGGTTGACATAGGCAGTGACGGCGTCGGGGTTGCGATGGATGGTTTCAGTAAAGTCGGCAACTGCCTGCTCGTTCAGCCCGCGGTTCTTATGGACGTAGCCAGCAAGTAGAGGGATATCTGCCTCTTTCGGCAAAACATTCCAGTATTTCGACGTAAGGCCAAGAAGAGCGTCCTCTTGTTTGAGAAGGAACATGTCGTAGCCGAGATACACGACGACTTCGCGATCGTCTGGCAGCGCTTTGATCGCTTTCTGAGCTACTTCTTCCGATTCCCGGTACTTGCCCGAGAGGCGAAGATATCTCTCCGTCTCGCGCAAAACAGTAGGCTCGTCCTTCATTGGATCGGTTACGCGGTTGAGCCATTGGCCAGCCAGAGGAAGATTATGCGCCTCGATTCCAGCGTTGATGCCCCCGGCAACAATCAGAGCATTCTGCGGGTCCAGTTCATATCCTTTGTTATAAGAAGCCTGCGCTTTGGGAAATTCCCGGCGCGCCGTGAAAAGGTCGCCGAGGGCAAGATAGGCGACATGTGACGAAGGGTCGATCTTTGCCAAATGCTCAAAACACTTTTCCGCCTCATCATCCTGACCAGCCGCGCGCAACGCATAACCCAAAGAGGTTAGGGCTAGACGATCGTCCGCGTCGCTCGACAGAACCTGCTTGTAGACAGCAATGGCATCATCAGTACGGCCAAGTTTCATCAGGATGTCACCGTCAAGCTGCAGATTTCCGCGATCATGGTTGATTGCGAGAGCCTCATTGACGTCGGCAAGGGCTCCCTCGGGGTCGCCGGCGGCGAGTTTGATCGACGATCTAAGGCGCAGAAACTCCTCTCTATCTGGGCCGGAGCCATCTAAGGCATTGATTTCAGCCTGCGCGGTCATCAGCTGACTGCGCGCGTCTGGTTCATCCCCCAGACTACGATCGAGAGCCACTAGATCCATGCGCAGTTGGATGCCATATAGCCGGCCTTCAGCTGGATGCTCAGGCAAACTCGCCAAAGCATCCCGATAATCCTGAAGCGCATCGCCATCCCGGTCCTGGAGTTCGGCAATCTCGCCGGTGAGCGCATGCAGCCGGTAATCGTTGGCATCCAGTGCAGAGACGCGCTTTAGGAAGGAACTCGCTTCAGCAATGGAACCGGTGGCAATCTCAGCCTGTGCTGCCGATAGCTGCAGCGTCACATCCTTTGGGTCCTCGTTGGCTGCCCGCGTAAAGAATCTGGCTGATTCGGTGAGCTTTCCGTCAAGTTGATAGGTGTAAGCCAGCTCAGCGGTTACATCGGGTTTTGGATTACGAATCGATTGCAGCACAGCGATCGCCTGGTCAAAGTTTCCGGTGTCACGATAGAAGCCAGCCATCGCTCGTTGAATTTCGGGATTGTTGGGTGCGCGATGCTCGGCCATCTCGAGATAGCGATTCGCCATGTCAGTCTGCTTGGTCTGTTGGTAGGAGAGCGCCAGGAGCAACTCTGCGCGCGGATCGGGATGAACCTTTTCCGCACGATCCAGCCAATCGATTGCGCCGGTGTAATCCTTCGATCGCATGGACATTTCTCCAAGCATCGTGAGATCACCGCTGCGGTCGGGGCTGGCTGCGACGACTTGTTTGAGGATGCGCTCGGCCTCGTCAGTTCGGCCTGTCAAGCTGTAAACCTGTGCGAGGCCTGATTGTCCGTCGAGCGATGATGGATCGAGGCGGAGTCCGTGAGAATAGGCGTCCACCGCCTGTTGATATTGGCCATCGATGCGCGCGGCGTAACCTAGCAAAAACCACAACTGAGGATCGTTGGGTGCGGCTTGGACGGCGCGCTGTGCATAGTCCCTCGCGAGCGCATGATTGCCATGCTGAAGTGCCATTTCCGCGGCGCGGCCAAGGCGGGCGTTTTGGATATTTGATCCCCACCCCAGGCTCCGGCCTTGCGCCTGCGGATGGTTTTTCTGAGACGCAGAACCGCTCTGAGGGGGAGATCCGGTGGAAGCGCCTGGCCCGACCTGATAAGTTTGACCCCGAGTCACGCAGGCAAATGCGGCGGAGACGCAAACAAATGCGACCTTCAGGGGTCCAAGTTTGACAAGCAAGGCGAGTCACCACATCCCAGAATTCAATTGCTCACTTTGATGCCAGCAAAATTCATGTTGTTGCCCGTTTTTTCGACCGGCGCATTCTCGTGCTTCGTATACAAGATGATGAAATAAAGCTGCATAGAAGCAACCTCAGCTGCACATTTGCCAATCGAACAGGATGAATGGATTTAGCTTGCAGACTTGTCTCGCAAGAGATGAGGACTTGCCGTGAACACCAAGTCACGGTTAATGCTTTTGCCAATGCTTTGAGTTGAGTGCCCTTCGAGAGCCAATCGTGCAAAAATCTGAGACCATTGAATGTTTGGCGCGGCCGGTACCACTTACGGTGGCCTTTGTGGCTGCGTTGGCGGTCCATTTGCCGTTGCTGCTAATGAAGTTGCCGCTTCAGTCCTACGACACGAATTTCCATATCTTCTTTTCGTCGCATTATGTGCACCACTGGTTTGATCCGTGGAATACGAAATGGTTTGCGGGTTTCAGCCAGACGACATATCCTCCGATGCCGCATTACTGGATCGCGGTGCTTTCGCGGATCATGGGGTTGGAACTTGCCTACATGGCGGTGCAACTCATTGCCATTCTGCTTCTCGTCGTGGGTGTTTATCGGTTCTCGCTGCTGTGGGTCAGTCCGCGCGCAGCCTCGATCGCGGCGCTGGCGAGCGTATTTCTCGGTTCTGAGAGTTTTCTGGTCTACAACGCCGGACAGTTGCCCACAACCACCGCTGCGCCGCTTTATCTGATTGCGCTGCCCTTTCTCTACGAGTGGCTACGGTATGGCCGTGGGCGCGCCTTTCTCAAAGCCACAGTGCTTTTTATTGCAGCGGGCGCCGGCCATCATCTGACACTCTTGTTCGGGACATTCATTTTTGCATTGCCGGTTGTCGCGCTTGCCCTGATTGACCGCCGCGATGGGAAGCCGATTTCGGCAGGGTCTGTTCTCGGCCGCAGCGTCGTGATCGTATTCGTGGTAAGCGTGGCGCTCGGAGTCGTGCTGCTTCCGTTCTGGCTCTCACTACTTCATCACCCGATCGACCAGACTACGATCCCCCATGCGAGCCGGGCGAACTTCATCCTAAGCCCGCAATGGGGTCTTAATTACTTCATCCTTCCCTACGGAGCGCTGATTTTAGCCATTCCGTTCATTTTTATCCGCGGTGCGAGTGTAGTTCGGCTTCGTCCCCTGCTGATTGGGTTCTGGGTGACATTTATTCTCGGCCTGGGAGGAACGACACCGCTGGGACATTGGCTCCTGGGGCACGCTTTCGAAGTGCTGACCATGGAGCGCTTTAGCTACTGGGCAGGCTTGCTGGCTCTTCCATTTGTGGGATTGCTGACTGTAAAGCTGATTGACAGATATCGCTATTGGGCGGTCACTATTGTGGCGATTCTAGCGGTATGGACCTGCGGAATGGGAGTAGCGTGGGGCACCTATCGAATCACGAATGCGCGGGATGTCAACGTCGATGTTGTAGCTGATTGGCTCAATCGCGGAGGCCACGATCAATACCGGTACTTCACACTCGGATTTGGGAACAGCATCTCGCGCCTGGCGGTGCTTACCGATGCAAGCAGCGTCGACGGCGAGTGGTATACCGGACGCCTGCTGCCAGAACTGACAAAATACGGCGGCGCCTCGCTGACTCAGGCAAAGTACTTTGGTACAGCGGGTCTTGAATCTCTTCGCGCGATCATGATGCATTCTGACAAATACGGCTTGAAGTGGATTTTCTCGAACGATCCCTATTACGATCCTCTGTTGTCGTTTGCGGGGTGGCGCCCGGTTGACTATCTAGATGACAAGACGATCACAGTGTGGACGAAAGATGGAGTACCTCCAGCAACTCCTGTAAACGTGGCGCAAAGAACTCCGCACTGGCAGGGTGTGATGTGGGGAATTTTCCCGTTTGGAAGCAGCATTCTGGCCATTCTAGTCTTCCTGATCCCGGAGAGTAGACGGCGGGAGATTGAGTCAGAAGATGAGGCAGAGGATGCCGCCATCGAAGACGAGCCGAAGACTCGGAGGGTGGCGTCGTGAAAAAGGGTGGCTTCCTCGCGCTTTCGCTCGCCGCTGCAACCGTGGTTTTGATTGTGATCGGGTGCGTATGGCCGGTGGAGGCTGCGCGCCCCTTTATTATCCAAAAAACTCTGCTGACTTCATCTTCGACTCCCGAAGAGGCAGTCCAGAATCTCGGCCAGGAGATCGAAGCCCACTATTGGCAAAAGGCTTATGACAGCTTCGCCAACAAAGCCCAGTTCACGGAGCAAGAATTTGAGCTGGATTTAACCGGATACACGACAAACCTGCGCACTTATTCAATGCTGGATCACTTCAGCGTTTGGCCGCTACACGCGTCGGAGAACGAAGCCGATGTCCGTTTGGAGCTGGATTGGGCCACCGTCGTCGGCACTTCAGTGGACACCCGCGATTTGCAGGTTGTGAAGAATGGAGATCAGTGGAATGTGAATTGGCCGTTCACCAAGCAGGCCACCGTTCCTCCGCAGGTGATTCCCGTGAATTATCTTCGCTGGGATGTGATCTACCGCGGAGGTGGAGATGACTGGGGATCGCAGGACATGGATGCGCCAAGGGTTCGCATCGTCGACATGCATCCCGTTCAGCGGGCAGATGGCGTCCTCGTCATGGGAGAACTGTTGAACGATGACGTGGTGCCGGCATATGTATCTGTTACGGCGACCTTGCAGGCAAAGGACAAATCGGCGATTGCTACCGAAGGTTCCTTTGACATGATTTCCCATGTTCTGCTGCCGAAACAGGTCACTCCATTTCTCATCCAGTTTCCCGATGCGCAACTTTCAGATGTTGACAGCATCAACATGAAGCCGTTCGCCATCCTGGTGCCGGCATCGGCCGATCCGGTCATCGAGATTGAAAACCAAAAACTCAACCCAGCGCCGAATGCCACCTTGGCCGGCCAACTCGTCAATCAGAGCGGACAAGTGGTGAATGTTGCCCACGTCATAGGTACTCTCTACGACAAGACCGGGCAGTTGATCTGGGTCGCGGATCAATATGTGGACAACGCGCTGTTGCCGCAGACTCCGGTTGCGTTCAACATACCGATCCCAGAAGATGTGGCGAAGAATGTGAGCAGCGACCGCACGGTCGTTGCGACCTTCAGCTTTGGAGGTTCGTTGTGAGACCCGCTCTCACATTGCTTCTTGGAGTCCTGGTGCTGGCTGCGATACCGGCGGCCTATGCACAGGACGATGCCCTCAGCGTGCCCACGACCATTGAAGCGGGAAGCGCATTCTCCATTCAGAACCCTGGAAGTGGAGAGGCAACTTTGTACATCGTTGGTCCGGGCCAGGTGCTGAAGCGGACGGTACAATTGGGAACTTCGACGTACTTCGCTGCGGGATCGCTCTACAATGCGGGCCATTACATCGTGATCCTGGCACAAGCCAATGGCACAAGTGCCCGATCCTTTGACGTAACGCCAGTCAGCGCTCCCTCGAGCTTGAGCTTTCTTGCCAAACCGTCGCGCCTTCCTGTTGGTTTGCATGACGGAATAACGGGCGCAGTTTACGTTTTCGATGTCTATCACAATTTGATTGCCGCTCCGATGCCCGTGTCGTTTGAGTTATCCGGCCCATCCGGGGCCGTGCAAAAGCAGTCGGTTACTACCCGTGCCGGAGCAGCCTGGACAGAGATGGACTCGACGAGCC
>CAZHOO010000018.1:0-43365 GCA_964533905.1 uncultured Occallatibacter sp. | reverse complement strand
ACGAAGTACGAGCCTTCGGCGGAGAGGCGTGGCGTGAGCGCGGAAGTGAGCGAGATGAGGCCGGCGTCGGCGTTGGCCGAGTCAACAAACTGTGCGGCCTGCGCGATGTTCTCGGCGGTGATGAGGCGGGGCTTGAGGGCCCCGTAGAGCTTGAGGCTTTGAAGAGCAGCGACAGCGGCGCGACCATAAGGAGCGCGTTCGGGATTGGCAATCGCGAGGCGCTTCAGGGCCGGCGAGCGAAGCAGATCGAGCGAGGGTGGAGGCAGACGGGAGTCTTTACGCTCCCAGAGGACGAGCGTTCCGCGCGCATACGTGACGGGGGTGGTGGAATCCGCGAGCCCGGCGTCGATGAGGCGTTTCGGAAAACCAAGGTCAGCGGAGAGAAATATATCGAAGGGCGCACCGTTTTCGATTTGCGTGGTGAGCGTTGCGGAGGATTGATATGTGGCTTCAGCATGAATGCCGGTGGACTTCTCGAATTGGACGAGGATCGGGGGAAGAACAGGCTCCAGATCGGCTGCGGCGGCTACGCGCAGAGGCGCCTGCGCGCCGAGCGGCGCGAGAAAAAGCAGCGTGAATAAAGCACCTGAAATTTGCTTCGACATAGCCTCGAACAGCCTTCCATCCACAGCTTGATTCGCCGTACACCTGCTAGGCTAACACTAAGCAACGAAACCGCCTGATTCGGCTTTCGAGCCGGTGCGCGCGCGAATTTACGCGTATCGCAGCCGAATTTACGGGACACTTAGGCAGGCGGCTTCGGGTACAGGAATGAGCGACAATCTCCATCAATTGCGCTGTTTTGGATGCGGCAGCCGAATCGCAGGCGCGGACGCGCGTGCGGACTTTCGCTGTGCAAATTGTGGTGACCTGTTTGAGGTTGAGTATCCCGGTTGGAGCCAGCGCGGCGGAAACGACCGGCCCAATCCAGGAGCGCTGAAGTGGCTGTGGCGAGAGCGGCGCTGCTCGGGCGAGGCACTGAATCAATCGGGAGTGTGGCGATACAGGGAACTTCTGCCGATTCTGGATAGTTTTGGAGATGCGGTGTCGCTGCGTGAGGGAAATGTTCCGCTTTATCATCTGCGGCGGTCGGCGAAGGCATCGGGAATCGATCAGCTCTATGCCAAGCACCAGGGCATGAATCCCACAGGCTCGTTCAAAGACACTGGCATGACGGCGGCGCTGAGCGTAGCCAAAGAGCGAGGATTTACGTGGGTCGCGTGCGCATCGACAGGGAACACGTCGGCATCCATGGCGGCGTATGCGGCGCGCGCGGGGATGCGCAGTCTGGTTTTGATTCCCGAAGGAAAGATCGCGTGGGGCAAGTTATCGCAGGCGATGGATTACGGGGCGGTCACCTGCCAGGTGAAGACCGACTTCGACGGCTGCCTTCGTTTGCTGACGGAGATTGTGAGGACAGCGCCGATCTATCTGCTGAACTCGGTGAATCCCTATCGGCTCGAGGGGCAGAAGACGCCCGCGATTGAGATTGCGGAGGCCATGGACTGGAATGTGCCCGACCACCTGATTGTTCCCGGAGGCAACCTAGGCAACAGTTCGGCGCTGGGCAAGGGATTCCGCGAGATGCGCGAGCTTGGATTAATCGCGCGGCTGCCCAAGATCAGCGTGATTCAAGCTGCAGGGGCAAACCCGCTGGTTCGAAGCCTGAAGTTGAACCACGGCGCAGTGCTGGAGCCGGTGCAGGCGCATACGCGCGCCACGGCAATCCGCATTGGGAATCCGGCATCGTGGCGCAAGTCGGCGCGGGTGATTCAAGAAAGCGGCGGATGGTGCCTGGACGTGACCGAGGCCGAGATCGCAGTTGCCAAAGCGGAGATTGGTGCTGAGGGATTGGGATGCGAACCGGCTTCGGCCGTGACGCTGGCAGGGTTGAAAAAGTTGCGTGCGCAGGGCATGATTCGCTCCGGAGAAACCGTGGTGCTGGTGCTGACCGGCCACACGTTGAAAGATGCAGATTACACGATCGACTTCCATCGCGGGACTCTGTTGACCGATGAGGAGAAGGTTGGCTCCGAGCACGCAATTGACGCGCTGCGCCGCGATGCTGTTTCGGTGGAGGCGACGCCGGCTGCGGTCCTGGCGGCGATCGAAGGCGAGGTCGGATGAGCAATCCTGGAGAGTTAGGATCTCTGCGACTCCGGTTGCCTGCAACTTCTGCGAATCTCGGGCCAGGATTCGACGCAGTGGCCGTGGCGCTGGATTTTTTTCTGGAGATTGAAGCCGAGCCCGCGCAGGAGTTTTCAATCACCGCGAGCGGACGCGACGCTGAGCGTTGCGGCCGACTTGAAGACAATCTGATCCTCGAGACCTACAAGCAGATCTTGCGCAGCAACAAGCATGCAATCGTTCCGCTCGCGATCCGGATGGTCAACGGGATTCCGCTGGGGATGGGATGTGGATCGTCCGCGGCCGCGCGGCTGGCGGCAATTGCCCTGGCGGCGAATTTCGGCCGGCTGCAGTGGAACACGGCACGTATTCTTGAAGAGGCTTACAAACTCGAGGGGCATCCCGACAACGTGGCTGCATGCTGGCTCGGCGGTTTTGTAACCGCAGTATGCGAGGGAACGCGGGTTCACATTGCTCGAATCGATGCGCCGTCGGAATGGCGAGCGATTGTCGCGTTGCCCCAAGAGCCGCTTTCCACCACCAAAGCGCGCGCAGTTCTGCCGGCGAGTTTTCCGATTGAAGATGTGGTCGCAAATCTGCAATCGGTGGCCGTGCTGGGGCTCGCATTTGCGCAGGCGCGGGGAGATCTTTTGCGCCTTGCGATGAACGATCGCATTCATCAACCGTTTCGCGCGGAGCTCTGTCCGTTGCTGCCGGCTCTACTGCCGCTGGTAGGGGAGCATGGAATCCTGGGGGTCGCGTTGAGCGGAGCTGGGCCTGCCGTGCTGGTCATCGTCGACCGCGAGGAGAGCCTGGCGGGTGCTTCAGTTGCAGTGCAAAATCGCACGCAGGCGGAGCTCCTGATTTGCAGATTTTCCGAGGTTGGTGCCTTCCAAACGATTGAAAACATGTGAGTTTGCCGGATTAGTGTCGTTTTCTATCAGCAAGCATATGCGTTATGAGTAAGTTACGGTCGTTGCTTAGGTGAGTAGTCATCAAAAATCTGATTACTACGCCTATTACTGAAGTTTGCTTGCTATTTATCGATTGAACACCTTACATTCGCTCCGTGGGCAGTTCTGGGGGAGGGCTGCTCTAGCGCCTGTGGTCCTTAACGGATCCGGGCGCTTTTACTTTGTGCTTAAACGATTCCGCTGACGACAGGAGCGATAAACGTGTCAAGGAAATCGTAGCTGCGCTCATCAATGACAGCGCGAAGTAAATCGGTTGCGCAGCCGAAACGTGACTGCGCCAATGCCTGCGACTTTGCTCCGACTTCCGCATCAAACCGATAGTTGGTCTCCTGTACAATGAACAGGTGTGGGTCCGCAAGGAGGATCATGGCTGGAGTGGGCGTTCTTGAAGTAAACGATGCGAACTTTGATCAGGAAGTATTGAAGAGCGAGCAGCCGGTCCTCGTGGACTTTTGGGCCGTCTGGTGCGGGCCGTGCAAGGCGATTGCTCCGATCGTGGACGGCGTGGCAGCAACATACGCCGGCAAACTGAAAGTGGCCAAAGTGAACGTCGATCAGAATGGCGCGACACCGTCACGCTATGGTATTCGCGGGATTCCGACGCTGCTTTTCTTCAAGGGCGGTAAGATCGCGGACCAGGTTGTTGGCTACGTTGCCCAGGACGTGATTGAAGAGAAGGTCAAGAAGCTGATTGCGTAAACGATTTTGTTGCGGTGAGGGCCCGGCCTTAGGCCGGGCTTTTCTGCGTTTGCACGTACTTGTCACAGGCCGCGGCGAAATTGAATGATGCGACGGCGGTCGCGTTTGGATGGCCGATGTTCCGGCAGGCGGATGTACTGCTCCATGGCTTTGCGCTCTTCCGCGAGATGCAGACGCGCTTCGCGGCTTGCGTCGGATTCTCGATAGAGAGTTTGCGCGAGAGCCGCAGGCCCGCGCATCGCGCTGACCAGCAAAACTTCGACGTCGAAGATGCCGCGCTCATTTTCAATGCGGAGCTTGTCACCGGCGCGGACCTCGCGGGCAGGTTTGGCACGGACACCATTGGATTGAACACGGCCGATATCGCAGGCGCGCGAAGCCGCGGCACGCGTTTTAAAGAAACGTGCGGCCCAAAGCCACTTATCAATCCGTATGGGTTCCGCCTGGCGCACCACGTCCATCGCAAACTCACGAACAGCACAGAACAAGAATGTATCAGGCTTTTTGTTCGGCTTTCCAGAGATAAAGATGAGTGGAATCGCTCGATGTGGCCACGCTCATTCCTTTTTGGTGCGTGGCGCGATTCAGGGCTGCGCGGATATTCGCTTTGCTGTCGGGCAAAGCAGAAAGAGGCACCTTGAGGGCATTCCCCGACGGCAGTCGCTCCAGTTGATTCAACAGGAGCGTGACGATGCGTTTATGCTTGCCCTCTCTGCCTTTGGGAACCTCGTTCTGTCGAATCGCTTGAAATCTCATGGAAATTGAAATCCGTATCGTCACAAAGTGCTAGCGGAATGATCCTCACTTACCTGTGGGATGCATAAGTGCGTGCAGCGTATGCCCCTTCGGCACTAGTGGTTGTCCGAGGTTCGTAGCACAAACGGTTTCAGTCACGAAGAACGGCGTATCACAAACGAATTGAAATTCTATCGGCTGGGTAAAAATAGCCTAAGCGTGTAAAAAATCCCGGGAATCTTGTGGGAAATACTGCCGACCGATTATGCTAAGCTCGTGCAAGGATAAGAGGTTTCTGTCTCTCAGCGACGATTGGCACGATGGTTGCAGAGTAGAGATTGAGGCTTCGACATGACTATGAGTGGAACAAGGAATACACCTATCGTGCCTGTTGGCGAAGCTCTAGCCTTACACGGTTTCAATTTTCGCCCCCGGGTCTTGGTGGTCGATGATGAGACATTGATTGCCGACACTACTGCAACCATCCTTTCCATGGGCGGCTATGAAGCGACAGCCGCTTACGATGGGAACGATGCCCTTGAAGCTGCCTTGCTGTCGCCACCACACTTGGTCATCACGGATGTTGTGCTGCCCGGAATGAACGGGATTGAACTCGCAATCACGCTCCAGCGCGTTTTCCCGGATTGCCAGGTTCTGCTTTTCTCGGGGCAGGCATCGACGGTCGATTTGCTGGCCGCAGCAGGGGCCCCAGCACGCCGTTTCACATTGCTTAGCAAACCCGTTCCACCGGAGCGTTTGCTGGCAACAGTGAAAGAGAAGCTACGTCCAATCGCGCGCCAATCGATTTCTCCGAGCGCGAACTAGCCCAACCCCGTGAACGACAAGGTCATGCAGACGTCCACAGCGACTGCTGTGTCAGTGGATTGTGCCCGGTTCTCCGTGCACCTACACCTCGTTTCCGTCGAGACTTGCGTCGTCGATCGCCGTAATGACGAAGAGATCGGTGGTAGGAATCACAGGCAATTTGAAATCGAGAACCCAGGTTTCACCCGGATCAAGTTCCCGTGCGTAGGTGACGATCCCAATGGGCGTGGTTGGATCGGGATTTAAGCGTGTTACACCAAGCACGTGTTGGGGATTCGGTTCGTTCCAGTTCCTGCGGATTGCTGGATTTACTCTAATCGTCTTCACTCGGTTGCGGCCGCTCCGCTTCCCGGATTGCTGCGACGGAAGCTTCAGCATGAAAATGCTGCCAAATCGTTTCGGCGGTTTTACGGCTGACGACGGCGGCTAGCGATTCGGCCGTAGCTTGCTGTACATCGCGTAAACTGCCGAAATGCGTGAGTAGCCTCTGCCGCGTTTGCGGGCCGACGCCGGGAATGTTCAGGAGCTCGGAGTCCCTGTCTCGCATGGCGCGGCGCTGGCGATGATAGCCGACGGCAAAGCGATGACTTTCGTCGCGAATGAGCTGCACGAGATGAAGCACCGGCGATCGGCGGTCGAGCACGATGGGCTCGTTTTCGCTGCCATAGACATAGATCACTTCTTCGCGCTTGGCGATCGCGGCCAGCGGCTGCGATGTGAACCCAAGGGACTCGAGCGCTTCAGCCGCGGCATGAAGCTGGCCAAGTCCACCGTCGATCAGGATCAGAGAAGGCATGGTCGTTGGTTCTTTGCTTTTCGTGGCTGGGGTCTCGACGATGAGGTCCGATGACTCGGCGCGAAGGTTCGCAACGGAACCGAATTCTTTGCCTTTCAAGACAATCGGATCGGAGGGCTTGCATGCGCCATCGCGGATGCGGCGGTAGCGGCGTTCGACCACTTCGCGCATGGAAGCAAAATCGTCGACGCCGGCGACAGTTCTTACTTTGAATTTGCGATAGGCGGATTTATTCATCTTTCCGTCTTCCCAAACGACAAGCGAGGCCACGGTTTCAGCGCCCTGGATATGCGAGATGTCGAAGCACTCGATGCGGCGGGGAAGCTCGGGGAGCATAAGCGCGTCGGCAAGCGCTTCCTGAATGGCCTTGCGCGAAGGTTCGAGCACGCGGAAGCGCTGTGTGTAGGATTGATGCGCGTTCTGGCCGGCGAGATCGACCAGGGATTTCTTGTCGCCGCGCTGGGGGACGGCGAGTTCGATTTTGTGGCCAGTGCGCTCGGTGAGAAGCGCGGCCAGCGTCTCGCGATCGTCAAAATCGACGGGGACGAGGATGGTGCGCGGGACGTACTGCTGGTCAATGTAGAGCTGCTTCAGGAGGGCAGAGAAGACCTGGCCGGCGTTGAAGGTGGGCGCGGCAGGGCCGGGTGAGCTTTTGGGCTCGTCGATTGCTTCCACCAGGGTCGGCAAATCTTCCCAGAAGAATTCGCGGCGGTCGACGATCTTGCCGTTGCGCATGTGGAAGAGGTTCACGGCCAGGCTGCCGTCTTCGAAGTGATAGCCGAAGACGTCGGCGTCATCATCGAGCTCCGCCGTAGCGATGCGCTGCTTCTCCTGGAGCTGATGGACGGTGGAGAGCTGATCGCGCAGGCGGGCGGCGGCTTCAAACTGCTCAGCTTCGGCGGCGGCCATCATACGCGTGGTGAGCGCACGCTCGAGTTCGGCGTGGCGGCCTTCGAGAAAGAGTTGCGCGTCGCGGACGGCTTGCTTGTAAATTTCGGGAGTCGTAAGGCCCTCGACGCAAGGGCCAAGACAGCGATGAATGTAGTACTGCAGGCATGCGCGCGGGTGGTAACGCGAGAGATCGACCTTGCAGCTTGGAAGGAGAAAGCTGCGATGGATGAGCTCGACTACGCGATAGGCGAGATTGCCGGGGAAATAGGGACCATAGTAGGCCGAGCCGTCTTTGCGCAGGCGCCGCGTGACGAAGACCTTGGGGAAGCGGTCGGCAAGCGTGAGTTTAACGTAGGGATAGGTCTTGTCGTCGCGCAGCAGAATGTTGAAGCGCGGCTTGCGCTGCTTGATGAGATTGTTTTCAAGGGCGAGAGCTTCGTGCTCGTTGGCGACGAGAATAAAGTCGATGTCCACAGCCTCGCGCATGAGCGAGCCAGTTTTTGCGTTGGCCTGCGACGCTTCAAGCAGGTATGAGCGCACGCGCGAGCGAAGGTTGTTGGCCTTGCCGATGTAAATGACCTCGCCCTCTGCGTTTTTGTAGAGGTAGACGCCGGGCTGCGTGGGCAGCGTACGGATTTTTTCGTAGAGATCCATGACAAGGGCGGGCGCTCGAAGCACCAACTCTTAGAATAACGAGAATCGATACAGAGCGCCTAAGGCGGAGACCGCGCAATCGCGGGTCGGGCTGGCGGCGGGAAGGTTGAGCAAACCTTACTCGGAAAGCGTAAAAATTACATGGTTTTGCGGTGTGCAGAACTCACCCGAATTCTTAGCTAGAGCCTTATTATGCAATGAGTTGCGACCCATCACTCGATTGGATGGCGGCGTGCAATTGTATGAGGGCAGAAGAAGAGTGCTCCCCGGCGAAAGAGCGCGACACGCGCCGGCATGGAGTGGAGAGGTGAGGAGAATGAAAATGCAGCGTTTTGGATTTGCGTTGACGGCAGCGGCGTTGATGGCGTTTGGGGTAGCGGGATGTGCCACAAAGAATTATGTGCGGACTCAGACGACTCCGCTGATCGATCACACGGACCAACTGGAGCAGAAGACCGCTGACAACAACCGTCAGATCCATGACGTAAACGACCGTGCAATGGCGGGGATTTCGAAGGCCCAGGGCACGGCCGACACGGCGCAAACCAATGCGCAGACCGCGAGCCAAGCCGCGAACGCCGCGGATTCGGCTGCAAACGATGTAGCGCATCGTGCCGACACGCTGGACAGCGTGGTGAAGGGGCTCGATAGCTATAAGCAGGTGGCCACTGTTTCGGTAACCTTCGGGTTTGACAAGGCCATGCTAACCACAGATGACAAGTCGCAGCTGGACAACTTTGCGGGCTCACTGGGCTCCGCGAAGAGCTACATTCTCGAAGTGACCGGCGGAACGGATTCGGTTGGCTCGGCGCAATACAACTACGACTTGAGCCAGCGCCGCGCGGATGCGGTGGTGCAGTACCTGGCAGCGAAGTATGGCGTGGCGCCGCACCGTTTCTATCTGATCGGGATCGGAAAGGACCAGTATGTGGCTGACAACAAAACAGCCGAAGGGCGCAAGCAGAATCGGCGCGTCCAGGTTCAATTGCTCTCGAACCTGAGCGGCGGCGCACAGAGCCAGGCTCCGGCGACAAGCGGACAATCGACCGCCCCGGCTGGCCAGGCCGCATCGGCACCGGTTCCCGAATAAACCTTCAACGCGGTTTCCCTTGATCTGTTGCATTGCCAAAGGGCAGGCCTAACCAGTCTGCCCTTTGTGTTTTGCAAGAGCTTTCTAAGGTTTGGTAACGGAGAGATGTTTCACGTGTTCGGCGCGGACGTCGTTGGCAGTGAACAGGCGAAGGAACGGCACGTGCTTCTGCGCCTGCCAAAAGGAAGCGTCGTTCAAGGGGCGGGCATTTGCGGCAGCCTCGACAGCGGGTCGGCCGGCAGCCTCTTCGCGCTCCACGATGCAAACCACTGCGACGACATCCATGCCGGCCTCCTGCGCAGCCTCAATGGCAGCGATGGTGGAGGCGCCGGTGGTGCAAACATCGTCGACGATGACCACGCGCGCGCCTTCGCGAAAGAAGCCTTCGATACGACGCCCGGTGCCGTGGGCTTTTTCGGCCTTGCGCACAAGGAAGCCATGGAGCAGCGGCGCGCTACGGTGCGATTGCGCGCGCCATGCGCTGGCGGTGGCAACATTCGACACAATGGGGTCCGCACCCATGGTTAGCCCGCCGACGGCTTCAGCGTTGATCTTGTTGGCCTCAAGCAAATCGAGAATGGCATGTCCGGTCAGCCGGCCTCCTTCGGCGTGCAGAGTCGTGGTGCGGCAGTCAATGTAGTAGTCGCTCGTGCCGCCGGAAGAGAGCTTGAACTGGCCGAGCTTAAAGCTCGTGCGAGCAAGGAGTGAGAGAAGCTGCTGGGCGTGGGTGGGCATCGAGTTGATTGTAAAAGAGCGGCAAGCCTCCACGGCCATAGGGGCTCCCGGCTGCCAGCAGTTTTGTTACGCTGGTCGCATGCGAGCCGAGGACGCCGTCGAGCTGATCAATCTGTTTGAAGAACACGGCATTGAGGTCTATGTCGACGGCGGATGGGCGGTTGACGCCCTGATGGGTCGCCAAACGCGCGATCACCGCGATTTGGATATTGCCTTGCCGCACAAACAAGTGCCGTTGCTGCGTGAAATTCTGGCCGCAGGGGGATTTGGCCACATGCCCCGACCGGATACCCGCGAATGTAACTTTGTTCTTGTCGATGCCAGAGGCCGCGAAGTCGACGTTCACTCTTACACACTCGATGAGAACGGAAACAACACGTATGGCGTGGAGTACAGGGCCGAGCATCTCACGGGAACGGGCTTCATCAACGGCCGAGCGGTCCGATGCATTGCGCCTGAGTGGCTCGTCAAGTTCCATTCCGGGTATGAATTCGATGAAGACGACCACCATGATGTGCGCCTGCTTTGCGAGAAATTCGGGATTCCAATTCCCGATGAGCACAAGTAGCCGCCGGGCGACCGGCGGTGGCCTTCAAGAGCCGCGAGCCGCTGCTTAAACCCAATCGGCGAGGGGCTGCCATTTACATCTTGTCGAAGTGGCGGAAGCCGCTAGTGCCGATGAGCGCCAGCGAGAAGATGATGAAGTTGTACGCGGCGTGGACCAGCGTGCTGGCGGCAAGAGACCTGGTTTTAAGGCGCACCGTGCAGAGGATCAGACTGATCACGATGAGCAAAAGAAACGGCCCTAGCGAGTGGCCCTGCTGCTCGACGTGGAGCAACGCGAAGGGAATGCTGGTGAGGATGGAGCCGACGACCATGGCGCCGAGCGACCACTGCGGGTGGCCGTTCGAGTCGAGCGGCGGCGCAGACAAGTGGGAGAACTTCTCAGTTGACCAATCGTAGGCCGTGCACAGAGCCGGCAAAAGAAAGCCGCGGAAGAACATCTCCTCAAAGAACGGAGCAAGCGTGGTGCCGAAGGCGAACATCAGCCACGCGGCTCCCGGCGCACTGAACATTTTGTCGATGGGAGCGTTGGTGGGTCCGGGCATAAGGACCTCGTCCAGCGCAGCCAGGCCGGCGCAGCCGAGCGCTGTTGCGGCCAGCGGCCAGAATCTTCTGAGAGCCACCGCTCCACGCCATTGCAATCCCGCGGAGAGTTTCTCATGCCAGAAAAAGGGGAAGACGAGCAAGCTGAGCCCGAAGGTGATGAGGTAAAGAATGGCCTCGCTGGCAAGGATGAACTGGACGTTGGAGGCGGCCGCGTGGGCCAGCGCGTTTGTGCCAATATGCAGGAAAAACGAGGCGAGACCGAACACTGCGCCTGTGCAGAGGAAACCAATGACAAGCAGGAGCGCCAGCAGGCCAACGTGTCCAAAGTTCGGGATGCGCGCAGGCGGACGCACGGGAAGCTGCGAGAACGATTGGAAGAGCTCCGGCGGCCTGGCATTGGCTGGCGGATCGCTTGGTACATGAAGTTGCGGGCCGGGCTGTGCGTACGATACGAAAAACGGATCGGGTCCGGAAGGCTGGGGTTCGCCAAGAGCAATTTCGGCGGGCAGGTCAGGTCGAGGTGTCTCATCGGCAACAGCTCCCTCGCCGCTCGCGCGATTGGGAATGGGCGTGGGGCGCGCGGCATCGTCCGGCGACTCAATCTCGGACGCGGAACCGGGCAAGGGCTCGCGCGATTCGTCTTGAGGAGAATTGATCATTGGCCTGCCGCCTTGTTGTCGCCGCTTCCGTTCCGGACTGAGCGTTTCTTCGACGCTCGCTTGCCATTCTTTTCAGGTTTCGGTTGAACGCCGCCGCTGGGCGGCAAGGCTGCGTTGGCGCCTTTGCCGTCCGAATTCGAAGGCGGCGCGAGATCTTCTTCCGGCTCGGCAGGCGCAAGGCGGCCGTTCGCCAATTTGTAGTAGCGCTTGAGAAATTGGCCGGTATAGGAACCGGGCGTCGCGGCGATCTTCGCCGGCCGGCCTTCGCCAACGATGCGGCCACCGTCTTCGCCACCCTCGGGGCCTAGATCGATCACCCAGTCGGCGTTCCGAATTACGTCGAGGTTGTGCTCAATAATGATGACGGAGTTGCCGAGATCGACGAGGCGATGCAGAACCTCAAGCAGCTTGCGCACATCGTCGAAGTGCAAGCCTGTCGTTGGTTCGTCAAGCAGGTAGAGGGTCTTGCCGGTTTGTCGCTTGGAGAGCTCGCGCGCCAGTTTCATGCGTTGCGCCTCGCCGCCGGAGAGCGTTGTCGCGCTTTGGCCGAGATGCACGTAGCCGAGACCCACGTCGACCAGCGTTTGCAGCTTTTGGCGTACCTGAGGGACGTCGGCGAGCAAAGGTAGAGCGTCTTCAATGGTGAGGTCGAGAACGTCGGCGATCGAATGGCCATGGAACTTAACAGCCAGCGTCTCCTGATTGTAGCGGCGCCCATTGCAGACTTCACATTGCACATAGACGTCGGGCATGAAGTTCATCTCGATGCGTCGCTGACCGTCGCCCTGGCAGGCCTCGCAGCGGCCGCCGGGAACGTTGAAGCTGAAGCGGCCGGGCTTATAACCGCGCTCGCGCGCCTCAGGTAGCATGGCAAACAGGTCGCGGATCGGCGAGAAGACTTGTGTGTAGGTCGCGGGGTTGGAGCGCGGCGTGCGGCCAATCGGCGATTGGTCAATGCGAATGACCTTGTCGATCTGTTCCGCGCCGCTCAGCTCGTCATGTGCGCCTGGCTCTTCGCGTGAGCCGTAGATGGTCTTTGCAAGAGATCGATAGAGAATATCGTTGACCAGCGTACTTTTGCCGCTGCCGCTCACGCCGGTGACGACGGTCATGAGGCCGAGCGGGATGTGGAGATTCAAATCATGCAGATTGTGTTCGCGCGCGCCGGTAATGGAGAGCCATTTGCCGGTGAGAGGCCGCGGTTTTGCGCGCTGCAGCATGGTGTCGACGCCGCTCAAATAGCGGCCCGTGAGCGATGCGGGCGAGGCCATAATCTGCTCCGGCGTACCCTCGGCGACAATGTTGCCTCCCAATCGGCCAGCGCCCGGTCCAAGATCGAGGACAAAGTCTGCGTGGCGGATGGTCTCTTCATCGTGCTCGACGACCAGAACCGTGTTGCCGAGGTCGCGAAGTTTCTCCAGCGCCTCGATCAGGCGATTGTTATCGCGCTGATGCAGGCCGATGGAGGGCTCGTCGAGGACGTAGAGAACCCCGCGAAGGCGCGAGCCGATCTGCGTGGCGAGGCGGATGCGCTGACCCTCGCCCCCGGAGAGCGTGGCCGCACTGCGGTTGAGCGAAAGGTAATTGAGGCCAACTGCGCAAAGGAATTCGAGGCGTTCGGCGATTTCGCGCCGGATGCGCTCTGCGACCAGCGCTTCGCGCTCGGTGAATTGCAGATTGATGGCTGCCGAAAGCGCGCGGTTGAGCGGAAGCGCAGTGAAGTCGGCGATGGAAAGACCGCCGACTTTGACGGCGAGGGACTCAGGACGCAGGCGCTTGCCGCGGCAAACCGGGCAGGGCGCGGCCGACATGAAGCTCATCATGTACTCGCGATAGCCCTCGCTGCGCGCTTCTTCCACGTTGTCGCGAAGGTAGGCGAGGATGCCGTGGAAGCCCGTGCGGGGCGCTTCGCCCTTGGGAGGCCCGTAGACCAGAATGTGTTGCTGTTTCGGAGGCAGATCCTCGAATGGCTGCTTCAGGTCGATCTTGTAGCGCTCAGCGGCAAGCTGAATCAACTTGATGAGGTACTGAGACGAGGAGCCTGGACCAAGTCCGCCATCAAGCAAAGGCTTTGACCAGTCGGTAATCACTTTCGCTGGATCGAAATCGTAGAGCGAGCCGAGCCCATGGCAATTGGGGCACGCGCCGAAGGTCGAATTGAAAGAAAAACTCCGCGGCTCGAGTTTCGGCACGTCGAGCCCGCAATCGGGGCAGGCCATGGAAGACGAAAACAACTGCTCGTTGCCGGCGTTGAAGCCGACCAGGACGAGTCCGTTGGCGAGCTGAAGAGCCTTGGCGACCGCCTGTTCGAGCCGCTTTTCGACGGAGGCCTTGCCCGGGGCGTTTGAGGTTTTGGGGTCGCTGCCGGCCGCCTTCGTCGGCGATAAAGCTGTCGACTGGGGCGGGGTGACCTCGGTTTTCAAGAGCACCCGGTCGACGATGGCTTCGATGGTGTGGTTCTTGCGCTTGTCGAGCGCGGGCGGCTCCGACAGGTCGGTGATCTCACCGTCAATGCGCGCCCTAAACCCTTGTTGGTCAAGCTGATCGAGCAAATCCTTAAACTCTCCCTTTCGGCCTCTGACGATGGGCGCCATGACCGTTGCGCGCTCGCCGCGGCCCAGTTCCAGAATGCGCTGAACGATCTGGTCGGAGGTCTGGCGGGCAATGGGGCGGCCACAGTTTGGGCAATGGGGCGTGCCCACCGAGGCGTAAAGAAGGCGCAAGTAGTCGTAGATCTCGGTGATGGTTCCGACCGTCGATCGCGGACTGCGGCTGGTGGTCTTCTGTTCGATGGAGATGGCCGGACTGAGCCCCTCGATCGAATCCACATCGGGGCGCTCGATTTGATCGAGAAACTGGCGCGCATAGGCCGAAAGTGTTTCGACGTAGCGGCGCTGGCCCTCGGCATAGATGGTGTCAAAGGCGAGCGAGCTCTTACCCGAGCCGGAGAGACCAGTCACCACCGTGAGCGCGTTCCGAGGAATCCGCACGTTGATGTCGCGCAGGTTATGCTGGCGCGCCCCTCGCACCGAGATGTGAGTGATTGGCATGAATGGATTCTTTGAAGACGGCGGGTACTTTGGTGTTCAAGCCGTGCCGGAGGTTCAACTGAGAACAAAGCTCTAGAGGTATTCTATTTGCCAATAGAAATGAGGGTCAATGTGGCCCAACTTCTGCGACAATCGCAAAGGCGCAAGCGAAGCTGATGGAAGGATTTCCCGGCCCGCGCAACGCGCGTTGCCGCAGGCGATTGCGACCTTTTCCAAAGCGGCTCGAGGCGGTTTGAATGGCGGATTTGTTGAATTTGGCGATGTTGATTTGTGCCACACTCGGCGCAATGGCCTTTGGCATTCTCGCCGCCTATGCGATCTTGCGGGCGGTGTTTTCGTTGATGCGTCCGCGGAAGGCGGCCGCGCAGGTCAAGCCACAAACTGAAGCCGCGCGCACCTTATAGAGAGCCTTCGGCGGTCAGCTCTCTGCTTTCAGCAAATCACACACAGCCACAGCATTTTATTTGATGCGCGATCAGTTCTGCGGATTCTGCTGCATGTTTTGATTCTGCCGCTGCCGCTCCCGCTCCTGAATTTCCTGCATGATCTGTTGCGGAGTGCGCACGGGAACCGGAGGCGCGGCCCCGTTTTGTGCGGGCTGAGGGGGCTCCGGTTCGGGTTGTGGCTCCGGCGCCGGCTCGTCTGCTTGCGTGTCCTCATCGTTGGCCGGCGGAGTGTTAGTCGCGGTAGTCTTCGGGGCATTTCCGGATCGGCTGGTCAGGACCACACGGCGCGGCGTCCCCTCGCCGCGATCGCCGATCATCAGTACGTCATAGCCGGAACCGTCAAGAAGCTGCGCAATGACATCGCGCGCCGGCCCCGGGCCGTAGGTCCCAAAGATTCGCTGATCTTCGTCCAATCCTTCAACCTTGGCGCCGGTTTCGACGGAAACTTCGTTCAGGATTTGCGTCAGGCTCGAATTCGAAGCGACGACGAGCAACCCTCGGCTATCAAAGACGATGGATGCGGCGCGGGGCTGGTCATTGGCAGGCCAATTCGGAGGCGGGGGTGCCACTGGAGTTGGCGGCGGAAGCGGTTGGGGCGCAGGCGTGGCAGGGGTTGGCTTCCTGTGCGGATGAACGTGCTTTGGTGAGGGCGAGGTGGCTGAGGAAGGCACAGGGTTGCTTTGAACCGGATTCGTTTGCGCGGTGAGGATCGCGGCGAAAAGCAAGGATACGGCGGCACAGGAGGCGAGAAACCTGGCAGACCGGCACGCAATGCAGACGGATCGCCAGTGCGAAGGGGGTTGGGATTCCGCTTGCGGCAACGCCTGTGAACGCATCGGAATCACCTCCTCGGAGTCTATTCAAGAGCAGTTTGCGGTGACCCGATCGCTCCATCGGCCGATTCACATGGACGACTGGGTTTATGCGGCCTGCGGCGCGCCGCTGCTGCTCTACTGTACTAGACTAGCAGTGGCCGTTGGACGCTCGAATGAGCCGTGGAATCGTTAAGCAGAGAGGAAATCGCGGGAATGCGGACCGGATGGGGAATTTTGACGGCATCAACTCTGCTACTGATGCCGTTGGCGGGTTGGGCCACAAGCTGCACTTCGCAAGCGGAGCTGGGTTCGCTGGATCGCGATGCGCTGTCAGCGGCCGCTGGGCGTGTGACAGCCGCCGTGCTGGCCCAGGATTTAACGGCTTTACAGGCCAATTTGCTGCCACAGGAAGCTTCGGCGTGGGACGGCATTCGCGCCACGGTGGAACAGTCCGCGCCGCTGGTTAAAGGCGGAAATTTTCAGTTACGCGAAGTTTATCTCCTGGACGCGAGTGACCAGACCGCAACGCAGGATACTCAGTTTTTTTGCTCCAATGCGACAGGGTCACTCACTGTGACCATCAATATGCAGGCGCTGCCGCCGGGGCGCTACTCGGTGATTCTTGCCGATGCCGTAGGGTCGCCCCTGGCCGGCCAAATGGGAGTGGTTCTGGCGTGGGACGGCGCCGCGACGCAGTGGAAACTGGCCGGACTCACCGTGCGGCCGGGAATGTTCGATGGACATGACGGTGTGTGGTATTGGTTGCGCGCGAGGGAATTGGCCAAAACGGATTCCTGGTCGGCGTGGTTCAGCTACGACGCCGCGCGTTACCTGCTTCTGCCGGTAGACTTTCTCGTTTCGCCGAATCTCGAGAAGCTGCACCAGGAGCAATCCCTGATCTCGCCGTCGCCCGAGAGCCAGCTTCCGGAGTCGATACCCGACGGCGACCGCACGTGGAAGATTGATGAAGTTGGACTTGATGCATCGCTCCACGAGCCCGATCTCGGCGTCGCCTATGACTCAACAGGGGTGACTGATGCGGCAGCGCTGCGCACCGAGGCAACTGCGCTGATGAGCGCGTTCCTCAAGGCGCATCCCGACATTCGCGCCAACTTTCATGGCCTGTGGGCCTATACCGAGAAGGACGGTAAGCGCACACCTGTGATGGAGCTGCCGATGAAGCAGATTCCGTAGGGGCACGGCGTATTGGGTAGCCAATAAGGAGTAGGACGGATTGCCAGCAATCATCGATCTGCGCTCGGACACAGTAACTAAGCCGACTCTCGAAATGCGCGCGGCGATGGCCGCAGCCGAGGTTGGCGACGATGTTTACGGCGAAGACCCCACGGTCAATTTGCTGGAGAGGCGCGCGGCGGAGTTGTTTGGCCGCGAGGCGGCGCTGTTTGTGCCCACGGGCACCATGGGTAACCAGATTGCGATTCGCACGTTGACGCAGCCGGGCCAGGAAGTGATTGCTGAGTCGCGCGCACACATTCTGGATTACGAGATGGCGACGACGGCAGTTTTCTCCGGCTGCCTCATCCGCGCCGTGCCGGCCGAGGGGGGCATTCTGACGTGGAAACACATCGAGCCCGTCATTCAACCCTACGGTGGTTTTCGCGCCGCCACAGGCCTCATCGAGATTGAGAACACGGCGAATCTCGCTGGAGGCGTGGTCTCCGACCTCCAAGTTTTGGACGAGATTGTTGCAGGGGCAAAGGAGCGCAAGCTCCCGCTCCACCTTGACGGTGCGCGCATCTTCAATGCGGCCGTTGCTCTCGGTACGGATGTGAAATCGCTGACACGCGGATTCGACACGGTAATGTTTTGCTTGTCGAAAAGTCTGGGCGCGCCGGTGGGATCAATGCTCGTTGGTTCGGCAGAGTTGATCGCACACGCTCGCGTCTACCGCAAAGCATTGGGCGGCGGCATGCGGCAGGCGGGTGTGCTGGCCGCGGCAGGATTGATTGCGCTCGAAGATGGGCCCAAACACCTGGCCGACGATCACGCCAATGCGCGCTTGCTGGCCGAAGCGCTGGCGCACACAGAAGGCGTGAAGATTGATCTCGCGTCGGTCGAAACGAACATCGTTATTTTCCGGCTTCAGGCAGGGAAGGGAGCGGGAGAACTGGCGGCCCGCCTAAAAGCGCGCGGAGTTCTGGTTGGCGCGTTCGGCCCGGACTCAATCCGTGTGGTGACGCATCGCGAAGTGAGCCGGAAAGACTGCATTGACGCCGCCGAGGCGCTGACGGAAGAGATTGAGGCGGGAATCAAAACGGCCAGCTTGAGATAAACGGGACCCGACCGTTTGTGCTATCCCAGGTCTCAGAATCGAGACCTGGGGCACCCAGCTTTTGTCTATTGGCGTAAACCGCCTAGAACAGATTCCAGAGCGACTGGTTGTAAACGGAGTGATGGAATTGCACCTCTGAAGCCTTGACGATCGTGCCAAGCTCGCGCGGAGAGCGATTGGCTGCGGCCTCTTTCAGGTCAGCATAGCGGCCTTGAACGTCGGATCCGAGAACTTCCGCGATCCACTTCGACGATCTGAAGTCCTTGATCGCCTGCTGAATATTGTCGGGCAGGTAACGGCCACCGCCGCGCAGGTCCTTGGTCTTCGCGATCTGACCGTCGAGGCCGGTCTTGAAGATTCCGTAGAGCGACAAGTAGGGATTGGCATCGGGCGCGACGGCACGCACCTCGGTCCTCATGGAGCGATGGTTGCCGATGGGCACACGGACCATTGCGCCGCGGTCGACGGCCGAAGCGCGAATCTGGTTTGGCGCTTCAAAGTGCGGATCAAGGCGCCGGTATGCGTTCACGCTGGAGTTAAAGACCAGGCAGAGATCGAGCGCGTGCGTCAGGATGCGATCCAGGAAGTCCCAGCCGAATTTCGAGAGCTGCTCTTCGCCCTTTTCGTCCCAGAACAGATTCGTCTTGCCTTTGGAAACGGAGACATTGGTGTGCATGCCGCTGCCATTCACGCCGACAATCGGCTTGGGCAGGAAGCATGCTGTGAACCCCATGTTGTTGGCGATCTGCCGGCAGAGAAGTTTGTAGAGCTGGATCTGGTCGGCTGCGGCGACAACTTCGGCGTAGCTGAAGTTGATTTCGAATTGGCTGGGCGCAACTTCCGGGTGATCTTTTTCATTTTGGAAGCCCATGGCGCGCTGTACTTCAGCAGCGGTGTCGATAAACTGGCGCAGCGGATCGAGCGGCATCACATGGTAGTAGCCGCCGGTGTTGATGAACTCAAACTTACCCGTCTCGATGTATTTCTGCTCAGCATCTTTTCCCGCGAAGAGAAATCCTTCGATTTCGGCCGATGCGTTAAGCGTGTAGTTCTTGTCCTTGAACAGTTTGTCGGAGTAGTTCTTGAGCACGCCGCGCAAGTCGCCTGAGTAGGGAGTTCCGTCCTTATCGATGACGTTGCCGAAGACGAGCACCTTGCCATTGCCGAAGACGTCTGCGGGCACCCAATAGAAAGCGCTCCAGTCGATGCCCAGGCGAAGGTCGCTCTCTTTCTGTGCCGTGAATCCACGAATCGACGAGCCGTCGAAAGTAAGGTTCTCGTAGGAGCCGAGCAGGAACTTCTTGTCGTAGTCGAGTAGGTGCAGACGCCCTTCGAGGTCGGAGAAGAGCACCGTAACGGCCTTGATGCGTTTCTCGTCAGTCAGGTACTTCAAGCGTTTCTCGCGGACATCGCCGGCGGGAACGCGCTTGGTGCGGTCACTCTTGGCTTGCAGGTTCAGCGTCTCCAACTCTTCGTACGGGAGGGCGAGAAAATTCCGGTACTCGTTCGACATGGAACTCCTTTCGTGCATGCGCAGGATGCAGGTGGACTAGCGAAAACCCCGGCGCAAACAGCATAAAGAATCAATGAGGAAGTGAGAATTTTGGGGTGTGGAAAACCTGGATCAGTGATGGCGGGAGATGAGAACCATGATGAGCAGAATGACAACGGGAATGAGGGCTAAGGCGGAGTAGTAGATGATCTTGCGGGAAAGTTGGGATTTGCGTTTTTGCCAGTGAAGGAGTTCGGGGCGCTCCTCGATCCCGACTTGTTCGGGATGCTCAAGGTCGCGGATGAACTCCTGTGCGGTGGCGTAGCGGTTCTTGGGATCGCGCTCCAGAGCGCGATAAAGGATCTCCTGCAACTCGGGGGAAACGGAGGGGTCTGCTACGCGCGGTGGCAAGGGATGGTTCAGCAGCCGGTCGTTCATCGCAGCCATGGGCGTGGGACCCGTGAACGGCAGCTTACCCGTAAGCATCTCGTAGAGAATCACGCCCACAGAGTAGATGTCGGTGCGGCCGTCGCCGCGCTTGCCCTTCACCTGCTCGGGCGCAATGTAGTTGGGCGTGCCGAGCATGGATGTGAAGTTGGCATAGGTCAGCCGTCGCGAAGCGGTGTCGCCAGCGATCCCAAAATCGATCAACTTGATGTGGTCGTTGTCGTCCAGCATGATGTTTTCCGGCTTGAGATCGCGGTGGACGACACCATTGGTGTGAATGTAGTCAAGGGCCTTCAGAATTTCAATGGCGATGCGGATGGCGCGGTCCTGAGGAATGCGCCCTTCGTCGAGAATCTGGCGCAGAAGCCGGCCCGGACACCACTCCATCACCATATAAATGCGGGAGCGATGATCGTCACCATAAACGCGCATGACGTTGGGGTGGTTGAGGCGTTCGCCAATCGCCGCTTCGCGCTTGAACCTGTCGGAGAGAATAGGATCGGCTTCCATGTCGGGGTGGGGGATTTTCAGGGCCACAGTGCGGCCGTCGCGCGTGTCAGTCGCACGGAAGATGGTGGCCATGCCGCTTTTGGCGATAGGCGCGTCGATGCGGTAGGAATCGAGTATCGTTCCCGGCTCAAGGACGTCGAAAAAACTCATCGCATAGCACGCTCCATCGGACTTTCTCTACTCTATCGGGCAAAGGCGCGAAATCCGTAAGATTTCTGCAAAGCGGGGACCAAATGGAGCAGCAGGAAAATGACGTTCGTTTGGGATTCAAGGGAGTGGCGCGTCATTTCTTATACCGGCAGCCGGTACGGCCGGCCGCGATACATGCCCACCTGCTCCACAGAGCGCACGCGAATCACCTGCGCGGTGGTGTTGTCGCCGCCGTCGACTTCAACCGCGTGCGCGACCAGCTCGCGCGCGAGTTCGTCGGCGCTTTTCTTCTGCGAAACAATTCGGGCGATCGTAGCCTCGTCGGTTTCGTCGTGCACGCCGTCAGTGCAGAGGACTAAAACGTCGCCTGGCTGTAGAGAAACAGCGGCGGTATCTGGCGAGACAAACATCTCCGGTCCCACCGATCGAATGAGGACATGGCGGGAATCGGAGGAGGAAATGTCACTGGCGGAAATTATGCCCATTTTGCGCTGTTCATTCACCCAGGTGTGGTCCTGCGTGATCTGGCGGGCCTTTCCGTTGCGAACCAGGTAGCAGCGCGAGTCGCCCACATGCGAAACCACGGCCTGATCGTAGCGCAATGCGCAAGCCACCAAGGTGGTGGCCATGTTTTTGCCGCGATATTGGGGCTCGAGCCTGCGATCGTGCACGGCGCCATTGGCGGTCTGGATGAGCCGCGGCAATAGGCTGATGAGCATGGAGCCCGATTGCGCCTTGGCAAACTGCTCGGTCATCACGGAGACGGCCGTGGCTGAGGCCACCTCTCCCAGGTCCATGCCTCCGACCCCGTCGGCAACCACAAAGAGAAAGCCGTGGGAGCGTCCCTGCTGGCGAGTGGAAGGGATAAAGGACCCCGTAGCGTCTTCATTATTGGTGCGAACTTTGCCGAAGTCGCTTGCCTGGCCGAACTGTACGTCCAACATATGCGCCGCCGCATAAAGCATCTCGCGCATTAAAACGGGGAGATGCCTTTCTTTAAGAGGTAACAGGTAATAGCGCTAGAAACAATGATGGGTGGCTCCCCCTCCCCAGCCTCGGGCAACGAGGCTGAGGAGAGATTCCACCCTGATTTTGACTTGGTTGACGGATTTGTCTACAGGGCTTCTTTTGAGGTCAACAAGACCGTCTTGCCTTTAGCCTTTGATGACCGCAGGAAGTAGATCGCTCCGTAAATGCCCCATATCGCCGCGATGCCCAGCGCTGTAAGGGGCTCCATCTTAGTACCGAGGTTGAAGAACGGACCGGCAACGTAGAAGCCCATGCAGACAAGGTTGGCGAGCAAACCGAATCCAGGAATCAGCCAGTGCTTGAGCAAGTTGAAGTCCGAGCGCCCGGTGTAGGCCACCATACACAGGAAGCAACTCAGCGCATACAGAATAAAGGTGCCGAAGTTGGAAGTGAGTGTAATGGCCAGCAGCGAGTTGGGAAGCTTGGCCAGGGTGTCGTGCGGCAGGTAGCCCCAGCTGGAGAAGATGCCGTGAGGCAGAGCCGCGATGGCGGAATCGGCCGGCGCGCTGGCATCACCGAACATCAGCGAAACAGCGATCACGCCAATGACCGCCGAGATCATAGCCAGCGTCCAGATGGCTTTGCGCGGTGAGAGCGACTCAGCGTGCAGCATACCGAAGTGCTCGGGAACTTCGTCATCCTTGCCCATGGCGTAGGTGACGCGTGCGCCGGTGTTCATGCAGGCCAGCGTTGTGCCGATGAGGGCGAGGAACACGGTGAAGGCTTCCACCTCCATGAAGTATTTGCCGTGGCCCTGGCCGAGCAGTGCATCGCCGACAATGATCATCATGTCGCCGATGGGCGCGGCGGAGCTGACTGCGCTCTGCATCGAATACCCCGAATTGAGAAAGTAATTCGCGCAGAAATACTCGAAGAGATAACAGACCAATCCCTGAATCAAGAGCGATGCGATGACGGCGATGGGAATATGCTTGGTTGGATTCTTTGCCTCGCCTCCCATCGAGGTGACCGACTCAAAACCGACGAGAATGAGAATGGCAACTGTGGACTGGATGAAGACCCAGCTCCATTTGTGAGGGCCGATCACCGAGGCGGCATTGGGATGAGTGAGAAAGTTACCGCTCGAGTCGGTGGTGGGATAGGTGATGACATAAGGAACGGGCTTGCCGGACGAATCAAGCTGCGGCAAGGGAGTGCCGCTGGAGTCGCGCATAATCGAGCCGTCTTTAGCCGTAGCGAACTGGTAATTGTATGTAGCCAGCGTTTGCGTGTCGTATTGGAAGGCGGTAGGACCGGTGGTGCCGTCCGGGTGGTTTGCGCGGTAGCCAAGAGCGAGAACGCTGAAGACCACCAGAGCAGAGATTTGAACAATGTTGATGGCCAAATTGACGGCCGTTGATGCACCTGCGCCCTTGGCGGCGATCCAGGCCACGAAGAACGAGAAAACGACCGCGACCAGTGCCATGAAGAGTGGGCCGGGGTTTGCGCCGCTCATGAAGTTGGGAAATAGGAAGCCGACCACGTATCCGCAGAAGACACCGGTGACGGCCACCATGACGCCGGGATAGACCCAGTAGTAAAGATGCGAACCCCAGCCGACAATGAACTTGGCTAGGCGGGCGTACTTAAAGCCTGCATCTTTGGAGAGCATGGCCTGCTCTGCGTAGAAATAGCTGGATCCGGTGCCGGGATAGAGCTTTGAAATCTCGGCGTAAGATACGGCCGTGGCCAAGCAAAGTAGCAGGGAGACGAAGATGCCGAGCCACATGGATGGTGCCGTGGATGGTTGCCCGGCAACGCCGGTCGCGGCCTGGATGACGAAGGTGAGCCAGAGGAAGGCGCCGGGGGCGATGAGCGCCATTGCGTTGCTGGTCAGCCCGGTTAGGCCCAGGGTGGCCTGCATCTGAGGTGCTTTCTGATCTGCCATGAGCATTCTCCTGAGATTTTGAAATTTTCGTTTAGCGGCTCCCGGCGGCTGACCCCCGGGAATTTCTTCCAACAAATCGGGCAGCGTGCTTGTCTGCGGCGGGAAACAGATCGAGACACGTAGCGGCTTGCTGCGGGACCTGCCGGTGAGCCCGTTTAGGCGTCGGCTGGTCCCGGTTCAATTACGGTGAAGCGAGTCTATCGGTCGTCCCATCAGGACCCTATAAAGTCCCATCAGGGCGAAATCAGGAAACGCCGTTTTTTTAGCGATGTGGCCCGAAGAAGGCGATGAAGGCCACGGTGATTGTCTGCTGCTGGTCGGTAAACTTACTCGCCAGCTTGTCAAAGTACTGCAGGTTTGATTCGTCGATTCGATATTCAACACGCATAAGCGCGCCTTCCACCCACTTGTACTCATAGGTGAAGGTGCCTTCATAGAGGGTGTTTCCAGTGGGTGCGGTACCGGTTTGGACGCCATTCGCATCGTCAAACCACTCGAAACGGCCGGCGATTGCGTTCTTTGCGGACGCCTGTTCGTGGAATGCGAAGGCCGTGCCATACCACTTGTTCAGTTTGTTGTCGCCGCAAGTGACGATTGGAGCCGTTCCGCAGGTGTAGGTCGCGTCCTGGTTCTGCCCGTAATCGAAGTTGATGTACGCGTTGAATTTTCCCGGTGGCGTAAGCAGCAACGTTGTGTCGATGAGGTTACGCAGTCCGCTGGCCGTGTTGGGGTTCTCGGGACCGACCAGATAGTTCAGCGTCCAGGCGTATTTTGGCTTGGTTAGAGCGCTGGTGAACGCGCCCGAGATGCCGCCGTTCGATTTCGAGACGTTGTTCCAACCGTTAAACAACTGGAAGCCGACGGTCTCGGTCTTCGAAACTGGGATCGAAGTGCGAGCGCCAAAGTGCCAGTATGGAATGGCATTCACAAAGAGCAGCGAACGCGAGTAGTTCCAGTTGTCCTTCGCCTCAATGACTTCTGCGCCGGCGGAAGTGACCCATTTACCGAAGTCCAATTCGAAGCCCTTCGCCTTGGGTGGCGCGATGCTCAGAAACGCCTGCTCAAGGTATGGAAGCTGCGAGGCGACGAATGTCGTTGTGGTGGTGTTTGTGGCAGCATTGTTGATCAAGTCGTTCGTGCGGCCATAAACGAAGTCGACGTGCGCGCCTATCGGATCGGGACTGTGGTTCAACGTCAGCTTGGCCGCGCTCAGCTCGAACTGATCGGTTTTATCGTTGAAGTTATAGAGCTGGTTGAGCTGGTCGAAGTTGCCAAGCGAAGTGTTGGGGCGGTTGAAGTTGAAGCTGTAGTACCCGTCAACGTATCCGCTCAGATCCATCGGGCCCACGCTCCACGTGGGCGCGGCCGCAGGGGCGGCGGCAGCCGGCGCGGCAGCCGGTGCCTGTGCTGGCGCTGCGGCAGGAGCAGCTGCGGGAGCTGCCGCAGGTGCCGCAGATGAATCTGCGGGCGCAGGCGTTTGCGCAGCAGCTGTGAGGGCGATCGCCATTGCGATTCCGGCGCTTGATCGAAGAAGAATGGATCGAAGGATTCTGCTTGTGTTCGAATGCATCGACACGATACCTCCAGGAAATGATTTGTGCATGATGGGAAATGATGTGTAAGACACTCACGGCGCGCTTCGACACGACCTCGCGAACGCCGGAAATCGGCGTTAATCGGCGGCATTGCGATGCGCACAGTTAGGGTTTGGATTACCGGCGATGTCCGGCAATCGCGTTGCTGTGAAAGGCGCCCTGAATTGAAAGAAACGAGCTATCACCAGTAACGCAAATGAAGCATAAAGAAGCTATGAAGAAGATAAAAAGATTCTTCATGTCGGCCTGAAGGCATGAAATAGTTGACAATACGGCGGTAAATCGCAGCCCTTCGCGTCGAGTGGGGAGGACTGCAGCAAGGATGTCCGCGTGAACGCAGGGCAAGCTATAGAGGGTTGGCTAGGGTATGGCGGCAATTCTGACTTCGGTCTGTTTGGCGCTTCTCACGTTAACAGCGCTGGCGTTCTTGTGGTGGCGTGAGAGAAGGGAATCCCTGCGGGTCCGATTGCAACCCGCGCTGGCCATACTCATTAGCTTATTGATTTTGTGGGGCTTGGTGAAGTACGGCGATGTGCTGCTCCGTTGGATAAAGCATTGGCTCTCAATGATCGCGTAGATAAACCGCAACGCTCGCACAGGACGTCGCCCCGCGAGTGAAGAACAAGCGAAGAAATCTGATAAAATCCTATTTCCCTCGCTAGAGCAAGTTGGACTATCGGCACCGAGCGGCAGCGTGCTGGTTTCTGATCGATTTTTGGACGGTTACTGATCGCGACGCAGGCGCATTCCCGAGTTTCTCCGAAGGATGCCGGACCCAGCGGTTTTGAAACAGGAAGGTGCGTGCCCGGTTGGCACAACGCGATCCAGGCAGAGCGGTAATTTTGTTTGGCCGTCCGCGCGGATCGGGCTTGCGAGTGCTTCTGTTTTCGCTCGAGTGCGCCCTAGGGGTTGTGGCCGTGATTCTTGTGGCGGCGCTGACGCACTGGTCGCCCGGCCTGCTTCCCGTGGCCGCGCTGCTTTACCTGGTTATCGTGGTTCCGACAGCGTTGCTGTGTGGGTTCTGGCAGGCCGTGATCGTCTCGCTCTCCGCGGTAGTAGCGCAGGGCTGGTTTAGCGCTCGGCAGCCTGAGCTGGCCATGGCAGCCAATCCAACTGCAACAGTAACGTTGCTGGTCTTTGTAGCGGTGGCGCTCACGGTCAGCCGGTTGTCTTCACGCGTCACCAACCACGCGCGCGAGGCCGAATCTCGTGGCGGCCAGATGGAAGATCTTTACGAATTTACGCGGCGAACTCTGCAGATGGACCTGCACGTGGAACCCGGCCCGCAACTCGCCGAGCTAGTGCATGAAATCTTTAACCTCGAGTCGGTCGCAGTCTTCGATGCCGATTTGCACGATGTCTACACGGCGGGATTCTGGAACGTCGATCCGCAGGAGATGGCGCAGAATGTCTACTATTTTGAAACATCCGACGACGATCCCGAGAGCGGCATCGGACGCCGGGTGGTACGGCTGGGAACGGTACCCGTCGGCAGTCTTGTGGTGCGCGGGGAAACGAGCCCGCTGACCAACAACGCGATTGCTTCACTCATCGCTATCACTTTCGACCGTTATCGCGCCTTCGCGAATGAAAGCCGCATTGAGACAGAGCGCCGTACAGAACAGTTGCGCGCCACGGTGCTTGACAGTTTGGCACATGCGTACAAAACTCCGCTGACGGCCATTCGCGCCGCGTCGACAGGTTTGGGTGAGATGGGCCGGCTTTCCCCGGGCCAGTCGGATCTGGTGGGATTAATTGATGAGCAGACCCGGCTGCTGGGAGACTTGACAAATCGTTTGTTGACCACAGCCCGGCTCGACGCCGGCGAGGTTGCCATTCATGTTACGCAGGTGAGCGTCGGGACGTTGATCGAAGAGGTCGTCGCCGCGCTCAAGGACAGGCTGGCGAGCATGAAGGTCGCCATCGAAATTGAGGATGAGAGCCTGGTGCTGGCCTGCGACCAGCAGTTGATGACCATGCTGTTGACCCAGTACATTGACAACGCATGCAAATATTCCAATTTCGGCAGCACAATCATCATCCGGGTGTTGATTTCGGCCGGAGAGGCCATTTTCTCCGTGCACAGCTTCGGGCCGGTGATTCCCATGGCAGACCGGGAGCGAATCTTCGACCGCTACTATCGCTCGTCGACGTATGCCGATCGCGCTCCGGGCACAGGAATCGGTCTGTCAGTGGCCAAGCGGGCCGCGCAGATTCACGGCGGCTACGTGTGGGTCACCAGCGATGAAGAGGAGGGCACCACGTTCTTTGCCGCCATTCCGCTGACAATAGAGAGGGAGAGCTTACCATGATGCAGTCTGCGATCCGTATTCTCGTGGTCGACGACGAACCGGCCATCCGCCGCGCCCTGCGGCCGCCGCTCCTGGAGCTCGGATTCCAGGTAGCCGAGGCCTCACGCGGCGAGGAGGCGCTGCAGGCCTTGCGTACTGCCCCTCATGACGTTGTCCTTCTCGACATCAATATGCCGGGCATTGGCGGAATTGAAACGCTGAAGCGAATTCGCAGCTTTGCTCCTCGACTGCCTGTACTGATGCTCACCGTTCGCGACGATGAAGAAGACAAGGTGGAAGCGCTTGAGCTTGGCGCGGATGACTATGTGACCAAGCCGTTCAGCACCCGGGAACTGATTGCGCGAATTCGTTCCGCCGTACGCCGCGTCCGCGCTCCTGCTCGCCCGGAGGATGCGCCAATGGAGATCGGTGAGATTCGATTGGAGCCGGCCAAGCGGCTGGTCACCAAGCGCGGCGCGGCGGTGAAGCTCACACGCAAGGAGTTCGACATTTTGTACTGCCTGATGAGCCGCGCGGGCCGCGTCGTCACATACGCCAAGCTGTTAACCGCGGTTTGGGGAGCGGAAAGCCGCGAGGAAGTGGAGTATCTGCGTACCTTTGTCAGGCAATTGCGTAAGAAGATTGAAGACGATCCGTCGAATCCACTCTATCTGCTGACGGACGTCTATGTGGGTTATCGGTTCGTCGATCCCCAGATGTTCCAGGAAGAATCCGCCGGATCCGCGGAGTCGCTCGCGAACGAATCGGACCTAACGAACGAGCATGAGCCGAAAGACGTGTTTTGATTCCGTGGGCTGGTTCTGGCCTTCGCATAGCCTATGCCATATCGAGCACGAGTTCTGAATGAAGGCCCATTCCGTGTTGGAATGGGCCTTTTTGTATTTGGCGTTGCGCGGCGTGGTGCTTACTTTTTGCCCCAGAAGTCGGGCGAGGCCGTGAGCCATGCATCAGGCACATAGCTGATTTGCGGAATGATGGCAAAAAGATCCGACTCGGACGACTCGACCGTCTGCGACCCCAGTTCGCGCATCAATTGCATCTGATCCGCGCCCACGGTCTTGGGAAGATTGTCGCCGTCGAGCATAGCCTGGTCTTCTTCTGCAAGTGCCTTGATCGGCGTCACCAGGATGAAGGTTCGGTCGCTGTCTTCGCCATACAGTTTTTCAAACATGGCCCAATGTGCATTCGGGATGGACGAATAGGCCTTCTCGTACAACTTCACCAGATGCTCAAAATCCTCATCGCGGCCGTAGCGAACATGGAAGAGCGTGATGTCGAAGAAGCGCATTTGCGAAATATCGACTCCCGCATTCAGGCTCAAGTCGTCGCGGTATTTGTAGATGCTGCCGTACGTCTGGCTGAGCGCAGCGGCTT
Source organism: uncultured Occallatibacter sp. (assembly GCA_964533905.1). Lineage (GTDB taxonomy): Bacteria > Acidobacteriota > Terriglobia > Terriglobales > Acidobacteriaceae > Telmatobacter. The sequence continues at coordinate 14,669 of CAZHOO010000018.1, read as the reverse complement.
CATCTGCGTCAGTTGACTTGAGCGTACCCTGCAACTTGGTGTCCGACATCGCTTGCTCGTGTTGCTTTTGCATATCGGCAAAGGAATCGAATCCGGCGAAAAACAGCGCGTGAGGAGAACCAGTGAAGCTGAGCATGCCGAAGTAATGGGTAGGCGCATTTGCCGCACGCTGGGCCTGCACCTCAGAGCTTTCATCTGCGATGAAGGAGCCGCTCATGTTGGGCTTGATCGCAACGTTTGAGAGGTAAATGTACTTTGGTGGTGGAGCGACACCGTTGGGCATCTGCGCTGCTGCTGGCTTTGTGGAAAGCAGAGGGCCCGCGACGAGGAGACACAGTGCAGCCTTGACTGCCGGATGAATTTTCATGATTTGTTACCTCCGGGGTTGAATTGGGGAACCAGAATAGCACTCGAAACCGGCACACCTCCGCATAAAAACCAAGCGGTCTCCCGGGGAATGTGGATTTTCTATTCGTTGTAGTGCAGCAGGCTGAAGACGTCGTATTCCGTGAAGCGCTCGCGGCCCTTAAGAAAGTCGAGCTCGACGGCGAAGCCTAAGCCGGCAATGACGCCGCCCAGCTGTTTGACCAATTTGATCGTGGCTTCCATGGTGCCACCGGTGGCGAGCAGGTCGTCCACCAGCACCACGCTCTGTCCCGGAGCGATGGCATCCATGTGAATCTCCAGCGTGTCGGTTCCATACTCGAGGTCATAGGTCACACGAGCCACTGGCGCTGGCAGTTTTCTTGGTTTGCGGACTGGCACGAAGCCTGCATTCAGACGATAGGCCAGCGCGGGGCCGAAGATGAAACCGCGCGCCTCGATGCCCAGAATTAAATCAATGTGGCGACCGATGTAATGGGCGGCCATGGCGTCAATCAACTGCGCAAATCCGGTTTTATCCTTGAGCAGCGTGGTGATGTCGTAAAACAAAATCCCAGGTTTGGGAAAGTCCGGCACAGTGCGGACAAGTTTCTTCAGATCTTCCACGTTGACGGGCTTTGCTATTTCCGGCATGGCTGTGCGGCGCTCCAGTGATTCGTTGTCAGTGATCAGTTATCAGTCTAAAGCCTGGACTGGAAACAGGCATCAACGCATGTTGCGGATGCAGTTGACGAGCTTGGTGCATCGCTGAGCGCTGTCAGATGGTAAGAGGAACGCGGTTGGACCGTCCCAGTTCGTCACAGATCACTCACAGCTGCGTGTAGTGTGCTACCACGCGCCATCGATATGGAAAGAATCGAGGCCTTCGGCCTCATTTTCGGCGAGCGAATGCTCGACGATACGGTCGACCCGAGACCCACGCGGACCGCGGCGGAGGCTGTCGCGGAGCTCGTCGAGGTTCCCAGCCTCTCCGGCCGCCAGCACTTCTACCTCGCCGTCTTCCGTGTTGCGGACCCATCCGCGCAACTCGAGCTCGCTGGCCTCACGCTGCACGAACCAGCGAAAGCCTACGCCCTGAACACGACCTTGAATAAGGAAATGGACGACCATCGAACCGACCTCTGCCAGTGTTGCAGATGCGCGCGACGCGGCGCAACCGGCTGATAGCATCCCGGCGGTCGCTCAACGGGCCTCTTGGCGGATCGCCTTCGCGTTCGGTCGCCGCGCTACACTGGAACTTACCATGGTCTTCGTTCTCGACAATTACGACTCCTTCACCTACAACCTTGTCCAGTACCTTGGCGAGCTAGGTGCGGAGGTCGTAGTTCGTCGCAACGACGAGGTAACGCCGGAAGAGGTCGAGGCGATGAAGCCGGAGCGGATTCTGCTATCGCCTGGACCCTGCACCCCGCACGAGGCCGGCATTCTCGTGCCGCTCATTCGGCACATGGCGGGGAAAGCGCCGATTCTTGGCGTTTGCCTGGGCCATCAGGCCATTGGCGAGGCCTTCGGCGGAAAAGTGATTCGCGCGCAGACGCTGATGCACGGGAAAACGAGCGCAGTGAACCATGACGGAAAAGGGATTTTCACCGGGTTGCCCACCCCGCTTAACTGCACACGCTATCACTCGCTCATCGTGGAGGAGAGATCGCTGCCTGCCGAACTTGCCGTCACGGCTCAAACTCCCGAAATGAATGGTTCAGGCAAGGTGATTATGGGAGTGCGCCATCGCAGACTGGCGATTGAGGGCGTGCAGTTTCATCCCGAAAGCGTGCTCACCGAGGGCGGGCACCAGATGATCCGCAACTTTCTGGACATGTAGCCGATGCAAGCCACGCTGAATGCCGTCTTGCGCAACATGCTAAATGCTTCGACTTGTCGATCTCCCGTGTCTCGCGGTGCGATGGTTCAGCTCGTTTCGAAATTGATTCTGATCTTGGCGATCGCCGCTGCGATTGCGACGACGCCGGCAAGCAAAGCCCAAATCCCGACGGCCCCATCGACGGCACCGACACAAACAGCGCCGGCAGCCCCGGCCCCGCCCGATGCGGGAACATCGCAACCGGTCTCTGCGTCCACCACACCTCCATCCTTTGCGACTCCGCCGGTCGCGATCGTTCCGCTCGACAACTCCATTCCCGGCGCAGCGCTTTCGGTGTCGGGCCCGTTGCAGGCCAGGAACGGACGAGCGTACATCACAGGGAGCGGGACGATCATCGCGGGTGATCGAACAGCTCAGGTCACGCTACCGTATCGCGGGACCATGCACGTCTGTGCGTCAAGCACTGTGAAGCTTGCGGCCGATTCAAGTGCCGCGTCTGGCGACGTTCCTGGGTTGCTGGTGGCTCTCGATCAGGGTGCGGTGGAGATGAGCTTTGCGGCCAGCACCGCACGCGAGCAGAATGCCGATACGCTGCTCACTCCGTATTTCCGCATCATGATCGGCGGTCCCAATGCAGCCGATGTAAGCGTCCGAATGGGAGACGATGGCGACACCTGCGTCGACAACGCCGGAGCGAACGCGCCCTACGTCGTAGTGACCAGTGTGTTTGAAGGCGGTCTCTATCGTGTGCAGCCTGGCCAGCGCGTGATGTTCGAGCACGGCGATTTGCAGAAAGTGATCGACGAGGAAAAAGAGCCTTGCGGATGCCCTCCGCCGGAAAAGTCCGACGCGAACGAATTTCCGCTCGCAGCAAGCGAAGGACTCACGCCCAAGTCGCCTCCGGCTACTGCAGCGAATACAACTGCGGGATCTGGCCAGGCCGCAACAACCCTCGTTTACAAGAGCAGCCAGCCTGCGCCGCAAACGGTTACGATCCCTCAGCCTCCTGCGTCGCCGGGTGTAACGGGGCCAGCGAGTCCGGCGGCGAATGCGCCTGACGCGAAAAAGAAGCCGGGATTCTTTCGCAGGGTCGGCCGTTTCTTCAAGCGCATCTTCGGCGCGGAATAATTCGTGTAGTAATTTGTTAAGGGTTCAGTTGCTGGACGGGGCAGGGAACGCGATGAATAACCTCGCCGGGTCGCGTCATCTCGAACTTGTATGTGCACTGCACATTTGCGTTGCCGAGCGTGGCGCCCTGATAGACGTACACGGTTCGCGTTTCCGGCTGGTAAACCAGCAACGAACTCGCTTCGTTCACTCCGGCGAGCTGAAACTGCACGCCCATGCCGGCGTCGCTGCTTGATGCCTTCACCGTGCGGCCAGCGCCAAGTAAGAACCCGAACGCCGCTACTCCTGCGAGCGCAAGACCGTTTCTCATCCAACTCCACATGTTCCCCATTGCGTCCTCCTCCAGTGGATGTCTTTGTTGAAGGACGCACAGATGCGCGCTGCCGCTTGTGGAAATGTAAATAGGACGCTCGGAAAGACCGAGTTACATCTCTCTCGCGCGCTCGACGGCGTGAATCACAGCCTTTGCCTTGTTCAGCGATTCCTGATGCTCCAGCTCAGGCACGGAGTCGGCAACGATCCCCGCGCCGGCCTGTACTGACCCTTTATCGTCAACGCGCAGCATGGAGCGAATGGCGATGCACGAGTCAAGGTTGCCGGAGAAATCGGCATAGAGGACCGCGCCCCCGTACGTGCCGCGCCGCGCAGGCTCGAGTTCTTCGATGATCTCCATGGCGCGGACTTTCGGAGCACCGGAAAGCGTGCCGGCGGGAAAGCAGGCGCGCAATGCATCGACCGCCGTCAGATCGGGCCGTAGTTTGCCTTCAATCGAGCTCACAATGTGCATGATGTGGCTATAGCGTTCGACGAACATCAGCTTGTCGACCCTTACGCTGCCAAAGCGGCTCACGCGGCCAACATCATTGCGCCCCAGATCGACGAGCATCACGTGCTCCGCGCGCTCCTTTTCGTCATGCAGCATCTCTTCGGCCAGAGCGTCATCATCGGCCTCGGTTACACCGCGTGGGCGTGATCCCGCGATGGGGCGGTACTCCACTTTGTCTTGGTGCACCCGCACGAGCAGTTCCGGCGACGACCCGGCCAACTCGAGTCGGCGCGTCACTGGCCCTTTTGACTTATTGGACGAGGCCCTCTTTGAGGAAGCGCCCAAAGCGCCGAGAGGACCCTCCGGCGAGACGCGCAGAAAGAACATGTAGGGGCTGGGATTGACAGTGCGCAACGCGCGATAAACCTGGAAGCTGTCCACCTCGGGATCGAAATCGAAACGTTGCGAGGCGACCACCTGAAAGGCATCGCCGGCTCGGATGTACTCCTTGGCGCGCTCCACCGCGGCCATGTATTCCTTCTTAGTGATCCGGTGCTTGACGTTCAGCTTCGACGTTTTGTGCGCTTTTTTTCGTTTAAGGTCCGGCAGAGGCTGCATCAGGCGCTTTTCCAAGTGGTCGAGACGCTTAACGGCGCGATTGTGGACCGCCCCAGCGGCACCCTTTGACACGTCGGCCGTAACGACGAGCATGATCTCCTTGCTCACGTGATCGAACGCCAGAACCTCGTCAAAAAAGAGCAGGCAGGCATCGGGAACTTGCAGTTCATCTTTTGCTAGGGTGGGCAGTCGCTCGATCTGCCTCACTGCGTCATAGGCGAGATAGCCGACGGCGCCGGCTGTGAATGGAGGTAGTCCCTTGACGAGCGCTGGCTTGTGACCGCTTAGCGCATCACGAAGGACAGCGAAGATGTCGCCCTCAATGTGCGTCGTTCTGCGACCCTCGGTGATGGCGATTTCACGTCCACGCGCTACGATCCGCTTGAATGGCGTGAGGCCAATGAAGGTATAGCGGCCCACTTTCTCGCCACCCACAACCGATTCCAGCAGAAAGCACTCGCGCTCCGGCCATGCGGCGCGCAGAAAGGCCGAGACCGGAGTTTCAAGATCAGCCATGAGGGTGCGGGTCACGGGTACATGCGTGTGCGTTCGGGCGAGGTCCAGGAATTCCTGGCGACTGGACTGCGCGGAACGCTCGTAGGCCTTCATAGCCTAAGTGTAACTGCTGGTGCGCTCTGAGACCGGCTCCGGTGTCCTAATCGGGCAGGCAGCTGCGCAAGAATTGGCGGTACTGGAGGGCCCGATCGATGGTGTGTCCCTTTGCCTTGACGGAGAACCTGAGGTGGCCTAGACTCACTGAGGTTTGGGCTCGGAGTCGTCCGCGTGCGAGCCGAATTTGGACAGCCGAACCAAAGCGCGGAGCCGCGCGACTTCAACTGCGCGCCGCGAAAAACAAAGGGAGAGTCGCTGCATCGACTATATTCTTGAGAAGCGGACCTTGATTCCGAATCTGAAGAGCGGTGGGATAAGGGAGAGCATATGGCAAGCGGAAATACCAGTGTCACGTTGGACCAGGAGATCAATCCGTGGGCGGCGCAAAGCGCGCGGTTCGACTTTGCGGCGCGCAAGCTGAATCTCGATGAGGGATTGTGGAAAGTGTTGCGCTCGCCATCGCGGGAGGTGATCGTTCACTTTCCCGTCGCGCTCGACAACGGCATGATTGACATGTTTACCGGTTTTCGCGTGCAGCACTCAATGGCGCGGGGGCCGTGCAAGGGCGGAATCCGCTATGCGCCCGACGTGACGCTGGACGAAGTGCGCGCGCTGGCCAGTTGGATGACCTGGAAGTGCGCGGTCGTCAATATTCCCTTCGGCGGAGCCAAGGGTGGCGTGATCTGCGATCCCAACGGCATGAGCAAGGGTGAGTTGGAACGCATGACCAGGCGCTACACCTCCGAGATCATCGAGTTCATCGGGCCTGAGAAGGACATTCCCGCGCCAGATGTGGGCACCAACGAGCAGACCATGGCGTGGATCATGGACACCTACTCCATGCACATGCGTCAGACGGTGACGAGCGTCGTAACCGGCAAGCCGTTGAACATTGGCGGCTCGCAAGGGCGCATTGAAGCCACCGGGCGCGGGGTGATGGTGGCATGCACCGAGAGTCTGCGCCAATTGGGCATGGACGTCGAAGGTTGTCGCGTTGTGATTCAAGGATTCGGCAATGTCGGATCGAATGCCGCGCGCCTCATGCAGGAGCAGGGATTCAGAATCGTCGGCATCGCGGAGCGCGATGGTGGTTTGTATAACTCTAACGACATCGATATTCACCAGCTGCTCGAGTACAAATACCGCAACAACACCATTCTCGGATTCCGCGGCGCCGAGGCCATGCCCAGCGAAGAGCTGATCCTGGCGGATTGCGAAATCCTCATCCCCGCAGCGACCGAAAATGTAATTACCAGCCGCAATGCCGACAAGGTGAAGGCGCGCATTGTGGTCGAGGGCGCCAACGGTCCCACAACCGCTGTTGCGGACGAAATCCTGGCTGAAAAGCGCATCTTCATCGTGCCCGACATTCTGGCCAACGCCGGCGGCGTCACGGCCAGCTACTTTGAATGGGTGCAGGATCGCCAGGGATTCTTCTGGAAGGAATCCATCGTGAACGAACAACTGGAAGGCATCCTGCGCGCAAGTTTCGACGACGTGGTGCGCTATGCGGAGGCGCACAATGTGAACAACCGCATTGCCGCGTACATGCTGGCCATCGATCGCGTTGCGTTTACCATCAGGCAGCGCGGCATGTACGCATAGTGGTCCAGGCAGAGACATGCAGAAGTGGCGGGAAGAGCTCGGAGCTTTTCCCGCCATTCTTGTTGGACGCTATGCAACCAAATCAGGTGGACGCACATCGAGCTTTCATAGTGAACAGCACAAAAGGAGCACGACTATGAAAGCTGCAGCTGTTGCCTTTCCTTGCCTTACGGGGTCTGTCGATCTGCTCGAGCTTGAGGCGATCGGCAGCGACGAGGCCGGCTATCTGCACAGCGAATATCCCATGGCCACAGCGACTGCGAAAAAGTAGACGAGCGGGATTTTCAGACGCGTCATTCAGCCGAAAGCACCATTCCGCTTGGCAGGCCCATTGCTGCAACTTTGGGGTCACGCAGACAGAGGCGATGTGGCGCAGCATGATTTTGCGGTATACTGGGCATACGCTCAGTGATTTGGACGCGAGTGACGATCTGGCCAAGAACATGGCCGGTCAACCTGGCAAGAATTTCCCCCAAGCCCCTACAGCGTGTACCCATTGGTCTCCTTCCCGGCGACTAAGTTCCCAACCGTGTGTCGGTTGGCGAATAGACAAGGCGCTCGAGTTTCATTCGGCGCAATCGACCGGGCCAAACTGGAGCAGGGTAGCCAGCCGGCAGTGAGCCGGCAGGCGTAATACAACAGCGTGGGTCAGCTCCGGGCCGGCAAGCACCGATGTGCATGTCAGCCAGTCCCAGGGACGAAATTGGTTCTCTCTTACGCATCATTTAGTGCAGGCGTGTGCGTGTGGTTCTGCGCACGCCTACAGTCAGGTTCCGTTTGCAGGCCCTTGGGAAAATGGGCTCCGGAACTCAAGGAAAAGACATATTTTGACGACTCAATTCTCACAGTTTTCCCTTTCGGCTTCGCTCATGGCGCGGCTCAACGCCAACAAGTTTCAAATCCCCACGCCCGTCCAGGCTGCGGCGATTCCGCCGGCTCTCGAAGGCCGCGACGTGCTCGCCACTGCGCAGACGGGAACGGGCAAGACCCTCAGCTTCCTCATCCCGATCATGGAGATGCTCGAGAAAAGCCAAGGCCGCGGCGCGCAAGCGCTCATTCTGCTGCCTACGCGCGAGCTCGCCATGCAGGTTGAAGCGGCGTTTCGCGCACTTCGCTCAAGCAATGGCCCCACGGCGGCCGTGGTCGTGGGCGGATTGTCCGAGCACACGCAGCTCGACGCCATCCGCCGCGGAGCACGCCTGATCTTCGCCACTCCGGGCCGCCTGGAAGATTTCCTCAAGCGCAAGCTGGTACGGCTCGACCAGGTCAAGATTCTGGTGCTCGACGAAGTGGATCGTATGCTCGATATGGGCTTTCAGCCTGCGATTGCGCGCATTGCGGGCATGCTGCCCAGGGTGCGGCAGACACTGTGCTACTCCGCCACGCTCGAGGGCGCGGTCAGGGATGTAGCGCGCAAGTACCTCAACAACCCGGTGCGGATCGAGATCGGATCGGTGCTCAAGCCGGCCGCGAATGTGGAGCTGCGTACCTTCGAAGTGGATCACGACAAGAAACAGGAGTTGCTCGAACACCTGCTCGACGCCGAGAAGGGCAGCTTCCTTGTCTTTGTGCGCACCAAGCATGGCGCCGACCGCGTTGCACGCCGCCTAAGCCGCTCGGGCTGGTCGGCCACGCAAATTCACGGGGACCGTTCGCAGGCGCAGCGAAATCAGGCGCTCAAGAGCTTTTCTGAAGGACGTCACCGGGTGCTGGTGGCGACCGATGTGGCGGCGCGCGGCATCGACGTTGCCAATGTGGCGCACGTCATCAACTTTGACATGCCCAAGCAAGCGGAAGATTTCGTGCATCGCGTGGGTCGCACGGGTCGAGCTTCGGCAAAAGGTGTGGCATCGACGTTTGCCATTCCGGCTGAGCGTGGCGACCTGAGAAAGATTGAGCGGACACTCGCGATCACAATGAAGCGATTCAGAGTGAGGGCTGCTGATTTGCAGGCTGCATAGCTGGGCGGTTTACCGTGAGGGGATTTCGCTGCTGGTGCTCTGGCGAATATCGAGCAATCACGCTTATAGTTGTGGTAGGCCGGTGCGGTTGGCGTGATGCCAACTGCAACGGCGGCAATCTCCAGCATGGTTTGCCTGTATCGATAGCTCTGGCAGCAACGCTCTGATTCCAAAGGACGTACGGTGAATCTGCCCAACTCCATCACCATGACGCGGATCATCATGATCCCGTTGTTCCTCTGGATCCTGTCGCCGCATTTTCCCTGGGCCGGATCGAGCGGAACGCAGGAGATTCTGGCATCGATTCTCTTCGTGCTAGCGTCAATCACTGACGGGCTGGATGGATACCTGGCACGCAAGCGCGGCCAGATCACCACGATGGGCATGCTGCTCGATCCACTGGCTGACAAGATCATGGTTACCGCGGCCTTTGTTGCTCTGGTCGCCTACAACCCTGAGGTGGTCAAGGTTTGGATCGTGGTGGTCATCGTGGGCCGGGAGTTTCTGATCTCGGGCCTGCGATCAATCGCAGCCTCCGAAGGGTTCACCATTTCGGCCAGCGAACTGGGCAAGCTGAAGACCGTGGTTCAAATTGTCTCAGTGGTCTCGGCGGTGCTGGCTCATCGCTGGCATCATTGGCAGATCGGCGTGGTCACGATTCCTGTCTACTGGTACGCTGTGGCCGCAATCTACTTCGCCGCTTTGGTCGCCACCATCTCGGCGGTTGATTATTTCATCGGGTTCTGGAAGCAGATTGACCACGCATCGAAAGATCGCCGCAAAGCCGCTGTTCTCTCGCGCGGCAAAAGCGTCCGCATCTCGTAGAGCAGTGATCAGTGGTCAGTGATCAGCTGCCTGGCGGAGCGCTACAGGTGGCGGGCGTGCTTTCCAGGCGGATGCCGGCGAATCGTTACTGAAGAACCGCAACGGCAATTTCGATTTTGATTTCGGGCGTCGAAAGCAGCGTGTTGTGAACCAGGCAATGGTGCACGCTGCGCATCATTCCTTCGCTTTGCTCGGCGGTGAGAGCAACAGGGCAGGTTACCACCACGCGGAAGTTGCCCAGCCTCGCCGGCTTGAGCAGCTTTTCCGCGGTCACTGAAACTTCGAGTCCGCTTTTTGCCAGATTCCGGGTTCTCAGATACTCCGCAGCATAAAAAGCAGCGCAGGAGCCCAGCGACGCGAGCAAGAACTCCGGCGGAGTCATGCCGCAATCGGTGCCGCCATTTTCCGCCGGCTGATCGCATACGATTTTGTGCGACCGCGCCTCGACATCGAACTTTACTCCATCAACCTGACAGACTTTGACTTCCATAATGCCCTCGTATCCCGTCAGGCAAAAGCCATCGAAGGATGATGGAATAGACGATAGTGAGTAATCTGTCCCAGGGATGTGACGGCCGACGCAGGTGTCACAAGTCGAACGCGCGCAAGGTCGGGGACTGCCGCAGTCGCAAAATGCTAGTCGGCAGCTGCGGTTTCAGCCATGGCGGCTGCCACCATGGCGCCAATGGAGTCGATCACCAGATCGGGTTCGTCAAGATGGATCCAGTGCTCGCTGTTGCGAGCGAAGACCTGTTGCACTGAGTCAGCAATGCGACCGAGATCTTCTTGAGAGAGCGGAGTGGTATTGACGGGAGTCAGCACGGTGACAGGGATATCGCGGATCGGTTCAACCCCATCCATCTCGATCACGGTTTCGGGAATCGACGAAATATGCTTGCGAATTCCGGCATAAAATCCGGGGCGCGACCAGTGCGCCGCAACAGCCGGCCACACTTCCCGTGGCATCTTTCTCACTTCGGTTTTGATCCGCGTCAACACATGCTTTTTCTGCGCGCCGGCGGCGCCAACAATCTGGTCCGAGAGATGACTCGCGCGGCAGAACAACAAGCTCACCATCATGCGCGCGAGCCCGCATGATGCAACCGGCATTGCGAAGCGGATCAGTCTGCGGCCCAAATCGATTTGAGATTGTTTTGAGGGGTCGAACGGCGGCCATTGATCGCAACGCATGGGATCGATGAGCACAACGCCTGCGACCTCATCGGGATAAAGCAGCGCGTAGCGGCGCATCACGAGCCCGCCAAACGAGTGTCCAACCAGGATAAAGGGCGGCTTGAGCCCGGCACGGTGCACCATCTGGTGCAGCTCCACGGAAATATTGCTGGGAATGCGGGACGTGCGGCAGCGGCTGCTCCAGCCCAGGCCGCTGCGATCGTACGAAACCGTTCGCGCCGACTTGGAGATTGCTTCCTGAATCCCTCGCCAGTTGAGGTGCGTGGCGCCAAAACCTGCTTCAAACAGGACAGTTGGCTCGCCCGTGCCCATCTCAAATAAATAGAGTTTGGACCCGTCCCCAATGGTCACCCAGCGTCCCGAAGCTGTGAATCGGCGCCGATCGCGCCGACCGCCAATCCATTGGTAGAGCACACCGGTCGCGAGCACGGCTCCTGCGAAGGCGGCGATCCAAAGGACGGCGTGCATGGGTCTCCTAAAAGTGTATAAGCGCGGCCGGACTGAAGTCGGCGGCCGTGAGTTTTGCCTTGGCGCTGCCCCGGTCGAAGATCAACAAGGTTGACCCGGCCTGGCCGCGAGCTTTTACTTCAACCTGGTGCGCGAACCAGTGTCCTTCTTCCTGCCGCACACCGTACGATGTGAATTCTTTCACTGCCCCCGAATCCTTGAGTGTCTTTTCGGCGTAGACAGGGAACCCGATCGTTGGATCTATCCAGGTTTTCACTTCGGCGTAGTGTGTTCGAAATTCTGCTCCCGGCGTGCTCTTGACCACATCGCAATTGCGCGCGCCGAACCTCTCCATGCCCTCTGACATTTGGCCGGGCCAGAAGTATTGCTGCTCGAGGAAGTCTTCGTAATCGAATCCCGGACCGAGCAGATCGTCGTTCCACTTCTCAAACGGCAGCAGGTGGGCGGATGCATCGCCGGGATCGGCGATGCGAATAGTATTAGCGCCATTGACGGGCATCACGAGGAGAACATGCTGGCGCATTTCGCGATGAGTCCCGGACGGCTGTCCGAGATCGACAAACATGCGCAGCTCACCAGGGAACCAGTGAGTCTTGATGGTGATGGGATAGCTCACGCGTGCGCCACTGGGGTCGATCGCGATCAAGTGGCCGCTGACGCGGAAGTCGGCGTTCTGGACTTGCTTTCGAACCGTGGCGAAAAGATCGTTGACGTTTGCGGTTTGCGCCGATAAAGCTGGAACCAGCGCCGCGAACCAAAATGCGAGCCGGGCAGCACGCGCGGCCCTCACGCTCCTGCCCTTTCGCTTTCGATCCTTCCGTCGCGGATGCGAATGTGGCGCGGCGCGCTTTCAGCAATGTCATTCTCGTGGGTCACGATCACCAGCGTCATACCGCGCTGCTCGCGAATGCCGCGCAGAATCTCCATGATGTGGCCGGTATTCACGCTGTCCAGGTTTCCCGTGGGTTCGTCGGCGAGAAGAATGGCCGGATCATTGGCCAAGGCGCGGGCAATGGCCACGCGCTGCCGTTCACCGGCCGAGAGCTCATTCGGATAGTGGCTCATGCGATCCTTCAGGCCCATCTCTTCAAGCAAAGCGGAGGCACGCTCCACGCGGTGGTTGGCGCGCTCGTTCAACGCCAGCATGGCCACCTGAACATTTTCAACCGCGCGCAAAGTGGGCAGCAGATGAAAAGCCTGAAAGATGAACCCGACCTGGCGGGAACGAAAGCTGTCCAGGTTGACCTCGGTGCCCAGGGGTGATCCTCGGAAGAGAACCTGGCCGCTGGTCGGCGAATCAAGGCCGCCGAGCATGTGCAGCAGGGTGGATTTGCCGCTGCCGCTGGCTCCGCTGATAGTGACGTATTCGCCGGCGTCAATCGATACGTCGACTCCGCGCAGTGCCGCCACGCGTCCATCGTCGTAGCTTTTGATCAACCCGCGCGCTTCCAGGATGGGGCTACTCATAGCGTAACGCCTCCACCGGAGAAAGCCGCGCGCCGCGCCACGCCGGATATGCTCCAGCAACCAGCCCGGATCCGACAGCGATGAGAAGAGATTCGACCAGATGAACTGGCGAGACCGACATCGAAACCACGCTCGCAGTTTCCGGCATAATGGAAAGAATCCACAGTGCGCCCACTCCCACTAAGATGCCAAGTAAGCCGCCGGCAAAGCCAAGAACACCCGCTTCCGTGAGAATAAGCAAAATCACGTGCCGGCCCTTCCAGCCAAGTGCCCGCAGTACGCCGATTTCGCGGGTCCGCTCAAAAACCGACATCGCCATGGTGTTTGCGATGCCCACGATGCCGATAAGCAACGCAATCGAGGACGTTCCCCAAGCCACGGCGTGGGCCATGTCGACGATCTGGTTATTAGATGCACGCTCCGAGGCAGCCTCGGCACGGATTCCGGGCTCAAGCGCGTCAATTTCCGCTTGCACCTTGGCCACGTAGTGCTCATACGATTCGCCAACCGGCGTGGGACGAAGGCGCACATGAAAGGCGGTCACCTTTCCCTGGCGGCTGGAGATGTTCTGCATTTGATCAAGCGGCATGATCACCGCGCCGGTTTCAAGCGCCGTGCCCCCGTGAAAGATCCCCGAAATCGTGAAACTCTCGCCCAGAATGGTAATGGTATCGCCGATTTTCTTGTTCAGATTTTGCGCCAGCAGGTCGCCGAGGACAACCTCGGGCTGGCCCGCATGAAAACGTGTGCCCGACGTGAAGTGAAGGGCGTCAAGCTCGTAGGAATCTGCGGGCCATCCGTAGACCAGAGCATTCACATCCGGCGTGAGGTCGATGAGATTAAAAACCAGCGGTGCAACCGCGGCTACCTGGGGAAGAGCCTTGATCTTCGTGCCCAGCGACTCGTCGAGCGAACTATTGAACAAACTCGACTGCAGGACGGCGATATCGGTGCCTGAGCTCTGATAGAGCCGTAGCCATTCGTGTTCAAATGAGCGGGAAAACCCCACTAACGCCACGAATGCCCCAATTCCCATCGTAATCCCACAGAGGGTGAGCAGGGTTCTGAGACGTCTCCGACGAAGGTTTTTCCAGGCGAAACCGGTGAAAGAGAGCTGCGAGGGCATGGCCTTGGAAAATATCCTTGTGAACACGGATGTGGAGGGGGTCCGTGTGCGTAGTTTAACGGGCGATGGGGCTTCTGTCCATTTCCGATTCGGTCAGAAGAGGATCTTGAACACACACCGTCAACCCGCCTGGGCGGACCGAAGGAAGATTCGCAGGCTCGGATTTGGCGCACAATCGCGAAGGGCAGTAAGGGGAGTTTGCGAGTGGGCGAATGAGCACGGAAAAATACCGCTCCAAGGCCGTGGCCGCAGACAGTGTTCTCCCGCACTCAATATCGATCAACCGAGTCGAAAGATGCTCATCCTCAGGATTTTCAACAAGCGGTCCAGCCCGCGCTCTCAAGCGCGGCTAGCGGCCTCTTCCCCCGCCTCCAGTGCCTTTACGCGCCGTGTAGCAATCGCGGCAATACACCGGGCGATCGCCACGCGGTTCAAAGGGCACGGTCGTTGGTTGGCCACAACCCGAACAAATCACAGGTGTTCCCTGTGAAGGAGCCGAACGGTGGCCGGATCCCCCTTGATCGGCCTTCTTTGCCTGGCGGCAAGGCTTACAACGCTTGGGTGTTGAGTATCCGCGTTCCTGAAAAAACTGCTGATCGGCAGAGCTGAAGGTAAATTCCTGCCCACAGTCACTGCATGTAATTTGCATGTCTCCGGCCATAAGACTCCTCGTGAGGGGATTGTACAGCCCAA
>CAZHOO010000017.1:0-43561 GCA_964533905.1 uncultured Occallatibacter sp. | reverse complement strand
GCCGGTTGCGCGTCACCGAGCCGGTGATCAAGTTCATTACCGTGCGCGTGGACGAAGAAGAGAAGCGCCTGGCAAAGGTGAAGGCTGCTCGTGGCGTGCGCCGCAAGCCGGCCGAAAGCACGCCTGCTCCGTCACCGGTTGCAGCAGCTGCACCAGAAGCAGCGACGGCAGAGCCTGCAGAGCCGGCACGGGCCAGCGCGTAAAGACAGGGAATAGGGAACAAGGAATAGGGAATAGAAAAACAAGATCCGTGGAACGCGACGTTTGTCTTTCTGATCCCTGACACTTGACCCCATTTGAGAATTCTTCCGGCGTTGCCGGAACAGACAGAGAGAGCAGAGGAAACAAAATGGCTGAAGAGAATGATGTAAGGGCATCCGGATCGTCGGATGCAGCTCCACGCAGCGCACCCGGATCGGGTGGCTCCTCGGGACCGGGCTCCGGCCCTCGTGGTCCGAGCCGAGGACCAGGCGGTCCCGGCGGACGAGGAAAGTTTTTCCGTCGCAAGAAGGTGTGCAAATTCTGCACGGAAAAAATCGACGGAATTCCTTACCGTGACGTGCGGCTGCTGCAGCAGTTTGTGGCCGAGCGCGGCAAGATTGTGCCGCGGCGTTTGAGCGGCGTTTGCACCACGCATCAGCGCCGTTTGACGCGCGCCATCAAGCAGGCGCGGAACATTGCGCTGCTGCCGTTTGCAACCAGGCACTAGAGCAATCTGTAGTGCCGATGAAGAATCTGCACGGTGCCGCCGCAAGGCCGCAGTCCTGGCCCAGGAGTTAAAACGGCCCACGGTCGCGTCTGCCACGTGATTTTGAGATTTGGAGAGTTTGTTATGGAAGTCATTCTGAAAGAAGATGTAGCCGACCTCGGCTTTCGCGGGGAAGTGGTGAAAGTTGCCGACGGCTATGCGCGCAACTATCTGCTGCCGCGCAAGCTGGCCATGCAGGCCACTGCGGCCAACAAAGCCGTGATTGAACAGATGAAGTCCGCCGCCGCGCGACGTTCGGCGAGCGAAAAGGCGCAGGCCGAGGAGTTGCTCACGCAGCTCGAGCCGCTTGTGCTCAGCTTTACGCGCAAGTCCGGCGAGGGGGGGCATCTCTTCGGTTCGGTCACGTCGTCTGATATTGCCGCTGAGCTGGCGGCGCAAGGCCACGAGGTCGATCGCCGGAAGATTCAGCTGGGCGATCCGCTCAAGAGTGTGGGCGACTTCAAAGTGGCCATCCGGCTGCACCGCGAAGTGACCGCACGCGTCACCGTGAAGGTTCAGGCGGAAGTGACCGAGGAAGAAAAGGTTGCTGCCGCGAACGCTGCCAGTGCCGCTCCAGCCGAGGAAGCAACCGAGCCTGCGGCGGAAGAAGCAACAGCCGAGTAGCTACGACGGAAACAGTGAGCCTGATGCGGCGCGAATCGGCGCCAGTCGATTGCGGCGGCGCGAGGGCTGTTGAATTTGGGAGCCCAGCAGGCCGGCAATCTCCCGCAATTCAGCGCGGGCGCGGCCGATCGCTGCCGCTACTGCATCGAGCCGCTTGCTTTCCTCGACAGCGAGCGGCAATGCTGTCTGCGCATCGTGTTTTTTGTTTCGCTCAGGCTTTCGCAGTTCATGTCCGAGCACCGTGCGTGCGCCTGCCAGCGTGTAGCCTTCCGCGTGAACGAGGCGCTTGATCTCCATCGCCATCTCCACGTCGCGGCGGCGGTAGAGCCGCTGGCCGGTCCCGCTTTTATTCGGTTTGAGCTGGGGAAATTGCGACTCCCAAAATCGGAGGACGTACGTCTCCACGCCGCATAATTCCGCGACATCTCCAATTTTGAAGTAAAGACGATCCGGGATCTGGGGTGGCTCGTAGGAGCGCTTCCGGCTGAGCAGTGTAGCCATAGTATTCGGCGAGGGAAACACTATCGTATAGGGGAGAAAGCCTCGCGCTAGGGCCAGTATAGGGCACCGTTTGCCCTGTTTGTGAAGCAAATTCGGCGCCCGAACCAACCTTACCAGAGGAAAACGAGGCGAAATTATGTCGTGTCTTTTCGGGTTTTCTTCTTATGCGCGATCTACCGCGGATCGCGCGCATGATCCGGGCGGCGCAGCGCGCAGATACTGTTTGGGCCAGCTTGCCTGTTCTTCCAGCGCGGCGGCCGCATGCACCGGCCAGTAAGGATCGCGCAGCATGGCGCGAGCCAGGAACACGAGGTCGGCCTCGCCGTCGGCGACGATCGCGTTCGCCTGCGCTGGCTCAGTTATGAGTCCAACCGCGGCGGTCGCAATGCCGGCCTCGCGTCGGATTCTCGTGGCAAAGCCAACCTGAAAACCGGGAGCAGCAGGAATCTTCGCATTGGGGACGAGCCCACCTGACGATGCATCCACCAAATCAACGCCGTGGTCGCGCAATTTTTTCGCAAGCTCGACCGATTCGTCGGGATTCCAGCCGCCGTCAGCCCAGTCCGTTGCAGAGATGCGGACAAATAACGGCAAGCGCTCCGGCCATACACCGCGAACGGCATCCACAACTTCGAGGACCAGGCGGATGCGATTATCGAAGCTGCCGCCGTAATCATCCGTGCGGAGATTCGCGAGCGGCGAAAGAAACTCATGTAACAGGTAGCCGTGAGCCGCATGAACCTCAACGAAATCGAAGCCCGCCTCGAGCGCCCTGCCTGCTGCCTGGCGAAATCCCTCGACAATAGCCTTGATTCCGGATGCATCCAGTGCAGCGGGCATAGGGTAATCGGGCGCAAACGCGATCGCGCTTGGCGCGACCGGCTGCCATCCACCCTCGGTCGGAGCGACCGTCGTTGGCCGCTGTTCAAAAGGTGAAGCTGTGCTTGCTTTGCGTCCGGCGTGCGCCAATTGCATGCCCGCGCGCGAGCCCTGCGTATGAATAAACTCGGCAATGCGGCGGAGGTTGAGGATGTGCTCGTCTTTCCAGATGCCAAGATCGGCAGGCGAAATGCGGCCTTCAGGCAGAACCGCCGTAGCCTCGGTCGACACCAGGCCGGCGCCGCCCTGCGCCCTGCTGCCCAGGTGGACAAGGTGCCAGTCGTTGGCAAAGCCGTCGTCGCTCGAGTACTGGCACATGGGCGAGACGCCAATACGATTGCGGAATTCAATGGAGCGAAGTTGGAAGGGAGAAAAAAGCGGAGTCGTCATATCTAACCAAGTAGATGATTTGCGGCCACGAGCGATTCAACGATCCGGTGAGGAGGCTCGTGGCCCAGACAGCCGCGCACGCGAAAGGCCGGTGCAAGATTCCCGGGCCGAATCTATTGCTTTTTCAGCACCGCCGCGCCCTTTTCATCAAAAAGGATAGCGCTTTCGAGTTTGCGGAACTCGCCAGCCTTATCGGCCGGAATCTCCACCTGCCGCACCACGTAGTCGCGTTCGTAGTGAAGCACGTTGCCCTTGGCCGTGGTTGACGAGTGGTAACTGGCGAAGTCGGTGTCCACGTCGACCGGTTCGGGGGTCTCATCGACCACGTACCCAGGCGGCAACGTGATGTCGAAGCTGTCGCGCCAATCGCCCGTGGCGGTCAGGTCAATCGGAACGGATCGAGGCTTGTCGTCGATGGGGACAGAGAAATCACCCACCACGCGAGGCCGAACCAGCAGCAGGGGCCCGGCCTGGTGCGCGTAGTTGGGCACAGTTACGGAATATTCGAGCTCGAGCGGCTTGGCAAGCGAAGGCGGCTGCTGAAATTGAAACGAATCAAGAACCACCCCGGGCAAATCCTGCCCGACATGTTTCTCCCAGAACTCGCGGCGTTCCTTCTCGTCAGTGAACTTAAGGAAGATCCGGTAATCGGCTCCCTCTGGGCCGCTTTGCAACGAATCCACCGTTCCGGTCAAAGCTCCGTCAGCCGAAAGCGCGAAGGTTCCTTTTTCCTTCGTGCCATTGGCGTCGGGCGGAAGGACCGGAAGCTCAATCACCTGGCTGTCCAAGCCGGCTGCCAGATTGCCGTAGCTGCCCTGCAGATACGAAGGAAGATTTCCCACCGGTGTGCGCTCATTGGTCGGATCGAAGATCAGATAGCGCTTCCCGCTCTTCCCGGTGACGACCGCCCCGAGGCGGGGGTCTTTGACGGCGGTTGGAACTTCGATCGCCGTGATCATATGGTTGCCATAGAGTGAAGGCGCATCCGGATCGACGACACCGCGCCGATCGTCCACCAGCACATAGTCAGCTTGAATGCCGACAGCCTGAAGCATCGAAATGAGCAGCGTTGTCTTGTCCTTGCAATCTCCATAGCGATTGCGAAAGATGTCGGACGCGTAATGCGATTGAAATCCGCCAATGCCCCGCTCGACCACGAAGTAGCGAACATTCTTCTGGATGTACTCGGTGATGTTGGTAAGCTTCGTGAAGAAATCCGGCGCGCCAGACACGAGTTGCTGCGCTTCGGCGGTGATCTCCGGTGATGGGTCGGAGCGGTGCGATTCAAGGTTGGTGTACCAGAGTCCGATCGAGCGCCACTGATTGTCGGTCCCGGCCACGGCAGCTTCGTTCCAACTGACCGACATGCGCGCCGCCAGGGCCTCCCATTCCAGGCTGGCCTTCAAATCCCGGATATCGAGCCGCGGCATGTCCTTGATCTCCCAACGCCAGTGGTTGGGAGCCACCTCAACCGGCTTCACCGGCGCGAAGCGGTGCCACGACTCGGAAAAGCTGCGGTCCGCGGGCAAATCGACTTCAAGCGCTTCAAAGACAAAAGGAATGTGGCCCTGAATTTGCCAGTCCTTCTCCTGCTCCCATGGCGCGAGCTGTTCCTCTGATTCGCAAAAGATGGTTGCGCCCACATCCGCGGCCGGCGGGTGAACCACTCGGTGTTTTTCCGTGTCGAGGAGAATCGGAATGTCTCTTACGATCCCCTCTTCTTCCGAGCCCTCGTCGTGAAAGTCCGTGCTTTTGGCCTGATATTGCTTTTCATCCGCCCCGATGGTCCATGCCCAAAAATAATTGATCTTTTCGTCCACGTCGTACGATACTTCGCAACCATCGTTCCTGCTTTGTGGCTGCAGAATTCGAATCGCCTCGCGCTCGCGCTCCGTGGCGCGTCCCTGGGCGTCGATCGATTCAACGTATTCGTCGTAGAGAACCACACTCGATGCATTCTTCGCGGAGTCGGGTACGGGCATTTTTGACGCATCGATGGCCCACTGCGGCAACGTGGCGGGGTTGTCTTTGCTCTTGGCCGCTGCGATCGGAGCGACTGAAAGAGCCACAAAGCAACACGCCGCGATCGCTAACAGTCGCGATAACTGCAAACGGGCGCGCATCAATTCCCCTTCCCGGCTGCGGTCGCCACTGGCATCGTCAAAACTAACTGCGCATGATCGGCCGCCGCGACTTTTTCGTAAAACGCGCGCAGATCCTGGTACTCCTCAGGTTTGGCAAAGGTGAACCCCACCAACATTGTGTGCCGAATCGTAATCTGGCCTGGTTGCGCAACGGCTTTGGAGATGAGGGCCGCGTGGTTGGGCCAGGGGATCGTGCCGTCCTCGAGCCCGCCCTCCACGGTGTCTCCGTCAGGGAAGTGATAGGTGATCTCGTCGGTCACGCGCCGCGCGTAGTGCATGTCAACCGGTATAACGCGCTTATCTTCTTTCACGAACGGGACCACCGCGCGGCTTTCGAAGAAGAATCCTGGCAGGATCATGCGCTTCGCGGTTGCTGTTCCCATTGCCCCTTTCACCATGATCACCGCCATCAAGTCTGCATAGGGATCATTCAATCCAATGAAGTGATCGACATGCGCCTCCGCGCCATCGGGAATGTTATCGTCCAGCTCATCGCTGTCGAACTCTTTCTTGAGTTCGGTCTCATCTTCCTGAAGTGCTTTCTGCCGCCAGCGCAGCGCTTCCTGGCCGTTCATGATGATGTTGATTCGGCCGCTCACGCCACCCTGCGCGTCGATGAACACATCGCCCAGCCGTTCGGTTACATTGTCTTTGTATTGCTGACCGGGCGACGCGATCAGAGACGGGCCCTGAGCGCTCTGGCCGACTCCTCCCGCACCCGAGTGCTTCCAACTGACAGTCTGGAAGGGGCACATCTTCTCACCGGGATCGAGCAGAATCTCCTTGCCGTCGATGCTCAAGGCGACCAGGGTGGAGTCAAGCTGGTCGAGGCTCAGGTATGCGGAATTGAAGACGCTCCGATCCCGGTCAACGACTTTGACTGCGTAGGCCGTTAACCCCGCGGCTCGCAACATCGCCAGATAGAGCATTGCGATGTCCTCGCTCGAGCCGCTTTTCTGTTCCCAGGTGTCTTTCGCACTCCCGATTTCCTTGATCTTCAGCTCCTTCATTTCCGACTCGCTCTTCTTGCGCGAGAAATCCGTATTGTCGAGTGCCTGCACCGCGGTGTAGAGCTTCTTTGCCTTATCCAGGTCGCTGTCGTTCGGCGAAATCAAACCGCCCACGGCATCCTTGATGGGCTTCGATGGCTCGGCAAACTGGTCCACATCTTTTGACCAAAGCTTCACATCGTCTAACCAGAAGCTCCGGCTGTCAGTCGCCGCGGTATAGTAGAAACCCACTCGGTAAAGAAGGCTGTCGATCGGCGGCATCCAGTCCTCATCGGGGCTCGCTGGAACGTCGGTCATATCGAGCGTGAACTTGCCGCCGACGCTATTCACGACCGTGACGCCCTCAGGAAGCTGTGGCCACCACAGCAGGCGCCTGATAACGCGGCCGTGTGAGTCGGCCAACTCAATGTCGGTCTCGGCTATGAACTCGTAGTGCGCCTTATGCACAAAATAGGACTTCTGGACCGACCATTCCGGAGAGGAATACCGATTGTCGTCATAGTGAATCTCGTAGGAGTACTCCAGGACGCTGCCCACTTCGACATTCGGAAGTGTGAAGACCTTCTTGTTGGCTTTTAAATCGCCGCTCTTGGCAATCAACAGGTCTTCCGGTTTTACGGTCAGCGGAACAATCGTGCCGTCGGGATGAATGGTTCGGCCCTTGATTGAGGTGATCTTGGAGCCGCCCTGCAAATACGGAAGCTCGACTGTCGCCAGCTCCTTGCCCTTTTCCGTAAAGACTTTGATCCGCTTATAAAAACTCTCGTAGTGGAGGGGATCGTTCTCCATCTCCTTAATCTCGAAGTACACCGCTGCTGCCCCGGGCGCCTTGGGATCGTCCGTCATCTTCAATTCGTCGGGGTTCGGTGGCTGAAACTGTGCGCAAACAAAGGCAGGCGAGATGGCGGCCAGTAGCAACACTGCGCCGCGCAGAAGAATCGATTTAGTCATCGGGTTAGGCCCTGGTTTTGAAAGTGCGACCATTCTAACTCGGAACGAATCAGACGAGCGAAGCCAGTGAGAGAATTTGCACCGAACCCCGGTTTGAAAGGTGGCCGGAGGGTCAAAGTCCTTTCTGACTGGGCTGGACGATAATGACCAGCTGGCCCTGGTCCGCGGCCGCCACACTTTAATAGAAGTTGCGTAAGTCCTTATAATCCAATGGCCTGGCTTGGTCAAATGACCGGGCAAGCACGCGGGCCATGGTCACCTCGCCGCCGTCAGACTTGGTTTTGGCGATGTACGCGGCCCGGTCCAGCCATGAAACTTTAGTGTCCTGGGGCGGGCTCTCAATCGCCGCTCCAGGAGGCAAATCATAGGTCGATTGCTCGGTCACCTGATCGGCTTAGTCCATATCGATCGGTTCCGGGCGCGTCTCTTCGTTGACAAAGGGCGCGCTTCCGCGAGTCGCGAAGAAGGAACTTCAATTGCCTTTGCTGACCGCTGGAAGATCCACAACCACTTGCTCCTGATCGGCGGCGGCAACTTTCTGATAGAAACCGCGCAGATCCTGATATTCCTCAGGCTTGGCCAACGTGAAGGCGACCGACAACGTTTGAGCGATCGTGATCTGCCCGGGCTGCATGGCACTTTTCGCAATCAGGAGCGCATGAGCGGACCATGAAATGTTTGCATCCTGCGGACCGCCTTCCACGGTCATTCCATCCGGCAAATGATAGGTCACCTGGTCGGTTACACGATAGCCGTAATGCATGTCGACCAACTCCAGCCGCTTTTCCTCGCTGACGAATGGAACGTGGCTACGAGTTTCAAAGAAATAACCGGGCAGAATGAGTCGCTTGGCCGTGGCCGTGCCAAGCGAGCCCTTGAGATTAACCACGGCCACCAGGTTGGTGTAGGGATCGTTTAACGACAGGAAGTGGTCGACATGAACGTCAACGCCCTCGGGCACGAAGCCCTCCAATTCATCGCGATCGAACTCCTTTTTCAATTCGGCATCATCTTCCTCCAGGGCTTTCTGCCGCCAGTGAAGAGCCTTCTGGCCTGTCATGACGATATTGATGTGGCCGGTCATCCCTCCTTGCGCATCGATATAAATATCTCCGAGACGCTGCACAACATTGTCCTTGTATTGCTGCGCGGGTGTAATGGAGTAGGACACGCCGTCCGCGCTTTGGCCGACGCCGCCGGCATACGAGTGCCTCCAGCTCAAAGTTTGAAATGGGCACATTTTCTCACCGGGATCGAGCGGGATCTCCTTGCCGCCGGTACTCAACACCACCAGCGTTGAGTCGAGCTGACCGATGTCGAGATACGTGGGATCAAAAAGCGCACGGTCGCGATCGACCACCTTCATGGCATAGGCGGTCAAGCCCGCGGCCCGCAGCATGGCCAGGTAGAGCATGGCAATGTCTTCACTCGATCCGCTCTTTTGCTCCCAGGTGTCCTGCGCATGCTTGGCTTCCCTGATCTTCTGCTCCTTCATCTCCGACGCGCTCTTCTCACGCGAGTAGTCCGTGTTGTCGAGCGCCTGCACTGCGTCGTAGAGCTTCCTTGCTTTGTCGAGGTCGCTGTCGGCTGGAGCAATCAAGCCGCTCACGGCGTCCCGGATGGCCTTTGACGGCTCTGCGAACTTGTCCACGTCCTTTGACCAAAGCTTGCCTTCTTCCGGCCAGAAATGCGCAGCATCACTCTGCGCCTTGTAATAGAAAAACACCCGATAGAGGAAGCTGTTGATGGGCGGCATGTGCTCCTCATCCGGAATCGGCGGAATGTCGGTCACGTCAACGCTATAGCTGCCGTTGACACTCGTCTGGATCGCGACACCCGCGGGCAGGTGATACCACCAGATCAGGCTGTTCACGACTCGCCCCCGATTGTCGGTCAGAAACATGCTGGTATCGGTGTCAGGGCTGCCTCTGGGCATGAAGGCCTTGAAGGGCGTGAACTGATAGTGCGCTTTATGCACGAAATAGGGCCGCTGAATCTCCCACTCCGGCGACGAGAATTGGTCATCGTCGTAGCGAATAGCGTAGCTATATTCCAGAATGCTCCCGACTTCGACGCTGGGCAGCGTAAAAACCTTCTTTCCAATCTGAGTTCCGCCAGACTTAGAAACCATCAGGTCTTCCGCCTTGACGGTTAGCGGAATCACAGTGCCATCGGCATGAATGGTGCGTCCTTTGATGTCCGCGATTTTGAAGCTCCCCCTCAGGTAAGGAAGCTCGACAGTCGCCAGTTCCTTGCCCTTCTCGGTGAGCACTTTAATGCGCGCGTAGGTGCTCTGGTAGTGCATCGGGTCGTCGGCGTTCTCATTGATTTCGAGATACGCCGCCTCCGCTCCCGGTGCTTTGGGGTCTTGGGTCATCTTGAGCTCGTCGGGATTTGGCGGTTGGAACTGAGCGCGAACGAATGCAGGCGACAAAGCGGCAAACAACCCAATCGCCCTGCAAAGGAAAAAGGTTTTCCGCATGAGAGTGGCCCTGTTTATTGAAGTGCGATCATTCTAGCGCGGAACGAAGATCGCCGCACGCGGGGCCGTCAGTCGACGCGGTCGCACGTCTCCAGCAGCGACGACACCAGCGCCAGCGGCAATCCCATCACGTTGAAGTAGCAACCTTCAATACGCGGAATCCAGCGCGCGGCACGGCCCTGGATGGCATAGGCTCCAGCCTTGTCCATCGGCTCGCCGGTGGCCACGTATGCGGCGATCTCCGCGTCTGAGAGGGTGAGAAACCTGACGGCCGTCACTTCCGCGGCCACTTCCGCTCCGTCGGCGGTTACCACCGCAACGCCCGTGATCACACGATGCGTGCGGCCCGAGAGTAGGCGCAGCATCCGCGCAGCGTCTGCCGCATCCGTGGGCTTGCCGAGAATCTCGTTATCGAGGGTGACGGTGGTGTCTGCGCCCAGCACGGCATATTTTTCTGGTTTCGGATTGACAGCCGCGAGATCTCGAAATACCGCCCCGGCCTTTTCTCGCGCCAGGCGAGTGACGTACTGGATCGGATCCTCGCCGGCAAGCGGATCCTCGTTGATGTGCGCGGGATGCACGCGGAACCGGTAACCCGCCTGCGTGAGCAGTTCACTGCGGCGCGGCGAGGCGGAGGCGAGGACAAGCATGAAGAAATTATGGCAGGCCACAGGCGAAACCAGATGAATGCGCCCCTCTCGGAGTCGTGCGGGGTCGTTGCTCCTTGGGGTCGCGCCGACTCGAATGCTTCGGCTTCGGTGCGCGGGGTCTCTGGTTTCGCTCTCGCGTCAGTGAGCCCGGTTAGACTTAGGGAGGGTATGCGGCCGGACCAAGCTGCATGGACAAGGTCAAGATGCACTTTGAATTCTCAGCCGAACAGGTTTTGTGGACGCTCACATTCGCGGCCCTGCTGGTTTTGCTGGTCGTTCTGCTGGGGCGCGACAGGGCCCGGCGGTTTCCGTGGTTTACCGCAAGCATGGCCATGATGGGGCTGCTGTTGCTGACCGAGCAGCTCCTGCTGAACAGGCTGCCGCGCATCACAGGCGCCGAAATCTATTGGGCGCTTTCGGTTCTGGACATGGCGATCGGCCTTCTTGTGCTGGTGGAGATGGCGCGGCGCTCGTTTCAAGGCATGGGCAAGCCGGGCTGGATCATCGGCACTCTTGCGATGATCGCGGTTAGCGCCACAGTGCTGGCGACATGGGGACCGTGGCCGGCATGGAAGACGATGTCGGGCACTTCAGAGCTGGCCTTGATCCGGCTGATGCAACTGGCCGTGGACAAGGGCAGCTTGTTTTCCAATGTCTTGACCATTGAGCTGGGGCTCGCGGTCACTCTCCTGGGCAGGCGCTTCGGAGCCGGATGGCACAGCCATGCGCAGCGGATCGTCATTGGTCTTTCAACGGTCTCCCTCGGTCAACTTACGTTGCTGGGAACCTTGCGGGCCATCGGCACGCACACCCACATACATACGCAAGCCGACTACGAGCACGTGATGGATCTGCGCGAAAAGCTGATCCACGGCAATAATGTGCTCTTCCTGTGCGTCCTCGCGTGGTGGATTGGCAGCCTGTGGATCGACGATCCCGGCGCCGAATCCGACGAGAAAGCGGATACTGAGCCCGCTGTGGGCGATGGGGAAAATGAAACCTCGCCGCTTGGAGCGTCCGATTCTGAGACGAGCGCGGAGCCGCAAAATGAGAGCGGCAGCACCCCTTAACCCGGCCTGAAACCTGACCCCTTAAACCTGTTCTTAGATGTGGCAGCTCGCTTGGCCGCGCTTCTCGAGATACTTCTGGTGATAATCCTCGGCGCGCCAGAAGGTCTGCGCGGGCTCTACTTTCGTCACAATGCGCTTCGGCTTGTAGCGGCCATCGGCGGTGAGCTGCTCGATTTTGGCCCGGGCCTGCACCTCTTGCTCCGGCGAGTGAAAGAAGATTGCGGAACGGTACTGCGTGCCCCAGTCGGGCCCCTGGCGGTTGGGTGTGGTTGGATCGTGGAGGTCAAAGAACGCGTCGAGCAGCTTTTCGTAAGTCACTTTTTCAGGATCGAAGTCCAGCTCGACGACTTCGGCATGCCCGGTTTGATCGGTGCACACATCTTTGTAAGTGGGCCGGTCGAGCGATCCGCCCTCGTAACCCACGGCCGTCGCCGTCACGCCGGGAATGGCCGCAAACGCAGCCTCCACGCCCCAGAAACATCCTGCTCCGAATGTCGCTTTTTCTGTGCTCATAGTTGCCAATATAGATGCGCGGCGGAGGACAGAAAGACCACTTTTTTCGGGGGATCGTGCCTTGTTGGCGCCCTGCTCCTCACCGGTGTGCAATTGCCGGCAGAAAACTTAGACGCAGGCAAGCGAGTTGAATCACCGCGAAGCTAATGAAGATACAGGTCCGGCTCCATCCTGAAAGGCCTGATTTTAATCGGATGAACGCCACAGTTCCGGCAGTCGACGCGATTCCAACCACGACCGTCATTGCGATTTCCAGCGGGCTGAAATGGCCGCTCATCATCGTGGACAGACCCAGCAAATAGAGCCAAATGAGGGCCATCAGAATGAACCATCCCAGGAACGACGGCAAAGCCACCCAGCCTGCGGCGCGAGACCGCCGCAATCCAAATGCGACAGCAACCCACAAGGGCAAAGTCTGGACGACGTGGCGAAGCACGAGATGGCTCCCGATTCCAACACCCAGAACCATCGCCGCAATGATCGCAAGTGAACAAACTGTCACGGCAAGAGGCTGCCAAGTCTGGACCTGGTTCGTTTCCTGTCGCACACGCATCATTCCCGCCGGACCTGCTGTATCCATCCGATCGTCTCCTCACAGGGGGTGTACGGTGCCCTACCCCGAGAAGTTCCAGGCCACGGGCAGACGACGATGTTTTTACGATACGGAGTACGAAGCGTCATTTCGGGGGTGCGAATTCAGGCGCGAAATCTCGAGTCTATTGCGGGCTCAGCGGCGCCAAATGCTTCGTGTTCTGGTAGGTGTAGACCACGCGGTGAACCACAGTGACCGTCGAAAGCACCGCAAGCAGCCACAGAACCGGAGCCATCACGCCCCAGTGATTGAACAGCGCGCCCAGCAGAATGAGCACGATGCGCTCGGGCCGCTCCATAAAGCCAACCTTGCATGAGCCGATCAGCGCCTCCGCGCGAGCGCGCGTATAGCTGACCATGAGCGATGTGCACATGACAAACGCCACCAGCACAACATAACGAAACCGATTGATGCGCCCGTAGTAGACCAGAAGCCCGAAGAACAGCACCACGTCGGAGTAGCGGTCAATCACCGAATCAAAGAACGAGCCGAAGACGGTCACCATGTTGATGCGGCGCGCCACGCGGCCGTCAACCATGTCGAAGATGCCCGCGCCGAAGATGACCAGCCCCGCGTAGAAAAACATGATGTCGCCGTTGGTGGAGTTGGCGTGGCCGAAGAAAAATGCGGCAGCGATATTAATTACCAGGCCGATGAATGTGAGGGTGTTGGGCGAGATGCGAGTGAGCGCCAGCCCATGCACGATGCGGTCCAAAAGCCAGCCGCAGGCACGGCCAAAAGCGCTAGTCCAGGTCATTCTTGGCTTCCTTGCTACTTTTCTTGGCCGGCTGCGTCTGCGTTTTCGCCGGCTTCGTCGTGAATCGTCGTCAGTTTCAGAATTTCGAGTTCCCGCTTGCCGTTGGGCGTAACAATCGTGGCCATGTCGCCCACTTTCTTGCCGACGATGCCGCGGCCAATCGGCGAAGTGGTTGAAATCAATCCTTTCGAGACGTCGGCCTCTTCGCTCGTTACGAGGCGATAAACGATCTCTTCGTCTTTCGTCGAATCAAACACCACCACGGTGGAACCAAATCCGGCTTTGTCGCGGGGAATATTTTGAAGATTGACCAGCGAAAGCTCGCCCATGCGTTTCTTGAGCTGGCCCAGCCTGGCATTCACAAACTCCTGCCGCTGCTTGGCCATGTGATACTCGGCATTTTCCGACAAATCTCCCAGTGCCCGGGCCTTCTTGATCTCGGCGGGGAGCTCTGTGGTGAGCTCGTACTCGAGCTGCTGGATCTCCTCGAGGAGCTTCTTTTTGATGTGTTCGGGCATCCGTGTTCCGTGGGCGGAGAGGAGCTGCTCCAGCCGCGTGAATTCAGCGTTCGTAAACGCTTATTATACGGCAGCGGCATCCAGCGATTAGTCACCAGCCGACGGGCCTGCCGCATTCCTTTGCGTGTCCAGGAACGACTGCAAAATCAGCGTCGCCGCGACCTGGTCCACCACCTTGCTGTGCTTTTGCCTCGCGTGACCAGCAGCGTAGAGAATCTCGTGAGCCTCGTGCGTGGTCAGGCGCTCGTCCCAAAGGTGAACGGGCAGGCCGGTCAGTTCGCCCAGCTCGGCGGCGAAGGCCTGGGTCTTAGCCGCGCGCGGGCTCGATTCGCCCGAAAGATGCAGCGGGTTGCCGACCACGATTCCCACGACAGAAAACCGCCGGCACAGCCTTGCCAGCGAGCGCAGGTCTTCTCGCCGACTGGCGGGTCCGCTGCCTCGCCGCTCAAGTGTGAGAACGGGCTGCGCCGTAAGACCCAACTCGTCGGTCACAGCCACGCCGATGCGCCGGCTGCCAACGTCAAGTCCGAGATAGCGCGGATGAGAGACAGGTTCCAGCTTTTAGCTCCTAGCTCCTAGCTTAAGGCTCAGCAGTGCTACTAACTCCTTAAGGTACTTTGCTGCTCCTGGGGCATCGGCCCCCGGCGGCGCCGCTTTGCTCCCGGTACAATCGAGGCAGGCAAGCACCGGCAGGAATCCTTGCATTCTCATTCATTTTTGAGGGAAGGGCCCAGACGGCAGAATGGCTCGGCGCAGAGGGAGTAGCGGCAAAAAGAAGGGCTCCGGCTGCGCGGGGATCTTATTGGTATTGCTGCTGGTTACTGCACTGGCGGCCGGCGCGGGAGCCTGGTTGGTGTTGACGCCTTTCGGGCCCGAAACGGAGTCCTTCGTGAACATTGCGCCGGGTTCGTCCGCGATCCGAATTGGGCGGCAACTGGAGTTCGCCGGCCTAGTTCGCAGCAGGTACGCATTTGATCTGGTGCGCTGGTACGAGCATGGAACCCTGCATGCCGGGACCTATCGATTCGACCACCCGGCACCGGTGGCTGAGGTTTATTCTCGGATTGCCCGGGGAGACGTTTATACCAAGGCTCTGACAATTCCAGAAGGGGCTAACATCTTCGATATTGCCGCGCGCGCCGAGCTGGCGGGGCTCGGCACTCACCAGGCTTTTCTTGACGCGGCAGGGAGTCAAACGGAACTAGTGGCGGATTTGGATCCGGGCGCCAAGAGTCTCGAAGGTTATCTGTTTCCGGACACCTACCGTTTTTCGCCGACCATTACAGCAGACCAAATGGTTGCCGTGATGGTGAAGCGATTTCGGTCCGTGGCTGGGCAATTGGGGTTGAGCGGGAATGTGCACCAAGTGTTGACCATCGCGTCGCTTGTTGAGCGTGAAACGGCGGTGGATGCCGAGCGTCCGCTGGTGGCGAGTGTGTTTGAAAACCGGCTGGCGAAGAACATGCCGCTCAACACCGATCCCGCTGTCATCTACGGGCTTGAGCTTGCAGGTCGCTGGCGGGGCACGATCTTCGAAAGCGATTTGACGCGCAACACCCCCTACAACACGTATCTGCATGCCGGGCTGCCGCCGGGCCCGATTTGCAATCCGGGGATTCCGTCGTTGCGCGCGGCTCTGAACCCGCCCGAGACCAAATACTTGTACTTTGTCGCGGCCGGGACTGACGCTCAGGGACACTCCATGTTCGCCGCAACTCTCGATGAGCATAACCGCAACGTGGAGATCTATCGCAAGGCACAAAAGAAAGCCGGTGAGCGATGAAGCTTCACGCTTGCTCCGCTTCTGCCGTTGCACTGGTGCTTCCGCTTCTTCTATCCGGATGTTCCTACTTCATCCCGACCAAGCGCCATCTTCCCGTTCCCAAGGCTCCGGCGATTGTGCAAACGGCCACGCCGGAAGAACTAGTCGCGCAACTCAACCAGCGTTGGGATGTCGTGCAAACCTTGACGGCCACTGTCGAGATTTCCGCCACTGAAACAAAATCCGCCGAAGGCTTTGCGAAAGATTTTCCCTCGTGCCGCGGATACATCCTGATGCGCAAACCCAGAATGCTCCGGGTGTTGGGAACATATTTCGGGGTGAGAATCTTCGATATGGGAAGCGACGGCGATCAATTCACACTCGTTATACCGTCGAAAAACCTGGCCATCGAGGGCACAAGCACCGTTGGCGAGAAATCGGCGAATCAATTGGAAAACCTTCGCCCGGGCTTTTTTCTTGACGCCATTGCGGTGCGGGGCATGGACCCGGACGACGAATACATGGTGGCCAGCGATACCGAGACGGTTGCAGATGCCTCGAACAAGCATTTGTACGCAGAGCCGGAA
Organism: uncultured Occallatibacter sp.; assembly: GCA_964533905.1. Taxonomy (GTDB): domain Bacteria; phylum Acidobacteriota; class Terriglobia; order Terriglobales; family Acidobacteriaceae; genus Telmatobacter. The sequence goes on along the minus strand of CAZHOO010000017.1, from coordinate 27,383 downwards.
TATGTTTTGAGCATCATGCGCCACAAAGGCGGCCATGAGCTGTTGCCCGCTCGGACAATCACCTTTCATCGGGATGACATGCTGCCCTACGATCAGTATGTCTACAACAGCGATGGCGAGTTGGAGACGCAGATCTTCTACAGCAACTACGCCACGTTCAGCGCGGGCAAGTACCCTTCCAAAGTGGTCATCAAGCGCCCTCAGGAGGGCATTGAGATCACTCTCTCGGTGGAACGAGTGGAGGAGAATGTGAATCTTCCCGCCAGCCAGTTCGAAGTGACTGTTCCCAAGGAAGACACGATCAAGAAACTGAAATAGCCGGCCTCAGCCTACTCATCCGCTCGCGGCGTATTCTTGAGACAGCCATCAAAATCCACTTTGACCTTGGAGAGAATCATGCGCGCTAGCGCGATCGAGTTCCGTCTGCGGATGATCATTCAAATCGTCATTGTTTTTCTTGGCTTTTGGGCGCCGTGGGTCGGTGGATGGAATTTCGGATGGCAGACCACAACGCTGGTATGGCTTCCCTTCGACTTGAGCAGGATCGGATTAGTCAGCTTCGCTGCGGCCATGCCCATCGTCATCGTTCTTGGCGCTTTGGCCGCTCTCCTCGGCGCTGTGTTGCGCGTATGGGGCGCGGCCTATCTCGGTTACAGCACGGTTCACCACGGCGACATGCAGGCCGGCGCCGTGATGGCCGACGGCCCATTTCGTTACGTGCGCAATCCGCTCTACCTGGGCGGCTGGTTCATGATGCTCGCCGTCACCCTGCTCATGACGCCATCGGGTGCGCTTTTCACGATCGTGCTGATCACAATTTTTTATATGCGCCTGATTCTTGGCGAGGAGGCGTTTCTCGGCGAACAACTTGGCCAGCCCTATGCGGAATACATGCGTGCGGTGCCGCGGCTCATTCCGCGGTTGCGCTCAAGCCTGCCGGCGGCAGGAAATAAGCCGCATTGGCTCATCGCGATTGCCACCGAGATCATGCCCATCGGCACGTTCTTGACCTTTGCCGTTCTCGCCTGGTCTTACGACCGGCAACGTCAACTTATGCTGGAGGGGATCTTCTGGAGCTTTCTGGCTTCGCTTCTGGCGCGCGGCCTGATGAAAGCATGGATTCCCACGTTAGTGAGCGCCGCGGCTTTCGTCATCGCCTGGTGGCCCTTCCATCTCAACTGGCCGCGATCGATCCTCATCGCGTTTGGAGTGTGGCTCATCGCCCGCGCGCTCGTGCCGAGCGGGGAATCCAAAGTGGACGAACCGAAAGCCGGTGCTGCGTAATCAGGCCCGCCTTTTCCCCAAGCGACTCAGGTGCGTGAACCCGAATCCGTCGCCGTACTTCAAGCCGAAACCAAGCAGCCGGTCGACACCGATATGGTTCGCCCAGATGAGCGCAACGGGGAGCGCCATGTGCGCTCCGGGCATCAGCGAGCAAAGCGCCAGCACGCCCGGCCCAACGTAGGTGTGGAATGCGTTGTAGATCCGCGCGCCCTGGCAGGGACCAGCCAGATAACCGAGCATCGAAAGATCCGGCGTAAGCCAAACAGCCGCAAATAGCCACCAGCTCGCGCCCGTGCGTGCATAGAGCACGGCCGCAGCCGCAGCCGCCACCAACCCTTCAAGACGAAGAAGAAACAAAATCGACGAGCCGCGGGCGGGAGGGGCAGCAACTTGTTCAGGAAGAGCGGGAGCCGTTGTCATACCCATTGGATGAGCCGGCAGGCCGGCGAGCGCGAATAAAATCCAGCCTCGATTCCGACGGCAATAAATGAAAAGGGGAGAGCGCGAGGCTCTCCCCTTTTTTCTTGCACCCTGGGGGAGGAACTACTTCTTCGGCGGCGCGATCACATCCTTGGCGGACTTCGCGACGCGGAACTTTACGACGGTCTTGGCCTTGATCTTGATGGCCTCGCCGGTCTGCGGGTTGCGGCCCATGCGAGCCTTGCGCTCGGCCTTCACCAGACGGCCGATACCAGGGATTACGAAGACGCCGCTCTTCTTGGTTTCCTTGATGGCGGTTTCCGCCAGCAGATCAAGAAAGGCTGCGACTTGCTTGTTGGTCAGTTCGAGCTTCTCGGCCAGGTGCCGTGTCAGGGCCGTTTTGGTCAATCCAGATGCCATTGATTTTCTCCTTCTTGGCGAGCCCTCCGGGCTGCCTGTTTGGTGGGCTTCCGCCAAAAATTCTCACCGCATGGAGGGAAAGCAAAATCTAGTTACTGCGTGAAAACCCTGTATTCATGCGGCTACGAAGAACCCTGCCGATGGTTACCATGCGGCTTGGGCCTGTACAAAGTCAATGGGAAAATACGTGTTTTCCACAGTTTTCTTGGGTTTTTGTAGGTGAAACGCCGATTTTCGCAGGATTTTGGGTTGTGGAGGCTCTGAAACCCGCATTGGGAGCGGGTTTGGCGTGTCAGAAAAGATGGATTGCGGTCACGCAGGAAATCCGCGCTTCGTTATTTGAGACCAAAAAGCACCTTTCTTTTTGGTGCGATTGACGCCGCGATCGGCGTGTTCAGCGCGTTAACCACCGGCGCGGCGACCTTGAAATAGCGAATCACCACGTCGGCAATGTCCTTCTTGAGAGCGGCCTTCGCCGGAAGCTCTGCGGCCAGGCCCCATTGACGGCAGCGGATCAGATCCATCCCCGGATGCTCAGATGGAAATCCTTTGGGCGGTCGTGTGAGCGCGTTGCCTTCAAATTCGTCAAAGAGCTTGCGCACCGTGGGCCGCTTGAGCAGCTTGCGGAACTCTCCGTGATGATCGAGCAGCCAGCGGCGAATGGCGGCGAGTTGTTCCTTCTCCGGCATGTAAGAGCCGGCGGCGATAATCACTTCCTTCGCGCTGACGTGGAAGTAGTAACCCGCGCCGGAGGTCTTCTCGAATCCAGTGTGCGTCCACCATGCAGCTACGTGCGTTTTGTAGGGGCGCTTGTCGTTCGAAAAACGCGTGTCGCGATAAATGCGGAACAGCGATTTTTCCGCCGGCCGCACATGATTGGGCGCGAAGTCCACCATCGCATCTGTAATTCTGCGCACGACGGCCAGCATCGGCTCCTTCAGCTCCGCTTCAAATTGCTCCTTGCGCGGCTGGAACCATGCGCGGTCATTATGTTTGGCCAGGTTGCGAAGAAACGTGAGCGCTTCCGGGCGGAAGTAGGGCAGAGCAGGCGCGACAGAATTTTTTGATTTGGATCTTGTGGCCACGACTACTGGAGTTTAGCGCGAGGGTCTCACCGAGATTTTCACATTGGCAATCTGTACGCGTCCCGATTGATTTCATCCGCGAATCGCACGGTTCTTCCGCTAAGCTGCGCGGGTGAGCCAGCTCTTCATCGTATTCGCATCCACCAGACCTGCCTGCTGAAACTTGAGCTCTCCATTGGCGAAGACGGCGAAGTTGGGAATGCCCTGGACTTTGAAGCGCGCGGCGAGATCCGGGAACTTTTCGGTATCGACCTTGAGCACAACCGCGCGACCAGCGAGGTCGCGCGCCACTTGCGCAACGTTGGGCGCCGCCATTCGGCAGGGGCCGCACCACTCGGCCCAGAAATCCACGAGTACCGGAACCTTGCTCGCGCCGACGATTTCGTCAAACTCAGCGGGGCCGGCCGGGATGGGTTCCGACATTGGCGGCAAAGAGACTTTGCACGCTCCACATCGGCCTGTGTCGGCAACGTGCTTTGCGGGAATACGATTCGGCTTTCCGCAGGACGGACAGTTCCGGATGATAGGCATTGCAGACCCCCTCATTAAAGATGCTGTTCAGACGACTTTCGTCGCTAACGAATGACCTTCAGCGCGCCGGCAGAGGTCTTCCTCCGCGCGGCTGGCGACGTTCCACACATGCCCTGAGGGATCGACGATCCGGCTCATACGATCGCCCCAGAACTGATCGGCAAGCGGAGTCAGAATTCTCGCGCCAACAGCGACCGCCCGCTCAATCGCGGCGTCGACGTCTTCGAGGTAAAGGTAAACGACGACGGGAGAGCTTCCGTCCGTTTTTGGCGCCTGGCTGGCCAAGTGCTCGGTCTCACCGTGAACCATCACCATGCATTCGCCGATGGCCAGCGTCGCATGAACGACGCTGCCGTCCGGGTCCGTCCGCCGCGATAACTCGACCGCGCGGAACGCGGCCTTGCAGAATTCGATCTCTTCCGCGGGATCGAGGCATATCAGCATCGGGATCACCGCGTGAACATAACCGGGCATGTCGCACCTCTGGCTAACGAATGACCTTCAGCGCGGCCCTGAACAGCCCATCAAAGTCCGCAGAGAGCGCTTTGTCCTTCGCTATCGCCTGCTCGATGGCTTTCTCGGCTGCGGGTCGCTGATAGCCCAGATTAGTCAGCGCTGAGAGCACGTCATCGACAGCAGGACCTGCGACGGACGCCTGTGCGGGCGCCACGGCAAAGTCCTCGAGCCTATCTTTGAGCTCCACCACCAGGCGCTCGGCCAGCTTTTTGCCCACGCCCGGAATGTGCGTAAGCTGCGCGTGATCCTGCGAGCGGATGGCCTGCACCACGCGATCCGAGTTAAGGCCACTGAGGATTTTGATGGCCAGCTTGGGGCCAACTCCGCTTACGGTGATGAGCCGCTCGAACAGCCGCTTTTCATCCGTGTCCAGGAATCCGAAGAGGGCAATCTGGCTATCGCTGACCTGCGTATGAATGTGGAGCGCGGCCTCAGCGCCCACCGAGGGCAGCGCCGTAAACGTGGGCACGGAGATAGCCACGTCGTAGCCCACGCCTCCAGCCTCGACGATGGCCTGGCCGGGTTGCTTGTGAATGAGCTTGCCGCGCAAGTGAGCGATCATTGATTTCGATTCTACGGCGACTCTGCGGACTTTCTATAGAATCCCCATCTGCTTTGCCACGCGCTCCAATGTCTCCAGCGCGCGATCGAGTTCCGCGCGCGTGTGCTCGCTCGTCAAAATGGCACGGATCCGCGCCTTCCCTTCCGGCACGGTGGGAAACGCGATCCCTGTCGCCATCACGCCCTCGTCGAATAGTGCGCGGCTGAAATCCATGGCCGCGCGGCCATCGCCGACAATGATCGGCGTGATCGGCGTTTCCGTCGCCGGCGTGTTTTGCCCGCCGATGTTGAAGCCGATCCGCTTCAGCTCGCCCTGGAAGTAGCGCGTGTTCGACCAGAGCCGCAGAATCCGTTCCGGCTCGCGCTCCAGAATGTCAAACGCGGCGATGCACGTGGCCGCAACCGACGGCGGATGCGACGTGGAAAACAGAAATGGCCGCGCGCGGTGATAGAGGTAGTCGATTAGATCCTTCGTCCCGCAGACGTATCCGCCCAGCGCGCCGATGGCCTTTGAAAGCGTCCCCACCTGAACATCCACCTTGCCGTGCATTCCAAAATGATCGACTGACCCGCGCCCATTGCGGCCCAGAACACCAGAGGCGTGGGCATCGTCGACCATCATGATGGCGCCATATTTCTCGGCCAGTGTGGCCAGCTTGTCCACCGGGCCGATGTCGCCATCCATCGAGAAAACGCTGTCGGTGATGACCAGCTTCTTGCCCGGCGATTTTTCCAGTTCCTGCAACAACTCCTCGCAGTGCGCCGCGTCTTTGTGCCGGAAAACCTTGATTGTCGCCCGCGAAAGCCGCGCTCCGTCGATGATGCTGGCGTGGTTCAGTTCGTCCGACAGAATAAAGTCCTCTTTGCCGAGGATCGCGCTCACGGTCCCCGCGTTAGCGGCGAACCCGCTCTGAAACACGACACAGGCCTCGACATTCTTGAAGCGCGCGATCTTCTCTTCAAGTTCCATGTGGATGCGCATGGTTCCGGCGATGGTGCGCACCGCGCCCGAGCCCACGCCAAAAGCTTGCGTGGCGGAGATAGCGGCTTCAATGAGTTTGGGGTGGTTGGCCAAGCCGAGGTAGTTGTTGCTCGCCAGGTTGATGACCTCTCGGCCGTCGTAATGGCAAACCGGCGCCTGCTGATCGTCGAGCACGCGAAGGTTAAAGTGCGTGCCCTTGGCGCGCAACTCATTGAGCACGGCGGTCAGGTGTGCGAGCTGGGGGCGGGGCGTAGCTTCTGTCATGGCAGTGCACCTACGCTGAAAGTCTAGCGCGACAGCCAGATTCCGATCCGGCCGCCGATCCGTCAAAGAAGTGGGCGGCGCTGGGTCAGCGCGAGGTTGGCCCAGGCGCGCCCCGTCCAGATACAATAGGGGTTTACGCGAGAGTGATGAGGCTAGGCGCTGAGGGCCAAGAGCGCAATCTTTCTGGAGAGTTGGAGCGGGTGCAAGTGAGAGGGTTGAACTGCCGCGGATTGCGGTTTGAATGGGTTGCGGGACTCGGATTCGCGATGGCGCTGGCTTTGCTGCCATCGGCCTCAGCTGCGCAACAAATCGCGACGCATACCACACTGGCGGTCGAAACCAGCCAGGAGGGCGGCCAGACCCGGGCAACAGCCACCGTTGCCGTAACCGCCGCGGACGGGCTGCCTGCATCAGGCGTCGTCGCCATTAAAGATGGGGACCGTGAACTGGCCGAAGCCGCTCTGAATGCCCAGGGAGTGGCCTCGCCAATCTTTTCGCTTTCCGGAGGAGATCACAGCCTGCGCGCTGTTTACGCGGGCGATGCATCGCACCTGAGTTCGGCCTCGATCAACATTGACGCAGCGGCCCAGGCCAGCTCCACTCCCGGATTCACGCTTTCGCTCGCCCCCGTGGCGCCTTCCACGCTGCCGCTCGCGCTCACGGCCGGCAATTCCGGCACCATCGCCGTCACCGTTGTGCCTGAAGATAATGCCGCGCTCACGGGGCCCATGTTTGTCACCCTCTCATGCTCGGGTCTTCCCAGTGAGGCCAGTTGCACCTTTACTCCGGAATCAGTTGAAATTCTTCCCACCACGCCTACCAGTTGTTCCTCCGGCTCGCCTGCGGCCGCTTGCCCGCCTGTCAGCTCCATGCTGCTTCAAACCGTCGCACCTAGCGGGACCAGCGTCGTGCGGCCCGGCTTTCCCGGTAGTGCCGGCCACCCTGTCGCCTGGGCCATTTTGCTGCCTGGTATGTTGGGGCTTGGTGGATTGGCGTGGGGTGCGCGCCGGCGGCGCTGGTTGCAGCGCCTGGCGCTGGTGGCGCTGGCAGGGCTCGTTGCCGCACTCGGAACAACCGCCTGCAATCCACGCTATTACTACTTGAATCACGGTCCACAACCGAATCCCGCCACACCCAACGGCACTTATAACGTCACCATCACGGCGCAAACGACAAACGGCGTCACCGCCACCACGACCAACACCACAATGGTTCTGACAGTCACCGGCGGATCATAAAGCGGCTCTCCAATTCCAGTGAAGTCTACAAGGGGCTTGCAAGGTGGCGTTATCTCCCACCCCGCGGACGAAGACCTGTCCGCCCCCCTGCGTCGAGCGCAGACCCCGGGGAGGGAAAACGCCACGAAACAGTCGCGGCCTCACCCCGCTCAAATTGGAGAGCCGCTATACACTGCCTGCATGGCGCGCCGGCATTCGCTTCCCCCTGAAATCTATGCGCTGGTGGAGCAGACGCCGGCTACGGTGCTTCTCGAAGGCGCGGCACAGAACTCCTCCAAGACAAACAAAAAACCGTGGACGCAGTTGTTTACGGCGCCCGAGCGCGTGTGCGTTGCGCGTTCTTCTGAAGAGATTCCGTCGCTCTTCGTGGAGATTGAAAGCGCAGTTGTGGCGGGCCATTGTGCGGCTGGTTTCTTCACCTACGAGTGTGCAAGCTGCTTTGAGCCGAAGGCCGGTACGCGCGCGGCGCCGGATAGAAGGCCGTTGGCCTGGTTTGGGGTCTACGAACGCAGCTATGTTTTCGACCACGCCACGGGAAAATTCGAAGGCCGCGAGCCGCCGGAGCTTCAACGATTCCGCGACCAAATTCTGAGTGTTGAAGCGTCCAACCGAACGCCGGAGCCGGAGATCGCGGCCGAATTTGCGCTCAGTCAGGCCGAATACTCCGAGCGCATCGCCCGCATTCACGAGTGGATTCGCGCCGGCGACGTTTATCAGCTGAACTTCACCGCGCCGTTTTCCGTCGCAGCGCCAGGCAGCGCGGCGGCGCTTTACGCAAGGCTTCGCGCACGCCAGCCGGTCGATTACGGCGCGTTTCTGCACTCCGATTCCGGTCACCGCATCCTCTCCTTCTCGCCGGAGCTGTTTTTCCGCATTGACCATGATGGTGCAACCCGCCGTATTGTTACGCGGCCGATGAAAGGCACCGCGCGGCGCGGGCGCACCACGCTCGAGGATCGCGAAATTGCCGACTGGCTTGCGCATGATCCCAAGAACCGCAGCGAAAACGTGATGATCGTCGACCTGGTGCGCAACGACCTGGGCCGGGTCGCACAAACGGGGAGCGTCAAGGTTCAAGAGCTCTTCGCAGTCGAGCGCTATCCCACGCTCTGGCAGATGACTTCGACCGTGAGCGCGGACCTGCGGCCTGAAGTGGGTTTCCACGATGTTTTCCGCGCGCTGTTTCCCTGTGGGTCGGTTACGGGCGCGCCGAAAGTGAGGGCCACGCAGCTGATTGCAGAACTTGAAGATGCACCGCGCGGCGTGTATACGGGCGCTATCGGCTTCTTCTCTCCACGGCAAACGGTTTTCAACGTGGCCATTCGGACTCTTGAGCTTGACGGCGAACGCGGAATCATGGGGGCAGGCAGCGGCGTGGTCATCGACTCGGATGCGGCGCAGGAATTTCGCGAGTGCCTGCTGAAGGCCGAGTTCCTCACCGGGCTCGGCGCAAGCACGACCAGTCCCATTAGTGAAAACACGCCGATCGTCAGCCAGCCCGACAAGCTTTTTCTGATTGAGACTTTGCTGTGGGATGGTGGCTACCCGCTCCTCGAGCTGCATCTTGATCGGCTTGAGGATTCTGCCGCGTATTTTGATTTCGCCTGCGATCGCGCCGCAGTCCGCGCATCCCTCGAAGATCATGCGCGCCCCTTCGCCGGCGCCGCGCCGAGCTCGAAACGTCGCGTGCGCCTTTTGCTGGACTCCGAAGGCAACGCGCAAATCGGCAGCGAAGAACTTCCCCCACTCCTCGACCCAAATCGCACCGGCCGCGTTTGTCTTTCGGATGTGCGCACCGATCCCGAGGACCGGATGCTCTTCCACAAAACCACGAATCGCGAGATCTACAACCGTGCATTTGAGCAGGCAGTTCGCGACGGTTTTGACGACGTGCTCTTCCTCAATTTGAAGGACGAAGTCACCGAGGGCGCCATCAGCAATGTTTTTGTTGTGAAGGACGGCCGCTGGTTCACGCCGCCTATCGAGTGTGGTCTGCTGGCCGGTGTTTACCGGCGCCATCTGCTGGAAACGCGGCCCGAAATCGAAGAACGCGTGCTGTTTTTGGAAGATCTACGCACCGCCGACTCGATTTACATTTGTAACGCTGTGCGCGGATTGCGCCGCGTTACGCTCGACGGATGATTCGTGCGCGCGCCTGCTCCTTCTAATCCCCAATCCCTAGTCCTAGTCCATATTCCATGGTCCCTGCTTCTCTCACTCCGGCCGCATCACAACCTTGATCGCCTCGCCCGATTGCAGAAGTCCCATCGCCTTCTCAAATTCGCTCAGCTTCAGGCGGTGCGTGATCACCGGCTCCAGGTTCAGCTTGCCCGTCGCCAGTAGCGCCTCCATCTGGAACCATGTCTCGAACATCTTGCGGCCATTGATGCCCTGCACCGTCGCGCCTTTGAAAATAATGTCGCGGGCAAAGTCGAGCTCGAAGGGCCGAGAAGGAATGCCCAGCAGCGATGCGCGCCCGCCAGTGCGCAACAGCGCGAATCCCAGCCGCATGGCTTCGGGGTGGCCTGACATTTCAAGCAGAACGTCCACGCCGGTGCCGCCCGTGGCTTCAAGAATCTGCTTTTCCACCTCATCGGCGGTAGGATCGAGAGCCAGATCCGCGCCCATCTCCAACGCTACTTTTCTGCGATGCGCATTCACCTCTGTCGCGAAGACGCGCGCCGCGCCGCATGCCTTCGCAACAGCAATCGAGAGGAGCCCGATCGCGCCGGCCCCCGTGACGGCAACGGTCTTCGCGGCGATTGGCCCGGCCAGCACAGTGTGCACTGCATTGCCAAGCGGATCCAGCAGCGAAGCGTAGTCGTGCGGAATTGACGGCGACAGCTTCCAGATATTCGATTCGGGAATCACGGCGTAGCCGGCGAAGGCTCCGTCCGCATCCACGCCCAGGATGCGGACATGCTGGCACACATGCGCCAGACCGGTGCGGCATTGCAGGCATTTGCCGCACGCGACGTGCATCTCCGCGCTCACCAGGTCGCCCTCGTGCACGGTGGTCACGCCGCGGCCCAGAGCGGCAACCGCACCTGAGAATTCATGCCCCGGAATCAGCGGCGGATGAATGCGCCCCTTGGCCCACGGGTCCCAGTTGTAGATATGCAGGTCGGTGCCGCAAACGCTTGCAGCCTGCACGCGCACCAAGACTTCGCCGGGACCGGGCACGGGAACCGGGACTTCACGCAGCTCGATGCCGGGCGCGGCCTTGGCCTTCACAACAGCCTGCATGGTGGTGGGCATTCGGGCGATCCTCTCCGCGATTCCGCAGAACTACAAGTTTATAACTACCGTTAGATGGTAGAACTATCCAGGGAGTTCCAGACGTGGCCAAAACGCGGATCGCAGGATTGCGGATTGTCGATTTTCTTGCGACATTTTTGTTGGTTGGTGTTTTTGCCGCCGGGCCTTCAGCGCGCGCCCAAACAGAAGATCAGGCATGGCTCAACTACGATCTTCCGACACGGATCCATACGTTCATGCCGATCGCTGTGCGTGCGCTCGGAGACAGCCTCCCCGAACAATCGGCGGTCAACGAACTCAATCGCGAGTTGGGCAAAATGGCGGGGCGCGATGCATCGAATCTAACCACGCGAACGCGACAGGCCCGGGGCGGGCAAACCATCGTGGGCACTACGGAAGAGATGCGCAAAGCCTTCCCCGATCTGCCGATCCCGCCTGACATCAGAACCGAAGGCTATTGGATCTACTCTACTCATCCGGGCGAAGGCGACAAACAGCGCCTATACATTGTCGGCGGCAATCCGGCGGGTGTCCTCTACGGAACCTTCGCATTTCTCCGCTTCCCAGCGACTTCGGAAGATCTGCAATTTCGTGCGGGCCAAATGAGCAGCCATCCGGCGATGTCCATCCGCTGGGTCGATGAGTGGGACAACGCCGACGGCCGAGTCGAGCGCGGCTACGATGGCCGATCGATCTTCTTCGAGGGCGGCAAGGTTCGCGACGATCTGAGCGAAGCCACCGGCTACGCACGGCTGCTCGCGTCGGTGGGCATCAATGGCTGCAATGTAAATAACGTGAACAACGCTGCGCCGTTCCTCGAGCCCGACATGATCAAAGGCCTGGCGCGGATCGCCGATGCCATGCGTCCATGGGGAGTGCGGCTCGCCATCAGCGTCGACATCGCCAGCCCGCAAAAAATCGGCGGCCTCAAGACCTTCGATCCGGCGGATCCCGCCGTGAAAGCCTGGTGGGCCGCAAAGGTGAACGAGATCTACCAGCAAATTCCCGATTTGGCCGGCATTACCGTTAAGGCCGATTCGGAAGGGCAGCCCGGTCCCGCAAGCTATGGCCGCAGCCCCGCCGACGCCGCCAATGTGCTGGCCAATGCTCTGTCGCCGCATGGCGGCGTGGTGCTCTATCGCGCCTTCGTCTACAGCAATCACCTCGACTACAAGGACCTCAAAGCTGATCGCGCCCGTGCTGCCTACGATATCTTTCATCCGCTCGACGGCAAGTTCGCGCCCAACGTAATCGTCCAGATCAAATACGGTCCCATCGATTTTCAGGCCGAGGAGCCGGTCTCGCCGCTCTTCGCCGGCCTGAACAAGACCAGCGAGGCTATGGAACTGCAGATCACGCAGGAGTATCTCGGCCAGCAGCGCCACCTCGTCTACCTCGCGCCGCTATGGAAAGAGAAACTCGACTTCGATCTGCGCGCGCAGAATCGTTCGACGCCCGTGAAAGAGATCATTGAGGGCAAGACCTTCAAACAGCCGCTTGGCGGAATGATCGGCGTCTCCTGCGTGGGGCGCGACAACTGGCTGGGCGCGCCAATGGCGATGGCCAACCTCTACGCCTTCGGCCGCCTCGCGTGGAACCCAAATCTGAGCGTGGGCCAAATCGCCGCGGAGTGGACAAAACAAACCATAAGCACTCAGCCCGACGTTGTCGCGACCGTGGACAAGATGCTGATGCAGTCTTGGCCCACCTATATCGACTACACAGGCTTTCTGGGCACGCAAACGCTCACCGACATTACCGGCAGCCATTACGGTCCGAATATCGAATCGAGCGAGCGCAATGGCTGGGGCCAGTGGCACCGCGACGACGCCAAAGGCATCGGCATGGACCGCACCGTGGCCACGGGGACAGGCTTTATCGGCCAATACCCGCCGGAAGTGGCGAAGATCTACGAGTCGCTGACCACCACACCGGACAGATTCCTTCTCTTCTTCCATCACGTACCGTGGACCTACAAGCTGCGCACCGGCGAGACCGTCATTCAATATGTTTACGACAGCCATTACACGGGTGCTGAAGAAGCGGCGCAGCTCGGCGATGAGTGGGCCACGCTGAAGGACAAGATCGATCCGCAGCTCTATGAAGATGAGCGCGCTCGGCTCGAGTACCAGGCTGGCCACGCTATCGTCTGGCGCGACGCGATCGTGCAGTACTTCCTCAAGGAAACCGGCATTCCCGATGCCCTAGGCCGCGCCGGCCACTATCCCGGCCGCATGGAAGCCGAAGATGCGCGTCTGACCGGATACAAGATCGTCGACATTACGCCGTGGGAAAACGCGTCGGGCGGAAAAGCTGTCTCGTGCGACGCAGGCGCGCAAAAAACTTGCACCGCAGAGTGGACATACACCGGCAAACCCGGCCGCTTCGACATCGCCGTCGAGTACTTCGATCTGCAAGGCGGTGTAGCGCACTTCACGCTCGCGATCAATGGAACTGAGATTGTCTCGTGGGCCGCGGGCGCAAAGCTGCCCTCTAACCACCCCGGTGATAGCTCAACGCGATTCACGGCGCGCGGCCCCGACGGACGAGGCTTCGATTTGAAGCCGGGCGACGTGTTGCGTGTGGAAGGCGCGCCCGACGCCAGCGATCCGGCGGCGCTCGACTACATCGAAGTCGATCCGGTTCGGTAGTCTGCGACTCGCATGGGCCAATCGAACTTGCACGCGTCCGCACCAGGTCAGAAGGTATTGCTTTGCCGGCCGCTTCGCCGTCAGTTGTGGCCTTCAGCTGCGGCGGGATGTGCCGCGCGCATCGCGTCAATTTCGGCAATCAGCTCCAGCACTTGTTCTCGCTTTCGCTGGCTCAGGTCGAGAAAACGAATCCCCACCGTGTTGCGGTCGTGGATTGCCTGAATCACGCCCCCCAGCCGGAACGGCAGTCCCTGGTATCGGAACTCGGTCTCCACGCGCGTGTAAATGCCCACCGGGAAGTGCTCGTCGGTGCGGATGCGGCAGCCAGTCAGGCTCAGATCGAGAATCCGGCCCCGCAGCGTCGAACCGACATTGACAAGGAGGATCGTCGCAGTCGTGTCCACCTCATGGCGGGACTGCTGGCGGCGTTCGCGGCCCACTGGCTTTTTCTGAATTTGCGGTACCGGCTCCAGCCGGGGAAGCGGTTGCGTTGCCACTTGTTCCGCGACCAGCAGGTTGACCCCCTCTGCCCGGGCCTCCGACGTTCCTTCCATCGTGCAAATCACGTTGGCCAGCTCCACCATGCGTTTCGGGATCACATTTACGAAACGGATGCCGAGCAGGTTGTGACCGTCAGTCCACTGCAACACGCCTCGAAATCGGAATGAGATTCCATTGACTTTAAAGAAGACTTCAACCGGCAGGCGCGAGCGCGCGGCGACTGGCTCTTTCGTGCGAATCCGGCAGCCATCCTGGCTCAAATCGACAAGACGAGCCTGAAGGGCAGCTCCAAAGCCAACGAAAAGTACAACCGATTCTTCATCGACGGAGTAACGTGGATCGGACCGGCGATCCACCTGAGGGACAGCAAGCTCGTCCCTGTCTTCCCACCCGCCCATGGCATGCTCCGCTCAACCGTTCAGCGGAGGTTGATGCCCGCGAGCTAATGCCCGCTTGTCAGCTCTGGCGCATCGTCCCATGGCTCGACCGGCGCGGCGTCAGCGGCTCCACGGCCCATCAACCGATCGTAACGATAAATGTCGCTGGTCGTCCCCAGCGACTCGTTGTACAGGCTGATGGCGCCGATAAGCTGCGTTAGCTCCTCGCTGAATGCGTGGATCGCCTGCAATTGATTTGCCGTCGCCGGCAATTCATATTGGGAAGTCTTAATAAACTTCTGGTAGCCCCGATCCAGTAGCCGCCCCACTTCCCCCTTCACCAGAATTCCCGGCCCGACGGCATATGCTGCCGGCGCGTCTTCCGGATCGTCCGCGCGGCGCGGCGGTACCAGAACCGCCCCCACGCCGTGCTTGCTTACCAGCAAGCCTCCGGCAATGCCGGTGTACGGAGACACATCGAAGGAATGTGCGCGCAAAAGCTCCAGGGTTTGGTCGAAGTTCGGATGGGGGGAGCTCTTCTTCATGGGTGTCGCCTACACTCAAAAGAATACCGGATGGGTCCGGTAAACTCCCGATCGTTCGATCGCACACGCCCGCGCTGCCAGGTATATTCCTCATGGCCGAATACTCATCTCATTTCGGAACCCGCTTCCCCTCGAGGCCGACGGAGATCGGATGAGTCTTCTGCTCCTGCCCCTTGCGGTTTACCGCGAACTCCGCGCGCACGCGGTAGAGGCTTTTCCGCACGAGTGCTGCGGCGCGTTTCTGGGACGGAGCACCGGGGAAGGCTGGCAAGTCGATTCGCTGATGCGAGCCAGGAACGCTCGTGCAGAATCACAGTTCGACCGCTATGAGATCGCTCCTGCCGAACTGGTGAAGATCGCGCATGAGGCTCGCAGCCGCGGCCTCGAGATTGCAGGTTTTTATCACTCCCATCCCGGTCATCCTGCGCGCTGGTCGGCCACGGATCTCGAGGAAGCTCACTGGCTGGGCTGCGTCTACGTCATCACAGAAGTCGTTCAAGGCATTGCCAAAGACACCCACGCGTTCTTGCTTGCCGGGACTCGTGAAGAAGACAAGCACTTCGAGCCGCAAACGATCCAGATCGACGACGGCAGCCCAACCGCAGGCCCTGCTTGATCGAGCCCCCTTCAAACGGGATTCTTCCGCTGAGGCGGCGCTATTGGCCCCTATCCTGCGGAAGGTCAAAAACTTCTTTACACCATCCACTTTCCGGCCTCATAATCGCTGTGCCCCGGAGAGCTTGGGCTTCCCGTTTCCCCTCCGTCAATCTCCAAGAAACTCCGAGCCAATCAAGGAGGATTCCCGAAACATGAAGATCATGCGTCCCGCTCTGTTCGCGCTGTCCCTCGCGGCCGGCGGAAGTCTTTTCGCCGCGGCACAGGAAATGCATCATCCGCCCAAGGTTCTCTTAATCGAGCGTGAGTTCGTCAAGCCGGGAAAAGCCGGCTCTTTGCACGACAAGTCGGAGAGCCATTTCGTAGCTGACATGGCCGCCGCCAAGTGGCCTACCCACTACATTGCGCTCAATTCGCTCTCCGGCAAATCGCGCGCTCTTTACCTCATCGGTTACGAATCCTTCGCGGCGTTGGAGAACGACAACAACGCCACCACGAAGAACGCGACGCTCTCCGCGGAAATGGATAAGGACTCCCAGGCCGATGGCGAGCTGCTCGACGGGACCGATCAGTTTATTTTCACGCTCGACGATGATCTGAGCTACCGTCCCGATGTGGACATTGCGCAGGCGCGCGACTTCGAGATCACTTCGTTCCACGTCAAGCCGGGCCATGGCAAGGAATGGCACGAGCTTGTCAGTATGGTTATCGAGGCGCACAAGAAGGCCGGGACCAGCGCGCACTGGGCCACCTATGAACTCGCGTACGGCGGCGACAATGAGTATGTTGCCTTCAGCGCTGACAAGTCGATGGCAGAAATCGACACCGGCAACGCCGAGGATAAGCAGTTTCACGACGCGCTCGGCGAAGACGGACTGAAGAAGCTCCGTGAACTTGAAGCGGACTGTATCGAAAGTTCCGATGCAGAGTTGTTTGCCATCAATCCCGTCCAGAGCTATCCAATGGATGAATGGGTTAAGGCTGCTCCGGATTTCTGGAAGCCGAAGCATGCCGCCGCGCCTGCCGCCAAGCCCGCCGCGAAGCCTGCGGCAAAACCCGCACAGTAGCCCCTCAACCGGTGCCTCGCGCCGGTGGCTTTGCATTCTTTGAAAGCCGCCGGCCGCATGGCGCCACCTCGCGCCCTCCCGATACACTTGGAATGTTCGGGGATATCGCGCCATGGCCGCCTCCGCTTCTCCAATCCAAATTCCCGACCTGACCAGCGCAGAACTCTCGCGCTATGCCCGCCACATCTCCCTGCCTGAAGTGGGGATCGAGGGCCAGCAGAGGCTCAAGGCTGCGCGCGTTCTATGCGTCGGCGCAGGCGGACTCGGTTCTCCCTTGGCGCTTTATCTGGCCGCGGCCGGCGTCGGAACCCTCGGCATTGTGGACTTCGATCGTGTCGACGCGAGCAATCTCCAGCGCCAGATCATCCACACCACCAACGACATTGGCCGCGGCAAGCTCGATTCCGCCGCCGAGAAGCTGACCGCCCTTAATCCGGGCGTGAAGGTGGTCAAGCATGAAACGATGCTGACCATCGCCAACGCTCTCGACATCCTCAAGGAATACGACATCGTCGCCGATGGCACCGACAACTTTCCTACGCGTTACCTGGTCAACGACGCGTGCGTTCTTCTGGGCAAGCCCAATGTCTATGGTTCGGTGTTCCGCTTTGAAGGCCAGGCCAGCGTTTTTGCTACGCGCGAAGGGCCTTGCTACCGTTGCCTCTATCCGGAGCCGCCCCCGCCGGGCACCGTGCCGAACTGCGCCGAGGGCGGAGTGCTGGGCATTCTGCCTGGCCTGGTCGGAATCATTCAGGCCACCGAGGTCATCAAGCTGATTCTAGGCAAAGGCGATTCATTGATCGGACGCCTCTTGCTCGTCGACGCGCTGGCCATGCGATTCCGCGAGCTTAAATTGAGGAAAAATCCCGAGTGCCCGGTCTGCGGCGAAAATCCCACGGTCACCCGGCTCATTGATTATCAGCAATTCTGCGGCCTCGCGCCCCAATCCAGTAAGGAGAAAACCTTGAACAACGGAATCCCGCAAATCAGCGTGCAGGAGCTCAAACAGCGCCTCGACGCCGGCGAAGATCTCATGATCCTCGACGTCCGTGAGCCCCACGAATACCAGATCGCAAACATCGGCGGCACGCTCATTCCCATGAACGAAGTGCCGCGAAGGCTTGCCGAGATCGATCGCAACCGCGAGATCGTTGTCCAGTGCCGTTCCGGCGGTCGCAGCCAGCGCATCGCCGAGTTTCTCGCCTCTCAGGGCTACTCCAACGTGAAAAACCTCGCCGGCGGGATCCTCGCGTGGGCCGATCAGATTGACCCAACCAAGACCAAATACTGAACCTGGAATTCGCGTCGCCCGCTTGGGCGTCGCCTCCTCAGAAAGACATGACGCTCGACTCCCCAGTCCTTACCGGCAGCCACATTCGCCTTGAGCCGCTGTCGCCGGCCCACGCCGACGGCCTCATTTCCGCATCGTCAGGCGATCCGAAGCTCTACGAATGGAGCGCCGTTCCCATCGGCCGCGACGCTGTTCTCCGCTACATCGACACAGCACTTTCCTGGCGAAAAGCTGGAACGGCGGAGCCGTTCGCCACCGTTCGCATTGCCGACGGCGTCGTCCTCGGCTCAACGCGCTTTTTCGATATCGATCATTGGGCGTGGCCCGCCAGTCATCCGCGCCACGGCCGCGAGCATCCCGATGTCTGTGAGATCGGCTATACGTGGCTGGCACATGAAGCCATCCGCACTGGTGCCAACACTGAGGCCAAGCTGCTCATGCTCACCCATGCTTTTGAAGTGTGGCAGATGCTACGCGTCTGCCTGCACACCGACGCACGCAACAAACGCTCGCAGGCGGCCATCGAGCGCATCGGGGGCAAATTCGAAGGCGAGCTTCGCGCGCACCGAATCGCATCGGACTTCACCGCGCGCAATTCCTGGCGCTACTCGATTCTCGCCGAGGAATGGCCTGAGGCGAAGCGCCGCCTTACCGCCCGCTTGCGAATGGCCTGAGGGGAGATTCAACAACCCTGAAACGCCCAACGTGGAACGGGCGAGAAAACGTATTCTTGTGATACAAAGTTGAGGGTGGAGTTCACCGTTATCAAACACCTGACTGGGTAGTTTGCGGCACTTGACCTCGCCTCCGTATAAAGGATGTCGGGCAGAATCTGCACGCGCCAACAAAACCGATGCATTCGATCGAGAATTTAAATTGCCGATCAAGAGGGACTCAATGAAGATCTCAGGGAAACTTACTCTGGCTGCGCTGATGGGCTTCGTCGCCCCGATCACCTGCGCTGCTGTTGCGCAAGACACGTCCAGCATGCCTTACATGAATCCCAACTTGCCGCCTGAGGAACGGGCCGCGGATCTTGTACAGCGGATGACCCTGCATGAAAAGGCATCGCAGCTGGTGAACGACGCGCAAGCGATTCCGCGGCTCAACGTTCCCGCCTACAACTGGTGGAGCGAGGCACTTCACGGCGTAATCGACCAGGGCGTGACTGAGTTCCCTGAGCCCATCGGGCTTGCCGCGACGTTCGACGTTCCGTCGGTTCATGCGATGGCGCACGATATCGGCATTGAAGGACGCATCAAGCATCTCCAAGACGTGAAGGCCGGGCACGACGGCATTATGGGAGGGCTCGATTTCTGGGCGCCTAACCTGAACATCTTTCGCGATCCGCGCTGGGGCCGGGGACAGGAAACCTACGGCGAAGATCCTTTTCTCACCGGTCGTATGGGCGTGGCTTTCGTCAGCGGTATGCAGGGCGACGACCCAAACCACTACCTTGTGATCGCAACTCCGAAGCATTACGCCGTCCATAGCGGACCGGAGCCGACTCGTCACTTTGCCGATGTGGACGTAAACCGGCACGACGAGCTCGACACTTACACACCGGCGTTTCGCGCGGCTGTCACTGAAGGCAAAGCAGGGTCGGTAATGTGCGCCTACAACGCCATTAATGGCCAGCCAGCGTGCGCTAACGAGTTTCTTCTTCAGGATGAGCTGCGCAAGAATTGGGATTTCCAGGGATACGTCGTCTCCGACTGCGGAGCTGTTACGGATATCTTCTCCGGCCATCGTTATCGCCCCACGCAGGCCCAGGCATCGGCAATCTCTGTTTTGCGCGGCATGGACAACGAATGTTTTGGCGCCGGGCCTACCTCAAAGGACGATTCCCATTACAAGGCATACATCGAGGCCGTGCAGCAGGGGTACCTTCCCGAAAGCGCCGTCGACACCACGCTCGTGCGCCTCTTCACGGCGCGGATAAAACTGGGCATGTTCGATCCTCCCGAGTCGGATCCTTACTCAAAGATTGACGAGAAGGAACTCGACAGCCCTGAGCACCGCGCGCTGGCGCTCAAGCTGGCGAATGAATCGATGGTGCTTCTCAAGAACGACGGAACCCTCCCGCTCAAGCCCGCAGTCAGGAAGATCGCGGTGATCGGGCCGCTCGCCGGCCAAACCAGGGTGTTGCTCGGCAACTACAGCGGCACGCCGACGCACTCGGTCTCGGTGCTCGACGGACTCAAAGCCGAATTCCCGAACGCCGCAATCACGTTTGTCGAGGGAACCCAGTTTCTGGGCACCGAAGGAGACCCTGTGCCCGACAACGCGCTTACAACTGCAGACGGCAAGCCGGGACTGAAAGCCGATTACAGCGAATCCATGGGATTCCGGCCGGGACAAAATAGCGGTCCCGCGCTGGTTTCGCGGGTGGAGACGAATATCCATCTCGAGCCGGGAAATCTACCCGCGGAAGCAGCCGGGAAAAAGTCAGTCGGCGTGCGTTGGACCGGATTTCTGACCGCGCCGGACTCCGGCGACTACCTGATTGGAGTGCGCGGCCAGGGATTCGCACGAGTCGCCGTCAACGACAAGCAGGTCACGGTACTATTCTCGCGCGAAGCAAACCAGGCCAAGCTCGGCCGAGTCCATCTTGAAAAGGGGCAAAAAGCGGCATTGAGTGTTGTCTACGGTGTGAACAACGGTGAACCTCATGCGCAGCTCATCTGGGCGAAGGCCAGCGACGTTGCGTCGCCTGAGGCCCTTGCGGCGGCAAAGAATGCCGATGTCGTGATTGCAGTCGTGGGAATCACCAGCGAACTCGAAGGCGAAGAGATGCCTGTCACCGAACCGGGATTCCTGGGTGGAGATCGCACGAGTATCGACTTGCCCGCGCCGGAGGAAAACCTGGTCGAGGGATTGGCTGCCACTGGCAAACCTCTCGTCGTCGTGCTCATGAACGGCAGCGCCCTTGCCGTCAACTGGATCAACGAACACGCGAATGCGGTTGTTGAAGCCTGGTACTCAGGCGAGGAAGGGGGCACAGCCGTAGCTCAAACACTCAGCGGCAAAAACAACCCTGCAGGCCGTCTGCCGGTCACCTTCTACAAAAGCACCGACCAGCTTCCGAATTTTGAGAACTACGCAATGGAAGGGCGCACCTACCGCTACTTCAAAGGAGAGCCTCTATACCGGTTCGGATACGGCCTGAGCTACACGACCTTCAGCTACGGCAACCTCTCTCTGCCCGACGGTCCCATCAACGCCGGCGCGCCGCTCCATGCATCGGTTACCGTCACGAACACCGGAAAACTGGCGGGAGATGAAATCGTGCAGCTTTACCTGAAATTCCCGGATGTTCCCGGCGCTCCTCTTCGCGCGCTGAGAGGTTTTCGGCGTGTTCATTTGGACGCTGGGGCAAGCCAGAACGTCGAGTTTCAGCTCAATCCCAGGGATATGAGCATGGTGACGGACGCAGGAGACATCGTGATTCCGCAAGGCAAATACACGGTCTCAATTGGAGGCGGCCAGCCTGACACCGGCGCTGTCACCGTGAACGGCTCCCTCCAGGTGAACGGGCAAATCATTCTGCCTGAGTAACGGCTGCTCGGAATCAGCTTCAGGTCGCTTTGCGCGGGTCAATCTCAATGGCCCGCGCGGCGGCCGGATCCGCCAGGGGGCCCGGCGCTCTGGTTGATCCCGTGGCATTGCCCATCAGATCCGTATTGATTTGGTTCACGATCTCTGCCTGCGGAAACGGCTGGCTGCCTGTCAAATTCAGCTGCAGGCTGTCAGCGTCGAAGTCAATCTTCACGTCGGCCATGCTCCCGTTCTTATCCCATCCATGAGCCTGACGCCACTCTGTTAGGTCGAGCCATTGCTGCGCGTCGCCCGTGAAGAACCCCAGGAAGCGGTCGGGCATAGAGGCGTAGAGATTGCCGTCGCACTCGTTGTTCTGGTTGAGGAAGACGATGGCTGACTTGCCGCAACGGGCGAAGATGTTGTTCGCGATGTTATTTTCGCTTGCGGTTCCGCTGCGGGCGCGGTCAGGACGGGTGATGGCGAACACGCCCGAGTTTTCGCAGCGGCCGATCAGGTTCTGAGCGATGATGAGCCGGTCAGTGGCGTTGATAAAGATTCCCGATCCAGCGCAACCTCGTTGGCCCGGTGTGCCCGGCTCGGCATTGCGCACGTTCCAGATCACGTTGTTGTCGATCTGATTCCGATCGAGATTCATTTCCATGTGAACGGCGGCGCTCACGGTCACGATGTCGGCGAAGATGTTGCTGGAGATGCGGCAGTTCGTGTTATTGCTGTCAAGCCAAACTCCGTTTGCGTGGCGAATGTGGCGGATCACGTTGCGTCGAAACAGCAGATTGCGTCCGAAGTGGAATTTGGCTCCGGCTGCTTCCCAGCCGCGCTCGGCATCGGCCCAGCCGCACCACTCAATCAGGTTGTCCTCCACGAGCGTGTCGCGGGTTCCCATGCCTCCAATGCCTTCGACTCCGCAATATCGAATCGTGTTGCGGCGGATGATCTGCGAGGCGCCGGCCTGCGGCGAGAATCCGCTGTCGCCGTCGCTGCCAATATCGAGGCCGACTGCGTTCGCCCATTCGATGGTGTTGTCTTCGATGATCCAGTGATTGCCACCCACCGTTGACACCTGGCCATACTGTGGAAACGGGTAGGCGTTGGCGGCGTGCTGAAAGCTAATTCCCTTGATTCGAATGAAGGCCAGCCCTTTTTGTGAGGGGACGAAGGTCTGCTGACGGGTGGTGATTTCAATCATGTGGTCGGCTGGCGTGCCTGAAGCTAAGCGGACGTAAATCTCAGTTCCCGAGTCGCCGACCCAGAAGCGGCCATCCGGAGTTCCGCCGACCTCCTGCATGATTGGGCCGCCCCGCCGGCGTGGCGGCAATCCGTTTTGCGATACGGGCGGAGTTGTGAACACCGGATCGGGCGGCAGATGCGGCAATGCCAGCTCGCGAAGCTGTTCCATCGGCTCCAGCGGTTTTCCATCGACGAAAACCAACCCACGTCGGCGGAAGTAAGGGCCCATGTCCACCGTCCTCGGATCGAGCCACGCCCAATTGCCTGCTACGCTCGCCAGTGCGAAGGGCTGGTAGCCATCGGGGAACATCTCGCCGTTGAGTTCGTGGCGCCACACCGTCACCGGGCTTGCGTCCTGGCCCGAGCCCGCTGGGCCGCCAAAACGGGCAACCGGGACAGGTACCTGCTGCCAGCCATCCTGCAAAACCTCAGAGCCTCTGATGAAGACCTTCGCTCCCGGCGCAGCCTCATAACTGATCATCTGTGCCGGACTCGCGCCGCCGCGCGCGGGCCGCACGCACTCGCGGTAAATCCCTGCGGAGATGACCACGCGCTCACCGGGCATCAGGACCTGAGCCGCCTTGTTGATGGTTCGGAATGGATGCGACTTCGTGCCCGGCCCATCATCTCCGGCCCTCGGCGATTGATTGTCAACGTAATACGTCTTTGAAAACGTCAGCGGCTGCTCCCACGAGACAAACTCGGAGCCGTCGGGCAGGCGCGATTCACCTGGCGCAGCCTGGCCTGCAGGCTGGCCCAGGGCCGCGCTCGGAGTCTGCCCGAAGAGGCTTCCGCCAAAACCCGCGGTCGCACTCAGGCCCGCCGCATAACGCAAAAAAAGGCGCCGATCGATTGCATGGCTGCAGCTTTCTGCATTCGATGGACTCCCACTCGAGAAAAAATGCTCCTGCCCAAATTTCATACCAGCCACATTACCTTGAGCTGCCCTCGTCAGTAAAGGAAGGGGACCGCACCAACGGCGCGGCTTCGCGGGGCTTTACGCTCTCGCCGGGAAGGGGACTTTTTCGCTGGCCTTGCGCGTTCTCGGTCGCCTACCTCGACAGCCGCGGGCCGAATACACGCTTGAACCATCCCGGTTTGCGCTCACAGTAGGGCGACCGTTGCCGCTTGGAGCGCAGGTGGTAGTCCCTGCATCGTTGGCAGTCGCCATGGCGGGGACAATCCCGCTTGGGGCATGAGCAAACGGCGGGACGTTCTGCGACGATTGAGAAAACTTGGACCGCGCTTTTCATCACGCCTCCACCATCGGTTTGCCGTTCTCGTCCATCTTGCCGAAGATCATTTTGCCGCTGGCCGTCTGCAGCACACTGGTTACCGAAATCCCAACTGACCGTCCGATCAGCTTCCGCGCGTGGTCCACGACCACCATCGTGCCGTCATCCAGGTAGCCCACGCCCTGGTTGTACTCCTTGCCTTCTTTCAGAATCAATATGCTCATGCGCTCGCCGGGCAGCACCACGGGTTTCAGAGCATTGGCCAAGTCGTTGATGTTCAGCACTTCAACGTGGTGCAGGTGAGCCACCTTATTCAGGTTGAAGTCGTTCGTCACCACCTTGGCTTCCCATTTCTTGGCCAGCTCCAAAAGCTTCAGATCCACCTCGCGAATCGAAGGGAAGTCGTCGGGAACAATCTGCACCAGGATCTTGTCGTTCGACTGCATGCGCTGCAACATATCCAGGCCACGGCGGCCGCGCTGGCGCTTGGAGCCATCGGTGGAATCGGCGACAGTCTGCAACTCGCGCAGGACGAACTCCGGCACCACCAGCGTGCCATCGATAAAGCCGGCTTCCGCGATATCAGCGATGCGGCCGTCGATAATCACACTGGTATCGAGTACCTTGGCACTGCGGCGGGTCGGCTTATCGCCCGAGAAGACCGTGCCCAGCGCAGCGGGGTTCAGCAGGTCGCCCTTGCTGGCGCCCACCAGCAGGCCGACATATGTCATCAGAAAGAGCACGAAGATCTGCAGGACAGCGGAGTTTGAACTGGAGAGCGGAGCCGAGCGCAGCACCAAGCAGAAGAGTGCCGCGCCGACAATGCCCAACACGCTGCCGGCAACGGCGCCGATCAGCCGCCGCAGGGTGAGAGCCCTGACGCGTATCTCGAAGATGATAACCGCGCCAGCCGCAGCCGCACCGACGATTGCGCCCTCCCATCCCGTCGCGAGTCCGAAGGGGCGGAGGAAGTAACAAACCGCGGCAAGCAAGAGGACAAAAAGAAGACGTAAAAGGACCAGGTCCATACGAACCTACTTTCACCGTAGGCACACTTCGCCGGCGGCGTATTGCCATAGATGGGGAGTATGAGGAAAGCCGTGCATCCTCGTCAAGTAGGAAGCGCTAAGACAGGGATTAGCCAATAGGGAATAGGGAGCAGGTTCGTTCCTTGAACAGAGTGACGTCAGAGCCGCCACGATACTCTGGCCAGACTCTAAGCCTGAGGTCTGGCGTGACTGCCGCTGATGCGGCGATCTCACGTCAGGGAAGATCAACTCACGGCTGTAATTGCCGGCTCATTTTACTCCCTGTTCCCTATTCCCTATTCCCTATTCCCTGTTTTTCTCACGCCGTCGCGGCCAGAGCCTCGTCCTGGACGATGCGATGCGCGCCCTTGCGAGGCCCGCGCTTGCGAGCGCTCATCACTTTCACGCGCTCCAGCAATTCGAACGAAGTACAGTTCTTTCGCGCCATTACCGCGTCGGCCGCATGGATCTCTCCACCCACGGCCTGGGCGTCGCCGAGCAGGAGCATGGGCACGTGCAACCGGATGCGCTTCAGCCGTTCCGCGAGCTGAATTCCGTTCATCTGGGGCATTTGGGTGTCGGCCAGCACCAGGTCGATTTGCGGCGCCGTAGAAAACACGGCGATGGCCTCCTGGCCGTTTGAAGCTGCCAGCACGCGGTAGCCATTCGTTTCCAGCGTGAACTTGAGCACGGAAAGCTCTTGCTCGTTGTCGTCTACACAGAGGATCACTTTCTTCGGACGCATGGTATGGGGGTTACTCCTGATTCAATTTCAAGAACATGTTTCAAGGCAACAGTTGCCCGTCCGTTTAGGCGGGAGGCAAATACACATAAAGTCTCTGGCCCGGTAGACCGCAGTCAGTCGGGTCCGTTTGTATCGAATCTGCGCGCAGCTCACCCGCACGCGCGCCCGAATCCTTTCGGATTGGAATACGCACACCGACAGGCAGCTGGCAAGAGACCCGCAACGACTCAAACTTGTTTCGCGGTCGTGTGCTCAGCGGTATAGCGCGTCCGGCAAACTCCAGCAGGCCGCGCCAGGAAATTGTCTGCTACGAATCGAAACAGTACGAGTACCGGCGATTCGTGAAAAGAGGGAAAACGAAGCGAAGATGACAATGAAAATCCGATTGAAACAAGGGTAAAACGGCTACTACACACACACAATGTCACTTGCGAAGATGAATATCTGTTGAAAGCATGTGCATCACGGCAGGAAAAGCTGTCCTTTTGCAACAAGAACTGTGCTGCCTGCAACGCGCACATCGCGGACCCTCGCGTTTTCTTTTTGCGCGGAAAGAAAAAGATCGCTCGGCCTGCCCATCTCCACGCCCTGGCGAAGATGAATACGCGTGCCCGCCCGAACCGCGCCGTGAGCCACGAGGTAGGCGATGGCACAGCCCGCCGCCGAGCCCGTGGCTGGATCTTCCCCGCCATAAAACTGCATCCTCGCCCCGTAGCACTTCGTGCCGTGCTCGTCTTGGTCCGGCGTTGGGGCCAGGACATAAAACCACCTTGCGCCGCGCTCGCGCAGCCACGCCGTCGCTTCCTCCTGATTCACCTTGAGCTGTGCCAGGGCTGGCTGATTTCGCAGGGCCACAATGGCGAAGGCCGTTCCTGTCGAAACCACTTGCGGCGTCAGAGCGGCATCAAGGTCGTCCGGCCCCAATCCTGCGAGGCGAGCGACGGTTGCGCGGTCAAGCTCCGTGCCAAACTCCGGATCGCGCTGCACCATTTCGCCGAAGAGCCCCGTAGGGTTTTGGTCGCCTTGTTCAAAATGTACCGGGATGGGCCCGACATTTTCTGCCAAGGTTACCGTGGCCTGCACGAACGTTTCCGGCGCCAGCATCTTCAGGACGCTCGCCGTTCCGAGCGTTGGATGGCCGGCGAAATTGAGTTCTTCCTGCGCGGTGAAGATGCGCACGCGTATGCCCTCCGCCCGCTCAATCGGCTCTGCCCTGCGCTCGATGAACGTGGTTTCAGATAGATTGAACTCGCGCGCGATGGCCTGCATCTGTTCGCTGGTCAGGCCGCATGTGTTCATCACAACCGCCAGCGGATTGCCGGTCAGCGGAACGGTGGTGAAAACGTCAACGACGAAATAGTCGAGCGTGGGCAACTTTAAGCACCTCTGAAGTGCCTAAGTGTACGACCGATCTTCGAGTGGCGCACTTGTGGAAACCCGCGATCCTGTGGATTCGCCGCAGCACTTTGATAGCGATGAGCTTCACCCAGCATGAGCGCTGGCGATTTCCAGAGGGGAGTTGCGCGAGCCGCTCGGGCTGCGCGCGTCAGCGTTCGCAGAAATCGCGCACTGCGTTCCATTGCATTCCGCAAATTCCTGATCTTTGTCTTAAAGCTCGATCAGCGGGCCGGCCATCCTGGTCTTCGCGCGATCGAGGAAGATCCTCATGCGCAGAGCCTCGGCGCGCTCGACGGCCACCAGCCGCATTTGCCGGCGAATGTGGTCGATGTCGTCGAGCCGATCGAGTTGCGCTTCGTCTTGTGCCGCTTCGCGCTCCAGCCGGGCAATTCGCTCCTCGAGGATCTGGCGGAATCGGAGACTGATTTCGAAGCCTTCGTGAACAGCGAATTCAATGGCCATCAACCTCACCTCGGAGCGGGAATACAGGAGGCCCGACGTTTTTTCGCCGTCGGCCTCAAGTTTTTTCTTACGCTGCCGATACTATCGAAGAGCCATTGTCTATGCCAGATTACGGGTTCGC
>CAZHOO010000016.1:0-54500 GCA_964533905.1 uncultured Occallatibacter sp. | reverse complement strand
ACTGGCAGTTGACGCTGATCGAACGTGTCTCTTCCGGATTCCCGGTTCCCTTAATAGACAGCGACAACTTCGAGTCCGGCACTACTTTCAATGCGGGCGGCAATGACAACAACTTCAACCGGCCCGATCAGGTCAAAGGCTGCAATCCGTACAAAGCGAATCACGGCATGCATCAGTGGATCAACGCAGCGTGCTTTGTTGCGCCGGCCGCCGGCGAGCTCGGCGATGCTGCGCGTGTCCCTGTTGTCGGTCCCGACTTCGTCAATTCAGACGTCTCGGTGATCAAGGACTTTCCTTTGGCCCGGGAGGGGATGGGCTTGAATTTCCGGGCCGAGTTCTTCAATCTCTTCAACCACCCCGAATTCAGTAGCCCGGTGAACGATATCAACGCGGCTGGATTCGGCGCCGTGAATTCCACGGTCAACAATCCTCGCCTGATTCAACTGGCGCTCAAACTGACGTTCTGAACAGCCATATGCGACCGAGCGCTGGGGCCGGACCCGAGCAACATTCGGGTCCGGCCCTGGTGTTCGTCTGTCCTCAAAAAACCTCCCGGCAATTGAATGCTCCTGTAGATTAAGCGCCTGCTGCGGGTTAGAATGGAATCCCCGGTTGAAACCAGCGTCCCCGCTGAGCTTTGCCACGTCTCATAAAAAGTGCAGCCACCCGAGCTTTGGCATTGCGCCCGACGGAGAAGCTGGAATCAGAATCGCAGTTGCCGAGTTGCCGGTGGAGGAAGAGTGAAAGAGCGGCACTGGAATAATCTGGTCGGTTCTCTCCGGCATGGCAACTGCATTCTCATGCTCGGCTCCGAGATTCCCGTCAAGGCATCTTCCGCGCCTTCCGCGAATGGAGCTCTGCCCGGAACCACCCTGCCTGACGAGCTGCGCCTGCGTCTCACCCGCGAACTCGAAGAGGACGATCGCGCTCCCAGCGGCAACACTCTGGCCGCCCTTGCACAACAGTACGAAGACACAGAGGGATTTGGGCCCACCACTTTGCGCGCCACCGCGGAGATGGTTCTCACTTCGCGCCAATATGGCCCATCCACGGTTCATGAACAGTTGGCGGCGTTGCCGTTTTCGCTCATCGTAACCACCGGCCAGGACTCGATGCTGGAACAAGCGCTCAAGGCGGCTGGCAAAACGCCCATTGTCCATCGCTATCATCTGCGTGGCGACAAGAGAGAAAACCCCGAGTTTGTGCTGCCTGGTAATCCCGCTTCGCCGGTCGTCTTCCATTTGTTCGGGAGCGCAGAGGAACCATCGTCCCTCGTGCTCAGCGAGAATGACGTTCTCGACTTTTTGATCAGGGTCGTCTCCGAACGGCCGCCGCTTCCCAACAGCCTGCTGCGCGTGCTCAAACGCGTCGGCCAGAGTTTCCTGTTCGTCGGTTTCGGAATCAAGCACTGGGATCTGCGGATTCTTCTCAAAATCCTGTTGCGCGCTTTGGAACTCAATCGCAGCGGCCCGGCCATCGCGGCCGAACCGCTTGACGGCCTCATCCCCGCGGATCGCGATGAGATGATCCTCTTTTATCAGCGTGGCACGCGTGTCGAGCTTGAAGATGCCGACGTGGGGACATTTCTCACCAAGCTTTCAGATCGACTGGAGGCCGATGGTGGGTTTGTGGGGCAAGCCATGCCGTTGGGGCCCCGCCCCCGCGTGTTCATCAGCTACGCTCGCGAGGATGCGGCCCTGGCCTCGAGAGTATTTGACGCGCTGCAAAAGGCGTACTTCGAGCCCTGGCTCGATCAGGAGTCTCTCCAGGGCGGTGACGATTGGAACAAGCGCATCGAAAATGACCTCGACGCTTCGGACTTCGTGCTGGTGCTTTACACGCCGGCGTTTTGCCAAAAGACCGACAGCTACGTGAACAAGGAAGTGGCGTTGGCATGCGAGCGTGCCCTCCGCGTGCGCGGATCGTTCCTGATTCCTGTGAGGACAGAGGTGCTCGCCGACGAAGACCGGGTTGACGCCCTCCGCAAATTCGATGAAATGGAGCTGCGGGAAACGGATTTTGACGAGGACTTCGCGAAGGTCATTTCAACCCTGAAGCGCGAATATCAGCGCCGGAACCGATAGAGAGAACTGATGGAAACCCTCCACCGCTATCCCGGCGCTCAACCGTTTCGCGACGACGAGTTTTCTCGTCAAACATTTTTTGGGCGTGAGCCGGCCTCTGTCGCACTGACTGACCAGATCCTTGCTAATAGGCTAGTCATTATCTATGCCAAGTCGGGTCTGGGAAAAACCTCACTGCTGAACGCCGGTGTGGCGCCTCGACTACGCGAAGCCAACAGCTTGCCGCTTTTTGTGCGCGTCAACGACATTAAGAACGGCCCGCTGTTTTCGGTGTTCGAAGGCGTGAAGGCGGAAGCGGAGCGGCAGCAGGTGGAATATGTTCCGGGAGATCCCACTTCGCTCTGGAGTTTTTTCAAGACGGTTGAATTCTGGCGCAACGATCTTCTCCTCACACCGGTCCTGATTCTCGATCAATTCGAGGAATTGTTCACGCTGCAATCGCAGGAAGCGCGGGAGGGTTTTCTCTCCGAGCTGGGCTATTTGATTCGCGGCATTGCTCCGCCGTCGCAGCCGAATATCGAGTCAACTGCCAGCGAGGGTCCTCCATCGATCCGGGTGGCACTATCCCTGCGCGAAGACTTTCTGGGCCTGCTTGAAGAAGCTTCAGATCACATACCGGAAATTCTGGATCACCGTTATCGTCTGGCTCCATTGACCTATGAGATGGCGTCTAAGGCGATTACCGGGCCGGCCGCAATCGAGTCCAAAGACGCCTCCACGCGGGCATTCCGTCTGGAGCCCGACGTCGTGACGTCGATTCTCGCCTATCTCACCAAATCGGCGCCTGGTGCTCGCAGTACCGGCGGGCGCCAAGTGGAGCCCTTCCATTTGCAATTGATTTGCCAGCGCATTGAGACCATTGCTGCTTTCAAACAGAAGGCCTCCAGCGGAGAAGTTGTCGTCAGCTTCAAAGATCTGGGAGGCGATGCCGCGCTCACGGAGACGCTCGAGAACTTCTATACGGACGCCATCCGGTCGCTTCCGGCCAGATACCTCCGGGGCGCCGTCCGTGTTTTATGCGAGCAGTACCTCATCAGTCCGGAAGGTCGAAGGCTCAGCGTTGAGGAACGCGAGCTGCTTCGCCAGTTAAAACTGCCGCGCGAGACGCTAAGCCAATTGGTCGATCGCCGCCTGCTGCGCACGGATCGGAGATCGGACAGCACTTACTACGAATTGAGTCACGACGCGTTGGTGCAGCCTGTGCTTGCAAGCCGCCGCGTGCAAGCCATGGTGGTCAGCTGGGCAGCCGTGCTGGCTGGAACGATTGTTTGCATCGCCGCGGCTGTGTTCATCATGCTTTGCATTTACACGGTATTTGCGGGAACTTCGAATACAACCAGCACCTATATTGTGCTGCCTATGTTCGCGGTTCTCTCGTTGTTTGTAGGCGCGGGCGGTCTGGCATGGTTTCGATCGGGCCTCCAGCGGCTCAGGCGCTATCGCCGCCACGCAGCGAGCGAATCCACTGAAATGTTGCCCACCCTTCAGCCGCTCAAATTCAGAATCCTGGGATGGGTTCTGCTGGGAATCGGCGCTTGCATCATGACGGTTTGGGGATTGGTCGGATTCTTCGGCCTCGTAAAATACGGCACTCCGATTGTCACCAACGGCGTCACTCCCAAGTGGCTTAGCTGGATGGGGGCAGACGTTGATTCGGCGTGGGTGATCGTGCACGACCATCCATTCCTCGAAATGTCGTGGTGGGTTGTCGAGCACACGGTCGTTATTCTCTTTGGTTATCAAATCCTTCGCCTGGGAATGCGAGCGATGTGGCCGCATAAATTCCGCGGTAGGAGCGGGTCAACGTCTGCGGGGGGACTGGGTTACCTGCCTCCCATTGTGTGGGCATTGATAAAGGGATTCTGCGGTTCGCTTGGACTGATCGTTGCTCCTCTGGGCCTCTTCACGCTGCGGAGTTGCGCCACAACCTGGCATGGCGACGCACCAGCATGGCTTACAGGAACGCTTATCAGTTACCGCTTCACAGACTCGTGCCAGGCCTTTTCTCAGAAACCGGACTGGGGCGCATGGAGTTTTGCTTTCTTCTTTATCTCGCTCTTCTTCGTATCGATTGCGTGGATCTGGAGCGCGGTAATTGATGCGCGCGCGGCGCTCGGCCCAAGCCAGGCAACGGAGCCCGATAAGAGGTTCCGGCCGGCGATTATCACTACTGCTATCTGCGTGGTCGTAGTTGGCGTGTCACTGTTGTT
Organism: uncultured Occallatibacter sp.; assembly: GCA_964533905.1. Taxonomy (GTDB): domain Bacteria; phylum Acidobacteriota; class Terriglobia; order Terriglobales; family Acidobacteriaceae; genus Telmatobacter. The sequence goes on along the minus strand of CAZHOO010000016.1, from coordinate 50,206 downwards.
CTGGTCGCATCTCTTTTCGCAATCAAATTACCAGGGCGGATCGAGTGCGAACCACCAGGCTCCGGTTATAAACGCGGGCGCCGTATCGGGTGGGCCTTGGATGATATGGACGGTGGGTACGCAAGCGAAAATGCTCGAGACCGAAGACAGCGGCGCTACGTGGACCACGAAGAACACGAGTAACGGAACGTTTTACTCCGTTGCATTCCCGACCAGGCTGTCGGGCTGGGTAGTTGGCAGTGGGGGCTCCGTCTTTCACACAGACGACGGTGGCGCAACATGGAGTCAGCAGGCCAAAGGAATCACGACCGACGACCTTAGCGAGGTAGCGTTTGTGGACCCGAATCTTGGCTGGATCGTCGGAGACGGTGGGACGGTTCTGTACACCGAGGATGCCGGAAAAACCTGGAAACCGCAGAACAGCGGAGCCCCTGGCTTTCTTTCCTATGTGACCTTCCTCAACAGCCAGCAGGGTTGGGCAACGGGATCTGACGGCGCTATAGTCCATACCCAAGATGGGGGCACGACCTGGAAACGGCAAAGCAGCCCCACCGTCCGGTCCTTGATTGGCCTTGCATTTCCCACCGCAACCTCAGGCTGGGCCGTAGGCAGAAAAGGTACGATCCTGCATACCAACGATGGCGGGGCGACCTGGAAAGTGCAGGCCAGCGGCACCCGAGTGGATATGATGTCGGTCGCCTTTGTCACACCCCAGTCAGGCTGGGTGGTGGGCCGTGATGGAGTCATTCTTCACACCGACGATGGCGGCGCCACATGGAAGTCACTGGCGAGCGGCACCAGGGCGGAGCTGGATGAAGTGAACTTTGCTTCCCCGCAGTCGGGCTGGGTCGTGGGTCATGGCGGCGTCATCCTGCACACCGACGATGGCGGAGGCAACTGGACGCAAGAGAAAAGCGGCAGCGACGCCGACCTGATGTCAGTATGTGTTGTCAAACCATACGGCGTGATTGGTCTTCAATTACAGGACGTGACGACCGGGACTGGAGCCAAGGAGCACATCGTCAGACCCGGAGCGAGAATTGCCGCCGTCGTTCCAGCAGGCCCCGCCGAAACGGCAGGCCTGAAGGTCGGCGACATCATCGATGCGTTGGACGGTAATCCTGTGAAGAACACTGCCGGGTTCGTCAGTTCGATCTTCGCTTTGAAACCGGGTACCGTTGCCAAAGTGGGCTATATTCGCAACGGCAAAGACGGAACCGCGGATGTGATCGTCGGAGACGGTTCGAAAGCACCAGCCAGCGCAGCGCATCGGTAGCCTGCGTAACCAGTCAGCAGTTCAATCCACCTTGCGCAGGCACAGAAATCGCCGAAAGCCGATAGCGGATGTTTGAAAGCCGCGTCTACGTCGGCGTAGCAGCGACGGTCACTGGCCGCGCCGCCAGCGCCGGACGCGCCAGCTCCGCAGGCCACACATACACAGCCAGCCTCCGGGAGTAGTGCAGCACTGGCTCCCGGTCTGGCAGCTCCAATCCCACCGCTGCCGCCAAGTCGTTGCGCTCAATCTCCGCTTCAGCTTCTTCCAGAGGCCACGAAACATGGTGCAGGTTCGCCTTGATCGGTTCTCCAGTGCGGTTCGTTGAAAAGATACATGGGCGCTCCGTGAAGAAGTACTCGAGTGATCCAAGTCGCATCTCCGCCGTCGCCCGCGTCGGCCCCATACCCCGGTACCGAGCTTTGAAGATCACCTGCCGCCTCGAAAACCGCCGCCGGCTATAAAACGCAAACTCACGCTCCGACCGCGGCTCCAGGTACATCTCCGCGAGCGAATATGGCAGGTGGTATACCAGGTGCGCCGCCGCCACTGCCAGAAGGTTGCTTGAATCCACGCTGAAGCAGTAGAAGCCCGGCGTGCCCGTGAATCGATCTCGCACATAGGTTCGCAAATTCAAGTCAGGAAAGCTTCGCAGGCCAGGAATCGCGGGCATGCCACGGACCTTGATGCGATCAAGCCAGAACGGAACTGCGCCTACCCATGCCGAACCCTGCATCGTATCGGCTTCAAGCCAATCCGGCAGCAGCGCCTGCATCTTCGCCGTTGCGATCGGCCAATGCGCAAGCAGCAAGTCGTTCCAGCGCTGGGTCATGGCCCAGCGTCCCGCCGGCAAGGGCCGCGGTTTGTGCGACGTTCGCACCAAATACTCCCGCATTGCTGCTCCCGTGCTCCAGGGCTCCCACTCCGCCTCTCGGGCGCAGATGCTCCCTTATGACGTATTCTGTCCGCGAGACCATCCTCATGTCCAGTGAAACTTCGCTTCCCACCTCTGCGCGCAACCTGACCGAAGTCATCGCCATCCACGGCGCCGACCCCGAGATTCTCGCCTACGCCATGGCCAAGTACTCCCGTTCGGCTCTCTCGATGCGAGATTCCCTAGCCGAAATCAGCGCGCAGCGTGCCGAGCAGTTCCTTAACACCTTTTATTTTCAATACGGCCATCGGTCGATTGCCGACCTTGCGCACATCGCGTTCGCCGTCGAGCGCCTCTCACTCCTTGCCGCCATCGTCCTCGTCGATGAAACCCGATGGGACGGCCAGGAACGCTCAACCCGCTACCAGAACTTCCTCGAGTCGGGCTTTTACTATCCCAATTTCGCGGGCGACACCCACTCTCAGGACCTCTATGAGCGCACCATAGAATCGCTTCTCGCCGCCTACAAGCGCACTACCGTCGCCGTCGTCGATCTCTTTCGCCGCCACGTCGCGCGTCCTGACGGCCTTAAGCCCGACGCCTATGAGCGCACCCTTCGCGCCCGCGCCTTTGACGTCGCGCGCTACCTGCTTCCACTTGCCACCAATACTTCGCTCGGCCAGATCGTCAGCGCCCGCACGCTTGAAACCCAGGTCTCGCGCCTGCTCTCCCACCCCGCGGCCGAGATTCGCCTCCTCGGCGAAAAGCTTCGCGAAGCCGCCACTGGTCCCGCCTGGAACCTGAACGCCAAGGCAGCCCAGACCATCATCGACAAGATCGCCGCCTTCGATGATGAGGTCGCCCCGGATTTGGCCGCTCAGGCCGCTGCACTCTTCACGCGCGAAGTCCGCACTGCACCCACTCTCGTGAAATATGCCCAGCCCAGCGAATACATCATCCAGACGCGAGCGGACCTCGCACGCGCTGCCGCCGAGATCCTCAAAAGCCTGCCGCCCGCCGCCGCACCACTCGTCGATCTCGTCGAGCGCACCGAGACGCTCGAAGTCGAGTTGGCGGCCACACTCCTCTATTCCGTCAGCCGCCACCCTTACCGCCAGCTTCGCGACTTCGTCTCTGGCCTTCCCGCCGCTCGCATCACTGAAATCATCGAACTCGGCCTCAAGCACCGCGGCAGGCACGACGAAGCACTCCGTGTCTTTCACGCCGGCGCCGCCATCCGCTTTGACATTCTCATGGACATCGGCGGTTTTCGCGATTTTCATCGCCATCGCCGCTGCACGCAAATCATCCAGGATTTCACCGCCCTGCATGGCTATGAGACCCCCGGCTGCGGCGACCTGCCCGCCGGCTCGGACATCCTCGCCGAGGCCGGCATCCTCTCGGAGTACCGCGCCGCCATTGACGCCGCCCACCGCACCGCCAGCGTGATCGCCGCCGCCCCAGTCGTTGAGGCCGCGCAATCCGCTACCTACCTCTACCCGCTCGCAACCCGCATCCGCGCCCTCTTCAAAATGGATTTCGCCGAAGCCCAGTACATCTCCGAACTTCGCTCCGGCCCCGCCGGCCACTTCAGCTATCGCCGCGTCGCCTGGGAGATGTACCTCAAGCTCCAAAGCCAGTACCCCACGCTAGCCGCGCACATGCGCGTCACTGACTTCACCCAGCCGATCGATATTTTCCAGCGGTGACGGGTCCACCGTCTCGCAGCGTTCCCTCCGCGCTGTCCCCTTGCTGCGCGCACGCTTTCTACTGCACAGTCAGAGTGATTGCGCTGGTCTCGGTCATGGAGCCCGATGTGCCGGTGATGGTAATCGTGTACTGGCCTGAAGTCGTGCCGGAGTTTCCCCCGCCTCCGCCTCCCCCACCACCTCCGCCGCCGCCGGTGCCGCCACCCGAGCCCCCGCACGCCGCGATTCCGCCCACAATGAAAATTCCGAGAGCGGCGAGCATCGTCAGGCTCCGCCACAAGCGGCGGCGCCGTGGTACAAGCCAGAAAGCAACGCAAGCCAGAACCGGCGCGGCAACGGCGGACCAGCGTGCCACGGGGCCTGTCGGATCAGCTATCTCGCCCGAAGTTACAGCGGTTGTTGTAAAGGTCAGCGTAGAAGTCGCCGTGTTGAGGCCGGCAAGGTTCACCGAAGGCGGCGTGAAAGTCATTGTGGGAAAATCCTGCGCGCCAGACGGGCTTGCCGTGACTGCGGCGGTCAGTGCCACGGTGCCCACAAAACCATTCGTCGCCGTGACGGTGATCGCTGCGGTATTCGAAGTTCCAGAGCCCTTGGTGATCACTGGTGAATTCCCAGCGATCGTGAAGCTCGCGTCGGCGGGGACTGTCACGGTGACGGAATTTGACCCCGATGCCCCCGAATAGAGCGGTGAACTTTGAGCATCCGGAGTATATGTCGCAGTCAGCACGTCCGTACCGACAGCAAGGGCTCCGGGTGAGATTTGCACATATGCCTGCCCATTACCAGTAAGGCTGGTCGAAGTGGAAGTGTAGTTGCCACCGGAAAGCACGATGCTGCCGGTCGGCGTTGGGTCGCCGGTCGGGCTGCCGACGACCACAGCGACAGTCAGGATCTGAGCCGTGGTCACGTTTTGGGAGCCTGGTCTCACTTGGACCGAGGGAGTGGCCATGGCGCCTATATTGGTGATCAAGTAGGAACCCGAAGCCGTCACGTAAAGGTAAGCACCGGAGGCGTCGGGAGTGTAGGTGACAGTCAGCGTGTCTTGACCTACTGGAAAGGTCCCCGCGGGAATGTTGATGGCTGCCTCTCCGTCGTTAAAAGTGCCGCTCCCGGGCACCAAGGTCACCGGCCCGCTCGAATAGCTGCCGCTGGTCGCAATCACGGTTCCAGTCGGTGCCGGGTTTCCTACACCGGGGCGCACACTCACTGAAAGCGTGATCGGCTCCATGCTGGTGATGGTCGATGCGGAAGGCGACAATCCAACGAGCGGTGTGATGTATTGCGGACTCGATACGGTGAGTTGTGCCGTGCTCGACACAGGTAGATAGATCGCAGAACTCGCGGCATCGGGGGTGTACGTTGCCGTCACTGTGTAGTTCCCCATCGCCAACGTCCCGGCGGGAATATCCACGTATTGGTACGCGCCCGTCTCCGGAATTACGGCAGACGTGTAGCTCCCGATGGTCAGAACAATGTTCCCGGTAGGTCCAGGGGAATATGCGCCGCCGGCAACTCCGACGCCAATAGGAATTTGCTGGTTGACAGGCCACACGAACGATTCGACCTGAACCGTCGGCGTTTGGATTTTACTCGCGGTCGGATAGGCGTAAACAAACGTTGAAGCAAGCAGCGAGCCAAGTCCCGTTACTTGGTCGTATCCGGTTCCCACCTCGTACCCCGCCTGGCCGCCGTTCAAACTGCTGGGGCCAGGAATACTGTTGTTACACATGCTCGGGGTGTTGATGTTGCACGAAGAGACACCGCTCGAAGCGAGCGTTACATCGTGAAATGCTGTCGGCGCGCTCATCGACATAAAGTACAGTCCGGGATTCAGATTGCCTTCCGCCGCGCTAACGCTCTGGTCGAGCATTGCCGCAATTGCCGCCATGCTGGGCGCAGCGGCCGAGGTGCCCGAGAAAACCGTAAAGCTTGTTGACCCGTTAGAAACTACGCAATTGCCTCCTCCGGCTGCAAAACAGCCCAGGTAGCCATCGTGATCTGAGGCCGAGAAGGCCACGTCGGGCGTATACCGACCCGCGTTGGCCGCGGGAACGCCTGGGACGCCTTGCTGCCATGAGGGCGTCGAGATGACGGAACTGACGCCCCCGCCCGACGCGGCCACTGCGCTCGCTGTGCCATTCCACGACTCGTTCCAGCCGCCTTCAGGGATGTAACCGATTGCAGTGGTGTTGATGCCGCCCGCATAACCCTGCCAATACATCGACGGATTCGATGCATCGTTGAACTCCGTGCCTCCAACGCACGTGGCGTAGGTCGACGAGCAAATGTAATTCGGGCTATTGGGCTGCGGATTCGCAGGCGGGGCTTCGAAGGCCGCGTCGCATCCCGACGCGCCAGAATCTCCCGATGCGACGAAGGAAGAAATTCCTTCCGCTGCCGCTTGTTGAAAAAGCGAATCCCAAAAATGTACGCCTGACGGGCCCGCGGACGATTCACACGAGCCGAAGCTGATATTCATTACTTGTACCGGTGTGGGCACGGTCTGCACGAGGTACTGCGCGTCCACCTCGATGCCGCCGCTCGCCTGCGTGGCCACCACCAGCAGCAGGTGCGCTCCCTGAGCGACGCTGCCCGCGCGCTCCACGTCCAGAGTCGCTTCGGCCTGATCGCCGACCGAGACGCCCGAGCCCGGCGGAGACGTGTATGCCGGCCCGGGGTCGATTCCACCAAATGCCGTGGGAACCACCTCAGTGGGATCCGTGAAGGATCCTCCAGGTCGTGACTTGAAATTGTCAAAGTCGGCCGCATCGGTCCGCGACCGGGCCACAATGCCGATCGTCACGTTCGCGCCGGTTATTCCATCGGGCAGGCTGTAGATGGTGTAGAAGTCACCGGGGCCAATGAAGTGGGTACCGTCTGACGCTGTGATCGCCGGCGAATCCATCTGCATCGCCTTGGCGGCGTGTTGCGGATAATCTTCGATCGTGTAAAGTCCGCGAATTGCCTTGATCGCCGGCGCCACTGCCTGCGGCACCATCGGATCGGAAGAAACCGAAACCAGATTCTTCCCGTTCACCCGGTAGTTATGGAGTTCGGTTTGGAAGGCGTGCGACACATCCGCCGCTGTGCCTTCGAAACCGATGAAGGTCTTGCTCGGCGCTACCCAACCCATTTGCAGCCCCTCGGATTGGAGCCAGGACTTGATTGCCGCCACATCGGCGTCTGAAGGTCCAAAGCGGCTTCCAATCTCCGCTGCGGTTAACCAATGATGGTATTCGGGAGATGAGGGGTTCTGCTGATCGGCGAGAAACTGCTCAAGGGCCGCTTCCTGCTGGGCTGGCCTTGCAAGTACCAGCGTGAGGCTTTCTATAGGCTGGTTCGCCGGAAGCGGACCTGCGTCGTTGGCTGCGTTCGCCCACTGCGGGTGGTGATTCGGCAACGGCTGCACGCTCGAAAAGTCGATTGGCGCAGAAATCAGGCTCGGAGCCTGCGCGGGAAGTCCCGGATCGATCGTCGCGAATATTAATGCGAAGAGAAAGCCAGAGAACAGAAAACTCATTGGCTGAAAACGCCTGCCCAGTGCACGGCAACACATGCAAAACAAAGAACGAATCTTGCACCGCGATGGGAGATCTACGATCTCGCCTTCACTCTCCTCGCTGGCGTTGGAAAGTTCGGGGCCGAAGTACATTTTGAAACTCCAGAGCGTGGACGCACGATTCGCGCGGCGGCGAAGCGATTGACACCTTTAAACCCGGCACAATTCTGGTGCGCAATTCGCCCCAACGAACGCGTTATCCCGCGAATCTTCTGTTCGATTGCAACTGCACGGAATCATACACCTGCCCTGCAATGGCGAACGGAGTGACTTACCGGATAGGCTCGTTTCGCGCCACAGTGGCTCACCCAACCCATCGATATATTCCAGAGGTAATCACCCGCAAGTGTCATTATTCCTTCTGTTTACACCGTTGAAAACATTGCTTCGGTATAATCTCAGATTGATGGAATCGCTCTGCAATCTCGTTTGGGTAGCTGTCACCCTCGCCCTTTGGAGCATCTGGCTCGTTCGCCAGCGGCACTCCAAAACTGCGGCCATTCTTCCCGCGATCGCGGTGCAGCTCATCTCGCTCGCCGCGCTCACCGCAATCCTGCTGCCCGTCATCTCCATCACCGACGATCTGCAGGCCGCGAACAATCCCGCGGAGGTCGAGCGGGGCGCAGGGAAGCGCGACCACCTCCTTTCCTTCCAACAGGCCCATCATGGTGCGTCCGGCGTCGTTGCGCTCGTCGTTCCAATTCTGCGTCCCAGTCTCCTGATCAAGTTCTCCCTCCCGCCCACCGATTTTGCCGTTCCCGCCCAGGGCACAGCACACGCATTCACGCAGTGGTCCAGGCCCCCTCCTGCCGCGTAAACAGCGCTTCCCCTTTTTGCTCTCATTTCTTGCTGCTGTTTCTAACCAGATCGCGCTCGTGCGATGAATGGACACGCTATGAATTTCCGGCTCTATTGGCCTGTACTCACTCTGGCTTTGCTCGTAGCTTCCTCGGGAGCCTGCGCGCAGCAAGCCCTCACCTGGGACCAGGTGAAGGCGAGGTTTGAAGCTTCAAACCCTGCTCTCAAAGCCGATGCCGACAACGTGGACGAAATGAAGGCCGAAGAGATCACAGCCTTTCTCCGACCCAACCCACAGTTCTCTCTATTGGCCGACGGAACACAGATCGCCTCTCATGATGGTGCCTGGACTCCCTTCAAGGGTACGTACGAAGAGCCCAGCGTGAGCTACCTGCACGAGCGCGACCACAAGCGCGAGCTCCGCCTGGAGAGCGCCCAGGAAGGCACGCGCATTACACAGTCGGAACATGAGGACCTGGACCGCAACATGATCTTCGCTTTGCGCGCGGCGTTTGTAGGAACGCTCCAGGCCAAGTTCGTGCTGGATTTGGCAAAAGCGGACCTCGATTACTACGACAAGATCATCGATATCTCTCAAAACCGTTTCCGCGCCGGTGACCTTGCGCAAATCGATCTGGACCGGATCGAACTGCAGCGCGTGCAGTACGAGTCGGAAATCGAAACGGCCATCGTGAACCTGCGCACCGCCAAGATTCAACTCCTGCAGATGTTGAACGATCGCACTCCGGTGGAACAATTCGACGTGACGGGCCCGTTCGATTTCAGCGATACCTTGCAGCCTTTGGAAACTTTCCGCGATGCCGCCCTGGCGGCTCGGCCCGACCTGCAGGCAGCGCTCGAGACGATTCAGCAATCCGACACCAACCACAAACTCGCGATCGCGAACGGCTCTACCGATCCCACATTTTCGGGCTGGTACACCCACAACGCCTCCACCAATAACCCCAATGGCCCGGAGACAATCGGCGCGAGCGTGAGCATTCCGCTACGCATTTTCGACCGTAACCAGGGCGAGAAGCAGCGCACGCAAATCGACATCGACCGCAGCCAGCAGTCAAGTGAGGCCACGCGAGCACAGGTCTTCGGCGACGTGGACACGGCTTATGAATTGGTTCGCAGCAATATCGCGCTCCTCAAGCCCTACAAGGCAAAATATAACGACCAGGCGTTGCGCGTGCGCGATACGGTCACTTACGCCTACGAACACGGCGGCGCATCCTTGATGGACTTCCTCAACGCACAAAGCGACTTCCGCCAGGTGCAACTCGCCTACGCGCAATTGATCGGGTCCTACCTAACTGCCGTTGGTCAACTGAACCTCGCCGTTGGACGAGAGGTGATTCAATGAAAAGTCCTTCCCTATTAACAACCGTCTTCTGTCTTGCCGGATGCCTTGCGCTGGCTGGCTGCAAAAGCAAGTTCGATCCCGCAAGCGGCGAAGCTCAGCAGACACAGGTCACTCAAACCGGCGACGCAGGGCTGATCTCCGTGGAGGATCCCAGTCAGTTTCCGCTGGTGACTGCGGGACGCATCGATACGCCCAGCAAGCTCGATGTCACTGGCTCGGTGTTTCCCGACATCGACCGCGAGGTTCCGGTCATCTCGCTGGCTAGTGGCCGCGTAGTCGATATTCGTGCTCGCCTCGACGACAACGTCAAGAAGGGCCAGTTGCTACTCAAGGTGCAGAGTCCCGACATTACCAATGCGTTCAACTCGTACCTGAAGGCCGTAAACGACGAGCAGTTGGCGAACAAGGCGTATGTTCGCGCTCAGGACCTCTTCGCACATGGCGCCATCTCGCAGGCGATGCTGGAGCAGGAGCAAGATACGGAGGACGATGGCAAAGCCGACCTCGCCGCGGCAGAGCAGCAATTGGCGACGCTCGGAGTCGACAAGAACCACCCCGGCAGCGTGGTAAACGTGTATGCGCCGATCTCCGGCGTCATCATCGCGCAGAATGTCACCGATGCCGCGGCGACCGGCGTTACATACTCGGGCTCGTCCACGGCGTTCACCATCGCCGACCTATCTGTGGTCTGGGTCGTCTGCGACGTTTTCGAGAACGACCTTCCCAAATTGCGCGTCGGGCAGGATGCGCAGATACGGCTCAGCGCGATTCCCGGCAAAGTGTTCACCGGCCGCGTCAGCGACATTGGTCCCGTCCTCGATCCCACGATCCGCACCGCAAAAGTCCGCATAGAGGTTCCAAACCCCGGGACGTTCCGCCTAGGCATGTACGTCACCGCAACGCTGTTGAGCCGCGACACGGTCGCGCATGCCGTGGTGCCGGCTACCGCAATCCTCCACCTGCACGATCGCGACTGGGTTTTTGAGCCTGCTGGCAACAGCCAGTTCAAGCGCGTCGAAGTCACTCCCGGCGACATGATGCCGGACAATATGCAGCAGATTCTTTCCAACATCGCGCCCGGTCAGAAGGTGGTCAGGAACGTTCTCGAGCTCGAAGCCACGGCGGAGGCGCAATGATCCGAAAGCTCGTCGACTTCGCGCTCCAGAACCGCCTGATGGTGCTGGCCATCGGAATTGTTCTCTTCGTCTGGGGCATCGTCTCTTTCCATCGCCTGCCCGTTGAAGCTTATCCCGACGTCGCCAACAATTATGTCGATGTCATCGCGCAGTGGCCCGGCATCTCTGCCGAGCAAATCGAGCAACAAGTCACCATCCCGCTTGAAACCGTGATGAACGGAATTCCGGGAGTGGCGCACGTCCGCTCCTGGTCCATCTTCGGGCTCTCCACGGTGGAAATGGTCTTCGGCGAAGGCACAACCAACTTCGAAAATCGCGAGCACGTCCTCGAGCGGCTTTCGCAGGCAAGCTTGCCCCCGGGTGTCGTGCCCCAAATGGGGACAGACTGGAGCCCGGTCGGGCAGATCTACTTCTACACCCTGGAAAGTTCCAACCCGGAATACGACGTCATGAATCTGAAATCGCTCGAAACCTGGGTGATTGAAAAGAATCTGAAATCGGTCCCCGGCGTCGTCGATGTCAACCCCTTTGGTGGACCGACCCGCGAATACCAAGTCCAGGTTGATCCCAACAAACTCATCTCCTATGGACTAAGCATCAGCCAGGTTGAGCAACAGTTGGCCGGCAACAATGCGAATGCGGGCGGAAGTTTCATCGAGGAAGGCGAGCAGGAGGTCAATGTCCGCGAAGTCGGCCTCGTTCGGGACATTCAGGATATCGGCAACACAGTGTTGACAACCAGAGGCGGCACTCCGGTTCGCGTCAAGGATATCGGCGTCGTTACTCAGGGGCCGGAGATTCGCCTCGGCCGGTTTGGCCGCGCCCGGCACCTGCCCGACGGCAGAATCCTCGACAACGACGATGTGGTTTCAGGCATCGCGGCGCTGCAAAAGGGCGATGATGCGCAGCCCACGCTGGACGGAATCCATCAGAAGGTGAAGGATCTCAACGACCAGATTCTGCCCAAAGGGGTGACAATCAAGTCCTTCATCGACCGCAGTGACCTGCTGCATTTCACCACCAATACGGTTCTGGGCAACCTTACCATGGGAATGATCCTGGTTGTCATCATTCTGTTTCTCTTTCTCGGCAACGCGCGTGGCGCACTCATCGTCGCACTAACCATCCCGTTCTCGTTGCTCTTTGCCGCCACGTGCCTCGACCTGGCGCACATTCCCGCTAACCTGCTTTCGCTCGGCGCGCTGGACTTTGGCATGGTCGTTGAGGGAGCTGTGGTGATGGTCGAGAACATCATCCGGCACCTCTCGCACACTGAAGAGGACCACGCGCCGCAGGATAAGATTCGCGACGCCGCTCATGAAGTTCAGCGCCCGGTCTTCTACTCCATCGCCATCATCATTACCGCTTACCTGCCCATCTTCACGCTGCAGGCCGTCGAAGGCCGTCTCTTCCGCCCCATGGCGCTGACGGTGGCATTTGCGCTCCTCGGCGCGCTCATATTCTCCATTCTCCTGGCTCCTGTCCTGACCAGCCTGTTGCTCAGCAAAGGCGCCAAGGAGTGGGAGAATCCGGTGATGGAGTATTTGCGGGAGCGCTACCGCAAGAGCGTCACCTGGGCCATTCATCATCAATTGGTAGTGCTGGCCGGAGGGGCGGCCGCGCTTGTCCTGGCTGTCTTTCTAGTTTTCAGCGGCATCATCGGCTCCGAGTTTCTGCCTCACCTGGATGAAGGCGCGCTCTGGGTTCGCGGAGAGCTTGACCAGAGCGCGGGCCCGACTGACGGCATCCGCGTTGCCAACGAAGCTAGAATCCTGCTCTGTTCGTTTCCTGAAGCCACCGACTGCACCAGCCAGACCGGCCGACCGGATGACGGCACCGATCACACCGGCTTCTTCGACACCGAGTTCTTCGTCGGCCTTAAGCCAAAAGACCAGTGGCGGTCCGTCTTCCACAAGAATAAAGACGACCTGATTGCCTCGATGCAGGAGCAACTCGAGAAGAAATTCCCCGGAGTGAGTTGGGGATTTTCGCAGCCCATCGAGGACAACATGGAGGAGGCTGTGAGCGGGGTCAAGGGCGAACTCGCGACCAAGGTCTACGGCAGCGACCTGCACGTGCTTGAAGACACCGCCAACCAGGTTGCCGGCGTCATGAGCCAGGTTCGCGGCATTGAGGATCTGGGAGTCCTGAATGTGACCGGCCAGCCCGACCTGGACTACGTGGTCGACCGTCAGGCGGCGGCGCGCTGGCAAATCAACGTAGCCGACATTCAGGACGCCATTCAGACCGCCGTCGGAGGCAACGCGGTTACCCAGGTTCTCAAGGGCGAGGAAGTCTATAACCTCACCCTGCGCTACCAACCCCAGTATCGCAACACCCGCGATGCCATCGACAACATCCGCCTGCTGTCGCCATCGGGCGAGCGCGTTTCCCTCGCTCAGCTCTGCACCGTCAGTGAAGCCGACGAGGGCTCCGAGATCTATCGTGAAAACAACCAGCGTTACGTCGCCATCAAATACAGTGTGCGCAACCGGGCTTTGGGCGACGCTGTCCGCGAAGCCATCCAGAAAGTCAACGCGCAGGTCAAGCTGCCGCGCGGATATCACATCGGATGGGAGGGCGAATTCCAAAGCGAATTGCGCGCCGAAGCGCGGATGCTGATCATCGTGCCCATCACCGCGCTGCTCATCTTCATCATCCTCTACTCCATGTTCAAGTCGTTCAAGTGGGCCATCCTGATTATGGCCACGGTGGCTATGGCCAGCATCGGCGGCCTGCTGGTGCTGCTGGTTACTGGTACCGAGTTCAGCGTTTCTTCTGAGGTTGGCTTCCTGGCGCTCTTCGGAGTTTCCGTCCAGTCCGGCGTCATCCTGCTCGAATACATCAATCAACTTCGCGCCCGCGGCATGACCGTCGAGGACGCCGCTGTAGAAGGATCCGTGGTACGCTTGCGTCCCATCATGATGACCATGCTTGTCGCCACCCTCGGTCTGCTGCCCGCCGCCTTGTCTCACGGCATCGGATCCGATTCTCAGCGCCCCTTCGCTATTGTGATCGTCGGCGGCCTGATCACGAATCTCCTGATGAGCGTTTTCCTGCTTCCCACTCTTTACGCGTGGGTGGCCCGCGATTCCGACATTCTCCCTGTAACCGATGTATCCGAGGAGGTGTAACCGGCAGCGCCGGCACTGGCCGTTTTGTTACCGAGATCCCTCGCTCTCAGATCACGAACCACTAATGACAGCCTCCCGGCGTATACTCGCCGAGTCCGCAAATCCTTCGCGGAATCCTCATCACGCCGCGCTCGAGGACCCCGCACGTTTCTCATGTTCGCGAAGGCCTTCACCTCAATCACGCCCGGCTCCCCGCTCGCAGCACCACCGGCCGCGAAACAGGCGTTGCTAAATCGGCGCGCAGACCCTGCGGTCGCGCGTCGAACCCCACCAACTGTTCGCGCTGTGCGAAAATCAAACTTTGCACACGCAGTCCAATTTCCGCCTGCTCATTGTCCGTTTGGGTGCAATGGGCGATATTCTTCACGCGCTACCGGCGGTCACGGCGCTGCGTCTTGCTCATCCCGACTGGCAGATCGGCTGGGTGGTTGAGCCACGCTGGCAATCGCTGTTAAAAGCAGGGAACAGGGAGCAGGGAACAGGGAACAGCGAAGCCCAATACGGGTTAACGTTCCCACGCGGCCCCACAATGCCTGTGGTTGATCGTCTGCACTTTGCTCCCAGCCGGGAATGGAAGCGCCATCCGCTCAGCGCCGATACGCGCCGAGCGATCCGAGCCTTGCGCCGCGAACTTCGCGCCGTGGAATACAGTGCTGTGCTGGACCTTCAGGGCGCGATCCGCTCTGCAGTCATCTCTCGCATGAGCGGCTGCCCGCGCCGCATCGGCGAAGCGAGCCCACGCGAGTGGCCTGCAAAGTGGCTTTTCACCGAGCGTGTGGTCACGCACGGCGCGCATGTCATCGAGCAGGACGTCGAGCTCGCTTCCGCCGTCGCCGGCGACGCGCTTTCCGCTGCTGACGCACAGTTGCCAATCGACCCCCAGGCCGAGGCCTGGTGTGCGGCGTGGCTTGCAGACACATTTCCGGGAACCTCGCGGCCCATCGCTCTTATCACTCCCGGAGCTGGCTGGGGCGCCAAGCGTTGGCCGCCAGAACGCTATGCTACCGTCGCCGACGGGCTTGCGCAGCGCGGATTGCATGTGGTGGTCAACGCCGGCCCGAATGAGGAGGCGATCGCTGCGGCAATCGCCTCTCGCCATGGGGTTGGAGTCTCGGCAACGCTGCCACAGTTGATCGCGCTCACGCGCCGCACCACCCTGTGTATTGGTGGAGACACGGGACCGCTTCATTTGGCCAGCGCTCTCGGCCGACGCGTCGTCGGAATTTATGGTCCTACCGATCCCAGCCGTAACGGTCCTTACGGTACGCGCGCCTGCGTCCTCCGCAGTCCCGACAGCCGCCGCGACCACTCGCGCCGTTCCGAACCAGAGCCCGGCCTTCTCACCATTGCGCCAGACGATGTCCTCCGTGCCGCCGATGAGTTGCTCGCCGAGGAGGGTCGCGATGACTGAGCAGACCAGCCACAGCTCTCCTCCAAAAGGCTGCTCGATGCAATCGTGGCAGAGGGTTGCGCGCCGCATTCGTGTTCCGTTGGGGTTTGTCACTGCTGCCGTGTACCTCGTCGAGGTTGTTTGCCGCGCATCCCATCCAACGGCGATCGCATGGAGTCTTGCGCTCGTGCTTCCAGGATTGGCGTTGCGCGCGCTTGCTTCCGGAACAGTCAAAAAGAATCAGGAGCTGAGCATCACCGGACCCTATGCGTACACCCGCAATCCGCTCTACCTTGGATCCACGCTAATCGCAGCCGGGTTCGCGGTGGCGTCGCTCAGTTGGCCGTTGGCGTTGTTGCTTGCAGCCGGATTCGCCGCAATCTACATTCCGGTCATCGCGTCCGAAGAGCAATTCCTTCGCGCCACATTCCCTGAGTTCGATAACTACTGTCGCAGCGTCCCCCGATTCATCCCGCGCCTGACACCTGCCCGGCTGCCTGGCTCGCCGAGCCGAGCCGCTGTTTCCCAGCCGGTTACCAAAGCAGCAACAGGTGGCTTTTCGTTCGCCCTCTACCTCAAGCACCGCGAGTACAATTCTGCCTTAGGGGCCGCACTGCTGTACCTGAGCCTGCTCTACCTGCGACCGGTGCTGGGAGTCCTTTTGCGCCGTACCTGGTGAGCGCTTTCCGCGTAAGTCAAGTCCAAAGAGAAGCGGCTGGGTCAATCCAAAAGAAACCGGGCCACGAGGAGACGTGCCGAACATTGAAGACACGCGCCAGCGCATTCACCCCGTTGTTTGTCCTCATGCTAGCGGCCACAGCGCTCGGCCAGGATCCCGCTATCCTGGTGCCGCCGCGCGTAGGCTTCAGCTTTCCGCAGAAAGAGACGCTCACCTATTCGGTCGATTGGCGTGTCTTTCCGGCGGGCACAGCCGTCGTCCACTTTGAGTCGGCGGGGGATCGCGAGCGCATCATCGCCTCCGCATATACCAGCGGCGCCATCAATCTTATTTTTCACGTCGTAGACAACTTCCAATCTGATTTTGACCTCGCAAAGGGCTGCACAGCCGACTTCGACAAGCAGACTGTCGAAGGCAGGCGCCAGTTCAACTCGACGCTTCACATTGACTACGCCACGTCCAAATCGATTCTCGACGACAAGAATATGGTGACCGGCCAGGCCAAGCATGCGGAGTCTCCTGTGAAGGGCTGCCTCACCGATCTGCTGACCGGCGTTTTCTACCCCGGCTCGCAGCAACTGGTGGTCGGCAACAGCTTCGTGATGCCCGTAGCCGACGCCCAGCGCACAGTGCTCGTAACCATGAAGGTGGAGGGGCGCGAAGAGATCAAGACCCCGCTCGGAACCTTCAAGACGATCCGCGTGCAGCCAACCGCCGACGCGGGCGTGGTGAAGAACCGCGGCAACATCTGGATCTGGTACACCGACGACGAGCGCCACCTGCCGGTGCAGATGCGCGCGCGGCTCTTCTGGGGAACCATCACCTTCCGGCTCACAGGCAACGAGAACAAGTAGAGGCCGTGGAGCGTGAACAGTGGTGCATCGTGGGCCGTTAACAGTGAAGAAGTGACGAAGTAAACGGGGACAGCGGGTCGTGAGCTTTGGGGCGAGAGTTCATTGTTCGCGGTGAGTGCGTTTGTGGCGGCGCCGACGCCGCCACTACAGCCAGTCTGGAGACTGGCGCTACAAAGGCCCCTTGCGGTGTAAACTTCTTCTTCATTCGGAGCGGCGATTTGTTCCGGGTGTGAGGAAGACTTATGCGCAGATCCATGCTGCTTGGCGTCACCCTCCTTTCGATTTCCTTTACCTTCGGCCAGAGCGCATCTTCGGATGCGCAGTCCGCACAACCCGAGCCCGCCAAGCGCCCCATGACCTTTGAGGACATGATGCAGATGAAGCGGCTGGGCGACACGGCCGTTTCGCCCGACGGCAAGTGGCTGGCATATGCCGTCACGACCGTGGATCTGAAACAAAACACCAAAACGCAGGGGCTGTGGTTACAGGCGATTGCGGGTTCGGGCGCTGAAGCACCTGCCCCGATCAATGTCGCTGTCGCCCAACCCGGAGACTCCGGCATCCAGTTCTCTGCGGACGGTAAGCGGATTCTGTTTCTCTCGAGCCGCGACGGCGGGCAGCAGGTATGGTTCGCGGACTTCGATCCGGCAACTGGCGCGACCAGCAATGCGAAGAAGCTGACGGCGATTGCGACCGAGGCGGACAATGTGAAATGGTCGCCGGATTCGAAGTCGATTGTGTTCACGTCGGAGGTTTATCCGGATTGCCCGGCGATTTCGATGACGGACTTCGACACGGGGAACAAGTGCAATGCGGGCCGCGATGCGGTGCTGGCGGCGAGCAAGGTGAAGGCGCAGATCTGGACGCACCTGATGTATCGGCACTGGGACCACTTCACGAATGACAAGAGACTCCATCTCTTTCAGGTTTTGGTTGATGGTAGTGGGATGCGCGATTTGAATCCCGGCGACACGCACTATGTGCCGCCCGACTACGCATCGATCGAGCAAGGCTGTGGGTGCGACATATCGCCGGATGGGAAAGAGCTGGCATTTACGGAGAATTTCGATCCAGTGCCGGCCGTCTCGACGCATGCGGATATCTTTACGCTTGATCTGACCGATCCCGCAGCGAAGCCGGTGAAGGTGTCGAAGTCGGCTGGCGGCAACTTCAATCCTGCGTACTCGCCCGATGGAAAGTACATAGCGTGGCGGAGCCAGGCGCGGAACGGATATGAGAGCGACCAATTTAGGCTGGCGGTTTATGACCGCGAGACGAAGACGGTGACGGATTTGCTGCCGAAGTTTGACAACTGGGTGGATGAGTTTGCGTGGGTCGATGACTCGCACCACCTTCTACTCGTTTCGGACGACAAGGGCGACGTCACGCCATATTATGCGGAGATTGGGAGCGCCGACATACATCGCGAAGGCAGGGTTTCCGGCAGTTGGAGTGACATTCACGTGCATCTAGAGGACGGCCGCGAGCGAATCATTGGTGCATTCATGCACGTCGATCAACCGCCCGAGGTCGCGATGGGCGACCTTGTCCAAATGGACGACACGGTGCGTGCGTTTCGGATCGACGCGAACGGCAAGGGTGAATCCATTCCTGTTCCGCCTTATGATCCGCGGGCGCTGACTCACCTGAACGACGCGCTGCTGGCGCAGCTCGATCTGCCGAAGATGGAGTCGTTCTGGTTCAACGCCGCGGACGGCACAAAACTTCAAGGCTTCATTATTCGGCCGCCGGGGTTCGATGCGGCGAAGAAGTATCCGGTGAAGTTCCTGATTCATGGAGGGCCGCAGGGCGCGTGGGGCGATGACTGGAGCTACCGCTGGAACGCCGAGCTCTTCGCTGCCAACGGCTATGTCGTCGTCATGATCAATCCGCGCGGGTCAACGGGATATGGGCAGGCCATCGTGGAAGGCGTAAGCGGCGACTGGGGCGGCAAGCCTTTTACGGATCTGATGACCGGCCTCGATTACGCGGAGCAGCATTATCCATTCATCGACAAGACGCGCGAGTGCGCCCTCGGCGCGAGCTACGGCGGATTCATGGCCAACTGGGTGCTGGGGCACACGGACCGCTTCAAGTGCATCGTAAGCCACGATGGAATGTTCAACGCTGAGTCGGCGTTTGGAACGACGGAAGAGGACTGGTTCAACATCTTTGAGTTTAAGGGGCATCCGTGGGACTACTACGGAAAGCCGGATGACGAGAACCCGTTCCGCAAGTTTTCGCCGTCGTACTACGCGAAGAACTTCAAGACGCCGACGCTGGTAATTCACGGGCAGCTCGATTACCGGCTCGATTTGAGCGAGGGACTGCAACTGTTTGACACGCTGCAACTGCTCGGCGTGCCAAGCAAGATGCTCTACCTTCCCGACGAAGGGCACTGGGTGCTGAAGCCGCAAAACTCGCAGCTCTGGTACAAGACGGTGAACGATTGGGTGGATGAGTGGACGAAGAGCAGCCGCTAGCTGCTAGCTTCTAGCGGCTAGCTTGTGTGTCGGCAAAACGAACAGCCTTGCGCTCAGCACGATCAGCGAGAGGCTAGAAGCTAGAGGCTAGACGCTCGTGTTGAGAATCAAATCCCGCAAGCCGCGCGAACCGCTGAACGAGGCGGAG
Source organism: uncultured Occallatibacter sp. (assembly GCA_964533905.1). Classification (GTDB taxonomy): domain Bacteria; phylum Acidobacteriota; class Terriglobia; order Terriglobales; family Acidobacteriaceae; genus Telmatobacter. The sequence continues at coordinate 30,800 of CAZHOO010000016.1, read as the reverse complement.
CTGTACAACTACTCCGTCAAGGCGCTGGGCCGGCAAATGCGCACCGAGGTTGAGCTGCGGCGGCTGATGAGCGCGCGCGCCGAGCAGGGCGAGAGCGGCGAGGCGGCGGTTCAGGCGGCGATTGTGCGGCTCAAGGAGCACGGGTATCTCGACGATCGCGCCTTTGCAGAGACCTATGCGCGGCTGCGGCAGGAGAATGAGAAGCTGGGCGCGCGGCGAGTGCGTCAGGCTCTGCAGCAGAAGGGAATTCGCCGCGAGCTGATCAACGAGACAGTCGACGCTCGCTATGGCCAGACCGATGAAGAGAAGCTGGTGCGCGAGCATCTCGAGCGCAAGCGCATCCGCAAGCCGGCCAATGAAAAGGAAACTGCGCGCGTGATGCGGCGGCTGGTGGCGGCGGGATTCTCGACGGGCACAATCTACAAGGTGCTGCGGAAGTGGGATGTAGCGGAGGAATCGCTGGCGGCGCTGGAGAACGTGGACACCGAGGCGCACGAAGAATGAGGCGTTGCGCCGGGCCAGCGAAGTTCATGAATCCCGCAAGGCAGCTGAGGGGCGAACTGTGGCGCGGCCCTTTGCCTCACGCCGGCATCCCGCTTTCTCCGGGAAAAACTTCTTACCTCAATTTCAGGCTAAGAGACTTGTTTTCAGCGACTTATGGGTTCCAGCGCTGGCCGCAACCCATTGATTCTAAAGAGGTTAGAACTTAAAATACCTGGATTCAGCGGTTTAGCCGGTGATTTTGGGGTGAATCCTGTCTTTTCGTGGAAATATGACCCTTTCAGTTAGGTTTGAGATGCACTCATGCTGGATACAGAGCTCGTCTGAAACTGGATTATGGAATGATTGTGCGCCAAGCGGGGCAAATTATCGGCAAACTTGGTGAAGTTTATTTCCCAAGTGTTTTGAGTGGTTTAGGGTGATTTGCGGCTTGTGAGGCTCTTGACATCGCTGGGCGGCGCACGCGTGCAAACCACTGCCGCAAGAAAAAGCAAAAGCAGATCCTTCGGCTCCCCCCCGCGGTAAGCCGCGACCCCAATCACGACGAGCGTGATTGAGGCCCCAGGCCGCTCCGCTCAGGATGACACATTGCGGACTGCCGGGCCGCACTTCGCGCGGCCCGACTATCTGCGGAGCCGGCGCGGGCATTTATTTTTGTTGCGGCGTTTGGACGACGGTTGCGGGGACCTGACTCTGCCTGGGTCGCGTGATGGCTTCGCGGACTTCGGCAAGTGGTGCAGTGTCTGACAACTCGATGCCGTTCGGAGTGGAGAGAACGCCGAGCTGAGTCCACAGCGCGGGCAGGTCGTACTGGACGGGCGTGTCTTTCCATTGGGTGTAGAGATCGGTGAGGACGTGCGTGCCGGTCGCGCGGTCGCCGATAGCGAGCGTCTGCGGAAGATCCCAATTATGGTCAATCGTGCCGCCTGCGGCGACAATGGCGCGTAATGCGTCCTGAAGGCCGAGGCGGTTGTGGGTTTGCTCGCGGATCTGGACATCGGCAACGAGGCAGAACATCGCGCCTCCCCAATAAGTCCGGCCCCATGTGTGTGTGTGGTCCAGGCCTTGGTCGCCGGGCCCGGGCTCGCCCTGCGGCATGTCGCGCATCATGTCGTGCCAAATTGTTGGCGCCGTTAGATCGCCGATCATGACGCGCTCTACGGGCTCGATATAGGTAGCGAGGCCCTCCTCGATCCAGTGCTGGGGAGAATCTCCGCGCGGATCGTCCGGATTGGAAGGCATATCGGGAAAGGCCATGTGGGTGAGCTCATGGGTGATCATCCAGTCGGCGGCGAGTTCGGCTTGGGTGGTGTGCTGGCCGATGCGGAGGCGCGTGAAGCCGGGCGAACCGTGGATGTCTCCCCAGGTCGTGCCCTGGAGAATCCCGTGACGATCGGGGACGGGAATGACGAGGATGCGGGCGGTCGCGAGAGGAAATTGCCCGTAATAGGTGGCGACGGCGGAGGCGGCGGTGGCGATGCGGGCGAGGATCGCGGATTTAGGAAGATCGAATGGGCCCTCGGCGAAATCGACCTGGAGGGTGGACGAGCCGACCTGGATGTGATCGGCTTCGGCGATCGGGAGGTGGGAGCCGGGCTGGGCGTTCAGCGGCGCGATTCCCCACCCAAGCAAAGCTTGGATGGGGCACCCAAATATCAGCAGAGCCAGGGAGGTCGTCTGGAGACGAGAGGCCATGTAATTGTTGGACGAGTGAGAGGGGCCGGGGGACTGAGACATCGCGTGGTCGTGGTTTCTTATTGCGGAAAAAGGGGCTGTCCTTCGAGCTCCTACGCTCAAACGAGCCCGAGAAACAAAAGCAGATCCTTCGCTCCGCTTACCCCATGATCGCGTTGCGATCATGGGGCCCCAAGCCGCTCCGCTCAGGATGACACATTGCGAGATCGTCGCGCCGCGCTTCGCGCGGCCCGACGATCTGATGGCGGCGCAGCTCCCGGCTTGCGACGGGGGCTACCATCTGGCGCCCGCTGACGCGGGCTTGAGGGCGATTGGAATTCAGATGGTGGAAGCTCTCGGTTCCCGCCCTAACAAAGTTAGGACGGGGCACCGCATGCAGTGTTGGATTGAGAGGGCCAAAACCCTTGGTCAGGCTTTCGACGCGAGAATATCGAGCATCTCGATCTGCGGAGGCTTGGCCAGGAGCTCGTCGGCTTTGGCCATAAGCGCCTTGGCGATGGGGCCGTTGAGGTGCGCGTCGCGGCCTGCATTGTCGGGAAAGGTATCGAAGATGCCGAACTTCGCCGGGCCCAGCTTGACGGCATACCAAGTGGTGGTTGCGGGCTCAGCGACTGCCAGTGGCTGGGCTGACTTGAGAAATGCTTCCAGTTCCTTTTCCTTGCCGGGCTTGGCCTCAACCAATGCCAGAATTGCGCGTGTGTCCATTGGGACCTCCTACGGCGTTGGATGACGCGAGGCGGGCGAGAGTTTCGGAAGTGGTTTCGTGGGGCGGTTTGGTGAGCGCGGGACATTACACTGAAGAAGCTATGCAAATGCGCTCGGGAAATGAGATACGCGAGCTGTTTCTGCGCTTCTTTGAGTCGAAGGGGCACCGCAGGGTGCACTCGTCGTCGCTGGTGCCGGCGAACGATCCCACGCTGCTGTTTACCAATGCCGGTATGAACCAGTTCAAAGATTTTTTTCTGGCTTTGGACAAGCTCAGTTATGTACGAGCAACCAGCTCGCAGAAGTGCGTGCGCGCGGGCGGAAAGCACAATGACCTTGAAAATGTGGGCTTTACCCGGCGTCATCATACTTTCTTCGAGATGCTGGGTAACTTCAGCTTTGGAGACTACTTCAAGCGCGACGCGATCCAGTTTGCGTGGGAGTTGGTGACGAGCGAGGAGTGGTTCGGGATTCCCAAAGACCGGCTGTATGTGACGATTTTCGAGGGGACGGCGGAGGTTCCGCGGGACGACGAAGCCGAGAAGTACTGGATGGAAGTGGGCGTGCCGAAGGAGCGGATCGGCGAGTACGGGGTGAAGGACAACTTCTGGCAGATGGGCGAGACGGGGCCGTGCGGGCCGTGCTCGGAGATTTTCTACGACATGGGGCTGGAGGCTGCGGAGACGCCGGGAGTAGACAAGCCCTTCGGGCACGACGATGCGCGGTATGTGGAGATCTGGAACCTGGTCTTCATGCAGTTTGATCGCTCCGCGGTTGTTGATGCGGCGGGCAAGACGACGGGATACAAGCTGGCTCCGCTGCCCAAACCATCAATCGATACGGGGATGGGCCTGGAGCGCGTGGCGGCGGTGCTGCAGGGGGTAGTAAGTAACTTTGAGACGGACTTGTTCACGCCGCTGATTGCGAGAGCAGCGGCGCTAGCGGGGTTAGCGGAGTCAGCGGAGCTAGTGCAGAATGCGAGCCTGAGGATCATTGCAGACCATGCAAGGGCGGCGACTTTCCTTATTAATGATGGCGTGGTGCCGTCGAATGAGGGGCGCGGGTATGTGCTCAGGAAGATTTTGCGGCGCGCGATACGGCACGGGCGGCTGCTGGGGCAGGAGAAACCGTTTCTGTTCGAGATGGTGTTTGCGGTGCGCGATCTGATGAAGGGCGCGTATCCCGAGTTGGTGGAATCGGCGGCGCGCGTGGCAAAGGTGGTGGAGGCGGAGGAGAAGCAGTTTGATCGAGTGTTGAAGGTTGGGCTGGTCAGACTCGACGAGATCATTGCGAACATCCGTTTGGACGACCCGCTTCGATTTGACTTCTACTTGAAGCGTTTTCATTTTGAAGGGAACCCCGATCTGGCAACAGCCCAGACAACCTTTGAAATCGCCGCGCCGGTTATAAATAGCCAAGATTTCATCAATGGAAACGAAGATCAACGAACCGACTTGCTCCGTCAAGCATTCAACGGCACAAGATTCGGTGGTGCGATGGTCGAAATGACGATCCGCGATGCGTTTCAGGACCGCGGCAAAACCCAGGTTCTCCTCGGCGCGGACGCCTTCCATCTGTACGAGACGTTCGGCCTGCCGCTGGACTTTATGGTGGATGCGGCGCGGGATGCGGGAATTGCATTCGATCACGAGGGGTTCGAGCGCGCCAAGGAAGCAGAGCAGGCTCGCGCACGCGCTTCGTGGAAGGGCGGCGCGCAAAAGTCGGCCAGCCCGGCGTTTCGCGATTTGCCTAAGACGGTGTTCGAAGGCTACCAGTCATTGACCGCGACCAACTGCGAGGTTCTGGCGATTGTGAAGGGCGGCCTGGGGGTTCCGGCGGCGAAAGCGGGCGATGAGGTTGAAGTGGTTCTCGACCACACGAGTTTCTATGGCGACTCGGGCGGGCAAGTTGGCGACTTAGGTCTTTTTCTGGCTTTGGACGGGAATTCAGTTGTCGCTGACATCGTCGGCTGCGTTCTGCCTGTGCAGGGAGTGCGCGCGCACAAAGCGATTCTGAAGCAGGACCTGGCCGTGGGCGATCACGTGAATACGGTGGTCGATGGAGTGCGGAGAGATGCGATTCGGCGCAACCATACGGGGACGCATCTGCTGCATGCGGCGCTCAGGCAGGTGCTGGGTACGCATGTGAAGCAGGCGGGGTCGGCTGTGCATCCTGATCGGTTGCGGTTCGACTTCTCCCACTTTGCGCAGGTTGCCGACGAAGAGCTGCAGGAGATCGAGGACATTGTGAATCGCGAGGTGCTCAAGAACGCGACGGTGGAAACGCTCGTAGACGTGCCGATCGATGTGGCTGTGAATGAGTACCACGCGATGGCGCTCTTTGGAGAAAAATACGGCGACAAGGTGCGAGTGGTGAAGCTCTCGGACGGATTCTCGACCGAGCTCTGCGGCGGAACGCATACGGCGGCGACGGGCGAGATCGGATTGCTGAAGCTGACGGGCGAGGAATCGGTGTCGTCAGGAGTGAGACGCATCGAGGCGATCAGCGGGATGGGGTCGCTGGATACGTTCAGGAAAGACTTTGAGCTGGCGAAGGTGGCGGGGCAATATGTCCCGTCGACAGAGAATTTGCCGGAGGGCCTGAAGGCGAAGTTCGCGGCGCAGGACGACGAGCTGAAGAAACTACGGCGCGAGATTGAAGAGATGCGGATGAAGTCGGCAGCCGGAGGATTGGATGAGGCGGTTTCGCGCGCCGTGGAAGTGAAGGGCATGAAGGTGCTCGTGCATCGCGCCGACAATCTGGAGCGCGGGCAATTGCGCACGCTGGTTGACAACTTGAAACAGAAGCTCGGAGAGGGCGTGGTGGTGCTGGGATCGGCGCAGCCTGAAGGACGAGTCGCGATCATTGCAGGGGTGACACCGGGGCTGGTGAAGCGCATTCAAGCCGGCAAATTGGTGGGCGCTGTGGCGAAGATTGTGGGCGGATCCGGCGGAGGGAAGCCCGAGATTGCGGAGGCCGGCGGAAAAGATCAGACGCAGATTGATCGTGCGCTCGAGGCGGCGCCTGGGATTGTGGGAGAGATGCTTTGAACGGTGAACGGTAAACGGTGAGTGGTGAACAAGTGAAAGAGTGAAGTAGTGAACAGAATCCGGGCCTCAAGGGCCCGGATTTTTTTGTGGGAGCGCGCGAAGCGAGGATTTGTGCTGTCCCAGGTCTCAGAAACGAGACCTGGGGCACCCCTTTATTGTGGGATGTTGATTGCAGGACGTTCGACGGTTTAGTGAAGTTTGAAGTTGTAGCCGATGCCGATGGAAAGGATGGGATAGACGGGAAGGACATTGAGGTCCTTCTGGTATTTGGCGACCTCGGCGGCAACGTTGGCCTGCGCCGTAGAGTTGGTCGCAATGTTGACGCAGGAGGGGCCGTTAGTGGCCGCGTCGACGGCAGTAAGGCAGGCATTGCCTGTGGGGTTGAGGGCGAGGGTGGGCGAGCCCGTGAAGACTGCGCCGATTTCGAAGGGAACTGAGAAGTGGCCGCCGCGGCGAGAGATGAGGTTTCCCCATCCCGTGGTCATGGAGAAAGCGGTTTTGTTCTTGTTGAGCCCGAGAGCGGCAGTGATGTTAAGCGGGTTGACGGTGTCGGAGTAGTACTTTTGCGATCCGAAGGTAAAGCTGGTTCCAGCGGCGGCGATACCGGTGGCGGTGACTGCGTTCTGGTTATAGAAAACCGCGCCGGGGCTCAAGCGGAATCCGTGATTCGGGAACGGATAGAGATCCACTGCAGCGCCGGCAGTGGCGAAATTCAGTTTGCCGCTGACGCCAATGCCGCTCGAACCGTTGTTATTGTCGATCGTGAAATTCGACACGTTATAGGTGAAGTAGTTGCCAATGCCGCGAATGTTGATGTAGCGGTTGGCCTCGACGGCGACCTGCATATTGATGCCGTTGACGCCGATGCCGCCAGAGACGGCGAGACGGGAAAACGGCGCAGGTGATTCCCCTTTTTCGAATCTGGACTGGGGCGGAGCGGGCTGGTCGGAATTCTGAGCAAGCAGGCCAGTGGGTACAGCCAGCAGAGTGAGCGTCAAAAAGCAAGCAAGATGTTTCATGATGTCTCCGTTCGATTCGCCAGTGGATCGTGCAAATTGCATTGGCGACCCCTCAGCGTAGATGAACCGCAGTAACCCGGCCCGCAAAATCACCCGTCGGCAGGCACACCCTTGCCAGAATGGGAATGTGGGTTCAATCTAGCAATGCACTGGAGGCGGGGCAATACACATTTCTGGTGAGTGCAGTCGATCTGGCACCGTTCGGTACGGCTCACGCCGCGGCCGCCGGACCGCGTAAATGCCGTAATCTGAGCGCATGGCGAGGAATGACGAGGAGCGCGAGAAGTTGAGAGCGGCTAGCGCTCGTTTACTGGACTGGTACGCGCGCAACCAACGTGACTTGCCGTGGCGGCGGAGCGCGGATCCTTACGCGATCTGGGTTTCGGAGATCATGCTGCAACAAACCCGCGTGGCGGTGGTGGTGGAGCGCTACAGGGAGTTCATGGGCCGCTTTCCGACGCTGGTGGCGCTGGCGCTGGCGCCGGAACAGGATGTGCTGGCGATGTGGAGCGGGCTGGGCTACTACCGGCGGGCTCGCATGCTGCACAAGGCTGCGCAGTTCGTGAGTGCGAATCTGAGCGGCAATTTGCCAGTAAGAGCGGAAGAACTGCGCGGTCTGCCGGGTATTGGCGTTTACACGGCCGCGGCGATAGCAAGCATCGCAAACGGAGAAGCTGTGGCCGTTGTGGATGGAAATGTAGAGCGGGTTCTTTGCCGCTTCGCGGGCTGGGGGGCGGGAAAAAGTGGCCGTACCGCGCTGAGGCGCAGGGTGGAGGATCTGGCGCGCAAGTTGCTGGACCGCGCGCGGCCCGGCGATTCAAACCAGGCAATGATGGAACTGGGAGCGACCCTTTGCTCGCCGCGGAATCCGCAGTGCGCGGCATGCCCGCTGACGACGGATTGCAAAACTCGCGGCGAGCATAAAACGACGCAGCGCGCGCCGATGACCAGCAAAGTTGTGGCCTACGCTCTGTCGGTACGGACCAGCAGCGAGGCCGGCAAGGAGCACGGCCCGAGCACCCGCGAAGTGCTGCTTGAGCAGCGGCCCGCGCATACTTCGGTGATGCCGGATATGTGGGAGTTGCCGGCGCTGCGGCATCCTGAGGTTCCCGAGAGCGAGCTGCGCATGACGGTGCGGCACGCCATCATGCAGGTGAATTATTACGTCCGCATTCGCACCGTATTTGAGGACGACGTGGAGGCGGTCACAACGGCAGGCGGAGAGCGGCGGTGGGTTTCGCTGAGCGAAGCGGCAGGCATGGCGTTGACCGGTCTCACCCGCAAAGTTCTGGTGCGCGCGCGCCTGCTGGCTCTGCCGGCGGCGGAAGCAATTGCACATCGGCGCGTTCAAGCCGTAGTCTGAAAAGTTCAATGGACCAGTTGGCCGGTGAATGAGCGAGAATTTGCGAAGCAATTTGCGCGGAGCCGGTTTCGGAGGGAAATCCCATGCATTCGAGGCTTATTCCGGTTTTATGGGCGGCGTCTGTTTTCGCCGCAATAGTTTTAACTGCGCCTCTGCAACAATCGGCGCAGCAGCCTGCGCAAATGACGGTCATCAATCCGTTTCCAGCCGTTGCAGGGTTGCCGGCGGGTGCACGGGCCGCGGCGGCTTCGATTGATGGAGAAAAGATTCGGGCGCATGTGCGGTTTTTGTCGCTCGATCTGCTGGAAGGGCGCGGACCGGGGACGCGCGGCGGCGAGTTGGCGGCGGAATACATCGCGACACAGTTTGCGCTGGCGGGTGTTGAGCCGGCCGGCGACAACGGAACTTACTTTCAGCGCGTACCGCTGTATGCCGTGCACACGGTGGAGGACAAAACAAAGTTCAGCTTTGTGCCGGTCGACGGAGCGGCGCTGGACCTGGCATACGGCGACGAGATTGTGGCCAAGGATCAGACGGGCCAGGCGACGGCCGACATTGATGCGCCGATTGTGTTTGTGGGCTATGGCATCGATGCGCCGGAGTACCACTGGAACGATTACGCGGGCCCGGACGGAACAGATATCGATGTGAAAGGGAAAGTGCTGCTGGTGATTGTGAACGAGCCGCCGTCGAATGACGAGAAGTTTTTCAAGGGCAAGGCGCTCACCTACTACGGGCGCTGGACCTACAAATATGAAGAGGCTGCGCGGCGCGGCGCCGCGGGTGTGCTGATTATTCACCGCGAAGACCTGGCCAGCTACGGCTGGGACGTGGTGCGCAACTCGCAGGCGGTCGAGAAGAGCTACCTTGAAGGGGACCCAAGCGCCACGCTGCGCGCGGCGGCGTGGATCCAGCACGACGTGGCGCAAAAACTGTTTACGATGGCCGGCCTCGGCGATCTGGACAAAGGGATTGAACGCGCCGGAGTGCCGGGAGCCTTTCACGCCGTGGAATTACCGGTACGGCTGAAGGCGCACATCGAGAGCCGCGTACGGCGCTACGTGAGCGCGAACGTGGTGGGGAAGGTGGCGGGCGGGGCGAGCGGCGGAAACGCGGTGCTATACACGGCGCACTACGATCACCTGGGGATTGATCCTGACATGAAGGGCGACAACATCTTCAACGGCGCGGCCGACAACGGGACCGGGTGCGGAATTGTGATGGAGTTGGCGCGCGCGTTCGCGCAGTCGCCGGTGAAGCCGCCGCACGATGTGTACTTTGCCTCGGTGACGGCCGAGGAGCAGGGGCTGCTTGGCTCGCAATACCTCGGGATGCATCCGCCGGTTCCCGCCGCGCAGATGGGGCTCGATCTGAATTACGATATGCTGCTGCCGATCGGGATTCCGCGGTCGGTGAATCTGACAGGCGCGGAACGGATCGATTTTTTGCCGACCGTGAAGCAAGTGGCGAAGGCGTTCGACCTGGAGTTGTTGCCCGATCCAACGCCGATGGCGGGCCACTACTACCGCTCCGACCATTTCTCGCTCGCGCGCGTGGGGATTCCGGCGTTCTCCGTTGACCAGGGCGATTTATTTGCGGGGCACGACCTGGCATGGGGTGAGGCGCAGACCGCGGATTACGTTGCGCATCATTATCACCAGCCCTCCGATGAGTACAAAACGGACTGGGATTTCCGCGGCAACGCGAAGCTGGCGCGCTTCGGATTTGTTTTGGGATGGCTGGCAAGTGAGCAGACAAAGCCGATTCAGTGGCAGCCGGGCGATGAGTTTGAGGCGGTGAGGAAGGCGAGCGAAAAAAAACGGAGCAGCCAATAGGGAATAGGGAACAGAAGGGGCAGCCTTCAGCCATCAGCTCGGTTCGCGCGAAGGAAAGGGTGGCGGAAAGACAGGGATCGGGACCCAGGATTAAGTTTGTTGGCGTCGGGAGCTATCAATAGTAGTCGGCGCAGCTGAGGTAGTAGCCGCACTGCGTGCAGACCAGCTTGCAATGGTGGCCGGTGAGCCGATGGCCGCAATTCGGGCAGACCTGGCAGTGATGGTCCACAGGAAGAGCTTCCGCGCACAAGTCGCCGCCACCGGCGCAAATCGCACCACTTTGTGAGATTTCCGCCGCAGAATCGGCCGGAAAACCGGAATTCAGGGCGCGCGGAAGCGCGGGCAACATGCCCGACAGATTAGCATGGAGAAGTGGACGCCGGTGCAGAGAATTTTCTCAGGCGCACGAGAGATCAACGCGAGAAAGCAGCGGAGTCAGCGGGGCTAGCGGAGCTAGAAAAGCAGAGAACAGGAAACAGAGAACACAGGCAGCAGGAACGCGGCGCAACGGTCATCCCCGAAGTGAGGCGCCCCAAAAACCACAGACAACAAGAGAACGAGAGGCCCCGAGCGGGCATCCCAAGGAGGGACTATGGCAAGCAAAGCAAGCGCGGTCTGGACAGGATCATTGAAGGAAGGCAAGGGCACGATTTCAACGGCAACGGGCGTGCTGAAGGACGCCAATTATTCGTTTGCAACGCGGTTTGAAGGAGCATCCACCGGGACGACACCCGAGGAGTTGATTGCAGCAGCGCATGCGAGCTGCTTTTCAATGGCGCTCGGCGCGCAATTGGGCGGCGCGGGGCTGACGCCGACGAAGATCGAGACACAGGCTGCAGTGACACTGGCTAAGGTGGACGCCGGTTTCGCGGTGACGAAGATCGCGCTGACGACGACGGCCAGCGTTCCAGGCGCGACGAAAGAAGCGTTCGACAAAGCCGCGGCGGATGCGAAGGCGGGCTGCCCGATTTCAAAGCTCTTCGCGAACAACACCGAGATCACGCTGGACGCGAAGCTGGTTTAGGTCCGCCTCAGATATCGTTCGAATCGACCGTCCCATCCTCGCGCTGCATGACCGGGCAGTTGCGCGGGATGGGATGTTTGTTTTTTTGACCATCGGATGCGGAGCCGCAATTTTTCTTGAATGGGCCGCGGGGCGTGTGCGAGATTGAGGTCAATGGGACCACTCTTGAGTGAACACTTGGGAGGCAAGTGAGCCATGAAAAAGTACAAGTTCAAGGCAAGGATCGAGGAAGCGACCGTCGGCACGGGCGGTGCGTTCGTGCTTTTTCCTTATGACGTGGAGAAGGAGTTCGGAACCAAAGGCAGGGTCGCCGTACAGTCCACCCTGGCCGGCGTGCCGTATTCAGGGTCGCTGATCAAATATGGCAGGCCGGAGCACATGCTATGCGTGCTGAAAAAAGTCCGCGAACAGACCAGCAAAAGACCGGGCGACACGATCAACGTGGTGGTGTGGAAGGACGAGGGCGAACGCGTGGTTGCGATTCCGCCAGGATTCAAGGCGCTGTTGAGGAAGGAAGGCCTGTTGGCCGGATTCGAGAAGCTCAGCTTCACGCACCGCAAAGAGCATGTGAAGTGGATTGAGGAAGCGAAGAAAGAAGAGACGCGGCAGCGGCGCGTGGAGAAGGCGATCGTGATGCTGAAGAAAGGCGTCAAGACGCCGGGGTAAGGACGCGCCGGAGCGGGCCGCGGAATTTGACACCGCAGAGCGCATTTGCGAGACTCAAAGTTGCTGCCCGCTCGGCGGATCCCGCCTGAGCAGTCTCTCCCGTGCCGAAGTGGCGGAATTGGCAGACGCGCGTGGTTCAGGTCCACGTACTCGCAAGGGTGTGGGGGTTCGAGTCCCTTCTTCGGCACCAAATCAATTTCTGGTCCTTCGCTCCGCTCAGGATTTCGCCTCAAGGCTCCCGTCGCTGGCGCTCCTCACGCCTTGAAAGCGGCTCAAGTTCGAGTCCCTTCTTCGGCACCAAATCAAATGCTACGTATTTCGAGCGCCAACAACGATCAGGCCGATTCCGGCGATCAGCGAGACTCCGCTCAAGATCGGCGAAATGGGCAGAGTATTCGTTTCCTGGTGCGAAAGCTGGATGGGACCGACGTTCGCGACCTTTTTCTGGTGAGTAAAGCTGATGCCACCCCAGGCGAAACCGATGACGCCAAGGGCAACGAGAAGAATCCCGACAATAGTAGCCGCTTTCATAACCCTGCTTTCTTTTTGAGACTCCACAAAGTTTGAGTCGCGGCTGGGTGCCCAGGATCCTGCGCTAGAACCCTATTGAAACCGGCACCCAGCGGGAAACGTTGCGACTCGTTCCAGTGACAACAGCTATTGCCCCTGCTCGGCGCGCTCGACCGCGTGGTTGACTGTGTGAAGGAACTGCGCGGCGTCGCCGGAATCAGAGATATGGACAGTTCCGTCAAGAATGCTATTGAACGGCACCTCATGACCGTAGAGCTGCCTGGTCGCATCGTGATCCTGGTTGAGTTCTGTGCCGTTCAGGGTTGCGCCGGCATAGGCGCCCTTGGCACGCGAATAGCTGAGCAGCGCGGCTCCGCGCCATCCAGCTGAAGCCGATGCATCGCGGCCCACCGGCCCCGCGGCAGCGTTGACGCCAGCGCCCACCTTGAAGTGGCCTGACATGAGAGCCTGCATTCCGTCGTCGGTCATGGCGAGCATGATGTAGCCCACTTCTTCTCCGCCGAGCTGAAGGCCGAAGCTGCCGCCGCTCATGCTGAATGGTGCTGGGGCGCTCCAACGTCCATCCTGCAGCTTGCAGGTGGCGATGCCATTGCCGTGCTCACCGCCGATGCCGATTCCGGCCTTGAACAACTTGGGAATGACGGCGATGCATTTGGAATTGCGAAGGATGTCGTTGGGAATGCCGGCGGACTGTTGCGGGCCGGTCATCTCCTGGATGATCTGGGTGGCCTGGGTTAGTTCGTTGTCGACTTTGTCCTGAGCCAGCGCGGGGATGGAGACGCAGGCGGCGGTGAAAACGGCGAGTACAGCGAATGCGCTTTTCATAAAATTGGCTCCTGGCTTGCGCAGAGATTGACTTGCACGGTTCTTGACGGCTTGAGGCGAGGGCGGTGCGCGCGAATCAATTAGAAGGCGCTGCGATCGAGAAGTCGCTGCGAGCACATCAAGACCCGTCTACTAGGACGTCGCGGCGAGCGGCAGGGTTGTTTGGTCGCCTTCCGATCTGGCGGCATTCAATGGGTGGCGTCACCATGTCTTCTTGATTTGAGTGTCCACGGCTACGCCTCCGTTAGGATCGCGTGTGACGCTGACAGCAATGCGCGGCGAAATCTGGTATTGCCCCTGAATTGTTTGGCCCTGTGTGGTTGTCACGTTGCTTGAAAACGTGACGAAGAGATTGCTCGTAACGCGCTGCTGGACGGTGATATTGGCTCCCGCGGGGCCTTGCGAGTTGCTGTTGGCAAGCACAGGGTTGATGGAGAGCTGCGAGATTCCCGCGACCTTTGAGAGGCTGCCTGTTACCTGGCTCGAAACCTGGTTGGCGACAAGGGTCTCGGCGGTTTGGCTGGCAGGTGTAGCCGAGGCAGCACTGGCCTCGGTGGTCTCTCCAAAGGCCAGCAAGTGGATGATGTCGGCGGACGGCAGCGACGGATCGGAGGTGTATTGCGTGCGCATCTGGTCGACGGGGCCGAGGAATCGGAGATTAATGTTGTATTGCTGAATCGTGGTTGTTGCTGTGAGGTTCACGACGGGCTCGGTGACCGAGGGGTTCACAAACTGAATGGTGCCGCCGTTGAGAACAAAGCGCGTGCCGTTGAGGATGATGTCGCCGCCGGAAAGAATGGCGCGGCCCAGGATGACAGGCTGCGCTGCCGTGCCGCGAACCTGCAGGTTGGCCGATCCATCGACGCTGAGCGTGCGGCTGACGAGGGAGACGTTGTTTGACGACCGCACGGCGAGATTGAGCGCGATATTGTTGCTGAATCCCTGCGAGGGCGGAGCCTCAACGCCGCCGGAAAACTGATCAATGAAACTATTGAGGTCGAATGCATTGGTGAAGGAGACATCGGTCAGGTTGACGTTGCCCCCGAGCGTGGCATTCGTCGTGGAGCCGGTGAGATGAATATTGGCGTCAATGGATTCGCGCATGCCCTGCGGATAAAGCATGCGAACGCCCTGTGCGGCGAGGCCGAAATCGAACTGAACGGATGGACGAAGCGCCACGCCGCCTTGCGCAGTGAGCGTGCCGCCGCCGACGGTTCCTTTGAATTGAGTTACGCTGATGCGGTCTCTGCTCACAGCGAAGGCGCCATTGCAGTGCTGGAGAGCTACGGGAAGGTCTGGAGATGATAATGACGCATCGACGAGGTCGATGCTGCCGCCGAGACCGGCGCCGGCTCCGGCGCCATAGGAGTTGACGTTGAACTTGATTTGACCCGCGGTGCGCAGATCGGGATCGAAGAGATGAACTAACTGGAGATCGACCGTGCCGAACAGCAGGACGGACATGGATGCTCCGCTGGCAGTCGGGATGGTTCCCTGGAATTGAAGATTGGTATTCGTTCCAGTGATGGACGATCGCTGGACGGTGATGACGCCGGCTTTGTAGTCGACGTGGATGGGAGACGCGGCCGCAAGTTGCACGGTGTTGGTGTAGGCAAGCTTCAGCGTGGGAATGGCGAGGTGGGCCTCGAGCAGCTGTTTGTCCTTGAGCGGACCATGCAGCGTTGCATGAACTTCGGTTTGTCCGGTGATGCCGTCTGCATCGCCGGGCGCGTAGGCGGCGAGGATTGGCCCGAGCTGGAAGTTTTGCGTATCGAGGGTCGCATCGGCAAGATAATCGCCCGTGAGCGCCACCCTGGCATTTGCTTTAATCGAAGCGCCAACCGCGGAGGAAGTGAGCTGGGCGGTCGCCTCGTGATCGGCGACGTTCGCTTCGAGATGAATGTTAGAAATTGTCGTTTGCTGCTGGACGACGAGGCTGGGAATCTGCAACGTCGCTTCGAGTTGCGGATTGTCGAATGTGCCCTGGCCTTTGGCGCTGATACTTACTACGCCGCTCACTTGCCCGTTGCCGATGCTCTGTAGCTTGTCCAGATGAATGCCCGATGAAGTTAGCTCGGCGGAGTAAGTGCGGTTCGTCTGGCTCACGGTTAACTTAGCGTCGATGTTGCCGGCTGGAGCGGAGACCGTCAGCTTCGCGTTGGCCTGATCGCCGCTGCCATCGAATGACACATGTGCCGACGAGACGGGCTCGCCATAGGCTAGAGCCTTGGTCACTGTGACGGAGCCGTTTCCGTCTGGGGCCATCATCGAACCATGGATATCGAGGCTCGCGGATAGATTGCCCGTGACGGGGATATCTTGCCCCGCGAGTTTGGTGAGTTGGCCAATGTCAAGCTGGGACGCATTGAGCTCAAGATGGATTGGACTGGTTTTCGAGAAGGACCATTTCGTCAGTTGTGCGCTGGCGTTGAGCGCGAGGTGGCCTTGCGATGCGGGATCGAGCTCCGCATGTTGCAGGCTCACTTCGGAAGGGCTGGCATCGACTCCAGTGCGCAGTAGCTTCCAGGATGTTCCGTGAATCTGAAGATTCTGTGCATTGAGCTGGCCGGTGAGGTGAGGAGCGGCCGTTGATCCTCGTATGACTCCGTTGAACGTGGCTGTTCCGGCGAGGCCGAGCGGTTGCAGGGTCTGGCCAGGCGCGGGAGAGCGGAAAAGATCGGCGATGGTTTCGACTTCGCGAAGGTCGTTGGCCTGAAGCTGAACGGAGAGGCTCGAGCTGTTGCTGATCGTTCCGTTCAGGTTCAGGTTGGTCTGGGGTGTGCGGAAGTAACTGCCATTCACAGCAAGCTGCAGGTCTTTTCTTGAATACGTGGCATGAAGCGCACCCTCAATCGGGACCGGGCCTGAGGGGCGCATGTTGCTGACGGCGGTTTGCTGAGGCGGCATAGTCGTTCCGGCAGGCAACGCACTGGGGCCGTCGGGGTTGGATCCGCTGACGTTGGCGTTTACGGTGGCGTCGGTATGGGCGACGAGGTCGTCGAAGGTCTTTCCCCAGGTGGCTGTCGCAGTTGCATTCAGAATGCCGGCGACTGCGGGCTCAGTGGATGCGGAGGAATTGGTCGATTTATTCAAGCTCGCCAGCGAGATTCCGCGCAGAGCGGCGTTGAACTGAGCGTGCGAATCTCCGCCAATGTTCCTCATTGTCCCCTGTGCTGTAACCACTCCGCCGAGGAGGCTGGCTCGAAAGTCGTGCAGAGCGGCATCGCCGTCGTTGAGCGAGTAGTGAGCTGCGACGTTTGTCACTTCGGTGCGGAGCGCTGGAGTCTTCGTGATCAGCCTGGCGCTCTTGAGGTCGCCATTTACGATGAGGCTTTGAAGGATGGTGCGTCCGGGCGCGGATTGATATTGCGCGCTGCCCGAGACCAGCACGAGACCCGATGGAATCGATGGATCGGCGAGCACAGTTGCCAACTGGTGGCCGTCAACGGTGCAGGTGTATTGAGCCTGGACAACCGGCGCGCTGTAATTCTGGAGCGTGGCGGTGAGCACAAGCTGCGAATAGCCGCTTTGGATCTTCGCCGGCGAGAGATGGAATGTGGTGGGCGTGGCATCGAATTGAACGTTCAGAGCGTGAGGCGGCGCCTGGGTCCCTGCGTAATTGACACGGCCATCGGAGTAGGACAGCACGCCTGAATACTTATTGAGAAGGCTGCTGTAAGTCGCGTCGAACTGCACATCGCGCAGATCGACGGCGAGAGCACTGGGCCGGTCGTTGTAAAGGATGACCCCATTGGCAAGCACTGCGTGACGAATGCCGAGGTCGAAGATGCTGGTGTTGCTGGATTGGCCGCTGCTTTTGAGGGTGGGCAGGTTGGAGACGCCATTCTTGTCGACGAAGACCTGGACAACCGGGCTGTCGATGCGGATGCTGTCAAAGTACCATTTGCGGCCGAAGACAGAGACAATGCGCACGCCGGCCTCGGCATGCTGCACCTGAAGCAAAGGAGGGGTGGGATGCGGGGCCGCTCCATCGACGGTGAGCCCGTAAAGATCGACACTTAGAGTCGACAAATGCAGATTGAAATCCTGAAGGTGCACATCAACGCCGAGACTCTCCGTGGCTTCGCGCTGCAACAAGCGGAGCAGATAGGCGTGGCCGCTGGAACTGTTGACAACTGCCGAGACTGCGATGGCGCCAATGACGATGGGCATGACGATAAAGACGGCCAAGCCCTTGATGATTGCGATCAGCCTGCGGTCGCTGAGCCAACGATGGCGCTCGGAGGAAGCGGGAGATTGCGACTCGTGGTTCATGACGGCTCTCCTCAAAATGCCTGGCCGACGGTGATGAAGTATTGCGTTGAACTGACGCCCGGAACCGGATTGAGGTTATGCCCAACGTCAATTCGGATGGGGCCGACCGGTGTGGCGTAACGCAGGCCGATGCCGACGCTGTTCGAATACAGGGAAGTGAAATCGTGGAAGCCGATCCGCGGAAAAACATTTCCGCCGTCGTAAAACGGAACGATGCTTAGCCCTTTTTTGATGGGAAGCGGTATGCGTGGCTCGAGGTTGATGACCAATAACTCGTTGCCGCCGCTGGGCGCACTGATCTGCGGGCAATTGGGTGCAGACTGGCCGGTGCTGCAGACATAGATATTGCGCTGGGGGCCGGCGCCGTCAAGCGGGAAGCCGCGCAGCGAGTCGCCGCCGCCGGTGAAGAAGGACTCGCTGAGCGGAACGCGGCTGCCTGCATACGGTTGCGCGAGCCCGATCCGAATGCTGCCGGCCCACACGATGTGATGGATCTTCTCCTTGTAATACGCAACCTGCGAGGTGAGTTTTGCGAAATCGACGCTACCGCCGAGCTTGCTAGAGTAAAGATCGGTTTCCAGGGAGCCGAGCATCCCTCTGTGTTCATCGATCACGCTGTCGCGCGTGTCGCGGGTCAGGTTCGCTCCAAAGCCGGACAGGCGGACATGCTGATCCGCTGCCGGCACCAGTTCCGGTATTTCGACTCGGGTAAGATCGGTTTTTCCGTAACTGTATTTGACGAAGAAGAGATCTTTCCTCGCGTGGTCAATGAATCGCTGGATTTGATAGCTGCCGATCTCCTGCTGCGACGAGAAGATCGGATTTTCTTCGTCGCGTTCATAGTTCAAGGCGATGGTGGACTTCCAGGACGTCCAGCGAAGAGTCGGGTCAATGTAGTAGATGCCTGCCCGTTGATCGAGACGCCCGGCGAAGGCAGTAAGCGAAAGCGACTCATCTTTGCCGCGGAGATTATTGCGCGTGTATTGCACGGAGCCGCGCGGGCCGTAAAAAGTAACCTGGTCGGTTTTGAAACTGGATGGCAGACCGAGCGGAGGTAGATTGGGCAACGCCACAGTGCCGCTTGGGATGCTGCCGCCGCGGTTGATGACCTCGACACCGAAGCTGTAGGTGAACTCGTTGCGTTTGGCCTCGTGCACCTTTATCAGTACGTCTTCCGTTTTCTGGGTTGTAATTTCAGTTTTGGGATCGACTTCGGCCCAATCGAAGACGCCGGCATGATCGTAGAGTTTGCTGTCTGACTGCAGAAGCGAGGTCTCGGTGAGCGGCTCATCGGGCTTCACCTGCGCCGTGTCAGTATCGATGAGCCGTTGCTGGGTGTGCACGCGTCCCAGCGTCAGCACATCGCCGGTGAACACACGCGGACCCTCATAAATGTGGTAGACAACATTGATGTGATGCGGATCGTCTTTTGAAACCGCCGTCGCGGTTTCGCGAAAACTCGAAGTGAGATAGCCGGCCTTGAGGTAGTTGGCAACGATGGAACCGCGGTCGGCTTCCACATTGGCCTGCGAGTACGGCTGGCCCGCAGCGACCTTGAGCCCGTTTGGCGCGAATTGCGATTCAGGAAACGTATCGGCGCCTTCAATGGACAGGCCGTTGACGACGTCGCGCGGCCCCTCTGTGATGTGAAACGTGACCTGAATGTTGCCATCCTGGCGGGCAACAGTAGAAGTGATTTGCACGCTGCTAAAGCCCTGCGACTTGTACACCGCGGTGAGATTCTTCACGCTGGTGCGGACGAGTTGATCGCTGAACTGCCCGTGTGAAAAAAAATGTTTCTTTTGCAAGGCGATGTGAGGCTCGAGGTCCGCGGCCTTCAGTGCGGATTGGCCGGTAATATGCACGCCGGTGAGATTGTGTTTCTTCTCTTTGGTCACGTGATAGATGACGGTGCGCGTGTTGCCGGTCTTACTCATCTCCGACGTGACTTTTGCATCGAAGTAGCCCTGTCTCTGGTAGTAGGAAGTGAGCGCCTGCTCGCCTTCCTGCACGATCTCCTCGTCCACGCCTACGCCCTGATACTCGGGCAGCACGGACTTCCGAGTCCACGGCCAGAGATGAGCGCCGGTAATTTCGACAGTGGTTTTGTCGCCGGGCTTCACATTGAAATGGATGTCGGCCCGATTGGTGTCGGCATGGTATTCAGCGCCCTCCAGTTTGACCTGCGCGTCGAGATAACCCTCCTTCCCCAAGCGAGACTGGATGTATTGGGTTGCTTTGTTCAGCGTCGAGTGATGGTAGGCTTTGCCCTTGCGAACAGCCGCTCCGCGAAGGCGCGCAAGCAACGTGATCAGGCGATGCTCGAGATCGGTGGAGTCAGGGTTAGGAAGACCGTCGATGTCGATCTCTCCGAATTTCGCCGACCGCCCGAGATTGGCGTGAAACAAAACATTCGCGATTCCATGTTGCTGGTCGACCTTGAGCTCGGTGGAGACCTGCGCCTGGAAATAGCCTTCCTGCTGAAAGAACTTGATGAGCAGCTGGCGGTCGCTCTCAATCTCCGCCGCATCGTACGGCGATTGGCTTTGGTAGTTGGCGACTTGCACCAGGCGGGAATAAGGGAACCTCTCGGCCCCCGGAAACTCAAAGATGCCGTAATAAACAGCCGGCTCAATGATGAACGAGACGCGGACACCATCGGCGTCGGGTTCTACCTGCACACGAACGTCTTGAAAATGGCCGACGCTTTTGAGAGCGGCAGCGGTGCCGTTGACTTTCTGGCTGTCAAACGGCTGCCCGGGCTGTTGCTCGATGGCAGACGAGAATTGCGAAGCCTGCAGGTCCGGACGACCCGCGATATCGACCGCTATGACTTTTTGCCCCTGGTACGAAGCCAGAATCTGCTCCGAGGGGGGAAGATTTGAGTCCTGCGGAATCTGTCCGGCAAAGATCGCCAACGGCGAAGCAAGCATCGCGATTCCCAGCCAAACCCAGAGCCGCGTGACGAAGCGCAGATTGCGCGGGACGGTCGTGAACGTGGTTCCGGCCGGGGGCACCATGTGTCGGTTGGATGCGCGGTGGATGGAGGCGTTTGCTCAGTCTCTTGAGGGTCAGGGCGAGGTTCGAATCGTTCTCCCAGGTGCCCGGGACGGTGCGCCGCAGTGCTCGATTCGGCCCTGGAGCATCGCACGGATTCATGCAGGTTGCGTTGGCAACGAAGGTGAGCTATCGCAGCTGACGGACGCGGCATCTAAGGCAACTGTGCATCGCCTGCTCGATTACGTTGGTGGTTTATCGCTACCCAAAGGTCCATCGTCGATCCCCAATTGAAGCGCCGGGAGAGGCGAATCTGGGAACGCGTATCTCGTTCTCCGCTTGAGTCGCTCTGGAATCTGCATGGAGCCAGAGTCACGCAGATCGCCGAAAGAACCTGGAAGTCCGTGATTGAAGATCGGGTCTTTGGTCACGCTGCCGAGCTGGGATTCTATTTTCTTTTCGCGTTGTTCCCAACTTTGCTTTGCGCCGGCTCGATTCTGGGGCTCGCGGCGCGGTCGGCCTATCAGTTTTATGACAAACTGCTCGACTACCTCGCCGTCGTGATTCCGACCTCGGCTTTGGGAACGGTGCTGAGCACGTTCAACCAAACAGCAGCCGCGGCGACGACGGGAAGAGTGACCTACGGGTTGATCGCAGCAGTGTGGTCGGCATCGGTTGGAATCTCGGCAATCCAGGACACGCTGAACGCGGTGTACAAGATTCAGGACTCACGTTCTTTTATCGTGGCGCGTATTCAGGCGATTGGATTGACCATCCTGCTCACGGCCGTCGTAAGCCTCGGTCTCGGTTCCATGCTGCTCGGAGACTATTTCGCACGGCTGGCGGAGCTGCGCATCCCGGATCTTCTGTTGCGTTCAGCAACGGAGCATGCCATTCGGCTTACGAGCTGGATGATCGCCAGCGTTTTATTGGCTTTGACATTTGCGTTTCTTTACTATTGGGCGCCTGATTGCAAAACAAGACGCTGGCACTGGCTCACGCCGGGAGGAGCCGTTGGAATCGCGGGATGGTTGCTGGCATCGCTCGCCTTTCGAATTTATCTGCACTTCTTCAACAACTACACTGTGACGTACGGGTCGCTCGGGGCGGTCATTATTCTTCTGATGTGGTTTTATATAACGGGACTGATGCTCCTAGTTGGAGCTGAGATTAACAGCCAGATTGAAGCGGCCGCGGCCGAGGGAGTTCTCCGCCAGCAAGGAGCGAGAACGGACTCTGCCAAGCTCGTTCCATCTCCGCAACAGCGCGCGGAAGCCGGGAGCTGATCTCCCGGTTCAAACGCCCGCAATGCCTTATCCGAAGTAACCTGCGCCTCGACCTTTACGCAGTTTGGCGCGCACCATGGCTGCCGCCTCTTCCTTAGTTACATGGCCGTCTTTATCTGTGTCGAGGCCGGAGTTTCGACCATACTCGGCGCTCGGCTTGCTGAAGAGGATCCATGAATTAGGTTTTCCGATCGCGGCCGGCCAAAGAATCGCCATGTAGACATCCTCGACGGTCTCAAGCATGTTCCGGTAGGGCAAAAAATACTTTTCAACGTAATCCATCTGGTCGACGGCAGTCATGGCGGCCAGGTCATCGGTGGTGGCGCCGAGTTCGGCCGCTGTGGCGGGTGTGAACTGGATCAGGCCGGTAGCGCCGCTGGGATTTCTTATCGAGGGGCTGAACGTTTCGCCTGTTTCAAATGCTATGGCCGAGATGAGGAAGTTGGGATCGACGCCAATCTCTTTGGAAATCTGAATGAGCTTCGCCTTGAACGGGGCGTCTACTCTGGCTCCCCATGCGATCTGCTCATCACCGAGGGCGTCAGTGGCGATGTCGCGCGCGAGCAGGTCGAATGTGGGGTCGTTCGGTTCCACTTTTCCCGTTGGCCGCTTGATGAGGAGATGATGGCGCTCGATGGCTTCGATTGCGGAAATAGTTGCCGGCCCGCAAAGGCCATCGATGTCGATCGGATTTGGAATCTTGAGGTTGAGCAGTTGCTGGAGGATTGTCACGTCACCGAAGAGATTCGCGCCAGAGCGTCCGACCGAAGCGAAGATGTTGAACTTGCCAGGCATGGTTGACGTGTTTCACCTTTCAGGAGCCGAATGGGCGTGGGCGATGCGTAGCTGAATGGCGATTGAATGAAGATAAATCAAGAGTAATCGATGAGTGACGTTCGTAAGCCCGTGAGTGAGACGGAAGCCGTTGGCGAAAGAAGATGAAGTATATATTGATTGCAACGGAAGCCACAAAAAAGACTTGCGCGTCGAGGCATTTGTGCAGGCTGCATGGGCGACGCGCAGGTCGACGCATGAAGGATTTTCGGATTAAGAGCGCGCGACAAGTGAAACCGCCGATCAAGAGTTTTATCGAAAGCCCCAATTCCTCGTCAAGGAATGGGGCTGAGATCGACATGATTGTGCTGCACTGCTCGACGGCAGCGACTGTCGAGGGCACCATTCATTGGTTTCTGAATCGCAATTCGCGAGTCTCCGCTCATTACATCATCGACAGAAACGGCGACATCTACCAAATGGTGCGCGATGATTTGTCGGCCTGGCACGCGAAGGCGGCTAATTCACGATCCATCGGCATTGAGCATGTGGGCACGGCA
Organism: uncultured Occallatibacter sp.; assembly: GCA_964533905.1. GTDB lineage: Bacteria > Acidobacteriota > Terriglobia > Terriglobales > Acidobacteriaceae > Telmatobacter. Next base: position 7,694 of record CAZHOO010000016.1, on the reverse strand, counting down.
GCCGACCAGTTGACCGATGCCCAGAGCAGGGCGAGCTCAGTGCTGGTTCGCTGGCTTGCCGCGGAATACGGAATACCGGCCGCGAACGTAGTGGGCCATCGGTTTGCGCCGGGAAACGAAGGCACCACAGACTGCCCGAATCACCTCTTCGGCGAAGATACCGCCGAGGCCGTTGCTGGATGGGTGAATGCGAATGTTGGGGATGACGCGGGATCGAGAGAACCGCGAAAGAGGCGGCGAGTTGAGGCTCAGGATGTTCGGCGGCGGGCGCTGCAACTACCAAAATGGGCCGGGCCCGCGACGTGGTTCGGCAGACTGCGAAGCGATTTCGCGCGCATCGATCAAAATGTTGGAGTGGCGCCGCAGCCGCGGGCGATTGCGTTGACATCGCTCGAGCTGATGACGATAGCTATCGAGGACAGAAGATTTTTCCATCATCCCGGCGTCGACGCGCGCTCGGTTTTGCGGGAGACTCTCAGGGTGCTCACAGGACGAAAGCACGGAGGTGCGAGCACCATCGACATGCAGTTTGTGCGCACGGTGACGGGATTCAGGGCCCCGACGGTGAAGCGGAAGGTTTATGAAGCGTTCCTGGCGCTGGCCATTCAATTTCGTCACAGGAAAATCGAAATTCTGAGGTCTTACCTGGCATGCGCCTATTTTGGTTCGGGTTTGATCGGAGCGAATGCGGCAGCACAAAGGTTGTTCAAGAAGAACGCCGATTGGCTGAGTCTCGAAGAGGCGGCACTGATCAGCGCCATGCTGGCCTATCCACGCCCGCTGCATGGACTGCCACGTTGGGAACAGAGAGCGCAACGCCGGGCCGCTTATGCGATGGCTGTGTTTGCCCGACGCAAACGGCGCTTGGCGGGCCCGTATGAAATCGCTGTGCCGGCTACCGAGGCGAGAGAAACCGAGACCGCCGTACTGCTGCCGCGTTAGAGACTAAGCCAACAGGATTAATCGTGCGCGTGCTTCAGCGCGGCTTGAATTGCGGCCTCGGCGAGGGGCGCCATGATTGCAAATCCGGCTGCAATCGGGTGCACGCCGTCGTCGCTGAGCGCTGGCGGAAGGCCTCCATGCTCATCCGTCATCGCCGAGTAGTAGTCGACGTAGATATAGCCCTTCTCAGCCGCATACTTCTTGATCCATGAATTGAGTTCAACGATTCTCGGCGCGGGCTTCAGGTCTGGTGACCAGGCGAATTCGGACGACGGCAACACCGAGCACAGCACAACCTGAATGTTGTTGGCCGCGGCCAGGTCGGCCATGGAAGCGATCATCGCGCCGCTTTCCTCGGTGGTCATCGGTCCTGTGTTTTCCATAATGTCGTTGGTTCCAGCGAGGATAAGCACGACTTTCGGTTTCAAATCGATGACGTCCTGACGGAAACGCACCAGCATTTGCGGCGAGGTTTGGCCGCTGATGCCGCGATTGATGTAGGGCTTGCCGGGGAAGGACTTTTCGAGGTGCCAGTCTTCGGTGATCGAATCACCCATGAAGACGACGCGATTCTCGCCCGGTTTTGGCACTGGCAGCGCCGCGTCGGCCTCTCGGAAGCGATTGAGACCGCCGAAGTCGACGAGCAAATCAGTGTCGTGCGCTTTCTTCCAAGCATAGTAGGCGGCTGGATGACGCCCGGTGTTCGAGGCCGTTGGCGCGGCGTTGGGCGAAACAGCAGGTTGCTGGGCGCGGACGAGAGCAGTGGCGAAGGAACCAGCCAGCGCCGCGCCGAGAAGGAAAGCCCTACAGGGATTTTGCCGATTCACTCAAGAGCTCCGTTCCCGTGAGGATAAGAACGAGCGGAGCGCCCAAGAGCTGCGCCGCGCGCGATCCTGATTATAGGCAATGTTCCTTGCGAGATGCGAGGCTGACCCCTAACGAAAAAAGGCGATTATGATGGCGGTACCAGCGATTCTCAGCATCGAGCAAAGCTCTGTTTTTGGGGAGTGGCGTGGCACAGATCTTTATCAGTCATTCGAGCGTGGATGGAACGGAAGCGGCGGAGCTGCTGGAGTGGCTGCGCGCGCAAGGATTCACCTCGACATTTCTGGATTTCGACGATGAGCGGGGCATCGCGCCGGGAGAGAAGTGGGAGAGCACGCTGTATCGCGAGATCTCGGCTTGCGATGCGGTGATTTTGATCCTGACCCCGAACTGGTTCCAGAGCAAGTGGTGCTTTGTGGAGTTTGCGCAGGCGCGGGCGCTGGGCAAGGCGATCTTCCCGCTGGTGGAAACGCCGACCAAAGAGAAGTTCATCGGCGACGACATTCAACTGCTGGACCTGGTGAAGGACCGCGAAGGCGGGATGGACCGTCTGCGCTCGGAGCTGACACGCGTCGCATTGAACGCACGCGGCGGCCTGCAGTGGGACAGCAAGCGGCTGCCCTATCCGGGATTGATGGCCTTCGAAGAGGCCGACGCGGCGATTTACTTTGGGCGCGACGACGATATTCGAGCATTGATCCAGCGTCTGGAAGCGAGGCGCGTGCAGGGCGGCGAAAAGCTGGTGGTGGTGCTCGGAGCTTCGGGCGCAGGCAAGTCATCGCTGCTCAGGGCGGGAGTTGCGCCGCGGTTGAAACAGGATCGGCACAACTGGATTGTGCTGCCGCCGTTTCGTCCCCAGGGAGAACCTTTGGACGAGCTGGCGCTGGCGATTGCCTCGGCGCTGGGAGACGCGAAGAATTGGCGTCAGTGGCGGAGCGAGCTCGAAGCGGAAAACCCGGCGCGTGCACTGAAGGATCTGGCGCGCGATCTGCGGGCGGCGCACGGGCAAAATGAAGCACATATTTTGATCACGATCGACCAGGGCGAGGAGCTGTTCAGCGGCGCGGACGGCGGACAGAACGAGAAGTTCTTCAAAGTGCTGAATGCGATGCTGAGCGCGCAACTGCCGTACCTGGCAACGATGACGCTTCGCTCAGACTACCTGGGCCGTCTGCAGCAGGAGACGCGGCTGGCGGCGCCGTTCGAACAGTTCGGGCTGAAACCCATGCCTCTGGAGCGGGTGCGCGATATCGTGCTGGGACCGGCCAAACTGGCCGGTGTGACGGTGGACGAGGCTTTGGTGACGGAGATGATGGCGGACGCGCGGACCGACGACGCGCTGCCATTGCTGGCGTTTGCCCTGCGCGAGCTGTACGACCGGTCGGTTCTCGACAAGACGTCCGGCACAAAGCACATGACGGTTGACGCGTATCGCGCGATGGGCGATGCGCTGGCGCAACTAACTCCCTTGGAAAACGCGGTGCGGCGCAAGGCGGATGAAGTGCTGGCCCAAGCGAATCCCTCGGCCGAAGATTTGCAGGCGCTGAAAGAAGCATTCATTCCGGGCCTGGTGCGGGTGAACGCGGAGGGCGAGTATGTGCGGCGCGCGGCGGAACTTGAGAAGATCTCACCCCGCGCCATGCCGCTGATCGAGCGGCTGGCTAAAGCTTATCTATTGACAGTGCGCCACGAGCGCGGAGTGGCGTTGGTGGAAGTGACGCACGAGGCGTTGCTGCGCAAGTGGCCGCGACTGAAAGACTGGCTCGACGAAGAAAAGGATTTTCTAACCGGGAAAGAGCAGTTGGACCAGGACCTGGCGGACTGGGAGGCTGCGCCGGAGAAAGAAAAGACGCAAGCATTGCTGTGGGGCCTAAAGCTGGCGCGGGCGCAATCGTGGCTGACGGCAAAGCCCCGGCAGCTGAACGACTCGGAACGGCGATTCATCGATGCTTCAGCGAAGCATGTTGAAGCGCTCAGGAAACGCGAGATGATTCGCACCGCGGGCGCGCTGGCAGTGGTGCTCTGCCTGATTTTCAGCTTTGTGGCCGCGTACCTGGTGAGCAAGCGGCACGATGCGCAGGCAGCCGCGACCAGCGCGCGTCTTGCGGCGAGCGAAACGGACTCTGAATTTGCGGCCACGGAGATGGCGCGGGGCGAAGAGCCGGTGTCCCTGGCGTATCTGGCGGATGCAATGCGCAAGAATCCCGGGAACCAGAAGGCGATCGCGCTGGCGGTGTCGGAGCTTCGCAACGCGGTTTTGCCGCTGCAGACGCTGCACCACGATGGCGAGGTGCAGGATGCGAGCTTCAGTCCCGATGGAACGAAGGTGGTGACGGCTTCAGCGGATGACACGGCGCAGGTGTGGGACGCGAGGACGGGACAGAAGATCGGGCAGCCGATGCGGCACGCGGATTGGGTGCATACGGCGGAGTTCAGCCCGGACGGCAGCAAGGTAGTGACGGCATCGTGGGATGGCACGGCGCGGGTGTGGGACGCAAAGACAGGCGCGCAGATCGGGAACGCCATGCAGCACAATGTTTCGATTGAAGGCGGCAAGGTGAACTCGGCATACTTCAACGCGGACGGAACGGAGATAGTGACCGCGTCATGGGACCACACGGCGCGCGTCTGGGACGCGACGAATCCCGCGCATGCAGAGATTGGAAAGCCTCTGGCGCATCAACTGGCGGGCGCGATATCGGAGACGGTTTGGACGGCGGCGTTCAATCCCACGGGCACGCCGCAGATAGTGGTGACGGCGTCGGCAGATCACGAAGCGCGGCTGTGGGATGCTGCGACTCAAACGGAAAAAGCTCACAAGCTGCAGAACGGTGAAGTCAATAAGGCTGTGATGAGTCCCGATGGGAAGTGGGTGGCCACGGCCGGCGATGACGGGACTGGATACATTCTGGATGCGAAGACGTTTCAGCCGGTGGGCCGGGCGCTTACGGATGGGAACGGAGAGCCGATTGATTTCGTTTCGTTCAGTCCGGACAGCCGGACCGTTGTGACTGCTTCGCAAGATAAAACGGCGCGGCTTTGGGAGGTTCCGTCGGGCAATCCGATCGGGCAGCCGATGGGGCACGAGGGTTGGGTGGAGGCGGCGACGTTCAGCGCGGACGGCAAATATGTGGTGACAGCGTCGGCGGACCGGACGGCGCGGGTGTGGGACGCGCACACCGGGCAGCCACTGAGCGAGCCGATGCGGCACAGCGGAGACGTATACATGGCCCGCTTCAGCCCGACAGACTCGTCGCTGGTGGTGACTGCGTCATTCGACCACACGGCACGCATCTGGAAGTGGAATCGGGTTGCGGAGCTGCCAGTGATCAGCGGCACGGGCGCGCTGAGAACGGTTTGCCTGAACTCGGACGACGAGAGACTGGTGACAGTGACCGATAGCGGCGCGCAGATGTGGAATGCTCGCACAGGTCAGGCGGCGGGACAGATGACGGCGACAGGGCCGGTGACGCTGGCAGCTTGCAGCGCCGATGGAACGCTGCTGTTTACTACATCGGGCAAGCAGGGCCAGATGCGCAACGCGATGACGGGCTCTCCAGTGGGGGAAGCGATCTCGCTCGTGGAAACCCCGGTGGCCGCGGTGATCGATGCGCACGACCATTTGTTAGCCGTCGTGTCTCCGCACAACTTAGGAATTTGGGATGCGTCAACAGGGCAGGAAAAGGGAGCACTGATCGAGCTTGGTGGAGACGCCACCGGTGCCGTGTTCAGCGGCGACGGAAGTTTGATCGCGACATGGTCGCATGGCGGAACGGTGAGGGTTTGGAATGTTCAGACGGGCGCGGTGATCGGCCAGCCCATGATCCACAAAGGAGAAGTGAAAAGCGCAAATTTCAGTCCTGACGGTCAGCTGTTGGTTGCCTCTTCGACGACCGGCCACGAAGCCAGCTTGTGGACCGTGCAAACGGGAGCGGAAGTGGGGGTTCTGCAGGCTGATAACTGGGTGCCCGATGCAGAATTCAGTCCCGACGGCAAGTGGGTGGCTAGCTCTTATGGAAGCGCCGCACAGGTGTGGGATGCGGCGGCGAAGAGCCGGTTGAGCCAACTGATGCAGGAGGGTGACACGGTTCTGATTTCAACTTTCAGTCCCAACAGCGAATGGGTGCTAACCGCGTCGCAAGATGGGGTGGCGCAGGTGTGGGACGCGATGACGGGCGTGGAGGCGGGAAGGCCGATCAAACGGGCGGGGGCGGCAGCGCAGAGCCTGCCTGTTCGCGCTGCATTCACGAGCGATGGCAAGTGGATCCTGACGGCGTGGCAGAATCAGGACCAAAACGAAGCGCCTGTGGGTTGGGAGGTGCATCTTGATGAAGCGCCCATCGTGACTGGGAGCGCACCCGCGTGGCTGATTCAACTTTCGCAGATTGCAGGCGGCGAGGAGCTCGACACGCACGGCGTCTTGCAACCGGCTCCTACAGATGAGAGTTCGACGCAACTGCGCCAGACTTTGTTGGGGCTGAGCGGCAGTGATCCTGTGGATGAGTTTGGAAAGTGGCTGGCTTCCGATCCGCTCACGCGTGCGATTTCGCCGTTGGACGCGAGGTAGCGAAATGGTGAAGCAGGCGGCGATAACTGCGTTGCTGGCCTTCTTTGCAATCGGAACTGCGAGCGCAAGAGCACAGTCGACGCACGAGTCCCGGCTGGACGAGCAGAAAGCGCAGCCCGATCACGCGAAGGTTGCCGCGCACCCTGTCGTCGCCATTACATTTGACGATCTTCCGCAAGTTGGCGTTTTGCCGGCGGGAGAAGATGCGGTCAGCGTCGCGACGATGCTCGTGAGCGAATTGAAGGCCGCGCATCTTGAGGGCACGTATGGGTTTGTAAACGGCGACAAGCTCGCGAGCAGACCGGGCGCCCCTGAGGCGCTGCAGGTCTGGCTCAATGCGGGTATGAATATCGGCAACCACACGTGGTCGCACATGCGTTTGACCACAAGCACCGCTGAAGCGTTCGAGCAAGACATTGCGCAGAACGAGCCGGCATTAACGCAGTATGGGGAGAAGCGCGACTGGCGGTGGTTTCGCTACCCGTACCTTGAGGAAGGCGAAACGGTGGAGAAGCGCCGAGCGGTGCGCGGGTATTTGCTCGAGCACGGATATCGAATTGCCCAGGTGACCTTGCAGTTTGCGGATTACGAATGGAACGACGCGTACGTCCAGTGCGTGGCGAAGCAGAACGACGCGGCGATCGCGAAGCTCAGGCAAAACTATCTCGACGCTGCCGAGGAGGATGTCACGCTGGCCCGCGAAGAAGAGCAATTGGTGTTTGGGCGCGAGATTCCCGACGTGTTGCTGCTGCACGAAACGCCCTTCACGACACTGATGCTTCCGGATTTGGTTGATCTGCTTCGCAAGCGAGGATTCAGCTTTGAGAGCCTTGCACAGGTGGAGAGCGACGCGGCTTATGCGGATGATCCGGATGCGGGTTCGAAGTCTGGAGGAACGCTGCTCGAACAGTTGATGGATGCGCGCCACCTGGCGCGCCCGACGGCGAAGCCCGATCCGTACAAGCGGGTTTCGCAACTCTGCCAATAACGCGGGCTAACGGCGCGGCTCTTTTTAGCCGCGACGGGCGTAGGCGAAGATCGCCCCGTAGACTCATGAGAGAGGTTGCGCAATGCGATGGTCGGCACAGTTTCTGCGCCCTGCAGTTTTGGCGGCGGAGTTTCCCACGGCGAGCGTGCCGGAGATTGCGTTTCTGGGGCGGTCGAATGTGGGCAAGTCAAGCCTTCTGAACGCGCTGGTCGGTGCGAAGGCGGCGAAAGTTTCGTCGACGCCGGGACGAACGCGGGCGATCAACTTTTTTCTGGTCTCGGACGAGAGCAGAAGGAAAACGATCGTGTTCGCGGACCTGCCGGGCTACGGCTATGCGAAGATTTCGAAGTCGATTTCGGCGGAGTGGCCGAA
>CAZHOO010000015.1:0-55964 GCA_964533905.1 uncultured Occallatibacter sp. | reverse complement strand
CGTAATACTGAACCAGATCCTCTGCCATTCCTTCTCCTAGCCGTTAGCTATTAGCCGTTCCACTTTCGATCCCGTTTTTCGTCTTCTCGCTTGCTTCGCCTCAGCCCTTCGCTATCCCAATGCACAAGCTAAGAGCGAATGGCTGACAGCTAATAGCTGCCTTACAAAACCACCGGCTTCTGCGCCGTGTGGGGATGTTTGTCGCCGCGATAGACCTTCAGTTTGGTGGCCATCTGGCGCCCCATCTTGCTCTTGGGCAGCATGCCTTTGATCGCCTCTTCCAGAACCTTTTCCGGCCGGCGGTTAATCAGCCGCGTAAACGACTCCTCGCGCAGCCCGCCCGGAAAGCCCGTGTAGCGCCGGTAAAGCTTGGTCTGGTCCTTCAATCCCGTCAGGCGCACCTTCTCCGCGTTGATCACGATCACGTGGTCGCCCATGTCGATGTACGGCACATACTGCGGATTCGTCTTGCCGCTAAGAATCGTCGCGGCCTTGGTCGCCAGGCGCCCCAGGGTCTGGCCGCTTGCGTCCACCACGTACCATTTGCGGCTGATATCCTTGCCGCTCGGAATAAACGTCGACATCTGTTTGCTTCCTTCGAAAGAATTTGCCCTGCACCCTAGGAACCTGAGGTGCCCCATCCTGAACGCGCATGATGCGTTTAGGGTGGATCGCTCTGCCCAGCGCAAACCGCGCTCGCCCATGCAATACGTGCATGGGCTTTCAAAATCTACCCACTGCCAAACAAATCTGTTCGGGTGAGAAGCTGCGGGAGTTGGTTCACCAGGGAACCCTGGCTGCGCCGGACCACGATCTCCCGGTCCCGCAGCCGGTCGCCTGTTCCATCAGAAGCCGCCGGAACCCGGCAGGAGCCTTCATTCGGCAAGGTCCGGGTGAGCACACCGAGACCCCAGGCGCAACACCGCGCAAGACCTCTAGAATACTCAAAAATCGGCCCCAAGTCAACGAAAGACGGCCTAAGTCGGCGGACAAGTTCAAAGGGAACGGCCTTCAGCCTGGTTCCTAAAATAACGGTGCGGTTTCAGTCTCTTTCGATCGCATATTCTTGGTCCTACCCAAAACAAAGGTTGAGACAGTCCTCCACCCAAGGGCCGACGACAATCGTTTCACCATCCCGTATTGTCGACTCTCATTGAACAAGATTCCGATCAAAGCCCCGCTTCCCCAGGGGTTGAATCAGAGACAAAACTCAGGAGGTCAACCATGTCTTTCCTCAACACCAAAGGTCTAATCTTAGCCCTTGCCATTGCTGCAGTCGGCGCCCAATGGGCCGGTGCGCAGGGATGTGTCGCTGCGCACAGCAATCAGCGATCATTCGACGAGCTGATCACCGGCAGCGGTGGCGAGGTTTCGCCGGGCGGCCGTAGTTGGATTCACAACTTAACCATCGACGTGGGCTACCGCGTCTTCAACTCCAACAAGTACTTCCAAGGCAGCACAGAAATTCCGCGCGCAAGTGCGATTGAAAACCACCAGAACATCTTCGACATCGCCTTCCAGTACCAGTTGTCGCATCGCTGGAGCATCATCGGCGACGTGCCGATCTTCAACGGCTCACGCAACCAGCTCTACCCGCCGGATGGCATCTTCAGGGTGACCGGATTAGGTGATATCACACTCGGTGTCGAATCCTGGTTGTTCCGCCCGCCCACAGAGCATGGCGGGAACATCGCTATCAACGCGCAGATCAAGTTGCCCACCGGAAAGTCCAATTACACGGATCCTGCAACCCAGGGGGGCAAGACCGTCATCGCCACTGCCGATCCATCCCTGCAGCCTGGCGACGGTGAGTGGGCCTTCAGTGTCGGATCGCAGGCCTATCAGGCACTTTGGCACACGGCCACGGCCTATGCGCAAGGGAATTACCTTGCCAGCCCGGCTGATACCAATGGGGTGGCTTCTTTCCGCTCCCAGCCCGGACAAAGCATTGACTCTTCGGTTGACCAATACCTGTACCGTGCCGGAATCGTGCAGATGGTTCCGAAATTAAAAGCGCTCAGAGGATTGGCATTCAGCGCCGGCATTCGCGGCGAAGGCGTTCCGGTGCACGATCTGATCGGCGCCAGCGACGGCTTCCGCCGGCCGGGATTCATCTTCTCCTTCGATCCAGGCCTGATCTTCAACTACAAGCACGACACGCTTTCAGTCAACGGACCGTGGGCCATCTACCGTGATCGCCCGCAAAGCTACCCCGAGGCGATGTTCAACACCCTCCACGGCGACGCTTTCTTCGCGGACTACACGGTCATTGCTAGTCTCTCCCACCACTTCTAAACGATCGCTCAAAATGCCTAATCTTTCAGGCGTCCGCTTCCAAGCCACATCCGGCGGGACCGAATAAGGTCCCGCAGCCGGCATTTACCCGCTCCTGGAACTCCCAGCCCCGCCCCTGCGTAACTCCTCATTCAAACCACTGCATCCGGCAGTTAAACTACCTGCGCCTCTCTCATTTCCATCTTCGGAGGGTTCGAAAATGCTCGTCGAGGACGCTCAACGCCACGTACGGACGCAATTCATCGGCGGCTTTTGGGGTCAACTTGTGTCGTCCGTCATTTGGCTTGCATCGGCGGCTCTGGCGACGTGGAGCACCCCGCGCGCGGCGATTACTACCATCGTATTCGGCGGCTTCTTTATCTTCCCGGCCACCCTGTTGCTGCTGCGTTTGTCTGGCGGATCGGCCTCGCCTACTAAAGGCAATCCGTTGAGCAATCTGGGAATGCAGATCGCGTTTACGCTTCCGATGACGATGCTTCTGCTCGTCCCTGTCACCGAATTTCGCCTGAACCTGTTTTATCCCGCGCTCCTCATCCTGCTCGGCGCGCACTATCTTCCTTTTGTCTTTCTCTACGGCATGAAGATGTTCATTGCTTTGTGCGCGATTCTTGTGTCGAGCGGCGTCATGATTGCGCTTTACGTTCCGCAGTCTTTCTCGCTCGGCGCCTGGGTTGGCGGCATCACACTGTTCGTTTTTGCGTGGCTTGGCCGCATTTCGGTCCAACGGGAACTGCGCGCCAATGCCTGATCGCCAAGATGGCGTTTGCGAAACTTGCGGTATCCTGATTAAGCGCGCCCGTAGCTCAGCTGGATAGAGCGAACGCCTCCGGAGCGTTAGGTCGGGAGTTCGAATCTCTCCGGGCGCACCACCTCAAGTTCTTACACCCCATTGGACACCCTCTTCATCGTTCTGAAAAACTTAGCCGCGGTTCCAACGCCAAGGAGATTTCGCATGAATCGGTTCATCGGGCCGGTCGTAATTTGTGTTTTGTCGCTCGGAGTTTCAATCCAGGCGCCGGCTCAGCAAGGGCCGCCGAAACCGGGCCCGGAAGTGGAGCGGCTCGCGTATTTTGTCGGCAACTGGAATGAAGTGGGCAAGTCCACCGCGCATGGCATGGAAGGACCAGTGTCGTCCACTCAAAGTTGGGAGTGGACGGCTGGAGGATTTTTTCTTGAGGGTCACTCGAATAACAAATCGCCCGCCGGCGACTTTTCGATCATGGCCGTTTTGGGATATGACCCGGAAACCAAAACCTACACCTACAACGCGTTCGACAGTTGGGGCGAACAGATCATGGCCAAAGGAAGTGTCAGCGGCGACACATGGACCTGGATTACCCAGTCGATGATGCAAGGCAAGCCGATCGAGACGCGCCTGACCGAAAAGGAACTTTCAAAAACGCAATACACCCTCAAATACGAATCGTCCATGGACGGCGGCAATACATGGGCCTCCGATGAGGAATCGACGTTTACGAAGGTGGGGGCGACGCCGCCTGCGAAGTAGAGATCGCGCCCCGCGGCCCCTCAGCTCAGCAGGATCTTCCGCGCGTCGCCCTCCGGATCGTTGACCATTCGAATCTGGTTATCCCAGACCATGGTCTTGTTGGTATCGGGGTCGGTCGGCTCCCAGGCGATGCCGGGCTGGCCGGGATTGCCGGTCCTGGCAAAGTTGGCCCATGAATCCGCCATCTTCTTCGCGAGCGACTGCGCCTCGGGCGTGTTGCCTGTGCCTTGCTCGCAGCGCTTGGTGTTGTCGAAGCAGAACTGCAGTTCGGCGGTGTGCCATGCGCCTGCAACGCCATCGAGCATGGGCGATTGCCACGTGAAGTAGTACGCATAGGCGGGCGCGCCGTTTTGTTCGTGCTTCAATTTGGCCATCTTCACAATGTTGTTGCGCATGGTCAGCGAGTTCAACCCGAAGGCGCCGCTGCACATATAGCTGAGCGTGCGGATTGCCTTCTCGGGATGCGTTTTCTTCAGCACAGCAATCAGCGCCGTTGCCTTGTCGTCGCCGTATGCTTTCACCAGGTCGGCATGCCACTGGTCTTCGGTTGGGTTGTGAGACATTTGGTTGCCCTCTTCGCTCACCGAGCCAAGAAGCATCGGCACGTCCTTCGAGGTTTCCGGCGCAACATCGAAGAATGATCGCACGTTGATCACCTTTCCATCGAGGCATGGCGACCAGCCTACGCGCGCAGGCCCTGAGAAGAATCCAGCTCCGGGCCGGAATGGCGGATTGATCTTGGCAACCGCGGCGTTGCCGGCCGCCATAAGCGCCGGCCACTCCATTTTCTGGAGCGATGCAATTTCGTTCGGCCCGAGGCCCAGATCTTTCATCATCTGCCGGGCGACTTCGCGTTGCTGCTCCTTGGTGGGGATATTGCCCCCGCCGCCCGACTGCACCGAGGCACGATGAATCAATCCCTTTGCCGACGGCATGCCCATCAGCGTCGTCACTTTGGATCCACCGCCCGATTGGCCGTAGATCATGACGCGGTCGGGGTCGCCGCCGAAGTTTGCGATGTTGTCGCGAACCCACTCAAGCGAAGCCACCAGGTCCGTCATGCCCACATTGGCTGAATCTTCGTAGGCAGAGCCGCCGATCTCCGACGCATCAAAAAACCCGAGAATGTTGAGGCGGTGATTCACGGTCACTGAAACCACGTCGTGATGGCGCGCCATCTGTGCGCCCTCTTGCGACGGCAGTTCGTACGAGGATCCAAAGCTGTATCCGCCGCCATGGAAGTAAACCAGCACGGCGCGCTTGCCGGTCAGGCTCGGCGTCCACACGTTCAGCTTGAGCATGTCCTCGTTTTGGTAGCCGTCGTCCCAGTCCTGCAAAAATGTTTGCTCGATCGCCGTCCAGGGATGGAGATTCTGGGGGCAGTTTGCCCCGTAGATCAGCGCGGGATACTCGTCTTTCCATGGCACCGGAGGCTTCGCCGGCAGCCAGCGGTTTTCGCCGGCCGTGTTCTGCCCGTAGGGAATGCCTTTGAATGTGAAGACTCCGCCATCGAGGAATCCGCGCACCGGGCCGTACTGCGTTTTGGCGACGGCCGAACGCGGCGTTGAGCAGGTCCCAGGCTCCTGATGCACGCCGGTCTTTATGCTGTCGGAGGCGTGTGCATTCTCTGCCAAAGCGATCCCGAGGCCTGCGGCTGCGGAAAGCTTGAGTGCCTCGCGGCGGTTGATTCGGATTCCACTGGTCGGGTTTTGCGGCATGGTTTCCCCCTCTTTTTGCGTTTTTGGGTGTTCGCTGCAGGGCAGTCAGTAAACGTATTCCGCAAAGGACACTAAAAGACCCTGCTCCCGGCTGTCAAGATACGCCGGAACAGCAAGGCGAAGCCGCCGCGAAACGACTTGCTGAGAAGGTTCTGCGAGCGACCAGCGAGCGCTGATCAACACGATGGCAGGTGACGTAAGGAATGATTGCGAGCGCCGAGCGAGCGGCTGCTCCATGCAATGGTGGTGGGCGCGGAAGGAATCGAACTTGAGCCGATTTCAAGGCGTGAGGAGCGCAAGCGACGGGAGCCTTGAGGCGAAATCCTGAGTCCGCTCTACGGTCGAAGGACCCCAATTGCAATTCATTAAAGGGAGGATTTGGTGGACGCGGAAGGAATCGAACCTTCAACCTGTCGGTTAAGAGCCGAATGCTCTGCCAGTTGAGCTACGCGTCCAGGGGGTTCAAAAAGCCGCGCTGTTGACCATCATGCGCGGCTTCCGGCGGAGGTGAAAATCGTCTCCGCACCACAAAAAATATACCACAGACAGAGCGTCCGCCCAAGCGCTGTCGAGCGAATCATCGCAGTGGAAATCAGCTTTTCAGCGCAACGCGAATGTGCAGTTCCTTCAACTGCTGCTCGCTCACGGCCGTCGGCGCTTCGGACATCAGGTCGATGGCCTTCGCTGTCTTCGGGAAGGTGATCACTTCGCGCAGGTTGCTCGCGCCGGCCAGCAGCATCACAATGCGGTCGAGTCCCAGCGCAATGCCGCCATGCGGAGGCGTTCCGTATTCCAGCGCATCGAGAAAGAATCCGAATCTTGCTTTCGCTTCCTCCTCGCTGATTCCCAGCGAGGCGAAGATTTGCTGCTGCACATCCTTGCGGTGAATGCGAATCGATCCCGATCCGAGCTCAAGCCCGTTCATCGCAAGGTCATAGCAGTTGGCGCGGACGCTCGCCGGATCGCTCTTGAGATTCGCCATGTCGGCCTCAATGGGCGCTGTGAACGGATGATGCGCCGGCACCCATTTCGCCGAGGCCAGCTCGTACTCGAACATGGGGAAGTCAGTGAGCCACATGGGATGGAAGGCTTGGCTGCCCTCGATCATCTCAGTCGCCGAGCTTCGCGTCGCTGCAGCCGACACCACCTCATCGGTTACGCGAAATGCGCCGTGTCGATCGGCGTACTTCTTCGCCAGCTCGGCGCGGAAGTTGCCGGCTGCGGCGTATACGTTGATTTCGCGCTCCGAAAGCCGGCCGGGAAACTTGGTGTCGCTGGCCTTGATGTGGTGCGCCGGATCGCCCGCGACCACGATGACGAAATCCGCGTCGGCTGCTCCGGCCAATTCGCGCACTTTCACCGCAGACTCAGGAAAGCTCTTCGCGAGCCGCCTGAAATCGTCAATGAACTTGGCGCCCTTTTTCTGGTCGAAAAGCGGATGATTGTCTTCGCGCTCCTTGCGGCTCAACTCACCCACGTTGGGAATGCGCAACGCAACCACAGGCAACGCGGGATCGATCGCGAGCGTCGCCAGCGCGTCGTCAGTGAACGCGGACCGCACGTCGGTCAGCCCGGGCAGGCGCAGGTCAGGCTTGTCAGTCCCGTACCGCCGCATCGACTCGTCGTAAGTCATGCGCGGGAACGGAATCGGAAGGTCGATGCCCGCCGCAGCAAAGCCCGCCTTCATGAACTGCTCCACCACGCCGAAAACGGAGTCCTGCTGCGGGAAGCTCATCTCGAGATCGACCTGCGTGAATTCGAGCTGACGGTCGGCGCGAAGATCCTCGTCGCGGAAGCAACGGGCGATCTGGAAATACCTGTCGAATCCCGAAATCATGAGGATCTGCTTGAAGATCTGCGGCGACTGGGGTAGAGCAAAGAACTCGCCGGGATGCACGCGGCTCGGCACCAGAAAATCGCGCGCGCCTTCGGGGGTCGACTTGGTCAGAATCGGCGTTTCGATCTCGAGGAATCCTTGCGAGCTCAGGCTCTCGCGAATGGCCAGCGTGATCTCGTGTCGCAGTTTGAAGTTGTGCTGCATCTCGGGGCGGCGCAGGTCGATATAACGGTATTTGAGCCGTACTTCTTCGTTCTGGATCGCGTCTTCGGAGGGCGAAAACGGCGCGAGCTTCGTGTCGTTCAGTACGCGCAGCTCGGTCGCCTCAATCTCGATTTCGCCGGTAGGCATTTTCGGGTTGATGGCGTCTTGCGAGCGCAGACGCACCTTGCCGACTGCGGCGACGACGTATTCGGGGCGCACCTGCTCGCCTTTGAGGTGACCCTCCGGCGTGAGGTCCTTGTCGAGCACCACCTGCGCAATGCCGGAGCGGTCGCGGACATCGAGAAAAATGAGGCTGCCGTGGTCGCGGCGGCGATTGACCCAGCCCATCAGCACCACTTGCTTGCCCGCATCGGCAGCGCGCAAATCGCCGCACATGTGGGTCCGTTCGAGATTCCCTAAAAAGTCGAGCACAACCGGGGTCCTTCTACTCGCCTGCGGGCCGAACCAGATATGCGGCCAGCTCCGCGCGAGGAACTTTTGTTTGTTTGCCTGTGGAGAAGTCCTTCACGGTCAGGATACCGGACCGCACCTCGTCCTGGCCCAGGATGACGATGGCGCGAGCGATCTTGTCGGCGGCCTCGAATGACTTCTTGAGACGGAAGCCGCCGTCGCCGAGCTCGACGCGCAGGCGGGCGCGGCGCAACTCGCGAGCCAAAACGAGGGCAGCCGCGTTCAGTGATTCGCCGAGCGGTGCAATATATGCGTCAACTTTTGCCACTTGCGGTGGGGCAGCCCCTTGGACCAATTCCTGGGCTTGAAGAGTGAGCACCAGCCGGTCAAGGCCGATCGCGAAACCGATGCCCGGAGCTCTCGGTCCGCCGATGGCCTCGCTCAACCCGTCATAACGCCCGCCGCCAAGCAGCGCGTTCTGAGCGCCTAGCCCGCCATGCGTGAACTCGAACGTCGTTCGCGTGTAGTAGTCCAGGCCACGTACCAGCCGCTGATTCAACGTGTAGGGCACGCCCGCCGCGTCAAGCGCGGCAAGCACTGCCGCAAAATGCGTCTTCGAGTCCTCGCCGAGCGAGTCGCCAATCTTAGGTAGCGCTTCGATAATCGGCTGGTCTTCGGGCACCTTGCAGTCAAGCACGCGCAAAGGGTTGGTCACGGCGCGCCGCTGGCAATCCGCGCACATTTTCGGCGCCACGTCGACGAGAGCTGTGCGGAGCACATCGTTGTATTTCGCCCGATCCGCCGCCGACCCCACCGAATTCAGCTCCAGCGTCCAGCCGGTAATCTTCAACTCATCCAGCAGCGTCGCCAGCATCTCCAGAACTTCCGCGTCGCGCAATGGCGATTCGCTGCCCGACGACGGAGGCCCGATCACCTCTGCGCCGATCTGCCAGAACTGCCGATAGCGGCCTTTTTGCGGGCGCTCTCTGCGGAATTGCGGGCCAATGTAATAGAGCTTCTGCAACTGGCCGCTCTCGCCGAGGCCGTGCTCGATGTAGGCGCGGACCACGCCGGCCGTATTCTCAGGCCGGAGGGTCAGCGCTTGCGTCTTCTCCGACTGCGCGCGGGCGCGATCCTCCCACGTATACATTTCCTTGGAAACAATGTCGGTCTCTTCGCCCACGCTTCGCGCGAACAGTGCCGTGTCCTCAAAGATCGGCGTGCGAATCTCCCCGAAGTTGTAACGGGCAAAAACCTGGCGCGCGGTCGTCTCAATGCGATTCCACAGCTCCGTCTCCGGAGGCAGCAGATCGCGCGTCCCGCGCACAGCTTTCAGTGTCGCCATAACTGTTTAGTTTAAATGGATGAGTTAAATGGACGAGCTAAATCGAAGGGATAAACGGAAGAGCCTACGCCCTCTTCCTGATCGCCTCGCGCAATGTGCCGTCGATCCGCGTTTGCCAGCCTCGCCCGCCCGCTTTGAAATGATCCACGACTTCGGCAGACAGGCGCAGCGATACTAACTTTTTCGTCGGAGCTTTTTGCGGGCCGCGCTTGCCGCGCCGCACGACTCTGCCTTTCCGGATCAGGTCGGCCCGCTCAAAAAAGGCGCGCGTGGCTTCGGTATCGTTCGGATCGTAGGGGCCGTCTTCCGGTTCATAAGGAATGTGCTCGCCGTCTTTGTACGCCAGCACGCGGTCCCAATTGGTTTTACTTTGCGTCTTCCTCATATTGCCTACGCTCCGTACGCGAAGCATTCCGGAATGAGATCACGCGGACTACGTCGTCTCGCTCGGTGTAAACCAGCGTCAAGAGCCTGCCCTTGACCACAGCCAACGCCACATCCATCAAACGGTATTCGTCACCGCGGCTCGCATCGTACGTGCATTTGTCAGGATTCTCGTAGACCAGGAAAGCGTCTCTGAAGTCGAGCCCATGCTTCTTCAGGTTGGACTTTCTCTTGTCTTCGTTCCAGACGTACACAACCTAATTGTAGCTACAATTTGCCGTCTTGGCAAGTCCGCTACCCCAGCATCCTGTCCGCAATCCTCAGCCACCAGGCCGACGCGCTGGTCTCCGTGTGAATCACGAATGCGTGGCAAGCGATCAGCACCGTCAGCGCCACCAGATACACCCTGTGAACGCTCCGATTCACAACCAGATCGCGCAGAATTCCCAGAAAAATCAGCACATCGACCGCGTAATAACTGAAGCCGTGTTCGGCGACGAAAGGAATCCGGCCAAAGGCTGCCACAACCAGTCCGCATGTAGCGATGAACATCAGCCGGCGATGCATCTCCGGCTTTTTGCGCCAGAGCACGGCGAGCGAGAAGAACACGGCGAAGGCCAGCATGTCGAAGAGAGGGACGATCAGAAACGCATCTCCGCCCGGTTCGTGGAGGGTGCGCGTATCAAAGCGAACCATGACGATCGCGACTGCCACGCCCAGAACGATCATCGCCGTACCCAGTGCCGCGCCAAACCAGCCTAGCAGCCGGTGCAGCTTTACGTTGCGCGTGCGCACCAACGCTGATTGAAGAATAAAGAAGGCCACCCAGGTCGAAAACACGGCCCCATGGAACCAGAGCAGCAATGGCCGCGGCGGCGTTGCGTGGATGAGATTGTGATCGACCGTCTGACCGAATCCGTAAACCACGATTCCGGCCAGCAGCAGCGACATCGCGAAATAGAAATACTTGTCCGCCAGGCCGTTGCGCCCGCCGAAATGCACGCCCGGGCGCACGGCCGCGCTTTGCGACACAGTTGCCATCGTCCGAATCCTCTCGCTGTGATCTCTGGGGGAAGTTTGCCGCGGCCCTGAGGCGTGCGGCGAAGTAGCGCAAGGCTAGCACAGCTAAGTTCTTTGGCTCAATGGA
Source organism: uncultured Occallatibacter sp. (assembly GCA_964533905.1). Lineage (GTDB taxonomy): Bacteria > Acidobacteriota > Terriglobia > Terriglobales > Acidobacteriaceae > Telmatobacter. Next base: position 45,116 of record CAZHOO010000015.1, on the reverse strand, counting down.
ATAACGGAGGCCTTCGCGTGAGGATCTTCTGATCTTCCACTCCGGTTCAGTCGAAAACGTGCGAGGCCATGTTCGGCGTACCGCATTGGGATAATCGAAAGGCCGTCAGCGTTCGAAACGTGATTCGTGTCACGGCCTCTGGCAGGTCTTTGCCGATAGCTTCTAAGCAAGGGCGCCAAACCCAGCGCGCCTGCGATTGAGGAGCAACGTTTCCATGGCTTATGTCGTCACCGATGCCTGCACCAAGGATTTTGTTTGCGTGGCCGAGTGCGCCACCGCCGCTATTGCGCCCGCCCAGAATGACCCCGCGGCCGCAACCGTAACCCAGGTCTATATCAATCCCGATGAGTGCATCGACTGCGGCAATTGCGCCTCGATTTGCGCGCAGAATGCCATCTTTTCGCTCGACGAGTTGCCGGCCGACAAGGTTGATTTCGCAGAGAAGAATCGCAGCTACTTCAACTAGGCGAATTTCTTGTCTCGATTCGCCGGGACTCCCGGGAGCTTCCGTGCGGCTCGATCAGTTCTGCTTCGGCTCGGGGGATTGAGTTTGCGTTCCATCGGCTGCCGCAGTTGGCGGTGGAACCGGCGTTACGGCCGGAGTTGCCGCAGGCGGCTTCTCCGCCAATGCCGCGGCTTCCGGTGCGGCCATCAGAGTTACGGGCAGCGTGAGCATCTCCGCGTTAGACGGATCGTCGCGCAACTTCAGATAGAGCGCGCCTTTCACGGGATGGGGAACCACAAGCTCCGTCCCGGTGAACTCTGGCGGAACATTCACTGAGCTGTCGAACGACGCCGTATCTGAAATCGACGTTGCCAGAAAGAGATCGGTTCCGGTCAGTACGCATGGTTTTGCCAACGCGCGCGGGCAGCGCAGCTCTTTGAATCCGGGAACGCGCACAAGCGTCCCGAGCGGAGTCCAGTCACCGGTTGCGCCGCCGGCGGAGATGGGGCGCACACGCACCGGGCCAAACGCCGAGGAGCCGAATCGCGCCAGCGGTTCCAGGCTGGCCTCCGCCGTGCGCGCATCTTCGAGCATCAAGCTGCCGTCGCTCAATGCAAGCGTGGTGTGAAAGCTTGAGTCCGCCGCAGCCACCTCAATCTTTTCGTCGCGCGGAAAATCGTGCGGGACGTCGGACTTGATGAAGAAGACCAGGCGGCCCTCCACGGGCAGGTCTGCAGGGCTGGTCATCTCGACCGGCGAGGGCGCGGAGCCATCCTGCTGAATTCCTTCGTTGAGCAGAGTCACCTTCGGGCGTGGCTGATCGACGATCACCGGAGCTTTCAGCGTGCGTCCATCTTTCAATTCCACCATCGCGACATATGCCTTTCCAGCTTCAAGGCTGTCTGTCGATCCAACGCTGTTCATCTGCAACTGGTCGAGGTTCTCCACGCGGTCCAGCGTCGAGGGCGTAAATGTGATGCCTTCGACATCAGCTTTTGCCACTTCATCCAGCCGCGTTCCCTTCATCAGCGCAATCTTGTCTCCGGAATTCAGCGTCAGGCCGTATAGCGATGCGGCAGCGGCATAGGCCACCATCTTCAAGCGGTCCGGTTTGGCCATCCCGAACTCGTCGATCTGCAGGCTAACGGGCCCGGGCTCCGCTTCTTTGAGCGGAAGCGTGATCTCCAATTCGCTGGGCTTGGGCGATTTCCAGGCGAGTGTGATGGCCGGGTCTTCATCGATTTGCGCAGTCACTTTTTCCACGCAATCTGAAGTCATGCCATCGAGAACCACGCTATCGTCGCGGCCCACCACCAGGGCAGATCGATCGATAGCGTCCACGCTCCACTCGCCGGGCCGCGCGGTCACGAGTTGGTATTGCGGACCCACCCAATCGTCGAAGCCCCATTTGCCGCGAACGGTCGCCGTGAAATCTCCTCCGGGCAGTGCGGAAATCTTGTCCGTGGGAACGAGTCCACCCTTGTCTGCGTCGACCTGCAACGGAAGGTCAACTGCTTTCCCCTTCCCATCGTTTGGCTCCAGGTGCAAAGCAAGATCGTGGGCCAAGCCGGTGGCGAAAAACAAAGGCGCGCCGTCGGCGGGCAGCACCAATCCCGGCTTCAGAGCGCAGAAATGATCCTCGGGATTGACAGGATGCAGCGGTTCCGGCCGCGCTGTCCCAACGGGAGGAAGGGCGATCACCACGACCGACATTGGATTGCGGAATGAAGGCGGCATGTTCAGCCGCAGGTTCAGGCTGTCGGCTGTGGGCAAGGCAAGCGCCGGAATGTATTGGAAGTGCGCGGTGTGCAAGGACGAAAGAATCTTTGCCATATCCACTACCGCGCCTACGTACGGGCTATAAAGGCCGCCGCCGGCAAGGGTCGTGGAACTGATTTGGTTCATCAGGTCCTGGGTGCTTCCATTCACCAGCTGGTTTACCAGCGATTGGGCGTTGGCGTCATCGAGCACCAATCCCTCTGAGCTCTGCGAAAGGCATGAAGCCTGTTCTTCAGGAGGCTTGTCAAAGCAGCTCTCGTTGATCTTGATTCCTAGGCTCCGCGCTGCCATCTCGGTGCGTGTCTTCAACTCCTGCGGGTCGAACTGGCTGCTCACCTTCACATCGTCGAGATACGCATCGAGCCGCATGCGCTCCCAACTTGCAGCGTGCAGGTCCTGGGAGGCGCGCACAAACGAGCCCGGCCGGCCGCGAACCGCGCTGCGCAACGTGTTGAAATCGCCGCCCGTCTCCGGCGCAAGAAACAATAGCGCCTGCTGTGCCCCTGCGGGAACAGTGACAAAAACACCTTCGTCGCGAGCCTCCCGCGTCCATGTTTCCACGCGGGTGAACCACTCCGGAGGCGGAGGATTGGTAGAACCGCGAAGGAACGCGACCACCAGAACGAAATTGGTCGCCTGGGTCTCCGGCAGGTCCGGATGAACCCATAACCTGTCTCCCGGCATTAAGTTGGGCACCTCGGAGATGGGGAGCGTCACGTTTCCGCGCTTGACGTGTATATCGACTTTGGGTCCGGACAGATCGAAGGGCTGTCCATTGGCGTGGAGTACGGAAAATGGAAGACAGATACAAGCAAGCAACTGCAAACAGCGGCGCATGTACTCTATTTTACGAATCTCAGCGTCTGATGGTAGCAAAGCGCCGGTGCAGCGGAATTGGGGAAGTGCGCTCAAACTCGGGAGGAGTTCGCGCCCCGCTGTGGAAAGTGCCCTGTTTCCGTGTAGATTCCTCCCACAATATCCACGGCAAATAAATGTTGTCAGGGCGAAGGGGTGTGCCTATGATGGATCATTAATCGTATCTTCCAGGGTTCTCGTAGGCCCGTTTTCCCTCTCGACTGGTAAGGTGCAGGGAAACATATCCAGCCGTAGCCAAGCTCATATCGGATTCTTAATGCTCTGAATTGAGGAATTGGGGCCGACTTTCCTTGCTTCAAGGGGCTCTTAGGGACTCTTAAATCGATCGCTGCTGTTCGATGCATGCGGCGCAGCTCCGAGCCGTTTTGGCAACGCGGCCGGTGAATGTGCTGGCTCCGCAGCTTCGGGCAGCTCTATAGGGAGAAAAAGATGAAGGCGATGAGATCTGCGCAAAATCCGGTGGAAAATGGCAATCTGTCAATCCCAGCTGCTGAGGAAATCATTGAGGATGCATTGAATGAGCTGGCCTACTCGCAGGATCCAGGCTTCGTTCGGGCGTTGCGTTTTCTGGCTCCTCCCGGATACCAGGCTATCGTCGAACTCTGCAGCGAAAACGGACGCAGCAAGCGCCGAAACGCTTCTGCGGATACCTGGTCGCCAGAGGACGACGAAGTGCGCATCTACTTCGAGCGCATCGATGGAGAAGATCCAGCTCCGCGGCTGACTCGAGTGCCGCGCTCGAGCCGAGCCTCGGAGGAAGAGAGCGAACCGGAGGAGGCGTCGCTCGCGGATTTGGATATCCGCGTCAAGGAGCTTTGCACGGCGTTGGCTGAGGCCGAGAGAGGTGGTCACGCATTTATCGCCCTCAAGTGGTTCCGCGATTCCTTTCTCCCGCGCAAAGCTTTCCGTTGGAACCAGCATCCTGAAACCCGGCAAACTGTGCTGGCCGAGGCCATCCAGCGCGGCGTTGTGATCACCAGCAAGATTGCCAACCCGAAGACTCCGGCATATCCCACCACAACGATTCGCCTTAACCGCGCCGAGGCCGGCATTCCCGAAGAAGCGCAGCGCTTCCATCCGATTGAGGTTCAGGGTGAGCCGGTGGCCGTCGCGATGGATGAAGATCGGGGGATCTAGTGAGTTTCTTCTTTCTTGAAGCGACGGCTTTCGCCAAACTCTTTGTGCGCGAACCCGGCACCGATGAGTTGATCCGTCTGCTCGAGAACGTGGAAGACAATCGCAAGCTGATCTCCGCCGCAACGCCCCTCGAAGTTTATGCCGCTATCAGGCGGCGCGAGCGCTCCGGGCACATCGCCCCTGAAGCCGCCGCCGCGGCGCTTGACATGTTGCGCATTGAAGCGGGGCGAATGGTGCAACAGCCCCTGAATCCGGGCGTGCTGGAATCGGCGCGCCAGCTTCTCGATCGCACTTCGCTGCGTTGGCCCGAAGCTTTGCAACTCGGCTCCGCGCTGACCGCCCGCGATATGTTTCCCGGCACGGGAATCACCTTTGTCGCATCTTCGACGGCGTTGCTCGATGCGGCGAGAGCAGAAGGTCTCGAACCGCTTGATCCATCGAACATTGCTTCTTCGAGCCAAGCCCCCGCTGAGGCCGAAACTGCGACGGAAGCCGTCAGTCAAGGCGATTAAGCCCCTGCGCAGGGAAGTGGCCGGCGTTAGACTTCTTTGTGCACAACTCGTCTAATTCCCTGCACGCAATCTGAGCTCATGCCCCTTCCCCGGCTTCGCATTTTTATACTCCGAATTCTCTGTCTTGGCCTCGTCGCGATGGCTGGGTGTTCCCCGCTCGTTCTGGCACAGGGCCATCGCTCTCCGGATTCTGTACAGCCATCACCGGTCGGCCGATGGAAGACCGTCGACGACGCAACCGGCAAAGTGAAGTCCATCGTCCAAATCCGCGAAGAGAACGGAAAGCTCTTCGGAACGATTGAGCAACTGTTCGACCCGCCCGTTCCGCATCCCACCTGCTATCTCTGCACCGGTCCGTTGAAGGACCGCCCTCTTGTGGGCCTGGAGGTGCTTTCGGGTTTCGCGCAGGATGGCAGCCGATGGTCCGGTGGCCAGGTTCTCGATCCCGAGAGCGGCAAGATTTACAGTGCCTCACTCTCCCTTGAAGACGGCGGCAAGAAATTGCGCCTGCGGGGTTACATCGGCATCCAGTTGCTCGGCCGCACCGAGCACTGGGTCCGCGACGAGTGAAACAGCTTCTAGCCACTAGCTTCCAGCGTCTAGCTTTTGGGCATCGGTCGCCCACTTGGATTTCGTCCTCAAAAATGGGCAGGCTCAGCAAAGAAGTCGAATCCCACATTTACCAGCTGGAAGCTAGGAGCCAGTAGCTGGAAGCTACTATCATCTCCCCATACCGTTTTCACCCCAGGTGACTTCATGACGTTCCCTGCGCCCAATGCGCAAGAATCAAAACCGCAATTGCGCAAAGCCATGGGGTACTGGGATGTGATGCTGTTCAACATTGCGGCGGTGCTGGGGCCGCGCTGGATCGCCGCCGCGGGGCACAACGGCACCTCTTCAATCAGCTTGTGGGTGCTGGCTGCGGTTTTCTTCTTTGTGCCCGGCGCGCTCGTCATCAATGAGCTCTCGTCCCGCTTTCCTGAAGAGGGCGGCATCTACGCGTGGGCGCGCGATGCCTTCGGCCCATTTCACGGCTTCATCGCCGGCTGGTCCTACTGGATCTACACCATCTTCTATTTTCCCGGCCTTCTGCTGGCCAGCGCCGCCATGTGCGCCTATATCTCGTCGAGTCATGGCGACAGTCTCGCGCAAAACCAGCCGTTTCTGCTGTGGGTTTCGGTTGCCATGCTTGTTGTCGCGGTCCTGCTCAACATCATCGGCCTCAACATCGGCAAATGGCTGCAGAACGCCGGCGGCATCGGGACTTATGTGCCTTTGCTGATTCTGGTCGTTGTTGCCGTTGTCATCTACGCGCATCATGGCTCGGTCACTCATTTCACAATCGCCAACATGATGCCCACATGGAACTGGGATACCGTCAACTTCTGGTCGCAGATTGCATTTGCGTTCACCGGCCTGGAGCTGGTTTCCTGCATGGCCGAGGAAGTCCACGACGCGCGCCGCACGCTGCCCCGCGCAGTTTTCGGCGCCGGCGCGCTAATTGCCGTCATGTACATTGCCGGAACCTTTGCCGTGTTGTCGCTCGCACCCGCCGGCGACATCGATCCCAAGAGTGGGGTCTTTCATGCCATCGGTCTAGGCACTGCAACTCTCAAAATCGGATTCATCGGCGTCATCGCGGCAATTCTTGTGACGGCCGGTAACGCGGGCGGCGTCGGCACCACGGTCGCCGGTGTTGCGCGCGTGCCTTTCCAGGTGGGCATTGATCGCTATCTACCCGCGGCATTCGGCAAAATTCACCCGCGCTGGAAGACTCCTTACATCTCCATCCTTGTGCAAGCGGTGCTTTCCGCAGTCGTCCTTTTGCTGAGCCAGATCAAGAATCATGGCGTGATGGCCGCCTACCAAGTGCTCGTCGATGCGGCCATCATTCTTTACTTCATTCCATTCCTTTACATGTTTGCGGCCGTCATCAAACTGGCGAGGCGCGCGGACCGCAGGGAGAATACCCATGCAGTCCTCGTTCCCGGAGGCATGGCCGGGGTATGGATTTGCGGAATTGTTGGATTTCTCGTGGTTCTGCTTGGGATTGTTCTGTCGTTCGTGCCGCCCGGCGGAACCGACGTTAAAGTTTTTCTCGTGGACGTGATCTGTGGAACCGCAGGCTCAGTCCTCATCGGCTTGGTCTTGTATTGGCGAGGTGCGAGGACGCAGCGGCTTCAGGGCCGCGAGATGAACGGGTAGACTCTCCGGTCAGCCCTTCGTCTTCACCGGCGCGCTGGCCGGATCGAATTCCACGCGGTTGCGGCCACGCCGCTTTGCCTCGTAGAGAGCCTTGTCGGCGCGGCGAATCAGATCGTCGATGGTGGCGTGATCGAGCCAGGGCTCCGTCACTGTTACGCCGAAACTGCACGTGACCGTGATCTCAACTCCATTGCATTCGAAGGGCCGTGCCGCGAGCGCGTCAACCAGTTGATGCGAGCGCGTCGGATTCCTGGTCGCATCGTAGCCGGGCAACACGAGAAGGAATTCTTCGCCGCCGTACCGGCCTACAGCATCGTAACCACGCATTAATCCCACCAGGCGGTGGGCTGACTCGCGCAGCACATAATCTCCGCAAAGATGCCCGTAAGTGTCGTTGATTACCTTGAAGTGATCGAGGTCGCCGACAACCACCGTGAGCACGGTGCGCTGGCGCGTGGCCCGCTCCAATTCGCGGGAGAGCTGATCGAGGATCGCACTGCGACTCCATAGTCCGGTGAGGGAATCGTGCGCCGCCTGGAACTGCAGCGCTTCACGCGCTCTCAAAAGCCCCTGTTTCTCGATCTCCAACTGTGCGGTCCTCTCCACCACCAGGCGCTCCAATTCGTTACGCCGGTGTCTCAGAGTGCGCGTCTGCATCTCCATGAAGAACCAGGCGAGAAGAATCCCCGCGAACACAAAACTAGAGATTGCGATTCGACTTCTGTACCACGCCGGCACCACTGTCAGGCTCAGCGGCTGAGCGTCGCCGCTCCATTCCATGCCGTCGCGACTGGCCTCGACCAGGAAGCGATAACGGCCGGGCGGAAGATTGGTGTAGTCGGCGAATCGGCGCGTGGACGAGGCGCTCCAGTGATCGTCGAAGCCATCCAGCATGTAGCGGAAGTGAATCTTTCTCGGAGCAACGAAGCTGGGCGCGGTGAACCTGATCTCAAGCCGGCTCGCCCCCGGACCGACGAGGATTTCCCGGGCCGGATCGGCCGGGTTGCCGTTGATGCTGAGCTCTGCAATTTGTGCGCGGAGTACCTGGTCGTCGCCCAACGCGCGAGCGGGATCGACGACAGACAGTCCCTTCATGGTCGAGAACCAAAGACGGCCGTCTGGCGCGCTTGACGCAGTCCCGGTCCCACCCTGCATCGTTTCGCGCGAACGCAGGCCGTCAGCGGTGTCATACACCACGCCATGAATCGCGCCAACGCGCCCGTTGGCATAGTCGTTCAGTTCTTTTTTTGCTACACGGTAAACGCCTTTGTCCGATCCCAACCACAGATCGCCGAGCTTGTCCTCGAGAATGTTTCCCACTGTAGAGTCGAAGAGCCCCTGGTCCGGCGTATAAGATGTGATCTTTCCGTCCTGCACCCGGTTCAATCCTCCCGAAGACGAGCCGATCCACAAAACTCCTTCGCCGTCGATATGGAGCGCGAGTATGTGATCGCTGAGCAGCCCTTTTGCCTTGGTCAGGCTGGTTTCGATCCCGTCCTTGATCCGGATCACACCCTCGCCGTCGGTGCCGAGCCACAGTGTTCCATCAGCAGACTCGGCCAGGGCCGGAATCTCGCCGGTGGCTCGGATCACTTCGAATTGGCCATCCTTGAACCGCGCGACGCCGGAGCCGTACGTGCCGACTATCAGGGCGCCGTCGCGGTCTTCGAGCAGTGAATTGATTGCGTTCTTGCTCGATTGCTGGTAATGGAAGGTCGTGAATCGGCCGTCAAGAAATCGCGTCAACACGCCGTGGCGCTGCCCGATCCAAATCGCTCCATCTCGCGTTTCGAGCATCGAGTGAATGGTTTCGTTCGACTGCCGTTCCGAGTTTGTATAGGAGCGGACAGAGCCATTCGGCAAAATCCGGTCCAGGCCGCCCGTGCTCGAGGCCATCCAGATGCTTCCATCCCGCGTTTGCAGCCCGCACCAGTCGGTGTTTGACGAAAGGCCTTTCGGTTTCCCGTATGTCGTAAACGTTCCGTCGCGCAACTCCACCAGGCCGCCATCAAACAGCCCGACCCATAGGTTATGCTCGCTATCCTCAAAGAACGACTCGACAGTGTCACCGGGTAATCCGCTTAGCGTGCCATAGGGGCTCAAAGCGCCGTTGCGAAGGCGCGCCAAACCGCGACTCTCGAATCCGATCCAGAGATTGCCGTCATGATCGAAGAGCAGCGCATTGATGTCGTCCCCTTGAATCGCGTCGCCGGATTTTGATTCGTTCTCCAGATGCCCCCCTGCAAGCCGGGCCAGTTGTCCGTGGGCCCCAGCCATCCACACAGCGCCGTCGGGAGCGATGGCCAGCGCCGAAATCGAATTGCCGGCCAGGCCGCCGAGCGCGGAGTAGGCCTCAAAGTGTTTGCCGTTGAAGCTGGCCAGTCCTGCATCGGTGGCGATCCACAAGACTCCGGCGGAGTCGGATTTCAGGTCGGTAACCGCGGTTCCGGGCAATCCGTCGCGGCTGCTGTAGACCGCGATCCTGCCGTCTTTCAGTCGATCAAGGCCGTGCTTTGTGCCCACCCAGAGGCTTCCATCGCTGCCTTCAAGAAGCGCGCGGATATCGTTGCTCGAAAGGCCGCCGTGGACCGTGTATGTGGTCCACGCGCCATTCTTCATGTGCACGAGTCCGCTGTCGGTGCCGATCCAGAGGCTTCCATCGCGCGCACCCAATAGGTGAGAAATGTAATCGGCGGGCAGGGCCTTGGTATTGTGCCGGTTAAAGGCTGTGAAGCGCACGCCATCGAATCGCGCCAATCCCGATTCGGTTCCCACCCACAAGTAGCCGTCGGCAGTCTGCGCCACGGAGTAGACCGACGTCTGCGGCAGGCCGGCGTCGGTTGTCCAGACAGTTTGAATGTACTGGGAGATGGCCTTGTGCGGATCGAGCGCAACTGCGTGTGCGGCGCCGGCGATCACCGCGCACGCCACAAACACTTTGACCACGCCCCAAAGCCGGCCGTACCCCTGCGTCTTCATGATCCTGAGAGAGTCTATCGGCAAATGGCATAAGTGCCTATGGAACGAATGGGGTAGTCAGCATTTGAGACGGCATGAATAGGCTCATTTGCTTTGACTTACCTGTTCGACTTTCGATTGATCGACTCCGGCCCCGATTGACAGCGAATTGCCCCGATCGCGATAATTTGCACCTCCCTCCTTTCCAATGTTTCTATGGGCCGGAGATTCCTGTCCCGCGCCTGCGCATTTAACGCCGGAATCACCGGATTAGAAAGCGAGTGCCCCTCACATGAGTCGCCTTTCGAAAGTTCACTTTCTTGCCCTTTTGGTTCTCACGCTTCCCGCTTTCCAAACGCATCTGACGGCCCAAACCACCGATTCGGCAAAAGATGCTCTGAGCAAGACTTTGCTCGGGAAGGATGTTAAGGCGCTGATGGATATGCCCGCATACAAAGACGGGATTGACTTGTACGTCGATCCAAAGTCCGACAAGCGGCTGGATGATCGAGGGGTCGACATGAAGGACCTGGCCAAATTCCTGAAAGACAAGGGAGTGGGTGTCGCGCGCGATCAGTGGGTGACCATCACCGAGGTGAAAGTGGATAGCGATCGCGTAGAGGTTCACCTGGGCGGTGGCGGCGAGGGCAGCGGCGCAAGCAAGAATGCCGAAAAGAAGGGTGCGGGTCTTATGCGCGCCGGCGGCTCACGCATCAATTTCCGCTATGGCAGAGACGTGACGGACGCCGACCTGCAGATCACTGCATTTCTACCACTGCTACAGCGGGTGCTCGACGTCGGAAAGATCGGCGAAAACATGGAACTCCAGGGTCTCGCGCCTGAGTTCCAGGAGGCCATTCGCTCCAAGGACATTATCGAGGGCATGACTTACAAGATGGTGCTGATGAGTGCCGGCGACCCAGATCAGAAAAAGGTGGACGACACCACGGATGACAACCTGAGCGAGACCTGGTACTACCTTCGCGATGACCACCGCTGGGTCGTCAAGTTCCTCAACGGCAAAGTGGTGAAGGTCCACGTCTACTGAAGTTTTGCCCGGCCGTTAATCCCGGCGGAACTTATTGGCCTGCTCAAACTGGTTGCGCAACTCGGGAGAGCGAAGATTCTCGCGCAATTGGGCCAGACGCTGCTCAAGCGCAAGAAGCGTGCGCTCCACGGCCTCGGTGTTGGTGTGCGCGATGTCGCGCCACATCGAGAAGGGGCTCGATCCAAGGCGCGTCATTTCGCGCAGCGCTCGTCCGCCCACGTCTTTCAACTCTGGCGCATCGCCCACTTCCTCTTCAAGCAGCGCGCTCAATGCCGTCGCCGTGAACTGCGGCAGGTGACTTACCCACGCCACCAGCTCGTCGTGCCGCGCGGGATCGAGATCGAGTGTTTTCGAGCCCATGGCGGAGACAAGTTCGCGCCAGTCTCTTACCAGCTGCGCTCCCTGCGGGGAACGCAGCACATTCTGATCGTCGGTAAAGAGCCACACCGCGCCGCGAAAAAGATTCGCATCGCCCAGCGCCGCGCCGCCGCGCTCTTTTCCAGCCATCGGGTGCCCGGGTAAGAACGCTGCGCGCTCCGGCGTGTTGTAGAGGCGCGCCGCCGTCTCTGAAATTACGCGCTTGGTGCTGCCCACATCGGTTACGAGTTGATTAGGACCGAGCACTGGCGCGAGCTTCTCCATCCAATCAAGCGTAGCGAAGATGGGAACCGCGATGACCGTCACCTGGCTTGCCCGCGCAGCGTCCAGGCCGTCGACGGCGAGCGAATCCACCGCGCCCATGCGCAGCGCTTCGTTGCCCTGCTCCGCGCCGCGATTCCATCCGACGATCGAGCCGCGAAATCCCGCGCCCCTGAGCGCCAATCCGACTGACGTGCCCAGCAGGCCGGTGCCGAGGATGGAGATGCGCGAAATCATGCGGGATCTCTTTGCTCCGTAAGCTTACAAGGTTCGGCCAACGGCAGTGGCAATCACCCGCAACTCGCCCACCAGCTTTTCAAACTGGTCGAGATAGAGCGTCTGTGCCGCATCGGAGACAGCTTTGTCGGCGTTGGGGTGGATCTCGATGATCAAGCCATCGGCGCCTGCGGCCACGGCAGCCTTCGCCATCGCGGGCACCATGTCGCGCCGGCCCGTGCCGTGCGAAGGATCGGCCACAATCGGCAAATGCGAGAGCTTTTTGATCACAGGAATTGCAGCAATATCCATGGTGTTGCGCGTCGAAGTCTCATAGGTCCTGATGCCGCGCTCGCAGAGGATCACGTCGTAGTTTCCGCCGGAAAGAATGTACTCGCTCGAAAGCAGCAGCTCCTCGACCGTCGCCGCGATGCCGCGCTTGAGCAGGATTGGCTTGCGCACCTGGCCCAGCTCGCGCAGCAAATTGAAGTTCTGCATGTTGCGCGCGCCCACCTGGAAGCAGTCGACCAGCGGCAGCATGGGCTCGATCTGCGCGATCTCCATCACTTCGCTCACCACCAGCAAGCCATTGGCCTCGGCAGCCTCGCGCATGAGTTCCAATCCTGAAATCCCCAGTCCCTGGAACGAATACGGCGAACTGCGCGGCTTGTAAGCGCCGCCGCGCAAAAATCCTCCGCCCGCGGCCTTGACTGCTGCGGCAATCGCAAAAATCTGGTCGCGATTCTCGATTGCGCACGGCCCGGCGATCACCGCTACCTTGTCAGCGCCGATCTTCGCGCCGTTGCGGAATTCCACCACCGTGCCTTCGGGGCGAAACGCGCGTCCAGCCAATTTGTAGGGCGCGCTGATTCGATGCACGTGCAGCACCCCGGGCAGCATTTCGAATTTCGTCAGGTCCAGGCCCGCGGTCGGGCCCACTCCGGCCAGAATTGTCTGGAATTCTCCCGTCGTCCGATGCACGTTCACGCCGGCCTCTTCCATGGCGTTGATGACGGCATTCACTTGTTCTTCAGTAGCTTTCTCTTGCATGGCGACAATCATTGCTTTTTCCCTGTCTCGGGCGCGCTGCCCGCGGCAAGGCCCTGGCCCTCGGCCTGGGTGGCCCGGGCGTTCCTCTGGCTTGCCAATTCGTTCCTTTGCAACGCTCGCATCACGTCAATAATGCGCTCGTAGATATGCGTCAGCTCAATATCGGGCAGCGGTCCCTTGTTGGCCGCGCGCACGTTGGCGTAGATGATCTTCTCCCTGTCCGGCTCATACACAGGCAGCGAAGTCGCGGCCTTCAGGTTGCCGATGGTCTGCGCCGCGCGCGCCCGCTCGCTCAGCAACTCCACCAGTTGCCGGTCCAGCGCATCGATTCGGATTCGCAATTCTTCGATGGTCACAATTCAGCCTCTAGCTTCCAGCTACTTGCTTCCAGCCCGTTCTTGCCAATGCAAGCCTACGCGGCTTAACCAGCCACTAAAAAGCTAGAGGCTAGAAGCTAGGAGCTGGAAGCTGCTTTCCTCACCGGGCCAGCGCCGCTTGCGGCAGGCGCAGACCCTTTATAAATCGAGATACTGCTTCCGGCGCCGTCTCTGCCGTCGACTGCTCAATGAGCTCGACAATGGCGCTCCCGATCACCGCCGCATCGGCGAACTCAGCCACCCGAGCCACGTGTTCCGCGTTGCTGATGCCGAATCCCACTGCTACAGGCAGCTGCGTGTATCGCCGGATGCGCTTGACCAGCGCGGCTGCGTCTTCAGTCAGGCTCTGCTGCTTGCCGGTAATGCCGACGCGCGAAATAGCGTAAATGAATCCTCTGCTGTTGCTTGCAATCGCCTCAAGCCGCGCGTCGGGACTCGTCGGCGCGGCCAGGAAAACCGGAGCCAGATTCACGCGCGTCAGTTCGGCCAAATACTCGCCTGCTTCTTCGACAATCATGTCGATGGCCAGCACGCCATCTGCACCGGCAGCCTTGGCATCGTCGGCAAACTTGCGCAGGCCATAGCGCAAAATCGGATTGAGATACGTAAAGAGAATCAGCCCTGCGTGAGGCCGCGCAGCGCGAATTTCACGCGCCACTCGAAGCACATCGCTGAGCCGGGTGCCGCGCGCCAGCGCGCGTTCACTGGCTCGCTGGATGATCGGGCCGTCTCCCAGCGGATCGCTGAAGGGAACGCCAAGCTCGATCACATCGGCGCCCGCATCAATCGCCGCCAGGCAGATGTCGCGCGTCGCGTCGAGGCTGGGATCGCCGGCGGTCAGATAAACAACCAGGCCCGGCTTGTGATCGAATCGGATCGGCATGGGAGTGACTTGCGCTCTCTAAAGTTTCAACTCGCGGGCCAAAATCCCCATATCCTTATCGCCGCGTCCAGAGAGATTTACCACCAGTATGTCATTTGGGGCCATCGCGGGAGCGATGCGAATGGCCTCGGCCACGGCGTGCGCGCTTTCGAGTGCCGGCAAAATGCCTTCGGTCCGCGCCAGCTTCACCACCGCATCGAGCGCGGTTGCATCGTCGCACGAAACATATTCCGCGCGGCCCGAGTCGTGCAGCGCAGCGTGTTCCGGCCCAATCGACGCATAATCCAGTCCCGCTGAAACCGAATGGGTGAGCGCGATCTGCCCGTCGTCATCCTGCAGGACATAAGAATAGGTCCCTTGCAGCACGCCGGGCGCGCCACCCTGGAACCTGGCCGCGTGCTCGCCCAGTTCGGGCCCACGCCCGCCTGCTTCAACGCCGATCAGCCGGACCTGGCGATCCGGAATGAATTCATAGAAAGCGCCAATCGCATTCGACCCTCCGCCGACGCAGGCGATGACCGCCGTCGGAAGCCGGCCTTCCTTTTCGAGAATCTGCTGCTTGAGTTCCTTGCTGATGCAGCGATGAAAGTCGCGCACCATGGTTGGATACGGATGCGCGCCCAGCGCCGACCCCAGCAGGTAGTAAGTCGTCCGCACATTCGTGACCCAATCGCGCATGGCTTCGCTGATGGCGTCCTTCAACGTCTTCGAGCCCGACGAGACCCCGCGTACTTCCGTGCCGAGGAGCCGCATGCGTTTCACGTTCAGCTCCTGGCGCTCCATGTCCACATCGCCCATGTAGACCACGCACTCCAGGCCCAGCAGCGCGCAGACTGTTGCCGTTGCCACGCCGTGCTGGCCCGCGCCGGTTTCGGCAATCACGCGCCTTTTCCCCATGCGCTTTGCCAGCAGGCCCTGGCCGAGCGCGTTGTTGATTTTGTGCGCGCCCGTGTGCAGCAGGTCTTCACGCTTCAAGTAGATCTTTGCCCCGCCCAGTTGCTCCGTCAGCCGCTTGGCAAAGTAGAGCGGCGTCGGCCGCCCGGCATAATCTTTCAGCAGAGAAGTGAGCTCCGCCTGAAATGCCGCGTCGGCCTTGGCTTCGTCGTAGGCGCGTTCCAACTCGTCCAGCGCCGCGACCAGTGTTTCCGGCACATACCGCCCGCCGTAAACGCCGAAGCGTCCCGCTCGCGACTCGCTCGGATTGGCCGGAACGATAATCGATGCCATTTACGACTCCATCACGAAAATTCTCCAAGGAAACTCGGGGAACTTCCAGTGTACTAGGAGCCGAGAGAATGATGCCCGAAATGGGGATCGCCGCTATCTGCTGCAGCCGGGCGGTAAATTCCCACTTTCCGTCGCCTGGGCGGCCTTATCAGGAACGCAGAAATCACTGCGGAGGCTGTCCGGTACCAGGTCTCCGTCATAGGGATCTTGCGTGTCGCCCTCCTCGTGGGCTCCCGCGCTTCTCATTGCGGTTGAATCGATCTTATGTTGCAAGGAGTATGAGTAACTCTTACTCAGATACTGCGTTCCAAACACCTGCTTTTGCCCGATTGCCTGTAGATAGCGGTCCAGCGTCGCGGCAGCTAGCCATTTCGATGAACTGTCTCCTCGCAGAATCGCGACGGTGGCGAGAATGTGCGCGAGGAGATAGTCGTCCGGATCGCGCCCGTGCTGAAAGATGAACGCCGCATCGTGAAAGTCCTGCGCCGTCTTCAACAGACCAGCTGCAAGCAGCAATTTGGCCTCGGCGCGTCGCATCGCATCGCGGCTGTTGACGTCGGGCCCGTATTTGGGGGCGAATCCACCGACTGCTCGTTCCGCTTGATCGTCGAGAAAGAGTTGATGGATGTTGGTTGGGACAGAAGAGGACGGCTCCTGTCGGGGAGTGGTTGACTGTCCGGAGGCGGCTTTCGGGACAACGAGTAAACACGCCAAAAACAGCGGAATTCCAACCGAACGTTTCATGGCCACGAGTATACGGCGAGACAACTCCTCGGTGTCCTCGAGTCATTCCGCGTTCGTGGCGTTGGAAAGCATGATCTTCGACGGCGGAGCGGCCCCGCGCAGCCACCGGTTCATCGGCTCGGAAAATCCCCGCGCCACCAGAGCGCCAAGCACCGCGGCAACCGCGACTTCCGCCGCAATCCATGCGAGCGGCGAGCCGCGATGAACCTTTACGTAAAGCTGCGTCAACCACACCACTGCGAACTCATGCGTCAGATAAACCTCATAGCTGTGACGCCCGAACCATCGTACGGGCGCTGTCCATCCGTGTCCCGCGCGCCCGCGCAACACGCTCCCGAGCATCACCAGGCAGGTACCCAATCCAAGCATCGTGTCGTCGGTGCCGCTTCGCCCCAGAAAGTGCATCAAAGGCGACGGCGGCCAGATGACGATCGTCAGCATGATCGCTGCGCCCGCAATTTGGATGGCGAGCAGCAGTTTTCCGCTCATCCACTTCGGCTTTCTGCGTTGCAGCCAGTCCATGAGCAGCGCAGTCAGGCAGCCGAGCGCGATTCCGCTCATTCCGCCAAGGTACGAAGTGCCAAGCCAAATTTCATTCGTGCTCCACACCGTGCGCGCGAAAGGGCCCATCACAACCAATGCCGCGAGTAACGCGACGAAAATCGGCATTCCATGGCGACGTTTCACGAGCAAAACGCAGGCCAGTGGAAAGAACAGATAGAACATCTCTTCGATGGAGAGCGACCACATCACATCCCAGTTCGCGGGCAAATATCCATGCACCGCTTCGTACCAGTTCACATGGAAGGTAAGCGCCGCAAACAGCGCGCGCGGCAAGGACTCGCCCGCACGGTTGATCACGAATCCTTCAGCATGGACAAGGTGCAGCACGCTCAGAACGGCCAAAAGAAGGAAGAGCAGCGGTGCGATCCGCGCGAAACGAATGCGATAGAAGGTCTTCGCTCGCAGTTTGGCCAGCGAGCCGAAGCGCCGCAGAGAAGTGAGCGTGATCAGAAAGCCGGAGATGGCGAAGAAAACGGTAACGCCATTGCCACCCTGCCTGAACAGCACATGGAAAATCTGGGGCGGCAAGAGCGTTCGAATGGAGATTGAGTAGGTATAGAAGAGTCGGATCTGCCCGTGCAGCAGGATGACGGCAATGATTGACAGGCCACGCAGCAGATCGACGCCATCGAACCGCGGCGTGGCTGCGGGCACAGCCGGCGAGTTCGAATGCGTCTCGATTGCCACCCTGCAAACTTATCACTCTTGGTTGTGACGAGCGCACTTGTGCGATCCTTGTGCAGTCGATTCTAGTAGCCGCGTAGCGAATGAGGTTGTTTGATGAAGGCAATCGTATATCGCAAGAATGGCCCGCCTGACGTGCTCACCTGCGAAGAGATCGACAAACCCGTTGCACGCGATCAGGAGGTTCTGATCAAGGTTCGCGCTGCCGCAGTCAATCCGCTCGATTACCACGTGCTGAAGGGCGGCCCGTTCATCTTCCGAGTTTTATTCGGAGGACCCAAGCTGAAGCAACCGGGCGTCGATTGTGCGGGGGTTGTCGAGGGCGTCGGGGCCACCGTCACGCAATACAAAGTGGGCGACGCGGTATTCGGAAACTGCCGCGGCGCATTTGCCGAATATGCGGTCGCGCCCGAGTCAAAGTTAGCCGCCAAGCCTGAAAGTGTCTCCTTTGAAGATGCTGCTGCCTGTCCCGTGGCGGCGCTCACCGCTTTGCAGGGTTTGCGCAACCACGGAAAGATTCAATCCGGCCAGAACGTCCTGATCAACGGCGCGTCGGGAGGCGTGGGCACATTCGCGGTGCAGCTTACAAAAAACTTCGGCGCGCGCGTCACGGCCGTTTGCAGCGTTCGCAATGCAGATCTCGTTCGATCCCTCGGAGCCGATCACGTCATCGACTACGCCACAGAAGACTTTACCCAAGGCACCGAGCGCTACGATCTGATCCTCGACATGGCCGGCAGTCACCCGTTTTCGGTGTGCCAGCGTGTCTTGACGCCGCACGGCATTCACGTCGGCGGGGGAATCCTCGCCGGGCAAAAGCCACTGTTTGCGATGTTCACCGGTCTCATTGTCGCTCTTCTTCGTTCCCGGTTTTCCAGCCAGAAGTTTGTGGTATTCATCGCCAAGGGCAATCGCGAAGATCTCACATTGATCGGTGAGTTGTTGGCGGCGGGAAAACTGAAGTCCGTAATCGATAGACGGTACAAGCTCGATGAAGTTCCAGAAGCCATGCGCTACCAGGGAACATGGCGCGCTCGCGGCAAGCTTGTCATTGATCTTGAAAGCTGACGCGCTAGAGATATCTCCTCACCCGGCCGCAGTATTCCAGATAATCCCGGCCATAATGCTGTTTCAGGAATTGCTCTTCGCGCAGAACCTGACGATGGATCAGCCAGATAGAGCCGAAAAAATAGATGAGAAGAGCCGGATTCGAGAACACCAGAAATTCGCCCAGCAAAACCAGCCAAAAGGCGACGTAGATCGGGTTACGGCTGAAGGCGAATACCCCGCTCGTGACAAGTTTGTCGGGGTGGTCCGTATCGATGCCGACACGGAAACTCCGCCCAAACGATACGAGAGTAAGGGCGGCCAAAACCAAGCCGGCGACGCAAAAGCAAACCCCGGCCCAGGAGATGGACGCGAGATCAAAGTACTGATGCCTGGCGATCGTCGGAAAACCGAACGCGTTGGCGAACACAATGTAGAAGTAGAAGGCCGCGAACGGCGGAATCAGGAAATCCTTCTTGTCGATGTTGCCAAAGTGAATCGCCTTGATTCCCTCACGCCCCATGAGCAGGGACCGGCCCAGTACCATTCCCAGAAGCAATATGAGTGTTAGCGCAGCAAGCTGTCGTTGCATCGGCTTCGTCCGCCAGGAACGCCGTCGGCGTTCACGAGTTTTTCTTCCGGCTGATGTCGCACAGCATGTCGGAATGAATATTCAGTCCGATATTCGTCATGTTGTACACATGCTCGCTCGCCACCAGCCAGACGATTTCGCAGATCGTCCGCTCTGAATAATGCTTCCTCAGGCGCGCAAAGGTCTCGGGCTTCACGTTCTTGTCGCGGGTCAGCTCGGTCACATAGTCCAGCGCGGCGCGCTCTGCATCGTTGAACAGAGGGCTCGTCGCATAATCCTCAAGCGCGTCAAACCTTGCTTCGTTCATTCCCGCCTTGATGACAAACGCTCGTCCGATGTCGATGCAGAACTCACACACATTAATATGTGCTACGCGCTCGCGGACCAGCATTCGCATCTCGGCCGGCAGCTCCAGCTTCTGGTCGAGCTTGCTGATTTTCGCGGTAAACATCCCAAAACCAAGCGGCATCCGCGCGGCAAACACTTTGAGCGGCGTCATCACCTTGCCAAACTGGCGCCTCGACATACCGTAGACCAGTTTCATCATCGGGTTCGACGGATTTTCAATGGGGGGAAGAAACGTTGCCATGGCAGGCCTCCGGAGATAATTCCTTACAAGTATGGATGGTCGCGACAGGAATTCGTCGCACCTGTCTTTCTAAGATTTACGCGGGAGCGGCCTCAATGGTTACATCTTTGCGGCACGCTCGGGCACGGCGTCACGGAGATCGCCTCAGCGGCGAAGGGCCGCCGGCCGCAGCTCTGCATCTGTATCCTTGCCGATCCTGATAACGAGCGGAGGCAGCGCTTCAACGTCCGCCCGCGTCGTTCGGAAATTCACAATGCACGCGCGCAGCGCGAACTTTCCTCGAACAATGGCATTTGAAAGATAAGCCTCGCCGCTGTTCTGCAAACGAGTGAGCACTTCGTTGTTGAGCTGGTCAAGATACTTTTCGACCTCTTGGCCTCTGGGCGGCAGGCCGCGCGGAACGAACCGAAAGGTTGTGATGCTGAGGCCCTGCGTCAATGCTTCGAGCTCAGGGGTTTGCGCAATCTGCTGAAAGAGTTCGCCCGCCAGCCGAGTATCTTCCGAGATTGTCTTCACATAGCCGTCGCGGCCAGCCTGCTGCAGCGCCAACCACACCTTCAGCGCGCGAAAGCCGCGCGAATTCTGCGGCCCAAGATCGTAATAGTTGATGGCCTCGGTTTCAAAGTGGTAATACGGCGGATGGTACGAGAATGCGTCACGCAGTTTTTCCCGGTTGCGCACAAGTGCGCACCCGGCCTCGAGCGGCGCGTAGAGCCACTTGTGAGGATCCATTGCAATCGAATCTGCCTCGCTGAGACCGGCAAACTCTTGAGGAGCGTCGGGAAGAATCGCCGCCATCGCGCCATAGGCGCCGTCCACATGAAACCAGAGATCGAATTCGCGGCATATCGCCGCCAGTTCTCTTAGTGGATCAACAGCACCGGTGCTCACAGTCCCGGCGTTTCCCACCACCAGAATCGGCTTTTCACCGGCTGCAAGGTCGGCTTCAATCTGATGCCGAAGAGCGGAAACATCGATCTCCATCTGATCGTTTGTTGCTATCCAACGAATTGCATCCGTGCCCATTCCCGCAATGTCCGCGGCCTTCTGGATCCAGGTGTGCGCTTCTGTCGAGCAGTAGACCCGCAGCCGAGCGTCGCCCAGTCCAGCGGTGCGCACGTCATGGCCGGCTTTTGCCTGCCTCGCGGCAAGGAATCCGACAATGTTGGCCATGTTGCCGCCGCTCACGAACAACCCGCCACAATCTTCTGGATAGCCCAGAATCTCGGCGATCCAGCGAATCGTCTGCGCTTCAATCTCGCTGGCCATCGGCGACAGCGGCCACGCGCCAACGTTCGGATTCACAGCAGCGGCAAGAAATTCGCCGAGCGCTCCGATGGGTGCCGCGGACGAAGTGATGTATCCCCAGAAGCGCGGATGCCCGTTGAACAAGGAGTGATCGAAGAGCAGGTCCGCAGCGCGATGCAGCAACTCAGCTGGATCCGTCCCGCTGTCAGGTAGGCCGCGGTCGGCGTCGAGAGCCTTGCGAATGTCGAGCGGCGATTCGCCGCGCGTAACCGGACGGTTGGGCAGCGATTCGAGCAGCCCGGCGATGCGGTCAACCAGTTCGTGACCCAACAGTCGGAATTGTTCAGGATCAATCTCCAACGGCGAAACACGCGTGCGTTCTTCACTTTTTCCCTGCATCACGCACCTCCGCGCGATCCAATGGATTCATCGGATTATCGCAGCGCTCGCCGCACGCGCGTTCTGAATGAACGCTCTCACTTTGGCCGCGTCCTTGCGCCCGGGCGCGGCTTCCACGCCACTCACCACGTCCACGCCCCAGGGGCGCAGCGTGGCAATGGCTTCGGCTACGTTTTCCGGATTCAACCCGCCCGCCGCAATCAATTTCGCAATCAGTTTCAAGTCTTCAGCTCGCCCAAAGAGCACGCGCCTCGCCTCGGCCCAGTCATAGGTCTTTCCCGTTCCGCCGACGGCCGTCGCCGTGCGCGAGTCGACCAGAATCGCATCCACATCGGAATTGAAGGTGAGCGTCACGTCGACCGCCGTCGCCGCGTCAAAATGCAAAACTCCCAAGATTTTGAGCTTCGCGCCTAATCGCGCGCGCAAGGTGGCGGGCAGTTCAGGCGGAAAGTCCCAGTGCAGTTGCACTCCGGTCAAACCGGCGCCCTCCACGGTTCTAGCGATCTCGTCGGTCGTCGCATTCACAAACACGCCAATCTTTTCGACTTTTGCGGGCAACTCCGCCACGATCGCCGCCACCTGCTCCGCACTCACCCGTCGCGGACTCGGCGCAAACACGAATCCCACCGCATCGGCTCCAGCCTCAGCCGCAACCATTGCATCCGCCATCGAAGTGTTGGCGCAGATTTTGATCCAGAGGCTCATAAATCAGTTGACCGGTTCGTTTGTGAATCGCTGAAAAACGGGTTGAGAATCCGAGCCCCTGTTCCCGAGAAATGTGCGGTATTGCGCGTGACGATGGTCAGGTCGTGCAGAAGCGCAATGGCTGCAATCTGTTTGTCGATACTGTGCTGTTCGTTCACGCCAATCAGAATTCCCCAGATTCTCGCTGAGTCCAGATCGAACGATAAGACATGATCGGAGAATTCCGCCAGCATCGATCGGAACCACCCTTCCAGAAGCTGCGCCTGCGGGTGATCACCGCGTTGCCGCAAACGCTCGATGCCGCCTTCAATTTCACCCGCCACCTGCACCGGCAAAAAAACCTCCTCCTGGGCGTGGCGAAAGAATTCTTCCACGCCCGGATCGGCCTTTCGCCCCTTCCGTCTTTCGCTCAGCACGTTCGTGTCGACGAGATACATGGGCCGGCCAATCAGTCGCGCTTGAATTCGAAATCCGAATCCTCGCCAACGTTCGGCATCGAAGCCAGAACCTCATAAAACGAGCGCTTGCGTGGTCGAAGCAGGGCGGCTTTCAAAATCTCCCGGTGCTCCGCTTCGGCGCTGCGTCCATTCCGCGCCGCCTGCGCCTTCAACGACTTCACGACCTCTGGTTCCACATTTCTGACAATCAAATTGGTGGCCATCGTTCACCTCCGGGAGAATGATTGCAATGATTACATTCTAGAAGAAAAAGTGCAATCATTGCAATCATCTTCGAGGAGCAATCATGCTAACTTATTACGTTGCAATCAATTCCGCCAGTGCCACGCCGGGATCGGGCTGACGCATCAGGCTTTCGCCGATCAGGAATGCGTCGAAGCCCGCTTCATGCAGGCGAACAATGTCATCATGCGTCGAGATTCCGC
The DNA here is from genome assembly GCA_964533905.1 of uncultured Occallatibacter sp. GTDB lineage: Bacteria > Acidobacteriota > Terriglobia > Terriglobales > Acidobacteriaceae > Telmatobacter. The sequence continues at coordinate 22,309 of CAZHOO010000015.1, read as the reverse complement.
TCTCCGTCACGCGTACTACGCTCGCCGGAATCCGCCCCGCGAGCGCTATTGAAGTCTCCGCGCTTACTTCAAAGGTTTTCAAATCGCGATTGTTCACGCCGATCGCATCCGCGCCCGTTTCACCCAGCGCACTGAGCACGCCATCCAACTCTTCCGCGGTGTGAACTTCCACCAGCACGTCGAGCGAGAGCGACCGAGCGGCCTGTGCCAGCCGTTTCAACTCAGAGCCGTCGAGCGCGGCGGCAATCAGCAGAATCGCATCGGCGCGGTGCGCACGCGCTTCGACAATCTGGTACTCGTCGACGATAAAGTCTTTGCGCAGGCAGGGAAGCGGCGTGGCAGAGGACGCCATCTCCAGGTTGCGCAGGCTGCCCTGAAAGTAGGGCTCGTCCGTCAACACCGAAAGCGCAGCCGCCCCTCCTGCGCGATATCTCCGCGCCAGCCACGCGGGATCGAATGCAGAGCGAATCAACCCCTTTGAAGGCGACGCCTTCTTGATCTCGGCAATCACGGCGGGTCCCGTCGCGGCCTTTTGGCGCAATGCGGCGGCCCAGCCGCGGGGACGATGCTCGGCCGCGCGCCGTTCCAGATCGGCAACAGACACATCGGCCTTCGCGGCGGCCAACGTAGCGCGCGTCGATGCCAGAATTGTCGCTAAAAATGTGTCTGTGTGCGTGCCCATACTCTAGGTCGAGTATACGGTTGGTACGGCTCCGGACTGTCCCGAGTCAGCGTGTCGCAGCCGGAACGCCGACTGCCGCCAGCTCTCGCGCTGCCTGCCGCCCCAGGCGGATGCAGTCCGGAACGCCGATCCCGTCGTAGGCATTTCCCACCAGCCGCAGCCCTGGCAGCTCGACGACACGCGCGCCGATTCGCCGCATCCGGTCCTTGTGCCCGACTGCATACTGCGCCATCGCACGGCGCCAGCGCGAAACCTGCGTATGCTCGGGCTCAATCGCTGCGCTGAATACCTTCGGTCCCAGGATCTCGCTCATCTCGCGTCGAACCGTCGCCACCAGCGCCTCGTCGCTCTCCTTGAGCAATGCCTCACCATTCATTCCGCCGAGAAACGCGCGAAATACGGCTTTGCCCGGTGGCGTGCGGCCAAGAAACTTGCGGTGGACAAACGTGCACGCGAGCATCGCCTTGCCCTCAACCGCCGGAACCAGAAACCCGAACCCCTCTGGCAGGGTCCCGATCTTCGCTTCGTCATACACCAGATTCATCGTGATCGACGAAGAGTATGGAATCCCCGCGAGCTCACTGCCGAGCACCGCGTCAACGGGTTTCAACAATTCCCCCGCAGCCCACGCCGGCGCGGCCATGATCAAAGCGTCGAAAATCTCTAGCGTCTCGCCGGCCTCCACCCTCCAACCGCTCGGCGTCTTCCGAATCGCCGTCACCGGCGTTCCCGCACGCACGCTGGCTTTATCGATCCGCGCCACCAGCGCATCGACTAGCTGGCTCATTCCTCCGCGCAGCGCCGTAAAAATGGCGGCTCCGCCGTTTCGGGTTTTGGACGACGTCTTTGCGTGATCGCGCATCCGCTTGTGCGCTGCCAGCATCCCGCGCGTCAGCGAGCCGTACTTCGTTTCCATCTCCACCATGCGCGGCAGCACGGTTTGCGCGCTCAATTGCTCTGCGTCGCCGCCATAAATTCCGCTCAGTAGCGGATCGGCCAGCCGATCCACCGCCTCCTGCCCAAAATGCCGCCTCACCAGCGCCGCCACAGACTCGTCGTCTACGCTCGGCCGCGGCGGATGGAGCAACTCAAGCCCCATGCGGACTTTTGTTCGCAATCCGAAGAGCCGCGTCAGCGCCGTTGGCACCAGCTTGGTCGGCACCAGAAACATGAGTCCATCGGGCAGCGCCACCAGCCGATTCCGCACCACAATATAGGTTTTGCGCGCGGCATCGTTCGAGGGCAACAATTCGCCGGCCAGCCCCAGCTCACGGCACAACTCTGCCGCCGCAGGCTTCTCGCTCAGGAATGAATCCGGCCCCCGCTCCAGCACAGAGCCATCCACAATCTCTGACGCCAGCGACCCGCCCAGCCGCGGCCTTTCTTCGAAGAGCGTGTAGTCGACGGGGGCTCCCGTAGCGCGCGCCTTCTCCAGCTCATACGCCGCTGCCAGCCCCGCAATGCCTCCGCCGATGATCGCAATTCGCACGCTTTCGACCTCACTCCATCTTTACAGCATTGGCCCCGGTCGATGCAGCAATACTCGTAGTGCGCGGATCGGCAGGCCGGGGTCAAGATGGCTTGAATCCCAGGCGCACAAGGTTCGCCGCGCGAGGACATAACTTCGTCATTGATGAGCCAGCATCAGGGGATTTCTTTTCACCGGACTTCCGCGCTCGCACAGAAAGCCGACGACAATCTCTACAGCGTCACCAGTTCCTTCGCTTGCGCCAGATGGCGAAACGTCTCAGCCTGGCTGTCGAGTTCCGGATCCCAGTTTTTCGGCTGATAGATGCAGCAAAGTTCCTGGGTCAACGGATCGCCGGTGAGCGCATAGGCCCGCGCCCGCGACCCGCCGCAAATCTCCTTGAACTCGCACGCACCGCACTTGCCTTTCAGCTGGCTGGTATCGCGCAGCGCTTTGAAGATGGGAGCATTGCGATAAATCTCGCCCAATGGCGTCTCGCGAATATTGCCGGCGTGAATGGGCAAGAATCCGCTGGGGTATACATTGCCCACGTGCGAGATGAAGACGAACCCCTTGCCGTCGTTTACGCGGCGAGTGGCCCAGCTCCGGTTGCGCGTTGCCGCGTCGGCTGTCGGCGTACCCGGCTCATACGCGGTCCCATGCGGATGTCCCGAGTCGTTTCCTGTGCCATGCCCCATGCGGCGCTCTTCAAGATTGTGCTGGAGCAGGTAGCGGCGGTAGTGCATTGCTTCGGTTGTCTTGATCTGGAAGTTGGCCCGCCGCGAAAGTTCATAGATCTTGCCAAAGACCTGCTCGAACTCCGTACCGCTCAGCAAGTCGTCGAGCTGGCCACGGCCCACGGGAACCAGAAAGAACACATTCCACATGACGATCGCCAGCTTTTCAAACAGATCGCACAGATTGTCCAGATCGTTTACGTTATGGCGGCTCACGGTGGTGTGCACCTGGATCGGAATGCCGGCCTCGTTAGCCCACTCGATGGCCTGAATCGTGCGCGCCCACGCCCCCGGCAAGCCGCGAAATGTATCGTGAATCTCGGGGCTCGACCCGTCGAGCGAAATGCCTAGCCGCACAATCCCCGCTTCCTTCATCTTGAAGGTTGCCTCGCGAGTCAGCAGCGGCGTGGCGCTCGGAGTCACTGCGACATGCACATCCTTGCTGGCTGCGTAGCGGATTAGCTCAAAGAGGTCCTTCCGTTTCAGCGGATCGCCGCCAGTGAACACGAAGATGGGAATGTGCATGGCAGCAATCTGGTCGATCAGCGCCTTGCCTTCCTCGTGCGTCAACTCATCGGGGTGGGGAATGGGCTGAGCGGCGGCGCGGCAATGCTTGCAGGCCAGGTCGCAGGACTGCGTGATTTCCCAAATCGCGAGGAACGGCGATTCGTCGTAGTCGATCTCGCCTCGCGCGGGAATGTTCTGCATCGGTTCTAACGGCATGGGGACCTCCGGTCGGTTCGTTGAGGGGGATCGCGCTACGGGTCCAGAAGAACATCCTTTAGCTTGGTCAAGCTGTGATTGGGATCACTTTTCAGGAGCCTCTTCGAGGCGATCAAAAGGCGTTTATGGACAAAATCGGGAAACGGGACCACAATTCTGTCACCGGCAGGGCCACTTGCCGGGTCTGGGGCCGATAGAGACAGTGGGGAAGTGCGCATCTTCACTTTGTGAGTCGCCTTAACGTGAGTTGGATCACACCTTTATGTGCGGCGAAACACCGCGAATGCAGCGCAGCCTTTGGCACCATTTGAACGCACCAAAAGGAGGTATCCATGGCCGCCTTGCTGAAATCAGGTTGGACAAAACCCTCCACCATTCTTTTCGCGACCGAAGTGCCGACGAACGAAAGGGCCTTCTCGTTTGCGCTTGCACAGGCTCGGGAGTTCGGTTCCGATCTCATCCTCTTTCACGCCTATGACACCCTTGTAGCGTCTACTTCGGAGTCCTCGGGCATTCGTTACTACGACTACGCAGCCGCCGCGCGGACTGAGAAACAGCATCTCGAGCCACTCGCCGCACGCATTCGCGAAGCTGGCCTTCAATGTGAAGTGGTGGCGCGGCCCGGGCTCCCCGCCGACGAAATCCTGGCCTTCACTCGCGAGCGTCAGGTCGATCGCATTGTGATGGGCACTCACTCGCCCGGTCCTATTGGCAAACTACTTGTGGGTTCGGTCGCAGAAGCAGTGTTGCGCACCGCTACCTCGCCCGTCTGCGTAATCGGTCCGGAGGTTGTGGATGGTGCTTATCGCAACTTTGCCACTCGCTCAATTCTCTGCGCCGTCAGCCTGCATGAGACCAGCACTGTGGTGGCGGCGTTTGCCGCAGAACTGGCGGCACAGCATGGTGCACGCCTCATTCTGCAGCATGTCATTCGTCCGCAGGACCGCACTGAATTCCTAGCCGGCCGAACTCTCGACGAGGTCGAGGCCGGCATGTTCGCGCTGATTCCACGCGATCTGCAAGGCCAGGTCGCCGTCCAGACCGTCGTCGTGCCCGGCGACCCGACGGAAGAGTTGCTCTATCAGAGCCGTGCGCAACAGGCCGATCTGATTGTTCTCGGCGCGCAAGGTGCGTCGGCGTTCGCGGCCATTACGCGGCACGGCGTGGTCTATAAGACGCTGGCGCACACCCATCGCCCGGTCATCACACTATCGCCTGTTGTCCTTGCAGAGTGTGGCTCGAAGGCGGAGATTCAGCATTCCGCTGAAGCGTACATGGCAGGGGTGTTTTAGCTTTATTCCGCCCGAGTCTTCCAAAAAGCGGCGCCGGGCAACAATAGCGCCTGCATTACTGCGCCCGCGCTGTGCTTGCTTCAGATTACTTTCAGCAAAAGCAGAATCAGCACGATCGTCAGGATCAGGCTGATGCCGCCTCCGCCGTAGTATCCCCACCCCGGTCCCACTCGATAACCGCCATATCCAAATCCAAAAATCAGCACAATCAGAATGATCAGCAAGATCATGTCGCTCTCCTCCGCGCGCTCAATCCATCGCCGCGCACCTGCACAAACCTTCTGCTGTGATGCCGCTATCGATATTCCCGGCTGCTTGCCCGGGAAGAGATTTGCCCGCTCGGGAAATTTCTCTGGCCGGGCAAGCGATGCGCGCTCCTGCAGATCAGTTGCATTGCATGGCAATTGGGCGATCAGTTTCCCCGTAATTGTTGTTTTCAAAACAACGCAACGAACAACCCGCGCACCGGGTGGGGCGTCAAAGCGTGAGTGGTAAAGAACGAGTCACCGGGAGGTGAACGATGCTTTGGACGATTTTTGTAATCCTTTTAGTACTGTGGTTGATTGGTGTTGTTTCGTCGTACACACTCGGCGGTTTCATTCACATCCTTCTCGTGATCGCGCTCGTAGTGCTGGTCATCCAGCTGATCACGGGACGCAGAGCCGCCCTTTGAGCGCGAATATGCGCGCATTTGATTGAAAGACCGCGACGGCATCGCCCTCTCCAGATTGGCCATACCGGCACTAATGGAACCGTTCGATAACCGAAGCAAGAATCCACGGAGGTGGAATCGTGAATAAGGATCAGGTAAAAGGAGCAGTCAACGACGCGGCAGGCCGCGTCAAGCGCCAGGTTGGCGAATGGACCGGAGACACCGACACTCAAGTCGAAGGCGCCGCGCAGCAGATCAAGGGTAAAGCACAGAAAGCTGTCGGCAACGTGAAGGATGCCGTTCACGACGCTGCGAAGAATGGCAACACCGTTGACCGCGAGAACGAGCAAGAGAAGGGAAGAGAGCAGGAGCGCGAGCGTCAGCGCGAACAGCACGCACACCACGGCTAAGTAGCCGATCACCGCCGAATCATGGCCGGTGATCGGGCGCATGTTGAGCCAGAAAAACTCGCGGGCAGGGGACTGAAGGAAGCGCAAACAAGCGACTGCATCTTTCAGCTTCCTGCCCCGCGTAGTCTTCCGCGGCGCTTTTCGATCGTAAATTCATTCGCTCCAAGCTGACTCCACCCTCCACGCTTGAATTTGCTGCCCACCCCCCTGCTGAGCGGGAATTTCTGCTGTTGCGCTATACTTTTGGCATTGGGCTCAAGCCCTTCGGTTTTGCCCGATAGCGAGGTGCGTCTTCTCAAGAGACATCGCCATCCGCGTGGCAGACGTTCCGCAGGCCGAAACAACGCGCTGGCGCGCGGTGGTTCGCGTGCTTCGAAGTCCAATCGATAGTTTGAGTTGCGCCCTTCTCCCTTCTTCCTGTGATCTTTGCGGCTCGCCCTTGCCCGCGCTCTCTTCCGTTCCAATCTGCCCCGTTTGCTGGTCGGAGTTTTCCGTTCAGACCGGCGCCATCTGCACCTGCTGCGGCGATGGCCTTTCTTCGCCTGCAAATCACGCGAATTCAATGCTTTGCCGTGCCTGCCGTTTAGCGCCTCCGCCCTTCGTTCGCGCCGTATCTTACGGCGTCTACGAGGGCCGCATGCGCGAAGCGGTTCACGCCCTTAAATACGATCGCCTGCACCCGGCCGCGAAAGGGCTCGGGGGCATGCTGGCCCAGGCCATCGCGCAACTTGCCGATGAGGCTCCTGTCGCAATGTTGGTTATTCCGGTGCCGCTGCATCGGTCCAAATACGCACAGCGCGGCTTCAATCAATCGCGATCGCTCGCCGTTGAAGCGCTCACGTTCCTGCGCCGGAGCAATCCGCAATGGCGGCTCATTTTGGCACCCGGCACGCTCATGCGGCTGCGCGCCACCGCTACTCAAGCGGGCCTAACGCCACGCCAGCGCCGGCTCAACGTGCGCGGCGCGTTTTCCGTTTCCGATCCGTCTCAGGTTACAGCGCAGAACATTTTGCTTGTCGACGACATTCTCACCACCGGCGCCACGGCACGGGCAGCGGCGCAAACCCTCCTCCAGGCCGGAGCAGCATCGGTTTGGGTAGCAACGCTAGCGCGCGCGCGGCGCGTTGTGGGATTCGGCCGCTCGTCCGCCGATGCCACTTTGGAAGAAAGCGAGTCAGAACGGAACGCGGCAATCATCAACGCCGTCACGCATGCGGCACAATCGAGTTCGTCAACCGTGGGTGAACAACCATCTTTTTAAGCCGGGGGAAAGAGATGTCGTTGGGAAAAGCCATGATTCACGCGCGCAAACAGAAAGCGATTGCCAAGGCTGTCGTGCTGGCTGCCGACCACGGCGCCGCCCCGCACGCCCACGCGCACATTTTGCAGATGCCGGTGCTGGTGCTGAATGCCTCCTACGAGCCCATCAACATTTGTGGTGCGCGCCGCGCTCTCGTGCTGGTGCTGAAAGGAATCGCGCGCACTGAGGAAGAGCACGGTCTTTCGCTCCACGCGCAGCGCACCATTATCGCCATGCCCTCGGTCATTCGGCTGCTTGAGTACCGGCGGATCCCACACCAGACTCGCGCCCTCTCGCGCAAAAACATTTTGCTCCGGGACCGCAATACCTGCCAGTACTGCGGCGAAGCCTATCCCCCCAGCGAACTCACTCTCGATCACGTGATCCCGCGTTCGCGCGGCGGCAATTCCACGTGGGAGAATCTCGTCGCCTGCTGCCACGAGTGCAACCGCAAAAAGGGCAACCGCCTGCTCGATGAGATCGATGACATGATTCTGCTGCGCGAGCCGCGCCCCTTCTCGCTCCATACCAGCCGCCAGATCATGCGCATGCTGGGCCGCAGCGATGACCGCTGGCGCAAATACCTCTTTTATTAAGCACGGAGAACTTCTCCAACACTCTCGATCCGTATGATCACCACTGGTCCCTCGATTTTGCCGTAGTGGTTCTCAGCGGCTGCCTGGACACCGCGCTCCTGATCTTTGCCGCAATCTTGATGTATCGTGGAATCCGTCGGCCAGGCCGAAGGAGTTTGGCACAGCGAGCTTCATCGAATATGGAGCCTTGACTGGCAACAGTATCTGAACCGAAACCGAAAACTGCAAAACCGGACCACTGGGAGAAGTGCTCAGATGAAGATTCGCCAGTCAACCGTAGCGTCATGGATTGTTTTACCGGCGGCTCTAACCGGTTTGTGCTCAGCGCAAAATCCAACGCCGGCACCCCCGCCGGCCCCAGTTGGCGTGCTGCAGACAAGTAGTCAGGGAACCATCACCGCCACTCACGCCGGATCCACAACCCCAATCGCACTTGACCCCGGCGACACCGTTGGCATCAACGACACGATTGAAACCGGGCCCGGCTCCAAGGCCTCGATCCTCTTCAATGACAACACCGAGTTCACGCTGGCCGAGAAGACGAAATTAAAAATCGATGACTACGTCTACGATCCGAACGGCACTTCGAACAAGGCACATTACAGCTTCCTTCAAGGTGTCATCCAATACGTCGGCGGGCTGCTCGATAAAAAGGATCCAGTCAATATCGATACCGCGTATGGGTCCGTCGGAATTCGCGGCACGGAGTTTGTTGCCAAATCCGACGGCACGCCCAATAACCTCGAGATCGATCTCATTTCAGGCGCCATCGCCCTCACCCCGACAGGCAAATCCGCCGGGGCAACGACTTCGGCTCCGGTCCAAATCAAGGTCAGCGCATCCGGCCTGCAGGTTTTGCCCCTCACCCAGGATCAATACAACTCGATTCTCGCGGAGATGACGCCGGCCGTGCCCACCAACTAAGCGGTTCCGGGATTGCCATGAACTCCACAATACAAATTGACGCTTCTCGTGGATGAGCAACTTTTTGGTTGCATGTTGTGCCGTCTTGCGCTAATATGCAACCAATGGGTTGCTTGACCACAAGAGGCGATAGAGCATGGAAAACAAAATCGAGAAACGGATCGATCTCAACGCACCGGTAAGCCGCGTCTGGCGCGCACTCACTGACTACCGCGAATTTGGCGAGTGGTTCCGCGTGGCGCTCGAAGGCCCCTTCGTGGTTGGCCAGGTCACGCGCGGCCGCATTCTGCATCCGGGCTACGAGCACATCGTCTGGGAAGCGCACATTGAAAAGATGGACCCGGAACGGCTGTTTGCTTTCACCTGGCCGCAAGTCAGGCAGCACGCGAAAGAGCACTACTCCCCGGACTACACAAATGCACCGCGTACGCTGGTTGAATTCCGCCTGGAGAAAACTGCCTCCGGCACGCGGCTTACGGTAACCGAATCGGGCTTTGAAAACGTCCCTGCCGACTGGCGCGACACTGTGTTTACGCGGAATGAAGGCGGTTGGGCCCAGCAGATGAAGAACATCGAAAACCATGTCACGCAGAAGCCGTAGCCACGCGCGCCTCCACCGCCCGGCGCCTGCGGTGCTCTTCGCCGCCCTGGGCGATGACACACGTCTGGCTCTCGTAGCCAAACTTGTCTCGGGCAAGTCCGCATCCATTGCGGAGCTCGGAGCGGACTCGTCGCTGACCCGGCAGGCCATCACAAAGCACCTGCGGGTGCTGGAGCACGCCGGACTCGTCCGCAGCGTTCGTTCCGGCCGCGAAAGACATTTCGCTCTCGATCCGCGCCAACTTCACGCTATGCAGGATTACCTCGATCAGGTTTCGCGCCAGTGGGACCAGGCCCTCGCGCGCCTCAAATCATTTGTTGAGCAATAGCCCGCGCTCGAGTTGCGATTGGCATGGCGTTTCCGCTGTTCTCGTCGCTGGCGGATGCGCAGGGTCGTTCTCGATTGCCGCGAAAGATCGGCCCCGCTTTCATGTCATCGCAACTCCCTCAATCCACGATCCTTTCGTTGGGCCTTCCTTCGGCCTGTCGCTCAACCGTTGCACCCTTGCGTCTGACTCCACATCTAAACCAGCAGAATCGGGTTTGACGGATCAGGAGCATCGATTTGCCTCGATCGTCAGGGAATCATGCTTAGAGGAGCAACTGTAATGCGAATGGACAGAATTCAACTCGCCGCCCTTGCGGTGGCCGGATCGTTGTTCGCGGCCGTTCCTGCCGTGGCGAGCGACAACAGCAATCAGCAGTTGGGAAGCGCGGTCGTCACCGTCGTATCCGGCAGTGAAAATCCCGGCGGCATTCCCCAGGACGCTTTGCATCTGAAAGTCGACGGCAAGGACTCAACCATCACGGGCTGGTCGCCCCTGCGCGGCCCCCAAAGCACAGTCGAAATGGTTGTGCTCATCGACGGAGGCGCGCGGCAGAGCATCGGCGTGCAACTGTCTGACGTTGCAAAGTTCATTCAAGGGCTGCCGCCGAATGCGAAGGTCGCGGTCGCATATATGGAAAACGGCCGCGCCGTATTTGGCGGCCCCTTGAGCACCGACCGCGCTGCAGCCGTTCGTGAATTGCATCTGCCACTGGGTGGAGGAGCAGGCGTGAGCGCGAGCCCGTATTTCTGCCTCTCCGATCTGGCAAAGCACTGGCCTTCAAACGACGCTTCAGCGCGTCGCGAAGTGGTCGCGATCACCGACGGCGTGGATTACTACAACATGCGATACGATCCCGAAGATCCATACGTGCAGGCTGCCATTCAGGATTCAGTGCGCGCTCATCTCATCGTCTATGGGATCTACTGGCGGAGTTCGGGTTTTGTTGATCGCACAAACTTCGGCGCCTTTTCCGGCCAAAGCCTGTTTGCCGAAGTGACTCAAGCCACCGGCGGCAACAGCTACTGGGAAGGGAATGGAGATCCGGTGAGCTTTGAGCCCTACCTGTCGGATATCGACCATCGCCTCGCCAACCAATACGAACTCAGCTTTATGACGCCTGTCGGCGGCAAACCTCAGATGGCGAGTCTGAAGCTGAAGGTTGCCGCGCAAGTAAAGGTCGACGCGCCGGAGCAGGTGTACGTCCACCCCGTTGCGCAGTAACCTCCGAGCCTGAAGGCTTTGGTTATCCCATCCTTTCCGCGTCTCTTTTGCGGAAAGGGTGGGAGAGCTATTCCTTGCTTGATACTCCAGCGCCACGGCAACGGCATGCATCTCGCGGCCCGTCGCGTATCTGCGCCAAAGCCTCACCTCACACCCTCAGCTGTTCCATGTATTTCGCGTCGATCCCGAGCGCCTCCATCGGATCCATATCGAATTCTTCCTGTTCGATGAAGTAGTACTTCATTCCCCTGGCTGCCCGCATGACTTCGGCGTAGTGCGCCACGCCGCGACCCATCTCGGTGGAATGCATCTGGCCGTTGGCGCCCGTCACCATATCCTTCACATGCAGAAGCGGAAAACGCTGCGGCTCCCTGGTCAAGTAATCCGCTGGATTGTGCCCGGCGGCGTACACCCATCCGCAATCCATCTCGAAGAACACCAGCTTGGGATCGGTCAGCCGCAACAGTTCGTCGTATATCAGCAGGCCGTCGATCACCGCGAACTCTGGTGTGTGGTTGTGCACGCCAAAGGTCATTCCCGCAGCGTTCACGCGCTCGCCAACTCGGTTGAACTCCGACGCAATCCAGCGCCAGTCATCCAGCGTCTTCGGTCCCTTCGCGGCGGGGTCGCGATGCATTCCATCCGACGACGAACAAACGATGTATTCGAGGCCAAGTGCCTGACAGTATGAAATCGACTGATCGAGTTGCGTCTCCAGAACGCTGAGTGAATAGTGCGCGCTCACGCAGCGCAGCCTGGCGGAGTCCATGGCATGACGAAATTCGCCAGCCGTGCGATCGTAGAATCCCGCCGCTTCGACCACTCCGTAGCCGGCCGATTGCACCTGCGCCAGTGTGCCCGCAAAATCCTTGGGCAGCTCATTGCGAACGCTGTAAAGCTGCAATCCGATGGGCAGCCGGAGCGAACGGGCCCGCAGCCGCGCACCGGCGGCACAAACTGCAAGCGTTCCCGTGCTCTTCAGAAAACTCCTTCGTGAAATGCTGCCCACAAAAAAGCCTCCGTCGTATTCAGTACGCCAGCGCCACCGCGTCGCAGCGCATCTCGCTACCCGCCGCATATACGCGGTCTGCGCCCTGTTTGCGCAGCTCGATGCACTCATAGCGGCCGAATCCGCCATCGCTCTCGCCCATCGGCCAGCCCAAGTCGGCCAGCATCTTGCGTGTCGCCGCCGGAACTCCCGCTTCGAGGCGCAGTACCCCGCGTGGCCCCAGCCCAGGCCTGTCTTCGCCCATCGATTGCGACGATCCCTCATGGTGCCAGCGCGGGCTGTCGGCCGCCGACTGAACATCGAGGCCGTAGTCGACACGATTCAGAATGATCTGCGTCTGTCCTTGCGGCTGCATGTCGCCGCCCATCACGCCAAACGAGAGCCACGGCACGCCGTCCTTCGACGCGAATCCCGGAATGATCGTCTGGAACGGCCGCTTGCCCGGCGCATAAATGTTCGGATGGCCGTCCTGGAGCGAAAATAATTGTCCTCGATCCTGAAACATGAAGCCGAGCCCATCGGCCACCAACCCCGATCCCATTCCGCGGAAATTCGACTGAATGATCGACACCATCATTCCGTCTTTGTCGGCAGTCGTGAAGTAAGTCGTGTCTCCGTGGTTTGGAGCCTGACCCGGCGTCACGAGGTCATTGATTGCATCCAGCCGGATCAGCTTGGCGCGCTCCTTCGCGTACTCCTTTGAGTTGAGCCACTCAATCGGGATCTTTGCAAAGTGCGGATCGGCGTAGTACCGCGCGCGATCCTCGTATGCCAGCCGCTTGGCCTCAATCTGCACCTGGAGCGACTGCGCCGATTGAAACCCGTAGCCGCGCATATCGAAGTTTTCGATGATGTTGAGCATCTGGAGAGTCGCCAGGCCCTGCGTGTTTGCGGGCATCGCGTAAACATCCACGCCGCGATACTTCGTCACCAGCGGCTCAACCCACTCGGCCTGGTGCTCGCGCAAATCGTCGACGGAGAGCCATCCACCGATGCGCTTGAAGTACGCATCGATGGTTTGGGCGATCGGACCGTCGTAGAATGCGTCCCGCCCGCCCTCGGCGATCGCCCGGTACGTGCGCGCCAGGTCGGGATTGCGGCGTACCTCGTATTCGCAGGGTGGTTTGCCGTCCGGCTGCAGATAGGTCTTCATCGCGTTGGCGGTTTCTTCAATCGCAGAACCCGCGTGCTGAAAATACTCCACATTGCCGTTGATGTAGTAGCCGATGATCTGCGGCGTGGGATCGCCGGCCTCGCAGGCTTCGATCGCCGGCTCGAACAGCTCTGCCCATTTCAGCTTCCCGTAGCGCTGGTGCAGCGCCCACCAACCGCCCAGCGCGCCAGGGGTAGAAACGCTCACCGCGCCTACCGAAGGAATGTGCCCGTTGACCGCGCGCGAACGCACCGTCGCGAGCGAGAGCGATTTGGGCGAGCGGCCTGAGCTCGCCATCCCCATCAGCTTCGCCGCCTTTGGGTCCCACACAAACGCAAAGCAGTCGCCGCCGAGACCGCTGCTCGTTGGCTCAACGAACCCCAGCACGGCATTGGCGGCAACCGCCGCGTCCACCGCGGATCCACCGCGCTTCAGCATCGCGATTGCGGTTTGCGTCGCCAGTGGATGCGCCGTTCCTGCCGCGCCGTTCAATCCCAGAGCGGGCGACCTCGTCGCAAAGCTCGCACCTGCTGGCCGGTCTCCGGCGTGCACGTCGGGGCGAATGAACTGCTCTGCGCCAGGGGGTTGGAATTTCGCCAGGCCGCTTGTTTCACCCGAAGCCGGATCGGGCGCCTTGTCTGAGCCGCTTTGGCCCAGGACAGTTGCAGCGCTCTGTAAGACGGCGGCCGACGCTGCGGCAGCCAGAGGAAGTGTCTGAATAAAGGTTCGACGGCGCATGGCAATTTCCCTCCTCATCAATGTACATGGGCGCTCGCAACGCGACGGCCAGTTTTCCTGGGCGGCTGTCCGGGCGAAATTTTTGCATCAGCAGAGTAGAATTGCCGCGATGACCGCGAACCTCAAGCTCCCCTCTCTTCTCTTGCTGCTTTCGTTTGCTCCGAGTTCTTTTTCCGCGAAGCCTCAATCTCCCAACTTCGGCCCGAACGTGTTCGTCTTCGACCCTTCCATGCCGTCTGCTGCCATTCAAGAGCAGATCGACAAGGTTTACGCAATTCAGGAACACAGCGAATTCGGACCGGCGCGCGATGCCTTCCTGTTCTTGCCCGGCAGCTATCAGCTCGATGTGCCTATCGGTTTCTACACTGAGGTCATGGGTCTCGGCGTCACGCCCGATGCCGTTCACATCACGGGCAATGTTCATGCCGATGCCAGTCTGCCGCGCAACAACGCCACCTGCACGTTCTGGCGCGCCGCCGAAGGTTTCTCGGTAACTCCGGTCGGCGGTTCCATGCAGTGGGCCGTATCGCAGGCGGCGCCGTTTCGCCGCATGCACGTCTACGGCAATCTTGTGCTCCACCAGAATCACGGTTGGGCCAGCGGCGGCTGGATGTCGGATACCCTGGTCAACGGCACTGTCGACTCCGGTTCGCAGCAGCAGTGGATCGCACGCAATAGTCAATGGGGAAACTGGACCGGCTCCAACTGGAATATGGTGTTTGTCGGCGACCTCTATCCGCCTGAAGGCAGATGGCCCGCGCTTCCCTACACCAAGGTCGCACACGTTCCCATTGTGCGTGAAAAGCCCTTTCTCTTCGTCGGCGCGCGCGGACACTATCTTGTTCGCGTGCCCGCGTTGCGCCACGATAGCTCCGGCATCACATGGAGCGGTGGCATCACCCCTGGCCGATCCATCCCCCTCAGCCGCTTCTTCATCGCGCATCCCGGCGATTCCGCTGCCGCAATCAACGCGCAGCTTGCAGACGGCAAGAATCTTCTTTTCACTCCCGGCATCTACGAGCTCACTGAACCGATTCGCGTCACACGGCGAAACACGATTGTCCTCGGCCTTGGTTTCGCCACGCTCAAGCCCACCAACGGCACAGCCGCGCTCAACACCGCCGATGTTGATGGCGTGATCGTCGCCGGCCTGCTCATCGACGCCGGTCCCGTCGAGTCCCCGGTGCTCGTCGAAGTCGGCCCTCAGGGCAGCCACGCAAATCACGCCCGCAACCCGATTCAGCTCGCCGATGTTTTCTTCCGCGTTGGCGGAGCAGGCGTGGGCCGCGCTCAAGTCGACCTGCGCATCAACGCGAACGACACCATCGTCGATCACACTTGGATTTGGCGCGCCGACCATGGCTCCGGCGTGGGCTGGAACTTGAATACGAGCTCCAACGGTCTGGTCGTGAACGGCAACCGCGTCACGGCATACGGGCTGTTCGTCGAGCACCACCAGCAGTATCAGGTCTTGTGGAACGGCAACGCGGGGCGCACGTACTTCTACCAGTCTGAAATCCCCTACGATCCGCCCGACCAGGCCAGTTATTCAAGCGGCGTTGATGCCAAGGGGCAGCCCATTAACGGATGGGCTTCGTACAAAGTCGCCGATGGGGTCATCAGCCACGAAGCCTGGGGCCTCGGCGTCTATTCCGTCTTCCGTCATCCCAATGTGGTGCTCACCCGCGCCATCGAAGTGCCGAGAGCGCCGAATGTGCGCTTTCATCACATGATTACCATCGCGCTCGACAACCTGGGCGAAATCTCTCACGTCATCAACGGTGCCGGCGCCGCCGCGACGGCGCAGCCCCATGTCGTGCAGAAACTCGCCGAATTTCCGTAACGTCGGGCTCGCGGTCAATTCAGGTAGTGCGGCAATACCCGGCCCAATCCTTGACCCCAATGGGCCCGATTCCCCGTCTCGTTTCTCGATAACCGGACTCGAATCCCTGCACCCAAATCGCGGTTATGCGAATCTAGATAGAAGTACATACGGCTGTTCGCCGCACTTCCCCGGCCCGTAAGGAAATTAAACTTCCATCCCGTCCTGGAGAAAACGGTTGTCCGCGATCGACACCACATTACCCGCACTGCCCTCTGGTTCCGCTGCCGCCGGCAACGGATCGGGAGCAGGGGCTCGGCCGGCGCAGATGCAGAATCCCAATCTTGCGCTGCCTGTGGCCTGGAAGCCGAGGGTCAATCCGTGGCTGATCGCAATGTCGGTGGCGCTCGCCGCATTTATGGAAGTGCTCGACACTTCCATCGCCAACGTGGCCCTGCCGCACATCGGCGGCGCGCTCGGCGCAAGCAACGACGAGGCCACGTGGGTCCTCACCAGCTACCTCGTCTCCAACGCCATCGTGCTTCCGCTCGGCGGATGGGCTTCATCGGTCATGGGTCGCCGCAACTTTTTCGTCTTTTGCATCTCGGGCTTCACTGCCGCCAGCTTCCTCTGCGGCATCGCTCCCTCCCTGCCCATCCTGCTTCTTTGCCGTGTGCTTCAGGGCATGTTCGGCGGCGGCATGCAGCCCATGGCGCAGGCCATCATGGCGGATTCGTTCGAGCCGCATAAGCGCG
Source organism: uncultured Occallatibacter sp. (assembly GCA_964533905.1). Classification (GTDB taxonomy): domain Bacteria; phylum Acidobacteriota; class Terriglobia; order Terriglobales; family Acidobacteriaceae; genus Telmatobacter. Next base: position 5,898 of record CAZHOO010000015.1, on the reverse strand, counting down.
GCCAGGCCTTCGCTCTTTATGGCCTTGTTGCCGTGCTCGCGCCGTCCATCGGCCCCACGCTCGGCGGCTGGATCACCGACAACTTCTCCTGGCGCTGGATCTTCTTCATCAATATTCCCGTCGGCATTCTCGCCTTTATCCTTGTTACGCGCCTCGTCGAAGATCCGCCGTGGATCAAGGCCGACCGTTCAAAGCTGCGCAACATGGATTATGTTGGCCTCGGATTTCTCACCCTGGCCATGGGCGGGCTCCAGATCATGCTCGATAAGGGTGAAGAGAACGACTGGTTCTCCTCAACCTTCATCTGTGTCTTTGCCGTTCTCTTCGTCGTTGGCATCATCGGCCTCTTCCTCTGGGAGTGGAACAAGAAAGATCCGCTCATCAACCTGCGCCTCTTCCGCTACAGAAACTTCGCCATCTGCTGCTTCCTCATGATGCTCGTGGGCGGCGTTCTCAACGCCAACACCGTTCTGCAGCCGCAATTCACGCAGCAGTTGCTTGGCTACACAGCCACCACTGCCGGCCTTGCGCTCACCTACGGCGGAATTACGCTCGTATTCATGATGCCGCTGGCCGGCATTGCCACCGGAAGAATCTCCGCGCGCTACCTCGCTGCATTCGGCTTTATGATGCTGGTCATCACTTTCCGTTATGCGGCAATCGTAACCAATCTCCAGATGAGCTTCGCCGAGGCGTCCTGGCTGCGCGTCGTGCAAATGTTCCCGCTCCCATTCTGTTTCATCTCCATCACAACCGCGGCCTACGTGGGTATGCCCAAAGAGCAGAGCAACCAGGTCGCCGGACTCATCAACTTCGTCCGCAACATTGGCGGCTCCATCTTGATCGCCATCACCAACGCCCAGGTCACCAGCCGCGCCATGTGGCACGAGCAGCATCTGCAGCAGGCCATGCAGCCCGGATCGATCGGCTACGATCTGCACCGGCAGGCGCTCACCGGGGCTTTCACTCACGCTTTTGGCTCGGCCAACGCCGCCGCCATGGCGCTCGCCCAGATCTACAACCAGATGATTGCTCAGGCCACGACCCAGGGCTACCAGGACGTTTACATGGAGCTCTCCTACGCATCCATCATCCTCGTCTTCCTCGCGTTCCTCCTCAGCAAGAACAAGCCTGGCGAAGGCGGGGGCGGCGGGGGCGTGCACTGACGTTGCCTCGGGTGTGTGCTGAATCACATATCCCTTCCCCCCTTTTGGGCCTATAATTCCTCGCAGAAATCCAATGAAGTAAAAAGATGCCCGATCGTTGACATCTTCCGAGGAGGCTTCCATGTTGAAGTCAGTTTTGCTCTTTTTTGCGGTGGCCCTGCTGGCCATAGCCTGTTTACCTTTGCAAGGCCGCAGTCCGCAGCAAACCACTCCCGCGCCCGCCCTCACCCCTCCGCAAACCGTCACGCCTCCCCCGGCCGCGGCGACAAAAAATCCGGTCAAGCCCACCCCCGACTCGCAAGCCAAGGCCAAGAGTCTCTACCAGATCGACTGCGCCATGTGCCATGGGGACAACGGAAACGGCAAGACCGATCTTGCTACGAGCATGGGGCTGACCATCGAGGATTGGACCAATCCCGCAACGCTGGGCAACAAGGAAGACTGGGAGATATTCAACGCCATCCGCGCGGGCAAGGATAAAATGCCCCCCGAGACCGATGGCCGTGCCTCCGACACCATGGTCTGGAACCTCGTCATCTACATTCGTGGCTTTTCCAAGGGGCAATCTCCGGCGCCTGCCGCTCCGGCTCAATAGACCGGAAGCGGCCTCCGTGATGATGCATCCAATATGATCATGGAGCGATGACAAAGACTTCCGACTTTCAAAACAAGTGGGCGCTCATCACCGGGGCCAGCTCCGGAATTGGCGCGGCACTCGCGCGTGAGCTGGCCGCGCACGGCGCGAAACTTGTTCTCACGGCGCGCCGCCGCGATCGCCTTGACGCTCTCGCCGCCGAGTTTACCGCCAAAGGCGTCGAGACACGCATCGTCGTTGCCGACCTCAACGATCCCGCCGCGCCGCAGCAGATCTTCGACGCCACCGAGGGCGCAGGCCTCGTTATCGACATCCTGGTCAACAACGCAGGCCTCGGCCAGTTCGGCGCTTTCGTCACGAGCGATGCCGATCAGGAATTCAGCATGGTCCGCGTCAACTGCGAAGCCGTCGTCCGTCTTTCACGGCTCTTCCTGCCGCGCATGGTCGAGCGCCGCCGCGGCTGGATGCTCGTCGTCGCCTCCGCAGCCAGCTTCCAGCCGGTCACTTATCTCTCCACCTACGCGGCGACCAAGGTGTTCGACCGATTCTTCGCGCTCGGAGTCGGCGCTGAAGTCGCCCGGTTTGGCGTGAAGGTGACGGCGCTCTGCCCCGGAACCACAGAGAGCGAATTCATCGACGTCGCCCGCGCCAACCAGTTCCTGAACCGTAATCAGCAATCGGCTGCGGACGTCGCGCGCATCGGGATCGACGCGCTGGCGCGAGGCCAGCACACCGTCAGCACCAACCTCACCGGCAAACTCCGCTCATTTTTTGTCCGATTCCTGCCCGTCGACCTCATCACCGGGTTTGTTGAAAAGGTCGCCCGCCCTAAAATGTGAACTGATCTGCGATTGTTGGGTGCCCCGTCCAAGCTTTGCTTGGGCGGGATAGCACAAGCCCAAACCTCCCTGCTGTCATCCTGACGCAGAGCGAAGCATCTGCAGTTGCTTTTTCTTCACTCAGCACGAAAATGGGTGCCCCAGGTCTCGCTTCTGAGACCTGGGATAGCACGGAACGCCGCTTGGACATCGCATGCGGAACTATCATTTAAGTGGTAACTTCCGTATGGCCGGTGATTCGCCCGCAACGCGATTTCCATCGCTCCACGCTTGCTTGAGACGTGGGATGATTGGATGAATTCTGTGTTAGCCGCTGATAGGACGGTCCCGGTTACCCAATTGATCCTGCGTGGAACAATCAATGACTGGTATGCGTTCCCGATTGTCTTAGCCGGTGGGGTCGTCGGCGTTATGAGTCTCTACTGGAGGTTCATCATGCAGCGGCTGCGCGGGATTCACGCGAGCAATTGGCCGCCAGTGTCCGCGATCATCGACGTGGTCAGCGTAGCCAAACAAGAAGACCAAACTGGCAAGGGCACCATTGTGACCTACTTAGCCACTCTCACCTATTTCTATCGCAATCCAGAATTGCAGACGGGCGACTACTGCCGTCTCTTCGATGAAGAAGCAGATGCTCAAGCTTGGGCCGCGCCTTATAAAGGACGTACGGTCACTGTTCATGTTGACCCACGCGATCCATCACGTTCAGTTCTGCGAAAAGAAGAGTTGCAATAAACTCATCCCTTCTCGTCATCCTTGAGGCAAACTCTGGCTGTATCGTCGCCAACCCGGAAGTTATGCTCTGTAAGCACCGGTCGGCTCGACGCAATCCGGCCTATTATTGCTGCATCGCCCCCGTCAGCTTGAACGACTCGAAGAACCGATTCACGTCCTCTTCTCGCTGCTCTTCCGTTTGGGGAAATGTGGCGATCAGCATGTACAAGTGCGTTCCGGCCAGAATCAGCCGTCCGTTCAGAATCCCGCCCGCCGCGTTACGCCCCACAAACTCCCGGCTTTCATGCCCATCGATTTCCCGGTGCGATTCGCTTACCAGGCTGGTTTGGGTTCTTGCCAGCGCCCCGTTCCGCGCCAAATCCAGGGTTTTTTCCGCGTCTTCGCCCGCCGCACGTTCGACCGGAGGATTGTCTGCCCAGGCAACCGCGAATGTCGTTCCGGGCCCCCCGTTCGGAGCCCCGCCGTTTGGAGCATCGACCGTCGCCTCGATCATCGGCACCTGCTCCGCGCCCCCGTCCGCGTTATACGCCGGAATCTGGGACTCGGTCACCGCTGCCGGCATCTGGATCGTGAACCCGTCCGCGCTCCGGTCAACCGTTTGCCACGCCGCCGAGCCGTTTCCGGGATTTGACCCACCGGACGGACGGCCAAGGCCGAAATCCGCCCGGTACTCCCAAACGAGGTACGCCACTACCCCGATCAGAACAATCCCAACGACAAGGCTGAGCGTCCGCTTCACTCTTCCAAGAGTGCCCAATCTGACCCTGTGTTTTCAAGAAGATTCCCCTTTTGGGCCAATTTGTGTGCCTGAGACGTAAAAAAGTGGGCTGCCCAGCCAATTTCCACATGGCGCGTGCACATCTTCGCCCGATTACCCTTGCAACCTTTCCCGAGATTAGGCATCTTAAGAAGTAATTAGCAGAGGCTTCCCCAAATGTCCCGCCAAAGAAAGGTAACAACTCTCTCTTGAGGGTTCTTCGGAACCTCTTCCCAAAATCCCCCCTGGTTTCCCTCCCAAAACTGCCTCGCGAGCGGGCCTACCGGAAGGTAGGCCCATATGCTCTCTCTGCTGGGACATCCTTTCATTCCCCCTTAGCTTCCTTCCATTGAACTGTCATCCTGAGGCGCATCGCGACGAAGGATCTGCAGTTGCTCTTTACGCGCGGGCGCATCCGCCACAATAGAATCGTTCCAGCGATGCCGCTATCCTCCCGCACCAAACCGGCCGCAGTCCGCAGGTCGATCGACGCACGATTTTCCGAGGCCGGACTCGCGAGCGCATCCCGCAAGAAGAAAGCCGCCACGCCGGCACATCAGAACGGCCAAGCTGCACGCATTGAACGCGTCGAGCCGGAAGACACCACTCATCCCGCGCCCGTTCCCCGCCGCGCCGCCAATGGCGTTGAATGGCTGCCTATCCCCGGCTGGGATCTTCCATGGCTCTGGGCCGGCTTCTCCACTCGCAAAGGCGGCCTCAGCCGCGCCTATTGCCCTGAAGATTCAGCGGCGGGGGAACTCAACCTGGGCTTGACCGAAACCGACGACAGAGAAACTGTCCTTGCGAACCGCCGGCTCCTGGCCCAGGCCGTCACATCCGATCCCAAAATCCCGCTGGTCGCACTCCGCCAGTTCCATTCCAATCGCATTGTCCGGGCTGTTCGCGCCGACGCCGCCCGCTCCCGCCCGCACAAGGCCGACGGACAAATCACCGATGAGCCGGGCCTGTTCCTTGCCATCCAGACCGCCGATTGCATTCCCGTGCTCGTTGCCGATCGCAAGCGCCGCGTCGTCGCCGCTTTTCACGCGGGCTGGCGCGGAACCGTCAAGCGCATCGTTGAATCCGGCGTTGGCACCATGCAGCTGGCATTCGGGTCCCAGCCTGAAGACTTGATCGCGGCCATCGGTCCCGGCATCGGCCTTTGCTGTTACGCCGTCGGTGAAGAAGTTCTCTCGGAATTCGAATCGCAATTCTCCTACGCGCGCGAATTGTTCAAAGAGGTCTTCGATTCCGATCCTGTCCGCAAAAAATACCCGATGCTCTTTCTCACGCAGCGCGCGCCCGGCCACTCACCGATCGGACCCAGCCTTCACGTCGATCTCGTTGAAGCCAACCGCCGCCAGCTTCTCTCGGCCGGCCTCAAGCCGGAGTCCATTCAAGTCATCGGCGGCTGCACCCAGTGCCACACCGACCTCTTCTTCTCCCATCGCGCTTCGCACGGCCACACCGGCCGCATGATGGCCGTCATCGGCATCCGCGATGCGCGGAAACGCGGCTCCGTCGCCGGCACGCAAAAACACTGAGCCCCATGACGAAATAGAAGTTGATTCTTGGGGGATTGGTTTTCTGCTGCCTACGCCTTCGCCTCGCCCGGATTCACCAGGTCGCGTAATTCCTTTGACGGCTTGAAGTAGGGAACTTTCTTGGCGGGAACGTCAACTCTCGCGCCGGTCTTGGGGTTGCGCCCAATGCGGGGTTTGCGCTGGCGGATGCGAAACGAGCCGAAGCCGCGAATCTCGATCTTGTCTCCGCTTTGCAGGGCGCCAATCACGGATCCGAAGATGG
>CAZHOO010000014.1:0-56508 GCA_964533905.1 uncultured Occallatibacter sp. | reverse complement strand
GGTCTGGCGCTGGATGCGCCGCGTTCGTCCCGAAGATGGTGTAGTCCCAGCGCGTTGTCGCAGGCGGTGTCCACAGCGCGCGCTGTTTTCTGTTTGTGTACTCCACCACCATCCCCATGCCGGCTTGCCGCGCGGTATCGCGGATCTCCCCTAAGATCCACACACCTGGGTTATTCATCTCCACGATCGCATCCACGCGCTCGCCCGGAGCAATCTCAATCACATCCACCGCTTGAGGCGTGGGCACCGTATTGCCATCGAGAGCGATCACCTGAAACTTGTGGCCGGCCAGAGCCACGCGATGGATCTGCGCGGCGCTCGCGTTCAGCAGGTGCATCAGCACGCGCTGGCCCGCCTGCACACGAAGCGGATCCCCGGCTCCGAGCATTTTGTCGTTGATTGAATAAAGCGGAGCGTTCACTTCCAGTCCGTTCGGGCGCAGGTCTGGTTTGCGGGGTTTTTCGGGCATCGGGTCGTCAGGATCCGCCGCCATCTCGTCCTGATCCATCGGCGACAAAAAATATTCCCATTCACGCAGCGCCAGAAACACTTCCTGGTCGTAGCGTCCGGGGTCATTCGCTCCGTCAATCATGAAAAACCCGAACTGGCCTGTGTAGGCGCCCCGATGCAGATCCATCATCGCCGCGGTGTGCGAGTGGTACCATCGCGAACCTGCAGGCTTGGCCACGAATTCATAGCGCCGCCTGCCGTGCGGCGGCACCGGCGGCGTGCCTTCTTCCGCCGCACCATCCATCTCCGACGGAACGAACAGGCCATGCCAGTGCGCGTACTCCGGAACGTCTGTGTCGTTCACAACCTCCACCGTGATGCGCTTGCCCTCGCGCACCCGGATCAGGGGGCCGGGAACTTGATTGCTGTAGCCGATTGTGCTGATCGCAACCTGCGGAGCCAGCTCCACCATCATGGGCGCGATTTCCAGGGTGAAATCCGCCGCATGCCCCTTCGGCTCCGTCGGCGTCTTCATCTTCGAACCCGCCATCATCGGATCCTGGAGCAGTCCATGAAACTGTTTGAGCCCCAGCGTCTTTCCAAGCGCCGGCCGCAGCCTGCCTGCCCCGCTGGCAATCATGGTGGCGCATCCCAGCCGTACAAAATCCCTTCGCTTCACGCGATCCTCATCCCGCTGCAGACGAGTCCCTCAACCAGCAATGCCGATACAAAGATTCCCAGATAGGTTTTATAGGTATGCCGTTCGTGGACTTGGTTCTTCTACAGTTTCTCAGAATGGTACCAAAGCGATGTGAGGCGACTTTTCCGTCACTGCCGGCTCACCACGTCACAAGGCGTCTGCTGGATCGTCCATTTCCCGCACCAGTTTGGCGAAGCGGCCCGTTCCTGCCTACCGTCCGCTGCTCGTTGACACCTGACCGCTGATCTTTTACGTCCCCGCACTATACACTGTATAGGAAATGTGGTATACAGTGTATAGATGACCGATCGGAACGCAAAATCGCAACAGATTTTCGACTGCGCCCTCCGCATTCTTGAAGCCGAAGGGCCTAAGGCGGTCACCATGCGGCGCGTGGCCAACGAAGTTGGCGTCACGCCTATGGCGATCTACCACCACTTTCCCGGCCGCGAAGCACTGCTCGACGCCGTCGTTCATTCCGAATTCGAAAGGCTCGTCGAGTTCTTCACCCCATCCAAAACAAAGCGGAGTTTTGAGGCGGCCATGATTCACGTGATGGATGGGTACATCGATTACGCGCTCGCCCATCCCTGCATCTTCGACTACGTCTTCTCAAGCCCCCGGCCGGGCGCACGCCGTTTCCCCGATGATTTCCAGGCCCGTCTCTCGCCCACATTGAATCTTGTCTTCGACATTGTGTCTTCGTGGATGAAGCTCCGCAAGCTCAAGCGCGACGATGCATGGGAGGTCTCCATGGAGCTCTGGGCTCAAGCTCACGGCTACCTCGCGCTTTGGCGCGCAGGCCGCTTTCACTTGTCTGAAGAGGAGTTCCGTAAACTCGTTCACCGTTCCATTCGGAGGTTGTTGTATGGACTTGCGCGTTAATTCATTGCGCGGCGCAATCGTCATTGTGTCCGCGGTTGCGCTCACGGCCGCCGCATACTTTGTCTCATCCGGCCTTCATCGCGTTTGGTGGGTTGTATGGCTGGCGCCGCTTCCCATTCTGCTGCTCGCCCCGAAGCTCCGCGCCTGGCAGGCGTTCGCCGTTGCCCTGGTCGCGCGTGCAGTACCGGCCGCGTTCGACTTCTGGAATTATCTCCGCAACGTTGTCCAATTCCCGCTCTCCATCGTGTGGATCACGATTCTGGTTCCGGCAGTCTCGTTCGCTCTCGCCGTAGTCTTCTATCGTGGACTTCTGCGCAGGGGCAACCCATGGTTCGCCATCCTCGCATTTCCCGTCACCGTCGTCGCTGCGGAATATCTTTTCAGCCTTTCTCAGGGCACATTTTTCAGCACCGGCTACACCCAACTGGCGAATCTTCCCGTCCTCCAGCTCGCCGCAATCACGGGTCTATGGGGGATCGGTTTCAGCGTCAATCTGTTTCCCGCCGGATTGGCTGCGCTCGTCTCCACGCCCGAAAAGCCCCGCCTTCGCATCGCCGTCGCTCTCGCTGTTTTTTACGCCTGTGTTCTTTCCTATGGTGTGGCGCGCCTCTACGCCACGCCTCAGGCTTCCGGTTCGGTTCTCGTCGGCTTGGTCGAAACCCACGCCGGCCCGGATATGTTTCCTCCCGACGTGCCAACCAGCATTGCGTTGATGCAGAAGTATGCCTCGCAGGTCGAGCCCCTCGCTGCGCGTGGCGCGCAGTTCGTCGTATTCCCTGAAATGACGACTCTCATCCCCGACGCAGCCTCGGCGCAACTGGATGCGCTCTGGCAGCAGACAGCGCGCGATGCCCATGTGCAAGTGCTTCTCGATATTCTCCACGTCACCGATCACGGCGCCTACAACGAGGCCCGCCTTTATTCCGCAACCGGCGAGATCGAGACCATCTACCGCAAGCATCACCCGGTTCCTACGTGGGAAGCCCGCACCACGCCGGGTACAGAGATCTCGGTACTAACCTGCCCGCGCGTAGCCAAGGATAATCGCCCCTCCGATCCATCACCCGCGCCTCAGCCGGCAGGCAAAATCGGTATTGAAATCTGCCGCGACATGGACTATCCGGAACTCGCCCGCCGCTACGGAAATCAACAGGTCGGGCTTGTCCTTGTTCCCGCCTGGGACCAAGGCCTCGCTGTCGACGCCGCCTGGCACGGGCACCTGTCCCTGATGCGCGGCGTCGAAAGTGGCTTCACCATGGTGCGCGATGCCAAAAACGGGTTGCTCACCGCCAGCGACGATCGCGGCCGCATTCTCGCCGAACAGTCCACCCTTTCTGACGGCGCACTTGTCACCATGCTCGCCGCAGTCCCCGTACGCCATGACTCCACGCTCTATCAAAAATGGGGAGATTGGTTCGCATGGGTCGACCTCACCGCTCTCGTTGCGCTGCTTGCGTTCGGTCTCACCAGCCGGAAGTTTCAGCCACGACCGCTGGGCCAGCGCGAAATCGCTTCCCGTCCTATTTCAATACATCATCCAACCAGTCGAATTCGATTTGATGTTTCAGGCTTGGGTTGTTGATTTGGCAATGTGCCTCGCCGCCTTCTGCGCATGTCACCAAACGTTCCGTCTTCGGGCAACTCAGCTTCTCGAAAAACTCATGCGCCATGGCGTTCGCGGATGATCCTTCCCCTTCACCGCCGACGGATAAGAGCGGACAGGTAATCTTGCCCTCAAGCCCGGCCAGATTGTAGTGGCTGAGATTCTCCAGAAAGGCGGCGAGCGGCCTCCCAGCCATGCCGCACCGTTCCTGAACGTCGGTCACGAGAAACTTCTTCATTGGATCGGAGAGGTCCACCTTGTTTTCAAGATCCTCGCCAGACGCGTCTTTGAGTCCCAGTAATGCCAGGATCGCCGTCGCAAACAGCGGCAGCAGCGAATTTGCAATCACGGCGGCAATACGCTTCTCGAAAGCCACAGCACGCGGGGCGAAGTATCCTCCCATGCTATTTCCAGCAAGCGCCAATCGCTTCGGGTCAACGTCAGTGCGGGATAGAACGTAATCCACTGCATATCGTGTGGGGACTTCATAGTCCGGGCGATACGTCAGAGTTTTGTCCGCGGCGAATGCGCCCACCTGCCCGGGGCCCTCCCACAGCAACGCGTTGTAACCTCGGCGAACCGCTGCGGCGCCACCGCCAAAGTCGTACATCTCCTCGCAGGTTGAGTCGCCCCCTCCAAGAAGCATCACGGTCGGACGCGGGAGGCCGTCTGCAGCGGCGCGCATGAAATACCCCGGCAGCGTCTTGCCATTCTCGTACGGAATGCTGACGGGCTCGATCTGCGGATCGAAAAGTTTTGCCGCTTGCCTAAAGCAGGAACGGTGGCGCTGGTACATTTCGAATTGGCGCGGGTCTTTGGTTTCAAGGTAGAAAAACCCTGTTCTCCAATACACAGATGCACGCATGAAGGCCTCGCGAGCACTTACCAAATGACCTCCGCGGAAGCATTCATTGGCTATTCCCTCGATCCTCTCTGCGGTGGCGGCCCACTCAACAGTCCAGCTTTCTATATCTTTGTCCTTGATTCGGCGCGCCGTAGAGAATGATTCTCCAACTGCGCCGCCATCTCCATAGGCGCCGGCTAACAAACCCCTTGCCAATTGGTAATCGAAGTTTGACTGGAAGATCTGGGGCAGACCCGGTGTGGCGCTGAAAACCGTTTCGGTTCTTGCTGTCGATACTGTCGAAGCTGGCGCAGTGGATGTTCTGCCAGCAACACTTCCTGACGTTGGAGACGGATTCGGGTTCGTTTCCACTTCAGCCACGAGCGTCATTCCTGTGTCCTCTTTTCTTCTTGAACTTCCCCTTCGCGCGGATTGGCCCCTTGCTTCTCGCTCTTAGCACAACGACGCGACGTTTCCCAGGGCGCGTCACTCCCTCGAATGCGCGTTTCAGAGACGCATTCCCCTTGTGCGCATTCCAAGCATTCACTGGTCCAGTTTCTTCGAAACGTTTCTGATCGGGAACGGATGCCCTAACCGTCAGTCTCAGCCGCCGGAAGCAAAGTTGTCTGTGCGAAAAGAATCACAGTGAGATAAACATTGCCTTGAATCGCGTGGAGATGGAATGGGCCAAATCCTCGACTTCAACCGAGCATTGCTTCTCAGTAACCGAAGCGCAGGCCAAGGTCCCTCAGCTCGTGTCACGGATTTGTGTCGCGCGGATGGGACGATCGCCGCGCTCGTTCGACGACACACCTGTCGGGAAATGATTACAACTTGAAAGTCTCTTCTCGCCCTTGGCATCGCCACCGGCCAACCTCGACAAACCTGTCAAGAGCGCGAGCCCATCTCCAACAGCCCATCCCTCTCATTCCACGGCGAATATAAATCCGCCCAAGTTTGCCGATAATTATGGCCTTCCGGCGCATACTTGTCTCATGATCCACGCTCGTCACCATCGCTCCGCTGCTCCCTTGTTCCCCTGTTCTCTTGTTCCCTTGTTCCCTTGTTCCCCTGTTCCCCTGTTCTCTTGTTCCCTCGTTCCCTTGTTCCCTTGTTCCTCTCCCTCCCTGCAAATCAGAGAAAATGCAAATAAAAAAAATCTGGCGCTTTTCGCCAGATTTTCGCCACATAACTCCTTTAGAATCAGTAAAACGATACCAGACAAGTCGTGAAAACAGCCCCGATTTCGCCACATTTGCAGAAAACAACTCGTTTAGAATCAACAAGATAATTTCCGGAAAATGACGACAGCGAACATCGACGCAACTCCAACAATCCATTCACTTTGTTTCGATTCACCCCTCCCCGGGCGTCCTCCGCACCAGCCCGCTACACTACGGGGGTCCGGGACCGCGCCCCACGACTCACCCTCCGCGGCTCACGCTCGACGCCCTCCGTCCCACCATCCACCGTTCACCGTCCACCGCGGGGCTTGCCTCGCATCGTGATCCAAATCACATTGACCATCAGGCCATAGCGGTATAACAAGGTTGCTATGTGCCTCGCCATTCCCGGAAAAGTCGAAGAGATCACCACCGACGGCATGATCCGCGTCGGCCGCGTCAACTTTGGAGGCGTAGTCAAGAACGTCTGCCTCGACTACGTCCCTGAAGTCGTCGTCGGCGACTACACCATCGTCCACGTCGGCTTCGCCATCTCCAAGATCGACGAGGCCACTGCCGAGCAGACTCTCGCCGACTTCCGCGCTCTCGGCGTTCTCGACGAAGAACTCGCCTCTGAAGACGAAGCCTTCCTCCGCGCCGCAAGATCCCCCCAGTCCCGCTGCCCAGATGGAAGCTGTTCCAATCAAAGCTGCGCCTGCGAGTCCAGCTCCGCTAACTCCGCTAACTCCGCTAACCCCGCTAGCTCCGCTAACTCCGCCAACTCCGCTAACCCCGCTAACCCCGCTAACCCCGCTAACCCCGCCAACTCCGCTAACTCCGCCAACTCCGCTAACCCCGCCAACCCCGCTGCTCCTAAGCCATGAAGTACCTCACTGAGTTTCGCAACGGTGAAATCGCTCGCACCCTCGCGCGCGAGATCGCGCAGATCACCACGCGTCCGTGGAAGATCATGGAAGTCTGCGGCGGCCAGACGCACTCCATCATCAGGAACGGAATCGACCAGATGCTCCCGTCCGGAATCGAGATGATTCACGGCCCCGGCTGCCCCGTCTGCGTCACGCCGCTCGAGCTCATTGACAAGGCTCTCGCCATCGCTGCGCAGCCTGGAGTCATCTTCTGTTCCTTCGGCGACATGCTGCGCGTCCCCGGCACCGACAGCGATCTCTTCCAAGTCAAGGGCCGCGGCGGCGATGTGCGCGTCGTCTACTCTCCGCTCGATGCCGTCGATCTCGCCGTCAAGAACCCCACGAAGCAAGTGGTTTTCTTCGGCGTCGGTTTTGAAACCACCGCGCCCGCCAACGCCATGAGCGTGCACCTCGCCAGGCGTCGCGGCCTCACCAACTTCTCGCTCCTCGTCTCGCACGTTCTCGTTCCGCCTGCCATCGCGGCCATCATGTCCTCGCCCGGCAATCAGGTGCAGGCCTTCCTCGCTGCCGGTCACGTCTGCAGTGTGATGGGTTATTGGCAATATCCGCCGCTCGCCGAGAAGTTCCGCGTGCCCATCGTCGTCACCGGTTTCGAGCCGTTGGACTTGCTCGAAGGCATTCGCCGGGCAGTTCTGCAACTTGAAAGCGGCCGCCACGAAGTCGAGAACGCGTACAGCCGCGTCGTCACCTTCGACGGCAATCAAGCCGCGCAAAAGCTCCTCGCTGAAGTCTTCGAAGTCACCGATCGCGCCTGGCGCGGCATCGGCGTCATTCCAAAAAGCGGCTGGCGTCTCAGCGCCGACTATCGCGCCTTCGACGCCGAGGAGCGCTTCCACATCACCGGCATTCACACCGAAGAATCAGCTCTCTGCCGCGCCGGCGACGTTCTGCGCGGAGCAATCAAGCCCGCCCAATGCGCCGCCTTCGGCAAGGAATGCACTCCCCGCCATCCGCTCGGCGCAACCATGGTCTCGAGCGAAGGCGCCTGCGCCGCGTACTACAACTACGGCCGCTTCCTCTCCGCCGAAGATTTAGCCGGCGCCGGAAGGGCAGGTTCTAGAGTCTAGTTTTTGCTTGTCATCCTGAGGTCGCAGCGGCGACCGAAGGATCTGCAGTTGCTTTTTGCGATCGTGGGCGGTTCATCTTCAACCCGGTTCTCGCACCAAAGAGCTAGAGCTAGAAGCTAGGAGCTGGAAGCTTGAACGATTTGAAAACAGCCGTCGATTTTGCGAACTGGTCCTGCCCGCTGCCTCTCGCCGACTATCCCACCATCGTGATGGGCCACGGTGGCGGCGGCAAGCTCGGCTCTGAGCTGGTCGAGCACCTTTTCCTTCCCGCTTTCCGCAATCCCGCTCTCGAAAACTTGGGCGATGCCGCCGTGCTCGAAACTGCGGGGGCGCGCCTCGCGCTCAGCACCGACTCTTTCGTCGTCCAGCCGCTCTTCTTTCCCGGCGGATCGATCGGCGAGCTTGCTGTCAACGGCACCGTCAATGATCTCGCTGTCTCGGGCGCCGATCCCAAATTCCTCTCCGCCAGCTTCATCCTGGAAGAAGGTTTCTCGCTCGCACAACTCGCCGCCATCGTCGATGCCATGGCCAAATCCGCCGCAACCGCCGGCGTCAAAATCGTTACCGGCGACACAAAAGTAGTCGAGCGCGGCCACGGCGACGGCTGCTACATCACCACCGCCGGCGTCGGCGTTCTGCGCGCGGGAATTCAAGTCGGCCCGCATCGCGTCCAGCCAAATGACGCCATCATCGTTTCGGGAACCATGGGCGATCACGGCATGGCCATCATGAGTGTCCGCGAAGGCCTCGAATTCGAAAGCCCCATCCGCTCCGATTGCGCCGCGCTCAACGGCATGATCGCTCAGGTTCTCGATGCAGTCGGCGCATCGGTGCATGCCATGCGTGATCCAACCCGCGGCGGTCTCGCTTCCACGCTCAACGAAATCGCCCAGTCTTCCAATGTCGGCATTGTCATCGACGAAGCCTCTGTCCCCGTGCGCGACGAAGTGCGCTCAGCCTGCGAGCTCCTCGGCCTCGATCCCGTTTACGTCGCCAACGAAGGGAAAGCAGTCTTTTTCGTCGCGCCCGAAGCGGCAGATCGCGTGCTCTCGATTCTCCGCGCTCACACCCTCGGCCAAGACGCCGCGTGCATTGGCCACGCCACTGCCGAGCACAAGCGGATGCTCGTTGCGCGCACTGCCATGGGCGCCAACCGCGTCATTCCCGTCATGATCGGCGAGCAGTTGCCGCGCATCTGCTGAAGTTCGCGTTCGACAAGTTCGGAATTGAACCATTCGCCGCTTATGGATTCGGTGCGGGGGGAGGAAGGCCCGGTGTCGGGGCTTCGCGCTGCGTCAGCACGATCCGTTTCACTTGATTCCGATCGATATGCTGAATCGTTCCGCCCACTCGAACCTCCACATCCATTCCCGAGATAGACACGAGATCGCCATTGAGCACGCTGCCGTCGCGAAGTTCGACTGAATCAAAAGAGGCAGCGCCAAGCTCATAGCTCACCGTTCCGCCCGAGACGTCGTTGGGGCCGATCTCCAAAGGAAATGTCCCGACCGTGAAGCCTTCCTTGGAGAAGCTGAGCGTATGTTTTCCGGCGCCGACGCTGATCAGGCGCGGAGTCGGTCCTTGTTCAATGCCGTCCAACCTAAGAATCGCGCCCTGCGGAGTCGAGTTAACCGTCAATGAAATTGCTCTGGGCGTCTGCACAGCGTTTTCGATCGAGACCGACGCAGGAAGGCCTGATGCCGAGACTGTCGTTTCAAACTTGACGGTTTCGCCGGGGCTGACGTTGTGCAATTCAATCGCCTCTTCTCCCACTCGCACCTTGCTTTTGTCGAACAGGTAGACATTGAACCGCGCATTTGGGATCGGCTTCGCGGACAGGTTTTGCGCCGCTATGTCCATGACATAGCCGTGGAGGTCACCCATCTCAGGAAGAGATTTGAACTTACTGAACGTGAAGCGCAAAACCGGTGTTCCAGACTCTGGCCAGTCGATGGTCTGAAGCGGCGTATCTTTGGCCAGCATTGGGATGGCGAGCACGCCCATCGTGGCCAGCAAAATGACCCGGCGAAGGAGAAAGCTTGTTTGGATCATGACGGAACCATCATAACTGCAATCTCCAGCTCGGCGGCGAGATTTCCCTTCGTCACCATGTGAAGTCTCCTATTACATTCGTAAGTTGGCCCTTCTCAATCCCCGCTCTACCCTTCTCAAACTGCGGCTTCCCTCGCCGATACATGAGAAAAGGCTAAGACCGCGCGCAGCTCGCATCGAGCTTGCGCGGGTCTGCGCCCCTGCGATCAACGCGAATGAGACAACACATAAGAACCTTCTTACTTCTCGCCCCAGCCCTGCTCATTGCAGCCTGCGGAGGCAATCTCCGCGATTCTGCGCCGCCCCGCGCCGCGCAATCCATCCCGAACGCGGCTAACCCCGTCGACGAGTCCCGAACCATCCCGCTCCGCGGCAATGTAAATCCGCTCGCCCGTCTCGAATTCGATCAGGGCCCCGCCAATCCCGCAACGCATCTGGGCCGCATGCTTCTGTTGCTCAATCCCTCGCCCCAGCAACAAAGCGATCTCGACGCGCTCCTCGCTGCGCAGCAGGATCCCGATTCGCCGTTGTTTCATCAGTGGCTCACGCCTGCCGAATTCGGCGCGCGCTTTGGCGCGAGCGACGCGGACCTCGCGCAGGTGACGGGCTGGCTCGCGGCCCACGGATTCACCATCGACGAAATCCCTGCCAGCCACCGCCTCATCGCCTTCTCCGGTTCAGTTTTGCAGGTGGCCGAAACGTTCCGCACTTCGCTCCACATCTACCGCGTCAACGGAGCCGACCACCTCGCAAACGCCGCCGACCCGCAAATTCCCGCCCCATTCTCTGGCGTCGTCGCAGGGGTTGTTTCGCTCCACGACTTTCGCCGCAACTCCCAAATGCACTCACTCGCTCCGTTCTCAGTCGAGCCCGACTACTCTGCCGGCTCGACGCATTATCTCTTCCCCGCCGATTTCGCTACCATCTACGATCTCAATCCGCTCTTCGCCGCCGGAACCGACGGCAGCGGCAGCTCCATCGCCATCGCCGCGCGCAGCAACATCAGGCTCGCCGACGTGGAATCGTTTCGCTCCATGGCCGCTCTTCCCGCGAACGACGCCACCATCACCCTCGACGGCGCCGATCCCGGACTCGTCGCACACGATCAGGATGAGTCCACTCTCGACACGGAATGGGCCGGAGCCACAGCACCCGGATCCAAGATTAACCTCGTTGTCGCCGCGTCTACCGCGACTACGGACGGAATCGACCTCGCCGCCGCTTACATCGTCAATCACAACTCCGCTCCCATCGCCAGCGTGAGCTACGGCAGTTGCGAGCAAGAGATGGGTGCAGCGGAACTCGCCTTCTACAACAGTCTTTGGCAACAGGCCGCAGCAGAAGGCATGAGCGTCTTCGTCTCCTCGGGCGATTCGGGAGCGGCGGGATGTTCCACGCCGACTGCGACCGCGGGCTCCGAAACCGCCGTTAACGGTCTCTGCAGCTCGCCCTATGCAACGTGCGTGGGCGGCACCGAATTCGACGAGGGAGCCAACCCCGCTATGTATTGGTCCTCAACCAATTCAACCGGTTATGATTCGGCGCTCGGTTACATTCCCGAGGAAGTCTGGAACGAGAGCGCTTCGAACGGCGGCACCGCACTTTGGGCCTCAGGCGGCGGCGCAAGCAGGGTCTACACTCAACCCTTCTGGCAAGCGAATGCCGACGGCGCCACGGCCGCCGGCGGGATGCGCGCCGTTCCCGACGTCGCGCTCGCAGCCGCAGATCATGACGGCTACTTTGTCGCGGAAAACGGATCCTACTGGATCGCTTCCGGAACCTCGGCCTCGGCGCCATCCTTTGCGGGTATCATGGCGCTCGTCCTCCAGGCCCAGCACGGCGAGTCTCAAGGCAACGCCAATCCGCGGCTGTACGCGATGGCAAGCGGAGGCGGCAATTCGTTCCACCCAACGCCATCCGGCGATAACAGCGTTCCAGGCGTTGCGGGTTTTAGCGCGGCAGGAGCGGCCTACAACCTTGGCACAGGTCTTGGATCGGTTGACGCCGCGCTCCTGGTTAAGGGCTGGAGTGCAAGGCTGTCACGCCCTATCATCTGTGCACGATCCAGGCTGTTGCCAACGCGGTGCCTTCCCGTGCCTCGCGCGCCCACCCGATTCCCGCGCGCATCGGGCGTGAAATGGCCCTGATTCCTACTTGAAGAGTCCGAAGGCTTTCTCAATCTGCGCCGAATGGTCGGCGTGAGAGTCAGGGAGCGTGTAGCTGATTTCCAGCACCGATGCTGGCGGCTCATCGAGTGCCTTGAGCGCCTTCACAGTCTCGGGCCAATCGATCGTCCCGTCCCCGGGCCACAGGTGCTCATCCTTCAATCCGTGATTGTCGTGCACATGAACTGAGGCGATTCGTTTGCCCAAAGTGGCAATTGCTGCAGCGGTTCCGGTTGTGATATTCGCATGACCAAGATCGAGGCATACGCCCACGTTGTTCAGGTGGCCCATCTCGAGGATGAGGACCAGGTGTTCGGGCGTGGTGGCGTCGCTCAGCAGGTTCTCGACGAGCAACCGAACGCCAAGCGGCCGGGCAAACGCGCCAAGATGCTCAAGCGCAGTGAGCGCGAGCTCGATGGTGCGTTGCGACCATGCATCGTCCCGCTCGCCCAGGTGCACAACCATATTGCGGATCGGGATGTGTTCCGCCGATTCGAGAGCTCTCTTCACCTCGTCCATGGCGTCGATGCGGCGGGTTTTGTCGGGGTGCAACACATTCACACCCGGCGCGCCCGCCCGGCCCATTTCGCGGTCAGGATACATCGGTGCGTGCATGGAGAATGGCTGCAAAGAGTTCGAACGGAACCATTCGGCCAGCTCGGCGATATCTTCCCGGCTGGTGTAGTCAAAGTGCTGGCGCGCGGCGAAGATCTCCACCCCCTGCGCTCCCGCGCGCTCGGCAAGCTCAAGCAGCCCCGGATGCAATCGATGGTTCAAGAACAAGTGAGTCGAGAGAACGCGCAGCATCTCAGCAAGCCCCTGGCGCGGGAGGGATATGGAAGATAAATCCGGCGCTCAAGTCCATTCTCGCATCCTCACGAGCACTCCCGGCGAAGAGGCCACCTTCGTGTTGTTCATCTATCATCAGATCTGTCGTGCGGAGTTTGAGCATTTGAACGACGAGGACGCGCCAAAGCCGATCATTGACCGCTCCTTTCCTCATTGTTGGCAGGCTGAGATTCTTGCCCGGCCCCCATTGATTCTGCCTCCGCGCCGTTTCATTTACCCCCAGGCTGCCGAAGAAGTCGAGCGTGGCGCGCTGGAGGTGCTCATCCGGCTCGATTCGTCCAATGCCCAGCCCTTTCTGGCCACTTGTGCGCTCGGTTTTCGCGACCCGGCAGTTCCCACCGGCCTCTGGTCCACTCCAGATCCAGAAGAAATCTGCGCGGTCGCGGGAGGATATGCGTACCTCATTCACACCGAAGCGCCGGAGCGCTTCACCATGATTGCCTACCGGCCGGTGCTGCAGATTCGTTCCGTCGTCGAGCAGAGTCTTCTGCTCTTTGTTGGCCATCATTCGATTCTTGCCTGGGGCCGCGAGGGCCAGGCGTGGGAGTCGGGGAAACTCTCGGACGAAGGCATCACAATCAACGGCATCGAACGCGGCATCCTGCGCGGAACGGGATGGGAAATGATGAGCGACTGCGAAACGCCGTTCGCCATGGACCTGCGGAACGGCACGCTTCTTCGTGCTGGTTCGAGCTAGCTAGATCGACTAGGCCTCAATCTGCTGCTGAGCTTGGGCAGGCCGTGGGTACGAGCCCGGCATACGCGGCGTAGACACCCTCGAAAACCGAATCCCAACTTGCGGTGAGCGCGTAGGCACGTGCTGCCCGCCGCATCTCGGGGAGGCAGGCCGGATCGTCAAGCAGTCCGGCGATGGCCGGCGCAAATTCATCGTCGGAAGCGACGCGGCCGGTTTCGCCATCGCGGACGATCGTGCAGGGCCCACCATCGGGAGTCACGATGGCCGGCACTCCGCTCGCCAGCGCTTCAAGCACCACGTTGCCGAAAGTGTCGGTATGAGACGGGAACACAAACAGGTCCATGTTGGCATACGCGGTCGCCAGCGCTTCTCCTCGCAGCACTCCTGTGAACTCTGCTTTGGGCAGGCGTTCGCGCAGCCACGCTTCGTCGCCGCCATGACCGACGATGAGGAATCGAAAGTCCTTGACGCTCAGGCGATCGAGTTCTTCCTGGATGCGCACCAACAGGCCAATGTTCTTCTCAACGGAAAGCCGCCCAACAAACCCAAGAATGCGATTGCTGTCATTGGGATTGCGCGTGCGTTTAGCGGGATGGAAGAGTTCCGCGTCCACGCCACGCGGCATGCGATGGCAAGGTCGGCCTGTCCAGCGCTCAAGCAGGGAGCACAATTCAGGATTGGGCGCGAACAGCACTCGTGCCATGGAATAGAATCGGGCCGCCGTCGCCAGTGCCAGGTTTTCGATTGACCGCCCGGTTGATGCGGACTGCTGCGGAGGCAACAATCGCAGCAGCCACTCCGCGCGCCGCGCCGCGTATTCATGAACATTGGTGTGCCAGCTTGCGGCCAGCGGCAGATGGAGATGGTGCGCGAGCCCCGCCCCAAGAATGCCGATCTCGCTCGGCCCCGTGATGTGGATCAGGTCCGGCTGGAATCGCCCAAGCACTTCGCTAATCAGTGGAATGTGCCGGAAAAACGCCGGATCAAGGCGTAAATCCTTTTCGAGAACAAAAGAAAGAAAGCCTCGGGGCAGCTCAAGAGTCCATACGCTGTCCTCTTCGATCAACGCGGGTGAGCGGTGACCCGCGCGCACACAAAGAAAGGGAAGATTGCGCCTTCGCGCGAAGTTTTCAAAATGGCGGCTGGTATGAGCGACCCCATTCACTTCGTGGAAGGAGTCCGGAAAGTATGCAACGCGCGGCACCGATGCCGCCATTTCCGAAGCGAGGCTGGGTGCGTCGGCAGGCGCTCTCATGCTAACTCCGCTAGCACCGCTAACTCCGCTGTCTTCTTCAGAACTCGTGCTCGCCGAGCGCAAGCCGCATCTGGTCGGATTCGCTCCAAGCCAGGCGTAAGCCGCCGGCCACAAGTCCCTGACCCATAGCTTGCACAAGCGCCAGTCCCAATCCGATCAGGCGCGGCGCTGATCCCTTCGGCCAAAGTTCGCTCAAGGGCCTCACCACTCCCCGCGCATCAGGATGAAAGACGCGGTCGTCCCACGAACGCGAGCCTTGTGGAAAGTCCGGATAGTGACGGATCGCATCGATAGTCGATTGCAGAATCCGATGCTTCCAGGGCTCGGCGTATTGTTCAAGAAACAGCACGTTGCTCCGCCTTTCCCGGCGGACTTCGTGCACAAACTCGGTAAACGTGGTGGCGTTGGTCAGGTTCACGTTGGCGTTCGGTTCCACGCCGTGACGGTCACCGCCTGAAATCAGAAGCATGTTCCACTTTTCTGCCAGGCGGCGCACCGAACGGTTCTCGTCCCAATTGCGCAGGCCGTTCAGCTCGAGCGCGTGAATGAACGCGCCGTTCTTCTGCAGGAACTCGTTGACCAGGAACTGATGTTTCTCTTTGCCGATCAAATACAAATCCCATATCGGGTGGTTAAAGACCAGGAGCACATTTGGCTCGCGATGCAGGGCGGAAAGAATCTCAGTCAGACGCGCATCGCCTGGATGAGCGGTGTAATCCTCAAGCGTCGCCATCCACTCTGCCGCGCGGGCACTGGGCAGGTTGTGGACACCCAGATGGAATGACTGCGCTCCTCCATAAGGTGCGCTCCACTCCACCGAAACAGGAATCTGCCGAGCGCTGGGCACCGTCCGCAGAAGCATGGGCGCCTTGATGGTGTCGTGATCCGTGATTGAAACCATCGGGGCCAGGCCAAGCTTTTCGATCTGCCGCATTTCCAGATCGAATGCCAGCTTCGGCGTCATTGGAGGAGTCCAGTAGCTGGCCGAGTAGTCAACGTGGATACCGTGATATTGCTCGGCGCGCCTCTCCATGCGCGACAGGAGCGGGCGCATCACAGGGAACTGGTTGCCAAAGTTGGCCAGGAAATCCAGAGTCTCGCGCGACTGGTTCGTGTGACTGTGTAACGAAACACCTGTCCGGAACCCGTTTGGGGCATCCTTGTCGCGCCATACGTATGAGATCGCTGAACTTGGCATATCCACTCCTCGATTTTGCGGATTTCCACAGCCAGTATCCGTTGACTGCCATGAATTTCCAGTTAAGAGCGTGCGAAATGCCCTTCAATTAAGGATGCAACGGAACCAAGGGAGTTACGAAAATACCGAAAATATCCCATAAAAACACGTGTAAATTCCCAACACTTCTATTCTATGACGAATTCGGCTTCGCTATCGGTGTTCGACGACCAGGTAGCCAAGAAGCAAGTGGTAAGCCAAACAGAATCTTGCGCCAAGAAATTTACGTAAATTCTTGGTGAAATGTACCGGCGAATGACAAGGACTCCGGGCTGATTTACTTCCGGGTCTTGGCAAATTCAGGACTGAGAAAGTCGTCCATGTTCCAGCCGGCCATTAGATCCTCGTCGTGACTCGGCTTTCTGGTTTCAGAGTGTGCCCCGTGGGCTGAGGCTGCTTCTGCGGCAAGGTAGTTCTCGGTGAGACCCTGCCGCAACAGTTCGAAGGCTTCCTCGGGTGAATCCGCGAACTTGAAGAGGTCCAGATCCTTGGGAGAAATGGCGCCCGTGTCCACCAGGACCTTGAGGTTGAAGACTTTCTTCCAATACTCTGGCCCGTAGATGACCACCGTGATCTTCTTGGTCATCTTCTGCGTTTGTGCCAGGGTGAGAATCTCGAACATTTCATCGAGCGTTCCGAAGCCGCCTGGAAAAACCACCAGAGCTTTGGCCAGGTAAGCGAACCAAAGCTTGCGCATGAAGAAGTAATGGAACTCGAAATTCAGCGAGGGTGTGATGTAAGGATTCGGCCGCTGTTCGAATGGCAGAAGGATGTTCATGCCGATCGTCTTGCCGCCGGCTTCATATGCGCCGCGATTAGCAGCTTCCATAATTCCCGGACCACCGCCCGAAGTGACGACAAAGCGATGCTTGCGCGAGGGGATTGTCTTGGCCCATTGCGTGAGAAGTTGCGCCAGGCGTCGCGCGTCCTCGTAGTACCGGGCCATCTCGACGGCGGCTACCGCGCGCTTGCGTTGCAAATCAGTGGCTGTCCCTGTCGCGATCTCGACCGGTTTTGCAGGCTGCTCTTCGCTGGGGGCAGGCTGCGTGGAACCAGTGTTGTCGAGCAGTTCCAGAGCATGATCGGCCTCTTCACGCCCGCGAAAACGGGCCGAGCCGAAAAAGACCACCGTATCCTGAATCTGTTCGCGGCGGAATCGCGCCAGCGGCTCCAAAAACTCCGACACAATTCGGATGAGGCGTCCGTCGGCGCTGTTCAGGAATCCTAGATTCTCGTACGCGAGGGGTGCGCGCTCCAACGGAGGCGGCGCTCCGTTTCCTGGAATCACTGCTCGCGGAGGCGCCTCGGCATCCGAGCGATCTTTGCTCGCGGGTGCGGCCGCTCCTTGTTTCCTGTTTTCGTTTTTTTTCATCGCTCAACCATCACGACGTCGAATCGCGTCTTGAAATGCAATCCATAGGTTCAATAAACCGAGGCCGGAAACAATGCCGCGTACAGCACCGAGCCTGGCGAAGTCCGCCAGCGCAGTCGACTGCAACAAGATCGGATTCTGGTCCCAGAAGTTATGCGACCATGGCGCGTAACAAATGGCTAGTCCAATGTACATGCGCAGCATAACGCGCAGGAACAACTCTACGCGCTCAAGCCAGCGCGGAACGCGGTGTGGCGCGTGCTCTGCCATGGGAGAACTGGAATCGGAAGCCGACGCTGAATCCGATGATGTCCCGGAGATTGGCGCCGGACTCGCGCTGAGCCCTGTAGCGAGCGACGAAGCGAGCGTTGGTGAGGTCGGATCCGGTTCCAGCATTCCTATACTTCTGTCCACGGTCCCCAAATGTCCGCGAACTTCAATCGCTTGCACCGATCGCCTCGCCAGAGGCCGGGCGCAACAAGAAATCCCGGCGCGGGGACGCCGTATTGAAACGGTAACATAGCGCCAACCGCTCCGCTGCAGTCGGTCCGCGAACCTCGCGCGCCTTCATGAACTTCGCTCGCGAACGTCCTCAAAAACGGTAAAAGACGCCGCCCATGGGCTCATAGACTTGCGTATATTTTGTAGTCGAATTGAAAATGTTTGACAGATTCGGCGCCTTGGACATATTGCCGCGGACCTGCAGGCGAAGACCCAAATGCGGGAGAAAACTCCAATCCACGCCACCCCCATAGATAAAGTCCGGTCTCATGACCGTGGTCACCGAATAAGGGCTTGATCCGGGCACCGTGATGACGAAACCGGCGCCGCCCAATGCAAACGGTCTCACGTTTCCGATCTTCTTTGAGAAGATCCAGGTCCCTCCGAACTCCGTAGCCTTGCCCGAAACTTCGAGTTGTGGGCACGTGGATCCGGTGGTACCCGTGGGAAAGCAGGTTGGCGGAGTGGCATTGGTGGCGATAAAAGATTGGTTCGCCGGGTTAAATGCGACCTCAAATTCGAAGCCGACCAGCGGATTCGTAATATGGCGCCATTCGAATAGTCCGCCTTCGGAGTCTGTCGGCGTTTGCTTGGTGCCCGAGCCGGTAGTGCTGCTTGCGAAGGTCCGGTACGCGCTCAACGCGACATCGGTCTGCGCTTGAGCCGTCGCGCTACACAAAAACACCGCCACGACCGCTACGAACGCGCCTTGCATCCAAATCTTCATCCGAATCACAGCCTCCTGGGTTAGCTACTTCTTTTGGATTTGCACAAAATGCATCTTTGCGATCTTCAACGCATTTGGACGCTTGGACACGCTGAACGGGTAGTTCTTGTGCCCAGGGCAGCGCCATCAGCTCGACCTAAGAAAAAGCCCGCCAACTCGCGGAACACCTTACGGAACCGCTGGCAGTCCCGCGAGCGCCATGGCGATCTCTTCCTCCGGATACTCGTAATTCTCTAGTTTACCTGCCTGGTAGTCGATATAGGACTGCATATCGAAATGACCGTGTCCGCTCAGGTTGAAGAGAATGGTACGCGGCTTACCTTCCGCCTTGGCTTCGAGGGCTTCGCGAATGGCTTCGGCGATGGCATGATTGGCCTCGGGGGCGGGCACAATGCCCTCTGCGCGCGCAAACCGGATGCCGGCTGCGAACGCGTCGAGCTGTTGCACCGTGGTGGCCTCGGCCAGGCCCAGGTCGATCACGTGCGAAACCAGCGGTGCCATGCCGTGATAGCGCAGCCCGCCGGCATGGATCCCCGGAGGCATAAACGTGCTGCCCAACGTATGCATCTTTACCAGCGGCGTCAGATGCCCGGTGTCGCCGAAGTCGTACGCGTATTTCCCCTTGGTGAGGCTGGGGCAGGCAGCGGGTTCCACAGCCACGATGCGCGCCTTGCACTTTCCTTTCAGCTTGCGTCCCAGGAACGGCATTACGAGTCCCGCGAAATTCGATCCGCCACCCGTGCACCCGATGATCACGTCCGGTTCGTCGCCGGCCATCGCCATCTGTTCAATGGCTTCCTGACCGATCACGGTCTGATGAAGGAGCACGTGATTCAGCACGCTGCCCAGTGCGTACTTGGTCTGCGGGTCTTTCGCGGCTACCTCCACGGCTTCGGAAATAGCAATGCCAAGCGAGCCGTTCGAATTCGGATGCTCTCGAAGGATCGCACGGCCCGACTCGGTTTCTGTGCTGGGGCTGGCGACGACCGAGGCCCCGAAGGCCTCAATCAGTGCGCGCCGGTAGGGCTTCTGATCGTAGCTCACACGCACCATGAAGACTTTGCAATGCAGGCCAAGGAATGCGCAGGCCATTGACAGCGCAGAGCCCCACTGCCCCGCGCCCGTTTCTGTCGAAAGATTTTGTACGCCTTCGCGCTTGTTGTAGTACGCCTGCGGAACGGCGGTATTCAGCTTGTGCGACCCTGCCGGGCTCACGCCTTCGTATTTGTAGTAGATGCGAGCCGGTGTATCGAGCGCCTTTTCGAGGCGCCGCGCGCGAACTAACGGGGACGGCCTCCACTGCGCGTAAATCTGCCGCACCTCCTCGGGAATCTCGATCTCCCGTTCTGCGCTCACCTCCTGCAGGATCAGTGCCATGGGAAACAGCGGCGCCAGATCATCAGGACCCAGCGGCTGCAGAGTTCCTGGGTGCAGTGGCGGAGCCAAGGGCTTTGGCAAATCGGGGAGGATGTTGTACCAGGCGGTCGGAATGCGGCTTTGCGGCAGGTTGTACTGGATTGTTTCCATGCGCAACATTTTACAGGGCTGCGCGGAGCTTCCATCGTGCTCATGCTCACCTGAAGTCAGCGCTGGCTGGCTTCCCCGGCCGCTACTCTGCGGGTGAACTCGGCTGACTTATTGCGCGGCACGCTGAGCGACTGCCAATGGTCGCAAGCAAAATGCTTCGCCAGCAGCACAATCTGGCCCACGTGGTGGGGATAGTGCGCCAATTGGCGATTGATCGCCTGCATCACGGAGTGCGCTTCGCCGCGAATCGTCACCGTGCGCCCGAGGTCGGCGTCGGTCAGCGGCTCAATGGCGGTGAAGACCCGGCTCCATCCGTCTTCCCACGCGGCCATGAGTTCCTTCCGCGTCGCTGGTGGCGCGACGAACTCCGAATCGCGATCGCGGTCAGGTTTCTCACCATCCGTTGTCAGGAAGTCGGTCCAACGGGAGCGCATGTTCCCCGTCATGTGCTTCACGATCAAGGCGATCGAGTTGGCCTCTTTGTCGATTGCAACAAAAAGCTGATCGTCGCTCACCTGCTCCATGGCGCGCTCCGCCAGGCGCTTGTAGTAACGGAACACCGCAAGCGCGTCTTCAACGTAGGATGTCGTGAATTCCAGCGCCATGGAGACAGTGTATTAGAGGTTCGTGCGCCCCTTCGCAGGCCTATCTTGGCATGCGGGCCCGACCCGACTCACGGCTCATCGCTGTAAATGTGTACCTCAATCTGCCCACCTTCCACCTGCCGCCCCCGGAACATGCCGGAGGTATTGAAACTCCACGCAAGCTGGCCGTCGGGAGCAACCGCGATCACGCCTCCATCGCCGTGAATGGGCGCAAGCTGTTTATGGATCACCTCATCGGCGGCTTGTTGCAGCGCGAGGCCCTTCAACTGAACCAGCGCGCAGATCTCGCGCGCGACCGTGTAGCGAATAAAGAATTCACCCACGCCAGTGCCTGAAACGGCGCACGATTGATTGGACGCGTACGTCCCGGCGCCAATCAGTGGAGAATCCCCGACGCGGCCCGGCATCTTTCCCTGTAATCCGCCGGTCGATGTGGCCACAGCAACGTTACCCTCGCGGTCAAGAGCTACGACGCCTACCGTGCCAAAGCGCCGCAAGTCTGCCGGCTCCTGCCATTGTGTCAGCGGTACGGCCTGGTCCGCTGTTGGCGCGCCTGCCGGTCGCGGCGGAATCGGCTTGCCCTCTTTTTGGAGTTGCTTCACCAGCGACTGCCAGCGGCTCTCGGTGAAGAAGTAAGCAGCATCTTTCTGCTCCATGCCGGCCTCGATTGAAAACGCGTCGGCGCCCGGCCCAGCGAGAAGAACATACGGCGTTTTTTCCATCACCGCCCGCGCCAGAGTGATCGGATAGCGTGTGTGGGTCACGTCGGCCACGGCGCCCGCCCTGAGCGTGGCGCCGTCCATGATGGCCGCGTCAAGCTCCGTTTTGCCGGCTGCGGTAAAAACTGCCCCGCGCGCCGCGTTGAAGTGCGGATCGTCTTCCATCTCGCGAGCGGCAGCCTCAGCCGCATCGAGCGATGTTCCTCCCTGATCGAGCACCGCAGCGCCCGCCTTCACCGCTTCGCTTAGCGCTTCGCGATAGGCTTTATCGCGTTCCGGCCCCAATTCCGATCGGGTAATGTCGCCTGCGCCACCGTGCACCACGATCGCCCAGTGCCGCGCTTGCTGTCCCATAGCCGTAGCCCCCGTCAGGGCGGCCGACGCGCAGATGATGCCAAGAAGTTTTGTGATTTTCACTTCCACGTGCCGGCCCTCCCATCGACTCTCATGGTACCGCCGATGCGCGCCGAGCGGCCGCGTTCCTGCGTGCTCAATTCAACGAGGTTCGATCAGGATTGCTGAGGCGGAAGGTGATTCATCCATTCCCGCGTGCCTGCGTACCGGCACGACTCGGTCGCAACTTTCGCAGCCTCCGCCAGCGATTCGATGAATCCGCGCCCGATTGACACAAAAAAGCAATATGCGCCGTGCAAGACGTCGCCCGCGCCCATCGTGTCAATCACTTCCACGTGCGGCACCGCGATCGTCCCCGAAGATTGGCCTGAAACAAAGTGAATAGCCTCGGCTCCGTCGGTAATGGCGATGTTCACCACTCCCCGGTTTTTCAAAAACTCCACCACTTCGTTGCGCGAGGAACAACCCGGGGGCAGGAAGTCGGCAGAGCAGATCGCGGTGTGGACGCTCTTGAGTAGCTCTTCGGTTCCATCCTTCCAGCTTCCTCCATCCAGCACAACCGGCTTGCTACGAGCTTTCGCCGCGCTGGCCCATGTCTGGCATGCCTCCATAAAATGGCCGTCGATCATCAACGCGCGCGCGTTGTCCAGGAGATTCGCATCCACCTTCGCCTGCGGTGGCACCACGCGAATTGCATTTGCTGAGACCACGTTCCGATTACCATGCCGATCGACGGTGACCGACGACAAGGCGGGCGCGCCTTCAGATTCGGGATTCAAGTCGACAAGCTGAACCTTGTACTTCTTGAGTTCATCCTGGACCAGGGCGGCCAGGGTGCTGCGTCCCAAAGCTGTCACCAGTGCCGCCTCGCCGCTCAATTGGGCGAAGGTAACCGCAGCATTCGTCGCCGGACCACCCACAAAGATTTCCTGGCTGCGCGCCGCGATCTTGGTATTCGCCGCGGGGAACTCGTCGACGCCATACACCACATCGATCGTCGACAACCCCACAAAAATGCCGCTGGCCATGTTTCCGCCTCTCAGCACGAGAATTGCTAGTCTTCATCTTAGATTCCGTTATCGCTCGTTTGGCTGGCTTCCACCCTATCTCCCGGTTTTCGCTCTTGGCGAGCGTGCCTCCGGCAGGGCACAATGCTTGGGTTCCTCAAATCGATTCCGAGCCGCGCCTTATTAGGTTTTGCCGAAGTCGGTGGCGCTCATCTGGCGAAGAAGCCTAAAGGAAGATTGATGCACTCTATATGGTTTGGCGAGTTTATGGGAACGCTGGTTCTCATTCTTTTCGGCAACGGCGTCAACGCCGCCGTTTTGCTGCGCAAGTCCTACGCCGCGGACTCTGGCTGGATGGTGATCACCACCGGATGGGCACTGGCCGTCTTGTGCGGCGTGCTGGTCGCACAAGCATTCGGCAGTGGCGCGGCGAACCTTAACCCCGCCATCACTCTTGCTTCGGCCGTCATCACGGGAAACTATGCGCAACTCCCCATCTACTGGTCTGCGCAGCTGCTGGGCGCAATGGCCGGCGCCGCATTGGTTGCCCTTCACTATGCGCCGCACTGGAGGCTTACACCCGACCCGGTGGTCAAACTCACCGTCTTTGCAACCAGCCCCGCAGTGCGCAACCCTCTGGCAAACATCTTCAGCGAGATGCTTGGCACGGCGGTCTTGATCGTGATCGCCGCCGCCATCTTCTCGCACGGCGTGGCGATGAACGGTCCAGCCGCAGGCCTTGGTCCATGGCTCGTTGGCAGCTTGGTGTGGGGAATTGGCCTCTCACTTGGCGGCACCACCGGCTATGCCATCAACCCCGCGCGCGACCTGGGCCCACGCATCGTTCACGCGCTACTGCCCATTCCCGGTAAAGGTGGATCAAACTGGCGCTACGCGCCGATCCCCATCATTGGTGAGCTCACCGGCGCGGTGCTTGCAGGTGTGCTCTTGCGCTTCGCGCATTTGTAGATTTCAGCTCTCGCAAATTCATGCCCGCTTTTCCACAGCGAATCGCAAATCACTGCCGGCTGACTAAACCCGTCGCGGTCATTCCAGGCACGATGCAACCACCGCCAGCGCGGATATAGCCGCCGTCTCTGCGCGCAGTATGCGCGGCCCGAGCGACGCAGCGCGCCAGCCATTGGCGTCGAAGAGAGCTTCCTCGGCGGGAGCCCATCCACCTTCGGGTCCAATGGCTATCTCAATCGCGGGCATTTCCTCTTTGGCCGCGTCGATGGCTTCTTCGATCGCGTGGCGCAGTGTGGTTGTGCGCTCCTGCTCGGCAAGCACGATGCGCGCGGCTGCAGGTGTGGCGCGCACGCGCTCGGCCAGATCGACAGGCTCGTGAATCACGGGCACATCGGAGCGGCGCGCCTGTTGCGATGCTTCGTGCGCGATGCGCTGCCAGCGTTCCGCGCGCTTCGCCGCCGCTTGTGCAAGATGCTTCTCCGTTCTACGTGCGATCACTGGTGCGATTGCCGCAACGCCGAGTTCGGTGGCTTTTTCGATGGCCCACTCCATGCGATCGAACTTGTAGACGGCCATCACCAAAGTAACCGGCAAAGCGGGGTCGGCATCGAGTTCGGCAACAAGGTTGAAGCGAACTTCGCTTGTTTCTCCCGTTTGGCTGACCGCGGCGACCTCCGCGTGGAAGACGCGGCCGCCGGCCACAACATCCGCTTCCATGCCCGGCTCGGCGCGCAACACGCGCGCCAAATGTTCAGCCTGCGCGCCTTCGATCGTGGCAGTTGCTTCATCCCAATGTTCGGCAATCCAGCGGCGGCGCGTCATCGTGCAAATCCTCTCTTCATCTAAAGTCTACGGCGTCGCGCACATGTGATGCGAAATTTCCATTTTGCTGACTGAGGCCCATCGCCGCGCCCAGAGCGGGTTTTAGCGCTTTCATCTTCGCGCAAATAATCCTCTTGCGGCGCGCTATTTTTTTCTTTGCCTAAAACACTAAGGGGAACGCTTTGAGCGTCCCCCTAGAGTGTTGCCTTTTTGGTTGTTCAGACCGTTACTTTTTCTTCGCGGCCTTCTTGGCGGTCTTCTTGGCTTTCTTCGCTGGTTTCTTGGCTGCTTTCTTGGTTGCCATTTGCCTATTCTCCCTTTTCGATGGGTTGCATCGATTCTGCAATTAGAAACTGCAGTTGAAGAATGTATAGAATCGCGCAGCATCGATGTCAAGAAAAAAACGACGTCCAAGTGAAAAAAAGATCAACACCATTTCCGTCGCGAGAAGAGGTCCCGAGAGAATTGGAACTCCGAAATTGAAGCACGCGATGAAAAAGCGCCGTCGATCGGAACGCATTCCATGACTGCGCGAGTGAATTGAGATGCCGATGCGCGTCGATGTTCGCTGCAGTTCTCAACACTCAATCACATTCAGCGCAAGGCCCGCCAGGCTCGTCTCCTTGTAGCGCGATTGCATATCGAGGCCGGTGAGATACATTGTGCGAATCACTTGATCGAGTGAAACCTTGTGCGCTTCAGACTCGTTGAGAGCCAGGCGCGCGGCCTGCACGGCCTTCGCGGCGCCCATGGCGTTGCGCTCAATGCATGGGATCTGCACCAGGCCGCCGATGGGGTCGCAAGTCATGCCCAGGTTGTGCTCCATCGCGATCTCTGCAGCGTGCTCGATCTGGCCATCGTTGCCGCCGAGCGCCGAAGCGAGCCCCGCGGCCGCCATGGAGCAGGCGACGCCGACCTCGCCCTGGCACCCGACCTCCGCGCCGCTGATGGACGCGTTCTCCTTATAGAGGACGCCGATCGCTGCCGAGGTAAGGAAGAACCGAAGGATGCCTTCGTCGCTCGATTCGGGGACGAAGCGGCGATAGTAGAGCGCAACCGCCGGAATCACTCCCGCAGCTCCATTCGTCGGCGCGGTGACGACGCGTCCGCCGGCTGCATTCTCCTCGTTCACAGCCATGGCATAGACCGTAACCCAATCGAGCGGCGCCAGCGGATCTCCCTGGTGTCCGCTTGCCTCGCGTGTGCGCAGCCGCTCCGCCAGCCGATGCGCTCGGCGACGAACATTCAGGCCTCCTGGCAGAATCCCTTCTGCGGCCATGCCGCGCTCCGCGCATGCCAGCATACTCTGCCAGATCGCTTCAACGCCGGAACGAACACGACTCTCGAGCGCGCCAGTCGTAGCGCCGGGGTGGGCCGCGCGAAGCCGCTCGCATTCGTTGGCCAGCATCACCCGGTCGATAGATAGCGAATGCGCACGGGCCACTTCAAGGAGCTCCGCTGCGCTGTGGAACGGACACGGAAGACGAACATCGGTGTCATCCGCCGCTTTGCCTGCCTCTCCATCCTCGACGATGAAGCCGCCGCCAATGGAAAAGAACGTGCGCTCCACCAAGACTGCGCCGTCGGCATCGAATGCTGTGAATCGTACGCCGTTGGGGTGCCGCGTCTGTGCTTCGAGCGGAAACATCAGGTCGCGATGAAAGATCACATCACGAGCCTCGTCAAATTCGAGCCGGTACTTGCCAGCGAGTTCGATGCGCTTGGAAGCGCGAATCGCAGCTACTGTGGACTCAATCGCGGCGGGATCGATTAGGGCCGGCTCGTTGCCGGCGAGGCCGAGAAGAATCGCTCGATCTGTTCCATGGCCCAGGCCTGTGAGCGCCAGCGAGCCATACAGATCGACCTGGATACGCGCGGTTTTCTCCAAAAGGCCGGCAGACTCAAGATCGCGCGCGAATCGGCAGGCTGCGCGCATCGGTCCCATGGTATGCGAACTTGAGGGGCCCACACCGATCTTGTAGAGGTCGAACAGACTCGTGGTCACGCATCAAATTGTAGCGGGAAAAGGGGGAACTAGCTGCGACAGCATTCGCTTCGCCACGCCCGGAGTGATCGCTATTCGAGAAACTCTCGAACAGCCTTGTTGTCGGTGTGGAGAAGTTCGTGGAGAGAACCGTCGAGTATCAGACGGCCTTCTTCGAGCATCAGGAAGGTCGTGTTGTGGTTGATTTGACCCTCGGGAAGCGGGACCATCTGATTCTGCTCTGCATCGAACCGGTGAGTGCACAATGTGAAAGCATCCTGGAGCCGGTGCGTGACCAGCAGCGCCGGGGTTGCGTGCACATCGCGCTGCTTCACAATAAGTTCGATGATTGTGGTCGATGTAACCGGATCGAGGCCGCCTGTGGGCGAGTCGTAGAGAATCAGCTCCGGATGGTGGATGAGAGCACGGGCGATTGCCACGCGCCGCCTCATGCCCCCCGAAAGACTTGCCGGGTACAGTGAGAAGGTTTCTTCCAGGCCGACAAAACGAAGCGCCTCGTGGACCCGGCTATCGATCTCCTCATCCGGCGCCCGTTCCTGGATCAGCTGGTACGCGACATTGTCTCGCACTGTCAGCGAATCGAAGAGTGCGCCTTCTTGAAAGACCATCCCGGCGCGCGCGCGCAACGGGAAAAGGCGCTCCTCAGGCAGATTTGAAATGTCTTCGCCGAAGAGCCGAACTGAACCCTCCAGCGGGCGAAGCAATCCGATGATGAGTTTGAGCAGGGTGCTCTTGCCGACGCCTGCGGGGCCAAGCAGAATACGCGTCTCGGCGGGAGCAACGGAAAAGCTGATGTCCTGAAGTACCGGCGGACCGTCGAAGCCGGCCGAAATGCCATGGAGCGAGACTACCGGGGCGGCATCCCGCACCGGAGCCGGAGATTGAGGCGCAGGCACTAAAGCGGGGCTCATGTGGGGAATACGGATAGCAACACGTGCGTGATGAGAAAGTCTACAGCGATAATCAGCACGGATGACGTGACGACTGCCGAAATTGTGGAACGGCCAACGCCCTCGGTCCCTCCGGTTGTTCTCATGCCGTAAAAGCAGCCGATGGAGCCGAGGAGGTAGCCGAAGAACAGGGGCTTGACCAATCCCTGGATGATGTCGGAATAGCGCAGATGTTCGTAGGCCGAATTGAGGTACTGCGTTCCGTTTTGATGGCTGATAAGAACCGTCACCGCGGCGCCGCCGAGGATTCCGAATGCATCGGCCACGATGGTCAACAGCAACAGCATGACGATGCTGGAATAAATGCGCGGAGTCACGAGCTTCCGCAACGGGTCTACGCCCAGGGCCCGCATCGCATCAATCTGCTCGGTCACAATCATGGATCCCAGTTCGCTGGCCATCGAAGATGCGTTGCGGCCGGCCACCATGATGCCGGTAAGCACCGGGCCCAGCTCACGAATCATGGTGAGGCCGACGAACTGGCCCGTGACCGCTGTGGCGCCAAACTCCGACAGCGTGGCCGCAGACTGCAAAGCGAGCACGCCACCGGTAAAGAAGCCGGAGAGGATGACGATGGGCAGGGACCCGACACCAATCACGTCCGATTGCATGAGGAAATCGGTCCAATAGATCGGCGGGTGGAAGATATTGAGCAGCGACCGCCACGCGAACAGGGAGTATTCCTGCACGGAGAGCACGATGTTTTTGGCGGTACGGTCAATTGCGATGAT
The DNA here is from genome assembly GCA_964533905.1 of uncultured Occallatibacter sp. GTDB lineage: Bacteria > Acidobacteriota > Terriglobia > Terriglobales > Acidobacteriaceae > Telmatobacter. The sequence continues at coordinate 28,305 of CAZHOO010000014.1, read as the reverse complement.
CGCCATGGGCTGCGGGTGTCGCGAAGAACAAGTTTTGAGCGCTTCAGAGGACAGGATAGCGCATGGAATCGGCCGGCACGAAAGCAGAGGCAGCTTACCGCTATCCCCAAAGCGCTTTACCGCGGGCTCTGGCTTACCCATTCACGCGAAGCGTACGGCATCGAGAAACAAATCAACCCCACACATTGAACTCGCATTCCGCGACGTCGCGGAGCGAGGGATGACGGCGCTGCAACGCACATCCCAGTGCCTAACTGGCTTTCCTCTCAACGCATGGACACATTGCAGCGCTCCCGTCATGCTCGCAGCACGGCGCCTTCGCCGCTGACCGCATCTAACTCATTATCTGGAGGTAGGTATGCACCTGTTCCGCGTGCGGCTGATCATAGCTCTGATCGCAAGCGTCGCACTGGTGTCGCTTGCGTCCACATACTTTGATGTATTGGCTCACAGGCATAACTTGCGCGAGGATCTGGAGCGCCGGACCAAGTGGATGGGCATGAGCATCGAGCCGGATGTACGCAATGCCCTCGAGACGGGTGACTCTTCTGGTCTGCCTGGTCTCACGCAGCTCCTCAAGAACGGGACGGGTGCTCTGGGGCTGGCGATCTACGACGCGCATGGCGACCTGCTCGCCGGTAGCGGACCGCCGGATGTGATGGGGGCCCTGGGCCGGGGGGTTGTGGAGAAATCGCTGCAGCGAGGTGTTGAGGCCGGGGCATTCGGCCATTCGGGACAATGGCAGTGGCTGGAGCAGGCTTTTCCCATCCATAACGGAAACCAGTTGGAAGGCGCCATGGCTCTGGTCGTGGATGCCGGGTATATTCGCTCCGAAGGTGTCGCTCTCTGGCAGCGCAGTTTCTGGCGTATGGTGGCCTTCGTCATCGTGATTGTCGGAATTACGTTCCTCATGGTGCGTTGGTTCCTTCTTCGCCCTATGAGCCGTGCGGTTGAGCGCCTGCGCCTGTTGCGTACCGGCAATGCTCAGGACTCCGAGAAGGCGGAACTGGGAGCTCTCCGCATGTTTTCACCACTGGCGCGCGAGGTGGAAACGATGGCGGAGAGCTTGAGAGCGGCGCGTGCAGCTGCCGCTGCTGAAGCCCGTCTTCGCGAAGCCGGCGCGAACCTTTGGACCGCCGAGCGCCTCGCAGTGCATATCCGCAATCGCGCGGGCTCAAGCAAAATCTTTGTGGTCTCGAACCGGGAGCCGTACATGCACGTTCGACAGGGCCGGGAAATCGTTTGCGAGGTGCCACCCAGCGGTTTGGTCACAGCACTTGAGCCGGTGCTGCGGGCTTGCGACGGTGTTTGGGTTGCCAGCGGTACCGGCGACGCGGATGCAGCCGCCGTTGATGAGTTCGACCGCCTGCGCGTGCCGCCCGACGATCCACGCTACACCCTGCGCAGGGTCTGGCTGTCGGAACAGGAACAGTCCTGCTATTACGAGGGATTCTCCAACGAGGGACTGTGGCCGCTTTGTCACATTGCACACACGCGGCCCATTTTTCGCGCGGCAGACTGGGAATGCTATCAGCTAATCAACCAACGGTTTGCGGACGCTGTGCTTGAAGAGATGCGCGACAATGCGGATCCTGTGGTCTTTGTGCAGGACTATCATCTGGCTTTGTTGCCGAGCCTTATCAAGAAGGAGAGGCCAGATGCGCGCGTCGCGATCTTTTGGCATATCCCCTGGCCCAATCCCGAGGCATTCGGAATTTGCCCCTGGCAGACGGAGCTGCTTGACGGGCTCCTCGGTGCCGACCTGATCGGGTTTCACATTCCTCTCCATTGCCATAATTTTCTTGCCACGGTGGATCGCGTTCTCGAAGCGCGCACAGACCGCGATCACATGGCGGTGCTCCGCCACGGGCACGCAAGTACAATTCGGTCTTACCCGGTCAGCGTCGCGTTCGACGGCGCCATGCGCCCGGCAGCCAGTTGGGATGGCGACACGATGGAAGAAGAACGCGACGTTGCCCGCCGGCAACTGCTGAGCGAGTTCGGCGTGCGGGCGGAGACCTTGGCGGTCGGCGTCGACCGGCTCGACTACACCAAGGGAATCGTCGAGAGGCTCGAAGCCATCGGCCAGCTACTCGCAGATCACCCCTGGCACCGGGAAAGGCTCACGATGGTGCAAATCGCGGCCCCCAGTCGCACGCGTATCCCCAGTTACGCGGATCTCCGCCGGCGCGTTGGAGAAACCGTGGGCCGCATCAACGCCCGCTACCAGACCGTTCACTGGAAACCCATCGTTCTCATCGACCGCCAGTGCGATCACAAGGAAGTGAACCACTGGTATCGCGCCGCCGATATTTGCCTCGTCACTTCGCTTCACGACGGAATGAACCTCGTCGCCAAGGAATTTGTTGCTGCTCGCGACGATGATGACGGCGTGCTCGTGCTGAGTAGGTTTACCGGCGCTGCCGTGGAGCTGCGCGACGCCCTCCTCGTCAATCCATACGACATTGTTGGCGTCGCCGAGGCCATCCATGCCGGCCTGGAGATGAGCCGTGATGAGCGCCGCGAGCGCATGCAGAGAATGCGCCGCCAGGTGATGGAATACAACATCTATATGTGGGCCGCGAACATTTTGGGCGATTTGCGCGAGATGCGGTTGGAAGCCGCGGATGCGCTTGCGCCCGACCGTGTCGCGCCCTCCGCAGTTTTAGAAGAGGAGTTTCCGGCAGAAAAACTGGCTTGAAAGTGAATTTTGATTGACGAACCAGGCACAAGAGAAATTAGATGAGTTTTTCCGCTGCTTTGCAGGCGCGGCACGGCCTTCATTGCTGCTCGACTATGACGGCACCCTGGCGCCCTTCCGCGTCGATCGGTTCAAGGCGCAACCCTGGGAGGGTGTGCGCGCCATACTGAATCGAATTCAAAGCCAGGGCAGGACGCGCATGGTCGTGGTCACTGGCCGCCCCGCTCAAGAAATTCTGCCGCTCTTGCGAGTTGAACCGGCGCCTGAGGTCTGGGGTCTCCACGGCGCCGAACGGCTGCATCCCGACGGCCGACGCGAGTTGGATCCGATCTCTCCCGCGATCCGGGCCGAGCTCGATGCGCTTAGCGCTCAACTCAGGCGCGACGCGATTGGCGGGCTCATTGAAGAAAAACCCAACGCAATTGTCATGCATTGGCGCGGTGTCACGCCGGCGCGCGCAAGCGCCATCGAAAAGCGAACGCGCGCGCTCTTCGAACCCGCCCGCCGGAGGAACGGCCTCAAGATTCTCGAGTTTGAGGCCGGCCTCGAGTTGCGCGCAGGCCGCGATAAAGGCGCAGCAGTCACGGCGATTCTTGAAGAAAGCTGTCGCCTCCATCCGCATTTTGATCGTCACCCGGCTGCTTATCTCGGCGACGACCTGACTGACGAGTCGGCGTTTCGCGCCATCAAAGGGCGAGGGCTCGGCGTGCTGGTGCGCCGCCAACCGCGCCCCACCGCCGCCGATGTCTGGCTACGCCCGCCTGAGGAACTAAGAGACTTCCTGAAAATGTGGCTCCGCGCCTGCGCGCATTTACAATCGAATCTGTATGATCCGCTTCTCCACAGCCGGTGAATCCCACGGCGAAGCCCTGATCGCCCTGGTCTCCGGCATTCCTGCCGGCATTCCCGTCGACCTCGACTTCATTAACCACGAGCTTTGGCGGCGCCAGCAAGGCTATGGCCGCGGCGGCCGCATGAAAATTGAAACCGATCAGGCTCATATCCTCTCCGGTGTGCGCCATGGCAAGACCATCGGCTCGCCTATCGCCATCCAACTCGTCAATCGCGATTGGAAAAACTGGCAGGAGAAGCTGCCAGTCGAGACCGGCGATCCCGCAAAGCATCGCGCCGTCGCTTCGCCACGTCCGGGCCACGCCGACCTGGCAGGCGCGCTCAAATTCAATTTCCCAGACGCGCGGTACGTGCTCGAACGTGCATCGGCGCGCGAGTCCGCTGCCCGCGTCGCCGCCGGAGCCTTCGCCAAGCTGCTTCTGCGCAGCCTCGGTATCGAAGTCGCAAGCCACGTAGTTCGCGTCGGCAGCGTCGAGCTTGACCGCGATCCGTCGTGGGATGAGATCGCCGCTCTCGTCGCGAAGGAAGAAATCGTTCTTGCTTGCGCCGATCCCGCAGCCGAGGCCCGCATGAAGGACGAAGTGGACGCCGCTTCAAAAGCCGGCGACACTGTCAATGGAATCTTCGAAGTTGTTGCTCACGCGGTTCCCGCCGGTCTCGGCTCCTATGCCAACTGGGATGAGCGGCTCGACGGCCAGCTCGCCTGGGCGGTGATGAGCCTGCAGGCAGTCAAAGCAGTTGAAATCGGACGCGGAGTGGCCGCCGCCGCAACATTTGGGTCGCGCGTTCACGACCCGATTCACTACGCGAGCGAAAACCCGCCGGGGAAGCCCACGCGATTTACGCGCCCTCATAACAACGCGGGAGGCATCGAAGGCGGTGTCTCGAACGGCGAGGACATCGTCGTTCGCGGATACCTGAAGCCTATCTCCACCCTGCGCCAGCCGCTTGAATCTGTCCGCTTTGACACGCGCGAGCCGACGAGCGCAAGCTACGAGCGCAGCGATATTTGCGTGGTCCCCGCAGCCGGCGTGGCGGCTGAAGCCATGGTCGCGCTGGTTCTGGCCAATCTAGCCCGCGAGAAATTCGGCGGCGACTCGCTTTTGGAGTTGAAACGGAACTTTGACGGATACATCGAACAGATGCGTAGCTTTTAGCGGCGGCAATGATTCTGAAGATCGTTAAATATCCCGAACCAGTGCTCGAACGGCCCGGCGAGCCTGTCACCGAGTTCAATGACGAGCTGCGCGAGTTGGTCGCCGATATGTTCGAAACCGCCTACGCTTCGCAGGGCGTAGGCTTGGCAGCGCCGCAGGTTGGTGTGTCCAAGCGCATCACAGTCATTGACCTCAGCATGGGCAAGGACCCCGAGCAGAAGCTGGTGATCATCAATCCCGAGATCATCCTGAGCGAAGGCCGTCAATACGAGGAAGAAGGTTGCCTCAGCTTTCCCGAGATTCGCGAGAAAATCGTTCGCGCTTCCAAGGTTCGCATCCGCGCGCAGGATGCGAACGGCAAGTGGTTCGAAATTGACGGCGATGAGCTTCTCGCCCGCGCCTTCCAGCACGAGATCGATCATCTTGACGGGATCGTTTTTCTCTTTCGCATGAGCCCGCTCAAGCGTGGATTGACTCTGCGCAAGATTCGAAAGATGCAAAAAGAGGGTACCTGGTAAGCCCGCCATGGCGAACGGCCTCAAGATCGTCTTTTGCGGTACTCCGGAGTTCGCTGTTCCCACGCTTGAGGCGCTGCAGGCAGCCAGCCATCAGATTCCTCTAGTCGTTTCGCAGCCGGATCGTCCCACTGGACGCGACCAGCAGCTCACCGCTCCCGCAGTCAAACAGGCCGCGCTCCTCGCCGGCCTTCCCGTTACGCAACCCGAAAAAATTCGCACCAACGCCGAGTTTCGCTCGCAGCTTGAGTCCATCGCTCCCGACGCCATCGTCGTCGTCGCTTACGGCCGCATCATTCCGCCCTGGATGCTCGCTTTGCCACGCCTCGGCTGCATCAATCTCCATGCTTCTCTCTTGCCCAAATACCGCGGCGCTGCGCCCATCCAGTGGGCCATCGCCATGGGTGACGCTTATACGGGCAATACCACGATGTTGCTCGAAGAAGGCCTCGACACCGGACCGATTCTGCTCCAGCAGACCATCGAGATCGGCCCCACGCAGACCGCTGCGGAGCTCTTTCCGCTCCTGGCGCGTGAGGGGGCTTCGCTGATTGTCGAAACGCTCAGCGGCCTCGCGGGCGGCACGATCCAACCTCAACCGCAAAATCACGAATTCGCAAGCTTTGCCCCGCTCCTCGATCGCGAAGACGGCCGCATCGACTTCGCTGCGCGCACGGCGCACGAAAATTACAATCGCTGGCGCGGTTTTCAGCCCTGGCCGGGTGCGTTCACCGCCCTCAATGGCAAGAAGCTGATCGTGCATCGCATGTCCGTCGCCCGCGGCAGCTATGCCGAGGGCCTTGGCTTTGCCGAGCCGGGCTGGGTTGTCGTGGAGAACCATCATCTGTTGGCAGCGTGCGCCGAAAACACATGGCTCGAACTCTTCGAGCTCCAGCTCGAAGGCAAAAAGCGCATGACCGCCGAAGAATTCCTTCACGGTTACCCGATTCCCGCGGACGCGCGCTTCGGTTGACCGCCGTGGCCGCCGTCTCTCCAGCGCGCAAGGCCGCCTTCGACATTTTGCTCAATGTCGAGTGCGGCAACGCGCATGCTGACGATCTGCTCCGCTCCGAATCCATCGGCCGGCTCTCGCCCGCCGATCGGAATCTCGCCACGACCCTTGTCCTCGGGGTGCTTCGCTGGCAGATCCTGCTGGATGCGCACTTGAAACTACTCCTTACCAAAACCAGGAGAAAACTCGATGCGGAGGTCGCTATCGCTCTTCGCATCGGCGCCTTTCAACTCCATTTTCTCGATCGTGTTCCAGCCCGCGCCGCCATCGACGAAAGCGTAGAGCTGACCAAACAATCTGGCCATCGCTTCGCTTCCGGATTGGTGAATGCAGTTCTCCGCAAATTCGCCGAGCTTCCGGCTGCAAAGCTTCCCGAATCGACCGCCTGCGAAATTGCACTTGCCTATGGGCACCCGGCGTGGCTTGTCGAGCGCTGGGCGCGCTTCTATGGCCCCGACGCCGCGCGTGCGATCTGCCGTCACGGCCAGACTCAGCCGGCGCGCATCGTCCGCCTCGCCAATCCCGCCGCGGAAAAAGAACTGGCCGACACGGGCATCACCCTCGAACCCGCAGCCATCCTCACCCTAGCGCGCACGGTTGCTTCCGGCGACGTCACCGCAATTGCGGCACATCGCGAGGGTCGAGTCCGCTTCCAGGATGAAGGATCCCAACTTATTGGCGAACTTGCAGCGTACTTCGGCAACGATCTCAACCAAGACCCAAGAAGAATTCTCGATGCTTGTGCAGCCCCCGGCGGAAAAACTCTGATCCTTGCCGAGCGCAATCCGCGCGCTCGCGTTCTGGCCTGTGAATCGAGCCCGCGACGCCTCGCAGGGCTCCGCGAGCGCCTCGCCGCGCATGCCGGTCGTGTTGAATGCCGCCTCGCCGATGCAACCGCACTCGACAAAGACTCCGCTTTCGATCTTGTCCTCGCCGACGTTCCATGCAGCGGCACCGGAACCCTCGGCCGCAATCCCGAAATCCGCCATCGTCTGCGCACGGAAGATTTGCCGCGCCATGCCGAGCGCCAGCGAGCGATTCTATCCGCCGCATTGCGCGCCGTGCGTCCGGGTGGCCGCGTCGTCTACTCCACCTGCTCGCTTGAGCCCGAAGAAAATGAGCAAGTCGTCGCTGCCGTCCTCGCCGCAAACCAGACCGCGCGACAAATTTCGCTCGAACCAAAAATCACCGCGCTCGCCAACGCGGCGATCCTAACCCCCGGCGGCGCTCCCCAACTTCGCGGCTGCCTCACGCCCGAAGGCGCGCTCCGCCTGTTACCTGGTGTTCTGCAAACCGACGGTTTTTTTGCCGCGTTCATCGAGAAAAATCCTTAGACTGCCCCGTGATCTCCGCTTCGGCGTTAAACCTGCTCGGGCCCGAGCTTCAGCGAGTCAAAATCGCTCCCGAGGATTGCGCACAGCGCCTCCACCACAAGGTTGTGATCGTCGCGCTGAGGCAGGCCAGAGACGGTCACGCTGCCGACCACTCCCGCGCCATCCACGGCCACCGGAAACGACCCGCCGTCCGCCGCGTAATCCGCAACCGGCAGGCCGTACCGCTCGAATAGCGTCGTCCCACTCCGCTTCTGCGTTATCCCTACGCCATACGAACTGCGATGAAAGCGAGCCACCACGTCGCTCTTGCGGCGCACCCATTCGGGATTGTCTGGGGTCGTTCCGTCGAGCGCAGCATAGAACAGCGGTTGCCCAAAGCGCCGCACGTCGACCACCAGGGTCAGCCCGCGCTCTATCGCCATAGCTCGAATCTTCGATCCGAGCTCCCACGCCACCTGCGCATCAAATCGCGCGAGCCGCAGCTCACGTTCCTGCAACGCGATCTTCTCCAAATCCTCATTGAGCCCCATACTTGCTTTTCTCCCGCTTATTTTGCCACCGTCACCTTCACCGTCGTGGTTTGGTCAACGCGCGTGCCGGCGCTTGGCGACTGCGCCACCACGTCGCCGGGCTTTACTGGCAGCTTGATCGGCGTGTCTCCACTGCCAACAGGAGGCACCGCTTCACTCACGTAACTAGGAGCCGCAGCGTTGATTCCAACGTTCTTGAGCGCCGCTTCGGCGCTCGCGATCGGCAAGCCGGTCAGATCGGGCATTACGTAGCCGTCCGGCGTTTCGTCGTCTGGAGCGGCCACCAGCAAACTCACACTGGGTTGCTCAATGCCTTGGGCATGCGGAGGCGGATCCTGGGCCAACACGATCCCTTCGGCGGCTGCACTGGTCGCCAGGTGCGCTACTTGGCCTACTTCGAGGCCCGCGCGTCGAAGCTCCAGTTCAGCCACGCGTTCGTTGGCGCCCACCGTGTCTGGGACGTCGACCCGCTGCGATCCCAGGCTTTCGGCGACGCGCACGCGCCACTCGCGCCGCACCACTGTCCCCGCCGCAGGCGACTGCGACAGGATGTGCCCCGCCGCCACATCGGCAGAATAGTAGCGATTGTCGACGTCCAGAGTAAGGCCCAACCCGGCGGCGACGCTGCGTGCGTCCGCCGTCGTCATCCCTTTCAACTCCGGCACCTGGACCTCAGCGCCATGAATGGCAAAATGCATCGTCAAAATCGCCGACAGGAGGCAGATGGCCACAAGAACCATCAGCAGCGAAGCGATGCGAAAGAACCTGGCGACGGAACCGGTATTGAGCAATGTAATCCGCATTTGAAAATGGCGAGTGTTCGGTCTATCGCGTATTATCCGTCACCGGCTCGGGATGAATCGTCACCCGGTACACCTCCGGGCACTCCAGCTTGAACCGGTCTTCAAGCGCAGTGATGATTTCATGCACGCGATTCATCGCGAGCTCGTCGGGCAGGGTGCAGTGGCAGCTAACTGAGATGTGTTCTCCCGTCCGGCCTACATTGATTGCGTGCACGTCGGCGATCTCAGGATAGGCTGCTGCTGCCGATCGCAGAGCCTGCTCCAGCCTGCGGTCTTCCACAAGCTCTTCCTCCGGCTGTTCGATCGTTCCTGGTTCGCTTTCGATGTGCGTCAGAACCGAATCGACTTCCGGAACACTGCGCAGAATCTGCGCTTCAAGGGCGGTCACAAAGCCATGCGCTTCCCGGAGGGTCAGATGTTCTTCCAGCTCTACGTGCAACTCCACCTGGAGGCGCCCGTGATGAGTCTGAATGCTGAGCTCGTGTACCGAAACGTTGTTGCGGGCAGCGACGGCACGCACGCGGTCAAAGATGCTCTCCGCCTTGGTCTCGCGCGGAATTGTGTGGATCACGACGTCGGCGCCGGGCAGCGTGCGTTGAACAGCGGAAGTTGCCGCTTCAACCAAGTCGTTGGTGTGCTCAAACGTGAATCGCCTTGGCAGTGCCAGCGTAACGTCGGCAAAGTAGCCAGCGCCCGCCCGCCGCACGCGCGCCCGCTCCACGGCCAGCACTCCGTCCACGCGCTCCACCTCGTGCACTAACTTGCGACGAGTTTCCGCGGGAACCTCATCCACCAGCGCGGCCACTGCTTCATGCCCCAGCCGCACCGTCATGCGCAAAATCATCAGCGACACGACTATCGCAGCCAGAGGATCCGCATAATGCAACGACGCAATCTGGAATCGTTCGCCAACCCACGCCGCACCCAGACCCGCGAGGACTGCCAGTGTCGCCCAGATGTCCGAGGCGAAATGGAATGCATCGGTCGCCAATGCCGGCGATCCGGTGCGTGCGGCCACAGCGCGCAGTTGACGCGAGCGCCAGATGTCCACGGCGATCGAAGTCACAAGAACTAGTATGGGCCACAAGGAATGGTGCACCTCCACCGGATGGAAGAAGATTCGCTCGACGGCCTCCCACATAATCCAGGCACACGACAGAGCCATCAGGCCCGCTTCGCTGAAGGCGGATAGGTTCTCAATCTTTCCGTGGCCGTACGTGTGATCCTCGTCTGCTGGCTTGTCGCTCACATGGACGGAAAAGTACGTCAGCGCCGCGCCCACAAGATCGAGCCCTGAATGTGCGGCGTCGGAAAGCACACCCAGCGATCCCGACAGCAACCCGGCTACGACTTTGAGCAGTGTCATCGCCGCCGCCGCAGCTATCGAGTGCCGCGCCACCCGCTGCTTTTCTGCCGGGTAACCTGCCGCGGCTGGCTCGTTCAGGCGCGAATTGGAGGCTGCGGTGGTCATCGGGTTCCTGGACTCATCTGGGCCGCATCGCGGTGTACAACCCCGCAATGCCGAATGTGTAAGGCTCCCAGGCACATTCGGCAAAGCCCGCATGGTCCATCATTTTTGCCATCGCGTCGGGCGGCGGAAAGTCGCCGACCGAGCTGGGCAGATAATTATAGGGGTCATTCTTGCCGCAGATTATGCGGCCGATGGCCGGCAGAACTCCTCGAAAATAAACCGCGTATGCCTTCCCCAACAGGCCTCCGGGCTCGCTGAACTCGAGGATCCCCAACTGCCCTCCAGGTTTCAGCGCGCGATGGAACTCTTTCAGGCCGGCCTCGTAGTTCGCCAGGTTTCGGAATCCGAATGCCGTCACAATCAGGTCGAGGGATTCCGCGCGCAAAGGTAGATGCAACGCATCGGCCTCGATTGCTACTGCGTGAGGCGCATTGGTACTCTTCGGCCCAAATTTCTCTGCGCCGCGCCGAAGCATTGCTGGCGAAAAATCAGCGGCCAAAATCGGCAGCGCTCCCTGCGGCCGCAGCTTGAGCAGGGCCAGCGTCAAATCGCCCGTGCCGCAGCAAATATCGAGAATCGCCGCATCAGGTCGCGCAAGAACACCGCTGAATCTGCGCGCAGCCCTGCGCCACCATAGCCGGTCCACATTGGCCGAAAGCACGTGATTCAGCAGGTCGTAACGGGGCGCAATGGAATCGAACATCTGCCGCACGGCCGTCGCCGCGCCTGCTTCGTCTGTAACCCCTGCGGGCCTCGCCCCGGTTGCGTGCATAGTCCTTGTTCCTTTTTGACTGGCTGCAAATCCACGAGACGCGTCGCCGCAGCCTTGCTTCATCATGCTATCGCTTCCCCTCTCCCCGCGCTGTGACTGGGGAGCGCGGCCTTTCAACCGGCCGCGAAATGGAATACGCTTGAAGATGCCGATGGCTGCCCCTTCCATCTCCGCAATCCCCGCGACGTCAGCGCTCGCACCGCTGAGGGATAGCCACGGGCGCGTGATTCACGACCTCCGTGTTTCCATCACTGACCGCTGCAACTACAAATGCGTGTATTGCCGCACAGGCGAAGTCGGCGCGCAGTATCCTGAGCTGGCCTTCGACGAGTACCTTCGCCTCATCGAGCTCTTTGTCGGCCTCGGCATCACCAAAGTCCGCCTCACGGGAGGTGAGCCGCTGTTGCGCCGCGATCTTGTCGACCTGGTCCGCGAACTCAAGCGCCTGCGCACTGTCGAAGGCGAAGCGTTGGACCTGGCTGTGACCACCAACGGCCATCTGCTCGAGTCCCTCGCCCAGCCGCTCAAGGATGCCGGCCTGAACCGCATCACGGTCAGCATGGACGCCGTCGATGCGCCGGCCTTCGAGCGCATCACTCGCGTTGAGGGCAGTTTTTCCAAGGTGCTCGCCGGCATTCGTTCCGCCCGCGCCGCCGGACTCACACCCCTCAAGGTCAATTGCGTACTGCTTCGGGGGTTCAATGACGACCAGATCGAAGCTTTTGCACGCTTTGCTCGCGAAGAGCAAGTCGTTGTCCGCTTCATTGAATTCATGCCCCTCGAAGAGGGCCGGTTATGGACACCGGAAATTGTTGTTACGCTGCGCGAAATTGTCGATCGCATCGGCCGCACTTTGCCGCTGGTCGAGCTGCCGCCGCGAGAGGCCAGCGAAACAGCCCGCCGCTACACTTTTTCTGACGGCGTGGGCGAAATCGGCGTTATCGCACCTGTGAGCCAGGCATTCTGTGGAGCCTGCAGCCGCGTGCGCCTCACATCCGACGGCAAGATCCGCACCTGCCTTTTTTCGCAAGTGGAGCACGACCTCTATGGCCGTCTCCGCGCAGGCGCATCCGACCAGGAGCTGCGCGCCTACATTGCCGGTACGATCCGTGGTAAGGAGGCCCGCCACCACATCGGTGAGCCCGGATTCCTCAAGCCTTCCCGATCCATGGTCCATATCGGCGGTTGAGCGCTTGTCCATACTAACGGCGAACAGCCTGGCGCACAGGCGAAGACATTCCAAATAAAACATAAGAAGAGCGACCCAAAACCGCTTTACATTCCTTTCGTGAGCGAACTATGCAAGAATCAAGCCAGCAATTTCCCCCAGGGCCCTGACATGCCGAACGAGACGGAAGGGCGCATCCCGCTCGCCGATCTGCTTGTGTTTCATCAGTTGGCGCGGTCGCTCACTTCGAGCTTCGACCTCGACACGATTCTGCGCACCATTCTCGAACAAATGGAGCGAATGGTGGAGGCAGAGTTCTGGGCGCTGCTGATGCTTGAAGAATCCACGCCGGATCTCTACTACGCCATCGCCGCGGGCGAGGAGCAAGAGACATTGCGCGGCCTTCGCGTCAAGCCCGGCGAGGGCGTTGCCGGATGGGTCCTCGAGCACGGCGAAACGCTCCTCGTGCCCCAGATGGAAGGCGATCCGCGCGCCGAACAATCCGCCACCCCCGGCATCAGCAGCGTAAGGTCGGTCATCGCCATGCCTTTGCGCGGGCGCACCGGCACACAGGGCGTGATCGAAATCCTCAATCCCCGCGTTGAGATGTCGGACTACAGCATCGCCTTCCTGCACATTCTTGCCGACCACGCCGCCATCGCCATTGAGAACGCACGGGACATGGCGCGGATTCAGCAGCTCACCATCACCGACGACACCACCGGCCTCTACAACGTGCGTCACCTCTACGATGTTCTATGCCGCGAGCTGAAGCAGTCGGCAAAGCAACAGCTGCCGCTCAGCCTTGCTTTCTGGGATCTCGATCGCTTCAAGCTGGTCAACGATGCGCACGGCCACATGGTTGGCAGCGAGCTGCTCACCCTCACCGGGCAGCGGCTGCAGACGTTGTGCCGAGCGCAGGACAGTGCCTTCCGCTATGGCGGCGACGAGTTTGTCATCATGATGCCCCGAACCACCGCCGCCCAGGCGCTGGAACTGACTAGGGGAATGCACGCGGCGCTCATGGAAACTCCGTTCGGGATGAAGAGCGGCCTTACTATTCAAGTGAGCGCCAGCGTGGGCGTGTCCACTACGCCGGCTGACGGCACTCACATGCACGAGATCATCGGCACCGCCGACATGCGCATGTACGCCGTCAAACGCTATGGTCGCGGACAGGTCCGCGCCTACTGAGGCTGTCTGCTGTTTGCTGAGGGCTTAGCTCCACTATCACCGCTCCCCACTGTTCTTCGCTTCGCTGTTCTCTGACCACTGAGCACTGTCCACTGCTCAGCTACTTGCCGGTGTCGCCGCCAATCTGGATCACCACGTATTTAGCCTCGCCGTCGCCCACGTTCCGGACGGAGTGCAATGTTCCGAATGCTACGTAGACGACGCTGCCCGCATCGGCGCGCTCCGTCACTCCGTCATGCGTGTACTCGAGCGTCCCTTCCTCAATCATGATCAGCTCTGAGTGCTCAATGCGGTGCGCGGGATTGGGCACGGTTCCTTTTGGCTGTATGGTTTCGTGCACCCCAATCGCCTCGCCGGTGGCGAGAGTTCCCGTGAACACACTGCGGCCGACGGCTCCATTGGGCGCGGTCTTGGCGGTCAGGTCCTCGTAGGCGAAGACGCGGGATTTGGCCAGCGGGTTCGGGGTTGCTTGCTGTGCCGTAGCCATGGCTGCGCAGGCCAGAATCGCGACGGTAGTGGCGAGGTCGCGGAGAGTCGTCGGGACGGGTCTCATGACTATTCCTTATACCGGAACGGTCAATGGTGGAAGGTGCAATATGTGCTAGGAGTTGAGTTCGGGGTAGAGTCCTGGGTTATGAGAGCCCTTTTCCCGCACCACCTTCAAATCATTGAGTTGCAATTAATTAGGTTGCTTGACTTTCGGACGGGGAAGCCCTCTGATTCTGCACGAGTTATTTTCCATAGATTTTGCGGTATGGCATTCATTTTCTCGATTTATTCAAAGTGCACATGCTGATTTCAAACGGTTATCCCAACCGCAAATCGTTGCGGGTTGAAATGCACCAGCACGAATTTTGTGGTATCCCGGGTCCGAAAATCCTGGCCTTTGGCGCCCTGCCGGTGGCGTAGATGCAGCCAATGCCGTCGGTCAAGAGACCACCGGCACTGCAGATGCAGAGTGATGTGCGCTAGTCGGAGGCCATGAGCTCGCCGGAAAGGATGGGGCGGGTCCGAGGAAGCTGTCCGCGCGAGGCAGCGAGGCCGAATGCCGCTAGAACCGCCGTGAAGACCACCAGCTTCGCGAAGTTGCCGGGGCGCGTTTCGGGAAGGACTCTCCACAAAAGCAGCAGGACGACGTGGGCTGCGGCTGCGGCCCAGACCGATCCGTAGAAGTATCGGCGTTCAACGCCCTCGCCCTTAGTGGATGCGCCTACGCGAGGAAGCTTGCCCAAGATGCCGAGGAGCAGAATGAAGGCGCACAGCGGCGAGTAGGCGTAGAAGTAAATCTGCTTGAGGTGCCAGACGCCAGTGGCTGAAGCCAACACGAGGCCAACCAAATTGAGCAAGGTGTAGCTGAGGACCGCATTCCACGCGAATGTGTAGCAAATGCGTCGATACAGGGGGTTGGGCCGGTCTTCGTCGAAACGAAGGATATAAGGGCACGGCTCAACGCCGGGAAGGCGGCCGCGGAGGCCGGCAATTCCGGTGACCAGGAGGACGGCTGCCAGCCAAGACCAATTAATCCAGTGGAAACCACGGGAGAAAACGGTGAAAGTGAGCGGCCCCGGGGCAATAAAAAAGACCCAAATCCAGATGGGCCAATGCGCTAACCGGTAAAGACGCGTGTTGCGTGCCCGGTATCTGCGCTCCGCAGCGAATTCAAATTTCCCTGTATAGGACATCTGGCTGAGTCTCGCAGAGATGATGGGGGGGCGTCAAATTGAAATTGAGTCGAAATTGGACCCCGGAAGTCGATTTATCACTGGATGAAATCCAATGTTATCACCGGATGAATTTGAGGGCCACAGGGTCCATTTGTTCGCTGCACTGAAGAGGGACCATGTGACCGCACCCGGGGACGAGCTGGAGCTGGGATTGGGGAATGAGATGGTGCATGATTTGGGCCTGGTCGACGGGCGCAATCTGGTCCAGCGATCCCCAAATGATGAGGACCGGCATCTTCAATTGGGGCAGCAGGTTGTCGGTGACGTCCTGGGCAGTCAACATGGTGGCCAGAGCTCGCTTGATGACCCAGCCGTTAGCGCGAAAGCGGCGCAGAAAATCGCGCGCAATGAACGGCGGAATGGGCTGAGGATTGGGCATGAGGAGGGCTTCGAGCTTGGCCAGCTCCTGATACGAGGTGGGTACGAAGAGATTGGTATTCCATAAGGGCTTGATGTTGAGGCCGACGGAATCGATGAGGATGAGGCGGGAAACTCGCTCAGGATGTTCGAGTGCGATCAGCTGCACGATCCATCCGCCCATGGACCAACCGGCAACGTCGGCCTGTTTGACGCCGAGTTCGTCCATGAAGTGCACGACGACTGCGGCCTGATCGCGGACCGAATACGAGAAATCAGCAGGCTGCTGGCTGCGTCCGAAGCCGAGCAAATCGGGCATATAGACGCGGAAGCCGGCTTTGGCCAGGATGGGAGCGACATTCCACCAGTCTTCAGCGCGGCCGCCGAGGCCGTGAACAAGCACCACCGCGGCGCCGCTCGCAGGTCCCATGGCAAGGTAATGCATACGGTAGCCGTCGACTTTGATGTTGCGGCTTTCGATTCCGACGAGATTTTCCTGCAAGTAGACATGAGCATTCAAGTAGCTGACGGGGCGGAGATAGAAGCCGAGCGCGGCGATCGCCGGCAGGGCGATCAAGGCGAGAAACACGCGCATTGTCCATTTCATTGGACTAGTCATTTACGGTACGCCTATCGGTGCGCAGCTGATCAGGTTTGGTCTGCCCTGGCCTAAGTTGCCCCGCACGCTGCCAGCCCTTTTCGATCACGCGCACAGTGATGGGATCGAGGACGAGGGCGCTGTGGCTTGACCATTCTGAGCGCTCGACCCAGCGGACGGCGGCAGCGTCAGAAGCGGCGCGGAGGTCGCCTCCGGTGACACGGCAAAGATAGTCTGCGATGACGTAGTGATAGCGGACGCGGCCGTCTTCGCGATGAATGCGGTCGAGAAGTTCAATGAGCTCGATGGGCTCGACGTCGAGGCCGGTTTCTTCGCGGACCTCGCGGATGACGCCGGCGGTGAGGGCTTCACCGATTTCGAGAGCGCCGCCGGGGAGGGTCCAATGGCCCTTGAGGGGCTCGGTGCCGCGCCGGACGATAAGAACGCGGGCGTCCTGAACGACAACGGCGCCGACGCCAACAAGGGGCGTCGAGGGAAACTCGCGTTCGATTGGAGCCTTCATCTTCGAGATCATCGCGAAGTGCTCTACAAGGGTAACTCTCGGGCTCCAGCTGTGCGGGCGGCGACGCCCGCACGACAGCCGGCGAAGTCACCCCGCGGGCGTGGACCTGTCCGTGGGGACCCCGACGAGGACGCCGGCGTTACTCCGTCCGTGAGGGTACGTTCGGCTCGAATCGCTCGGCTGGCCCTATCATCAAATAAACACGCGAGGGAGAAAATTGGCTGAATTCACGCTGAGAATTGATGGAATGCACTGCGGCTCGTGCGTGCGGCGCGTGAGCCAGGCGCTGGCCGGGATACCGGGGATTGTGGTGGAACAGGTTGGGCTCGGCGCAGCGAGATTGACGACTGATGAAGATCCACCCCCTCTGGGCCTGGCCATTGCCGCGATCGCCAAGGCCGGGTACGCGGCGTATCTAGATGCAGACGTTGTCGGCGCGGCTTCATCCTAAGCGGGCTCGCCCTCGAAAAGTTGATTGGATCGGATGGACAGGTGGCCCAACACACGACAGACTCACTGACGATCTCTGTTCTAGGGATGACGTGCGCAAGTTGCCAACACCACGTGGAGGAAGCGCTGCGCGCGACGGCGGGCGTGGAGGAAGCACGCGTGGATTTGATGGCGCATCGGGCGAGCGTGGTGTTTGACCCAGCGATGACTCGCCCGGAGCAGTTGGTGGAGGCGATTCGCGGGGTGGGCTACGACGCGGTGCTGCCGAGGGTGGGCGAAAAGGCTGGGCATGACGAAGATGGGGTGGCGGGTGCCGATCTGAAGGCCTGGGCGACGCTGGGTGCTGGCGCGGCGGCAATGATCCTCGCGATGCCGCTTGGAGCCGGGAACGGAATGGCAATGGGCGCGACAGACTCATTTCTGGCTCGGGTGTGCCCGTGGCTTTATGAAATTCCGGCAAACGGATTGCGATGGTTTCTGCTTGCGATGACAGCGGTGGTTGTGGCGTGGGCGGGACCGGGGATTTATGGGAGCGCCTTCAAGGCGCTGCGTCACGGCACAACGAACATGAACACGCTGGTGAGCTTGGGAACGGGAGTGGCGTTTGCGTATTCGGCGTATGCGACGATTGCGCCCGCGCCGGGACGGCAGGTTTACTTCGACGCTGTACTGCTGATCGTTGGATTTCTGTTACTCGGTAAAAGCCTTGAGGGGCGGGCGAGGCGACGGGCGCTGGCGGCGCTGGATTCGCTTTCGCGGCTGCGGCCGGTGAGCGCGCGCCGGATAGTGGATGGCGTGGAGACTGTGGTGCCGCTCGAAGAAGTGCGGCCGGGCGACAGCATCGTTGTATTGCCGGGAGAAAGATTTCCGGTGGACGCGACAATTGTTGAGGGGCGCACGACGGTGGATGAGTCGATGTTGACGGGCGAGTCGACGCCGTTGGCGCGAGAGGTGGGCGGGCGCGTCCTGACCGGGTCGCTCAATTACGACGGAGCAGTGGTGTGCCGGGCGGAGTCGCTGGGCGAGGCGACGGTGCTGGCGCAGATTACGCGCATGGTGGACCAGGCGCAAAGCTCGCGCGCGCCGATGGAGCGACTGGCCGACCGGGCGAGCGCGATTTTTGTGCCGGTGGTGCTGGGGCTGGCGTTGATTACTTTTACGGCGTGGCTGATTGCGGCGCATTCGCTGCCGCTGGCGCTGGCGAATACCGTGGCGGTGCTGGTGATTGCATGCCCGTGCGCGATGGGACTGGCTGTGCCGGCCGCGCTGACGGTGGCAGTGGGACGCGGCGCGCAACTGGGAGTGCTCTACAAAGGCGGCGAGGCGCTGGAGCGGCTGGCGCATCTGGATGTGATTGTGCTGGATAAGACGGGGACCATTACGGTGGGAAGACCGGTGATGGAGCGGGTGCACGTGGTTGCCGGCCACTCGGAGAACGATTTGCTGCGGATGGCGGCGGCGGCCGAGGAGCGGTCGAATCATCCGCTGGCGCTCGCGGTCATTGATTTTTCTACTGGTCTTGGACTGACTTGGGAGGCTGCGCAAGAGGTGCAAGTTTTGCCGGGGCGGGGCCTGGCTGCACGCGTGGAAGGACACGATTGCATCCTGGGGAATGAAGCGCTGTTCAAGGAATCTGGGATTGCGCTGCCGGGCGATGTTGCTGCGCCGGAGCCCGGAGTGACGAGGCTTTGGATGGCGCTGGACGGGGTAATCGCCGGGTATTTCGACGCGCGGGATGCGTTGCGGCCGGACGCGGCGGAAGCGATTGCTGCGCTGCGCAGAGAGGGCCTGCGCGTGCTGATGCTGACTGGCGATTCGGCTGCCGCAGCTGCGCCGATCGCGGAGCAGGCGGGAATTGCAGAAGTGGAAGCAGGACTCGATCCGTCGGAGAAGCTCAAGCGGATTCGCGAGCTGCAGAAATCGGGGCTGCGCGTTGCCATGGTGGGCGACGGCATCAACGATGCTGCGGCGCTGGCACAGGCTGACGCGGGCATCGCCATGGGAACCGGCGCGGATCTGGCGCAGGAGGCCGGCGATGTGTTACTGCTGCGCACGCAGCCTGCGGCAATTCCGGCGGCGCTGGCTCTGGCGCATGAGACCCTGCATATCATGCGGCAAAACCTCGGATGGGCGGTGGGCTATAACGTGATTGGGATTCCGCTGGCGGCGGGTGCCCTGTACCCGACGTTTCACATTCTGCTGACGCCGTGGCTAGCGGCGGCGGCAATGGCACTGAGTTCGGTGTGCGCGCTGGGGAACAGCTTGAGGCTGAGAGGGTGGCAACCCGCGCTTCTGGGCGCGAGGACACGCTAAACTAGGCGCAGGCTCCATTTGTGCGCATCCTGACTCGCTACATTCTCGGCGAAATTATCTCGCTCACGCTGATCGGTTGCGCGCTCTTCACCTTCATTCTGTTCATGCCGCTCCTGCCTCACATTCTCGAGGTCGTGGTGCGCAACAGCTCCACGCTCACAGATGTGGCGCAGGTGTTCCTCTTCACGCTGCCCAATCTGTTCAAGGTGACGATTCCCATGGCGGTGCTTTGGGGAATCCTGCTGGGGTTGAGCAGGCTGGCTTCGGACAGCGAGATTATTGCGATGCGCGCGTGCGGAATGGGCATTGGGTATTTCGTTCGCGTGGCGTCGATTGTGGCGATCGGGGGCACGCTGCTGGGGCTGGGCAATTCTCTGTATCTTGCGCCGCGGGCGAACCAGGCGATCGAGGAGATGGAACGATCGCTCGGGACGTCGCAGGCCAGCTACGAAATTGAGCCGCGCGTTTTCTATGAGGACTTTCACAACTATGTTTTGTACGTGCAGGACGTTCGGTCGGGGACCGGCGCGGCCAACTGGCGGCAAGTGTTTATGGCGGACGTCTCTGACCCGAACAATCCGCTGATCACCACGGCTGCTTCGGCGACGGTGGTGACGGACAATACGCAGGAGCTGCTGATGCGGCTGCGCGACGGCGTGCGCGACGAGACGGTTGCGGACCAGCCGGAACAATCGAACATTTCAACCTTCACCACAACCGATTTGCCGCTGATGCTAGGCCAGCAGAGCGAAGTGCACCTGGGGCGGCTGGACACCCCGCTTTACGCGATGCCGCTGAGTGCGTTGCTGAAGCGCACGAGCGGACCTGACGCGAAAGGATTCCTGATCGAGCTGAACAACCGGTTTGCTTTTCCCGCCGCCTGCCTGGTGTTGATGCTGGTCGGCGTGCCGCTGGGCGTAGCATCACGGCGAGGCGGCAAGAGCTCGGGGTTTGTCTTCACGATCTTACTGGTGTTTGTTTATTACTTTCTTTCTTCGACTGGCATTGCGCTCGGGCACCAGAACAAATTGCCGGCGTTCCTGGCGGTGTGGTCGGCGAATTTGATCTTTGCCGTTGCGGGCACGTTTCTGCTTTGGCAGATGGCGACCGGCGGACGGATCTTGAGCGCCATCGCGGCATGGATTGCACGGACGCCGAAACCAGTGGCCGCGGTGAAACGCGAGGGATTCGCCGTCGGGGACCTTCTCAACAGGCTAAGGCGGCGCGGGGCGACTCCGGGAAAGGCCAAGCCGCGCGGCATCTTTCCACGGATCATTGATGAGTACATCGTGCGCGAATTCGCCACGCTATTCGTGCTGGTGCTGACCGGTTTTGTTTTGCTGCTGATTATCTTCACCTTCTTCGATCTGCTGGGCGACATTCTGCGCAACCACCCCGCGCTGGCCATTGTGGGAGAATACCTGCTTAATCTGACGCCGAGTATGCTCTACCTTACGGCGCCGCTGGCGGTGCTGATTGCCGTGCTGGTGACCTTTAGCGTGCTCAACCGCAACAGCGAAATCATCGCCATGAAGGCCACGGGCATCAGCCTCTACCGGCTGGTGGTCCCGATCGTCAGCATCGCTGCTTGCCTGGCGGTATGCCTCTTTCTGTTCGACCAATATTATCTGCCGCAGGCGAACCGGAGGCAGGAGGCACTGCGCAACGTGATCAAAGGCCGGCCGCCGCAGACCTATTTTAATCCCGAAGAACATTGGATCTTTGGACCGAGGCCGCTCCCCGGGGATCCGGGCTACATCTTCTACTACGAGTTTTTCGATCCCGACACGAATGAATTCGCGAATCTTTCGATCTTCGAGTTTGAACCTTCGACATTCAAGCTGACGCGGCGGATTTTTGCCAAGCGGGCTGTCTGGGATGAGGATTCCGCCGCATGGCACTTCGAGAAAGGATGGGTCCGCGACATTGAGGGCGGCAATGTGAAGGGGTATCGCACATTCCTCGAAACATCGTTACCGGAGATGCGCGCGACGCCCGACTACTTCAAGAAAGAGGCGCTGGAGTCGCAGGAGATGAACTTTGGGCAGCTCGACCGCTACATTCGCGACCTGCGTCAGAGCGGATTTGATACCAAGCGGCTGAGCGTTGCGCTGTGGCAAAAACTTTCCTACCCGATGGTTGTTGTGGTCATGGCTGTCCTGGCCATTCCGTTTGCCCTGTCCATGGGACGCCGCGGATCGATCACGGGGATCGCAGTGGCTATTGGCGTGGCGCTTGCGTACCGTGTGGTCGACACTCTGTTTGGCGCCATGGGCAATGTGAATTACCTGCCCGCATCGGTGGCCGCGTGGTCCGCCGACATTCTGTTTGCGCTGGTTGGTGGGTACCTGCTGCTGAAGACGCCGACGTGAAGAACGCAGGTGTCAGGTTTCAGGTATCAGGGCTCAGCAGTCGGCAGGTAGGAACAGCAGACAAGAAAAAGCAATTGGCAAATTGCAGACATCAGACAGCGTTGCCCGAAATCTGACTGGGAAAGGGAACCTGGCGTTTTTCTGAGTCGGGTTTGGCCAGTGTGGCATCAGTCGTAAAATAGGGCTATGCTTGGCGATCTCGGTCCCCTTTATAGTTACATGCGCCGCTACCGCTGGCAGTACGTGCAGGGGACGCTGGCGTGCGTGGCTACGAATATCGTCGCCGTCCAGTTTCCGCGCGTCCTTGGAATGGCGGTGAACCGGATCCAGCAGGGGACCACGCGGGAACTGATTCTGATTTTTGCGGCGATCCTGGTGGCGATCAGCCTGGTGAAGGGCATATTTATGTACGCACAGCGCTGGATTCTGATCGGGATCTCGCGCGAGATCGAATTCGACCTGCGCAATGACCTGTTCCTCCAGCTGGAGAAACAGGATTCCGGTTTCTACCAGCGCTACCGCACGGGCGACATCATGGCGCGCATGACGAACGATCTGAACGCGGTGCGTATGCTGCTGGGCCCGGCGCTGATGTACAGCGCCAATACCATCTTTCTCAGCGTCTTCGCGCTTTTCTTCATGCTGCGCATCAGCCCCTACCTGACTCTCGTGGCGCTGGCCCCGATGCCGCTGGCGAGCATTCTCGTGCAGTATCTCGGGCGCAGGATTCACGAGCGCTTCGAGCGCATCCAGGCAAGTTTTTCCGATATCTCCGCGCAGGCGCAGGAAAACTACTCCGGGGTGCGGCTGATCAGGGCCTTCGCGCGCGAGGAATCGCAGATCGGGCTCTTCGAGCGGCTCAATCGCCAGTACATCGGCCGCGCGCTGCGGTTGGTGCAGCTGATGGGAATGCTTTGGCCGACCCTTGAGTTCATTCTCGGCATCTCCATGGTGATCACGCTGCTGGCTGGCGGACACCTGGTTCTCGCGCACCGGATCAACGTGGGCCAGTTCGTGGCGTTCAGCACCTACATGATCATGTTGATCTGGCCGATCATCGCGGTGGGCTGGGTGATCAACATCTTCCAGCGCGGCACGGCGTCGGTGAAGCGCATCGATGAAATCCTCAAGGCCGAGCCGGCGATTGACGACCGCAACTCCGGGGTTTCGGGTTTTGGACAGGAAGAAGTCATCAGGGGAGAGGTCGAATTCCGCCACTTGAACTTCAGCTACGGCGAGACTGAAGTGCTCCGCGACATTTCATTGAAGATTCCGGCGGGCTCAAGCCTTGCGATTGTAGGGCCGACCGGTAGCGGCAAGTCGACGCTCGCAAACCTTATCCCCCGCATCTATGACGCGCCCGCGGGAACGCTGTTTATCGATGGCCGCCCGATCCGCGAGTATCCGCTGGAAGTGCTGCGGCGCAATATCGGTATGGTGCCGCAGGAGACATTCCTGTTCAGCGAAACCATCCGTGAGAACTTGGCCTTCGGCGCGCCGAACGCGAGTCCTGAGGAATTGCTGGAAGCGGCTGAGGCAGCTCATATCCGCCGGGAATTCGAGGAGTTTCCCCAAGGGTTCGAGACGATGGTGGGCGAGCGGGGCGTGACTCTCTCGGGCGGGCAGAAGCAACGTTCGGCCATTGCGCGGGCGCTCTTGCGGCGGCCGGCGATTTTGATTCTGGACGATGCGCTGGCCAGCGTGGATACCTATACCGAAGAACGCATCCTGGGCGGATTGCGCGGGTACACGGCAACGGCAACCACGATCCTGATTTCGCACCGAGTGTCGACGGTGCGAAATGCCGATCGCATCGCGGTGCTGGACAAGGGGCGAATCGTCGAGGTTGGACGACATGAAGAACTGCTCGCACTCGATGGCTACTACGCCAGCCTCTACCAAAAGCAGCAACTGGAAGAGGAGTTGACAGTCGCGGGGTGAAGCAGCGAAGTGAGCAGGGCAAGCGGAGTTGGTGCTGAACCGAAGCAGGGCCTATGCGGTCCAAGATGAGTCAGCGGAAGTTTGACGGCGCTCCACGGCGATGGGCGCTGGCTGCGTAACAGTGAAGTCGTCGGACGAGGCCGGAAGCGCGTTCGGATCCCTGGCCACGTCGCGCCAAGCGTCGCGAACATTCCTCACACAATCGATGGCATGCTCGAATTTGGCGCGCGACCCGGACTGCGATGCCTGAAGCATCTGGGCGAAGATGGCGGCGTAGAATTCGCTGAGAGATGCGGCGGGACGGCCGCCCACATCCATGCGGAGGCGCGCCTGGAGGTGAATGATGATGTCCATGGCGCGCTTGACCGCGGCTCTGCGGGCATCGGCGTCGCCACGCTCGACGGCGGCGATGGCGGCGTAGAGAAAGCGGATGATTCCGTCGTAGAGAGCGACGACGAGATCGAGGGCCGAGGCGCTTTCCAGGGTGTGTTCGCGGTAACTTGACATTCTAGATTCCTTATCCGTTCGAGCCCTGGTTGTATCCGGTGATCGCGGAGTAAAGCTCGTTCATGCCCTGGAGCTCGGTGGGCAATTGCTGCATGATCTGGTTGGCCTGGTTCAGCTCCTTGGTGAGGCTGGACTGCTCGACGGAGATCAGGCTCTGCTCGCGTGAGATTTCGGCATTGAGCGCGGATTCAACCGTGCTGTTGGAGCTTTTGGCCAGAGAAAGAATTCCCGTGGACGAGCTGGTGCCGGCCCCAGTGAGCATGTTATTGAAGTTCTGGCCCCAACTGTTGGTGTTCTGGAAGAAGCCCGCCACGCTGGAATAGTCGGTGTTCAGGACAGAGTCGAGCGAGTCGGCGTCGAAGGTGATGGAACCGTCGTTATTGACGCTGATGCCGAGCGAGGTCAGGCTGTTGATATCGGAGGAAGTGTTGTAGTTGAGCGCAGTGCTGGTGGGGCTGGTGGTGTCAACGATATTTGAGGTGACGATGAGCGCGCCCGCGGCGCCGTTGGCACCCGAGGTCAGGGTGAGGCCGGTTCCAGCCTGATCGAGTGCCGCCGAGGCGCCGGACAGGCCGTTGATGGCGCCCATGAGCCCCGCGAGAGTGTTGTCGGTGGAGTCGAGGGTGATGGTCTGTGCCGAGCCGCCTCCCACCTGAATGGTGAGGGTGCCGGAGAGGGTGTCGTCAGCGCCGCCGACCGCGCCCAGGGTGCCGACGTCGGGCGTAGAACTGGTGTAGCCGCCAGTGTCGGAGTACTTCAAAGGCGTGGGTGCAGAGGAGGAAAGCGCGGAAGTCACCGTTAATGCGCCGCTCGTGCCCTCTGCTTCCGACGTCAGCGTGAGGGTCGACTCGCCGTTCTTGGTCACGACCACGGCAGTCGCACCGCTGAGGGATGAATTGATGACGCTGGCGAGGCCGGCCAGCGTGTTGTTCCCGGCGGTGGTTGGGACCTGGATGGTTTGCGCGCTGGTGTCGGCTACGGTCGAGGTCACGGACAATGAACTGGCTCCCGCGGACAGACTCAGCCAGGAACTGGTGGCGTTGCTCTCGACCTGGGCGGTGACACCGATGTCGGCGGCGGCGATGGCGCTGGCCAAGCCGGCGAGCGTGGCGGGGGTGGAGGAGTCGCCGACATGGATGGTCTGCGCCGTGCCTTCACCGACTTGAATCGTGAGGGAGCCGGAGAGCGTGTCGCCAGCGTTGTTGATCGGAGACAGGGCGCCGGAGCCATCCGTGCCGGAGTAATTCAAGGGGATGCCGCCGGCGAGCGAGATGTTGATCGACCCGGAAAGCGTTGCGCCCGCCGTCGCGGAGACCGGATCGAGGTACCCGTCGGGGCTTTGCTGGTTCAGGGTTCCGAGCAGTTGCTGCTGGAGCAGCGAGAGGGTGGGCGAGCCGAAGAGCGGCTCGGGATTGCCCGAGCTGTCACGGCCCTCCTGGGCGTTGACGGCACTGATGAGAGAGTTGTAGTCGGTGACGAATTGATTCACGGTGCTTTCGACGCCGGAGTTGTCGTTGGCGATGACCACCTGAACCTGTTCCTGGGTGTTGCCGGACTCTTCAGGGCTGGGTGCGAGCAACTGGAAGGTGACGCCGGGGATGAGGTTGGCGACGGTGTTCGAGGCGCTGGTGAGAGGCACTCCGTCAATGGTCAGCGAAGCATCTTCGGCATTGACGCCGAGGTTGTAGGCCAGCGTGCCGGCACTGGGATCGGTGATCGAGGAAACGACGGTCAGTTTTCCAGCCGCGCCGGAGGTTCCGGACACGAGGCTCAACTGCGAACCCGAGGAATCGGCGAGCACATTGGCGGTGAGCCCCAGATTGGCGGAATTGATGGCGGAGGCAATGTCGGCGAGCGTGTCTTTGCCGCTGCCAGTGTAGATTGTGTTCGAGGCTGGCTGGGCCGGCGCCGTGCCGATCACGACGTTCTCCTTGGTTCCATTGCCCAACTGGATGGTCATGGAGCCGGAAAGCGTATCAGAGGCGTTGGCGATCGAGTCGAGGTAGCCGCTCGAGGTTTGCGCGAGGTTGTTCACAACCACGGAGTGTGTGCCAGCCGTGGCCGAAGAGGAGGCCGCGGTGAGCTCAAGCACGCTGGTGTCGGAGCTTGAGCCCTCCTTTTGCGCCAGGATGCCCTGAAGGTCGGTGAGTGAACTCATGTCGTTGGAGAGATTCGAGAAAAGAGTGCCGAGCGAGGAGATGGCGGTGTCCTGGCTCTCGAGCGAGGTCAACTGGTTTTTCCAGGGTGTTTCGACATTTTGGAGATTCGAGACGATCTCGGCGACGGTAGAGCTGACGTTGAATCCCGCGCCGCTGGTAGGCGACCCGAAGCTTAGTCCCACAGTGCCCATCGAATCCTCCATCGAATGCTGATGCAGCCGTGGAACCAACTGCCCAGGGAGCCGGATTAGATCGTTCTCACGACGGCAACCGGCAAGGACTAAAGCACCGAGGGACGCCTGATCGGCGCCCCTAGGTGGTTATCGGCATTGCTGCCTATTGCACTACTGCAGGAGCTTGGTCACTTCCTGTTGCATGCTGTTGGCCTGGGCCAGGGCGGAGATGCCGGTCTGGCTGAGGATTTCGAATTTGGACATGTTGGAGCTGGCCTGCGCGTAGTCGGTGGCCTGGACTGCGTTCTGGGCCGACTGCACGTTTTCAGCCTGTGTGCTGAGCACATTGCTGACTGCGTTCAGCGTGTTGATTTGCGCGCCGATGTAACCATCCTGCGCAGCAACATCGGTAATGGCCGAGTTGAGTTGGGTCAACGCCGTCTGGGCATCGGCCGAGTTGGACAGGTCGGTTGTCGCCAACGATTGGCCGGCCTTGTCCGTGTAGTCGATCGTGGCGACCCCGCCGGAACCGCTGGTGACGCCGGCAGCGAAAGTGCCCGCGGCTGTTTGGCCGGAGGTCTTGTCGTATGCCGTGTTGGTGTTGATGCCGTCGGAATATGCGGCCGTGGCTGCGTAGGTCAAAGGCGCAACGGCGGCCGAGGAATCGGTAAGGTTGGTGGAGACTGACAGCGCATCCTGGTTTGCGGTGCCGGCTCCGGTGGCGCTGGTCAGCGTCAGTCCGTCGATGCCGATGGCGGCATGTACGCCGAAGACATCGGTTTCTGTCGTGTTGTTTGCCGTCGTGCTGTAGTCGTTGATGTAGTTCACGAGGCCCGCGAGGTCCGCAGTGTTGAAGCTTCCGGAAGACAGGCCTTCTGTGCTGCCCGCCACCTGGGCCATGCTGATTGTTTGCGAGGCGCCCTTGCCATCCTGAATAGTGATGGAGCCTGCGAGCGTATCGGTGAGTGCAGCGGCGCCGGTGATGCTGAGCGATCCGCTGAAGCTGGCCGTGGCCGGGGTCGCGCCCAGCCCGACGGCGCCGGTAATCATGATGCCGCTGTCCTGTCCTGCAGCGCCGTCTCCGGCTGCAACTCCGGTGGTGAGGCTTGCGGTTAGGCCCAGGCCAGAGTTGTTGATGGCGTTGATGAGGCCGCCGACCGTGTTGGCATATCCTTCCGTGGAGGTGAAGCCGGTGGAGATGGTATTGGCGGTGATGGTGCCGGTAGAGGAGAGCGTATCGACCGTAAGGCCCGCAGCTGCGCCCGGAGTGGCTGCATTGAGGAAGTCACCCAATGCGACGGCAGACCCGCTGTGCGCCAGATCGAGGAATACGTCGTCACCGCCGTTGGAGGCGGTGCTGGTGTATGCCATCTTGCCGCCGGTGTCGCCAACGTCGGATGACGACAGCGAGCTGATGTTGAGATCGTCGATCGCCGAGCCGGCCGTGGAAGAGTCGCCGGTGTAGATGTTGGTGTTGGAGTTGAACACGGCCTGGTTGTTGTACGTGGTCGTGGAGCCGATGTTGGAGATTTCCGACAGGATCGACTGATATTCCTGGTTGGCGGCTGTGTCCTGTGAGCTGTTCAGTGTGCCGTTGGAAGCTTCGGTAGCCAGCGTTACAGCGCGGTTGAGCAGGGTTGTGACCTGCGAGAGGGCGCCATCGGCAACCTGCAGAAGAC
>CAZHOO010000013.1:0-57479 GCA_964533905.1 uncultured Occallatibacter sp. | reverse complement strand
CCGGCACACTGCCCTGCGGAGTTCGGACTTTCCTCTCCCGGCAACCCCCGCTTGCACAAGGACTTCCGGCAGCGACCGCCCGGTCCTCCTGCCAGGCTTTAGTGTACCGCGAATCGAGTTCGGGTTCACCGTTACGTTGGATCAGACGGCACCTTCGACGAGGCATCTGCTATAAAGATTGCCGGACAAGTCGCGCAGCAAACTCGACCTCCAAGAGGATTCCCATGAAAAGGTCCGCATCGCTTCCTTTCGCCTCCGCCTTTATCGCATTGCTCTTTACCCTTGGCCTGATCAGCGGAAACTGCCAGCAAGCCGCCCCGCCTGCCGTCGACATGACGCCCGTCAAGCCGGAGTCGGTCGGCTTTTCTACTGAGCGGCTCGAACGCCTTCACGCGGCCATTCAGGAAGAGATCGACCAGAAGCAACTGGCGGGAGCCGTCACGATCCTCGCCCGTCACGGCAAGATCGTGGACTACCGCACCTACGGCATGCGCGACATGGCCACTGCTGCGCCGATGACCAAGGACACCATCTTCCGCGACTACTCTATGACCAAACCCGTAACCGGCGTTGCGATGATGATTCTCTACGAAGAGGGCAAGTGGCTGCCCTCCGACCCGATCTCGAAGTACATCCCTGAGTTCGCACATCTGAAGGTCTTCAACGGCTTTGATGCCAACGGCAAAATGCTCCTGGCCGACCCGGACCACGCGCCGACGATGCACGAGCTGATGACACACACTGCCGGATTCACCTACGGAAGCGGGGACACGCCTGTCGACAAGATGGTCCACGACCTGAAGCTCGACAGCGCGAAGGACCTTCAGGAGCGGATCGATCGCCTGGCGACGGCCCCGCTGCTCTATCAACCCGGCACGCGCTGGGTTTACAGCCCGTCGATGGACATCCAGGGTTACATTGTCGAAAAGCTCTCGGGGCAGTCGCTACCCGACTTCATGCGCGACCACATCTTCGCTCCGTTGGGCATGACCGACGCAGGGTTCTTTGTGCCTGCAGACAAGCGCGCGCGTTTTGCAGCGGGGTATCACGTGACTGATGGCCAGTTCGTCGCCGAGTCCACGACGAAAGGCATCCCCGACGACTATGCGACCCAGCCCACCAATCCTTCCGGAGGGGGCGGCCTGGTTTCGACCGCAGAAGATTATTACCGCTTTGCGCAAATGCTCCTGAATGGCGGCGAGCTGGGTGACACGCGCATTCTGGCGCCCGGTACCGTGAAGCTGATGACCTCAAACCATCTGCCCGCAGCGTTGCTCACCGGCCAGTTCGGCATTGGCCAGCACATTATGCGGCCGGGATTTGGCTACGGCTACAACTGTGCGGTCGTCTTCGATCCGCCGCTCGCCGATCTTTCCGATGGCAAGGGAACGTTTTTCTGGGATGGAGCAGCCGGCACATGGTTCTGGGTCGACCCCACAAATGACATCGTGTTTGTCGGCATGATCCAGCGCCGCACCAGCCCAGACAATCACCATCTGCTCTATCGCGTGCATGCGCTGGTCGACCAGGCACTGGTTGATCCGGCAAAATAGCGCAGCCGCGGGCGTATGCAAAACAATTGAATCACCGTCCTGCCCACGGCCATCCACTGATGGCGGGTTTGTTGCGCCTTTTGATGGGTTTACCCGCGATCAATGGAAGGTGCTTTTCCGAAAAAACTCCCATAGGAGAAGTCCATGCGATTTGTCGCAATCATTGCTCGCTTCTTGCTCGGTGCTCTGATGGTCTTTGCAGGAGCCAACCATATTTTCAACTTCCTTCCCCAAGGGCCCATGCCGTCCGGCGTGGCCGGCCAGTTGCTCGAAGGCATGATCGGCAGTGGCTATATGGCCTTTGTCGGCGTTTGCGAAGTGATCGCAGGCTTGCTGCTCTTGGTCAATCGCTTCGCGGCCCTTGCGCTTACGGTGCTGGCCGCGATCATCGTCAATATCGTCGTGGTGGATGCTCTGGTGATGCCCAAGGCGTTGGCGGTAGCGGCGGTCGTGACCCTCCTTTGGATTTTTGCGGCGATTCCGGTTTGGACAGCGTTCTCGCCGCTGCTGCGACAGCGCGTTACGGAATGACAAGGGCAAAGACGGTTCGCATTCGGCGCGACCGTCTCGCTACAATCCAAGCAGGCGATGATTCAGTACCTCTATCTCGATCGCGTGGACTATGGCGAGGCGCTCAGCCTGCAGCAGGAGCTGGTTGCGCTACGCCAGGCCGGCCGCATCGGCAACGTACTTTTGCTCCTCGAGCATCCACCGGTGCTGACGCTCGGCCGCAATGCCAGCCGGTCGAACGTTCTCGCGTCTGACGAACTACTGGCGCGGCGTGGCGTCACCCTGCATGAGATCAACCGCGGCGGCGACGTTACCTATCACGGCCCGGGCCAGCTCATCGGCTACCCGATCTTCGATCTGCGCAGCCTGCGGAACGCGAAAGGCAACCGCCTCGGGCCGGTCGATTTCGTTCGCCTGATGGAAGAGGCTCTGATCCGTCTTTGCGGCGAGTTTGGCGTCCAGGCAGGTCGCATCTGCGGCCTGACGGGCGTCTGGTGTGCTGCGCACGGCAGACCTTCGGATGAGAGCTGCGGGATGACGGCTAAAGAGCCGGCGAAAGGGGAACGCAAAATCGCCGCCATTGGAATTCACGTCGCCCGCGGCGTCACGTCGCACGGATTTGCCTTCAACGTCACAACCGATCTCCGCGACTTCGCGCTCATCAATCCCTGCGGCATCACGGATCGACCGGTTACAAGTCTCGAAAGGGAAGTCTCCGACGCGAAAACGTTGCCGAGCCTCGAATCTTTCGCTCGCCGGGCCGCGGGTCATTTTGGTGAAGTATTCAATGAGCCGGTCGAACTTGTCGAAGGCCTCGCTGAGCTGCGCGCTGAAGCCGACCGGTCAGTCTGCGCTTAGCGATGGATGGTCCCACCAGCGAGCCATCCGCGGCATCGCGTCTTTGCCGCGCCAGCGATTTATAATCCGGCAGAAGCCAGGCGGACGCGCGTAGGGTTGTGGATCGCGGGCAGCAATGTTTTTCAGGCTGCGCTAGCCCCGCTTAGCCCGCTGATTTCGCGAAGAGAGGAACGCATGCCGACGGAAGTTCCCATGCCCCAGATGGGCGAGTCGATCTTCGAGGGCACGATTACCAAGTGGCTCAAGGCTGTTGGGGACACGATTGCTGTCGACGAGCCGCTGTTTGAAATCTCGACCGACAAGGTGGACGCCGAGATTCCGTCGCCGGTTGCAGGCGTGCTGGCTGAGATTCGCTTCCCTGAAGGTGCAACCGTTGAGGTGAACACCGTGGTCGCGGTGATTGGCGAAGCCGGTACGAAGGCTGCCGCTCCAGCGCCCGCTGCAAAATCGCCCGCCGCACCTGCCTCGGCCTCGAAAGCGCAATCTGCCGCGCCGGAGGCGCGGACTGCCCCACTGCAAGTGCCCGCAACGCAGGGGGCTGGCGGGCGCATCCGCTCTTCTCCGCTCGCACGCCGCATCGCCAAGGAGTACGGCCTCGAGCTCGGCCGAATCACCGGCACCGGCTCGGAAGGCCGCATCAGTAAAGAAGACGTGCTGCGCGCCGCAGCATCCGGCGTCGGGGCCGGCGCACGCGGCACCAACCAAGCAGAAGTCGCCCGCGAGAGCGGGCGGGCTGCCCCACTGCAAGTGGCGCCGCCCGAGCTTGCATCGCTCCCGGCCGATCCCGTTCCGCTCACGCGCATGAGGGGCATCATCGCCGACCGCATGCTCGAGAGCGTACGCGTCAGCCCTCATGTCTATACCGTTTACAAAGTCGACATGACGCGCATTGCGCGCCTGCGCGAACAGCGCAGGGCCGCCTTCGACCAGCGCAACGGCGTCAAGCTCACGTTCATGCCCTTCATCGCCGCGTCCGCCGTGGCCGCCTTGCGCCGATGCCCCATCGTCAACGCCTCGCTCGAAAACGGCAAAGACGGCCTCGCCATCCGCTATCACCGGTCGATTGATTTGGGAATCGCCGTGGCCCTCGACTGGGGACTGATCGTGCCTGTGATTCGCCACGCGGAGCAGCGCAGCTTTGCCGATCTCGCGCACTCCATTGCCGATCTCGCGCTCCGTGCGCGCTCCAAGAAGCTCTCGCCGGACGAGGTTGGAGGATCGACTTTCACGCTCACCAACGCCGGCGCATTTGGCGGCGAGTTTGGGATGCCGATCATCAATCAGCCCGAGTCGGCCATCCTCGCGGTCGGAGGCCTGCGCAAGGAGCCGGCCGTGCTCACCGACGCCGAGGGCAACGACTCGATTGCGATTCGCTCGATGCAGTACTTCTGCCTGGGCTTCGATCACCGCCTCATCGACGGCGCCGACGGCGGCAAGTTCATGCTGGAGTTCAAGAAGACGCTCGAAGGCTGGAATCAGGAGATCGGCTGATAGTGCAACATCAGTCGAAAATCGACCGCGCACTCAAGATCCTGATGGCTTCACCGAAGCTTCAAACGCAGCAGTCGCTTCGTGCAGCTTATTAAATATCCGGTCCGGTCCGATCGTTTCCGTCACATGATGCCGATTGAAGTCGGATTTCAGGTCCCACGGCACGCGCGCGAACGCCAGCTCTATGCCTGCGTCAGCAAGGTTCTTTTCCAGTCCCTGCAAAATCCGGGCAGCAGTGTAATCCAGGTGCGTCATCGCTTCCGCGTCCACTACAACCCACTTCACGGCGGACGGCATGGGCTGCAGGATCAGCGAAATTTCTTCAACGAACCGTCCGGCGTTGGCATAAAAGAGCTCCGCGCCGAAGCGGTATAGCACGAGGCCCGGCCGGGTGACCACGTGCGGCGCGGCAGGCACGAGATTCCAGGCTCCGTCTGGATTGAGCTGCAGCACCCCGCTATGCGGGTGATAATCGTGCCGCACCACGCGCGCCAGCGACACGAGCATTGCCAGAACGATGCCCTCTTCCACTCCGACCAGAACCACGACGACCGCTGTCATCACCGCCAGCGCGAACTCTTGAGGGCTCTCGGACCGGATTTTCTTGAGCTCAACAAGATTGATGAGCCGCAGCGCGACCAAAAATACCAAAACGCCAAGCACGGAAGTAGGCAGGTATTGGAGAGGCCCGGTAAGAAACAGCAGCACCGCGGCGACTACGACGGCGGTCGACACCTGCGCCATCTGGCTCCGGCCGCCGGCATCCTCCATCATCGCGGTCTGCGTGGGACTGCCATTCACCACAAACCCGCCGCTCAAGGCTGCCGCGACATTCGCGGCCGAAAGTCCGTACAGGTCGACATCCTCGTCCACCTTCTCGTAGTGTTTCGCCGCATAAATCCGGGCAGTAGCCGCGCTCTGCGTAAGGATCATCACCGCGCAGGAGGCCGAAACCGTGACGAGCAGCTCGATTTCTTTGCGATTCATCTCGCGAAGACTAAGCACGGCCATCAAGCCCAGGTGAGGCAGACCACCAGCCACGGGCCCGATCGTCGCAATTCCGTGACCCGCAAAACTCCACTCCGCGCTGGCCGCAATCGCGCCCACAACGGCCACCAGCGCGCCCGGCACCTTGGGAACGAAGTGCCGCAGCAGCAAAACAAACGCGAGCACCGAAACCGACAAAATCACCGTCGGCAGGTGCGCCCGCGGCAATCCGCGACTCACTTCCCAAAGCTGCACCACCGGCCGGCGCGAATCCACGGGCACGCCAAGCATCTCGCTCAGCACCGAGATTCCCACTTGAAATCCCACGCCGGTAAGAAACCCAACGAGAACGGTTCGCGAAAGAAAATCGGCGATGAAGCCGAGACGCAGCAGCCGCGCCAGCAATAGAATCAACGCGGTCAGCACGGCCACGATGCATGCGAGAGCAATGTATTGTGCACTCGACGGAGTTGCAGCACCCGAGATGCCATCAGCGAAAATCGCGGCCGTCGCGGAGTCTGCCGCGACCACGAGATAGCGCGATGAGCCGAACGCCGCAAATGCCACCAGCGGCAGCAGCAGCGAGTAAAGCCCTGTCACGACCGGCATTCCCGCAATTTTGCTGTAGCCAAGCACTTGCGGGGTATCCATCGCCGCCATCACAACGCCGGCGAGCGCATCGCGCAGAGCGGCTGCGCGCTGGATCGGCCGTAAGCCGCTAAACAGATTCACCGCGTGGAAACTCCTCTTTGACCCGCCAGAAAAGATCAGATTCCGGTCTCATCGAGACTACTACTCAGTCCAGGCCTTGGCTCGGTCCACGGCTTTTTGCCAGCGACTGCGCCGCTCGTCTCGGTCGGCAGCGTCCATTTTTGGCTCAAAGCGCACGTCGCCTTCGCGTTCAGCTCGCAGCGCATCGGGGCTGGGCCAAAAGCCTGTCGCCAGCCCGGCCAGGTAGGCCGCGCCGAGCGCCGTCGTCTCCGTTACGCGTGGACGAACGACGGGAACACCGAGAATATCGGCCTGGAACTGCATCAGAAGATCGTTCACCGCGGCGCCACCGTCTACTCTCAGCGCCTGAAGCGGCGCGCCTGTTTCGCTGTGCACAGCCTCAAGCACATCGGCCACCTGGAACGCGATGGCCTCGAGCGCCGCTCGCGCAATCTGCCCCGGCCCGGTGTCGCGGCGCAAACCAATTAACATGCCGGCCGCATGCGCGTCCCAATGCGGGGCGCCGAGGCCAACAAACGCAGGCACAAAAACAACTCCGCCTGCATCGGGCACGCTGGCAGCAAGCGCTTCCACGTCCGAAGAGGCGCCGATGAGTTTCAGATTGTCGCGTAGCCACTGCACCACCGCGCCCCCGATAAAAATGCTGCCTTCGAGCGCGTACTCAAGCCGCTTCTCGGCGCTCGCCGCGATGGTTGTAATAAGCCTGTGCTTCGAACGCATGAACTCTGTGCCGATGTTCTGCAACAGAAAGCATCCCGTTCCGTAGGTATTCTTGGCCTCGCCCGCGCTCCAGCACAACTGGCCGAAGAGCGCCGCTTGTTGGTCGCCCGCAATGCCCGCAATCGGCACGCCACCGAGGCCGAGCGTTGTCGTCACTTCGCCCACGCGCTCGCTGGACCACTTCACCTCAGGCAGGATGCTCGCGGGAATGTCGAAGAGCTTCAACAATTCCGCATCCCACTCGCCCTTCACTATGTTGAAGAGCAGAGTCCGCGAGGCATTGGTCACATCCGTCACGTGCTTGTGGCCGCTGGTCAGGTGCCAGATGAGCCAGCTGTCGACGGTGCCGAAGGCCAGCTCACCGCGCTCGGCACGGGCGCGCGCACCGTTCACGTTGTCGAGAATCCATTTCACTTTGGTTGCCGAGAAGTACGGATCGATCACCAAGCCCGTCTTCGCCGAGATCGTTTCCGCGGCTCCCCGCCCCTCAAGCTCCTTGCAGAACGAAGCCGTGCGCCTGTCCTGCCAAACAATTGCCGGATGAATGGCCTCGCCTGTCGCGCGGTCCCAGACAATCACCGTCTCGCGCTGATTGGTGATGCCGATGGCGGCCACGTCGCGCGGGCGCGCACCCACTTTGCCCAGAGCTTCCACGGCGCAGGAGAGCTGGCTGGTCAGGATTTCGGTCGGATCGTGCTCCACCCAGCCCGCCTGCGGATAGAACTGATGGAACTCCTTCTGCGCCACAGCCGCAATCGTGCCGGCGACATCGAACAGAATCGCCCGCGAGCTTGTTGTCCCCTGGTCGAGCGCCAATACGTACGCCATGGATTTTCGCCTTTCCTCAAATCAGAACATCATGCCGGGAGGGAAGCGCGCTCTAACGCACCTTCCCCGCCTGATTCTCAAGCACAACGTTGCTCAGCACCGCCGTATCCACCGTCTCGGGCTGGTGGGAACAGAAGCCGATGCCGACATAAAACGGCGCATCGAGATGCAGCGTGATCGGCGGCCCGAACTGGTGCATCGGCTCACCATCGAGGCTCATCCAGATTGAAAACTCGTCGCCGTGCTTTTCAATTCCAATGCGCTTGGCGCTGATGGTCACCAGGCTGTCGGGACTTGCGCCGCCTGGGCGCCCGCGCCCGCCCATGCGAAACTCCATGTCCGTTACGCGCGTATCTTTCTCCGGTCGCCATGCCAGGTGGACCATTCCCGCGCCGTGCTCGGCCACCATTACTGCCTTTGAATCGTCGTCAAGGCTTTGCCGGATCATGAGTACGACCTTGCGGTCGCCGTAACCCTTCGGATCGGGAAAGTTGATATCGGCGGCCAGCGAAACGTCGCCCGACATTTTCTTCCATAGAAATCGGAACTCGTCGCGTGTGTACCAGACGTTGTACCCCGCGGAGTTGATCGTGTATTGGCCGGTCGCGGCGTCGTAGCTCGCACTGCCTGGAACAAGCGCGCTGCCCACGTCTGATTGGCCATCGAAAATCCCGATCGGCGCATCGAAATTCGTACTCGGCCGGTGAAACTCGGCCGGTGGCGCTACCTGTTGATGCGTTGGCGAGCCCGGCAGAGCCCAATCCGGTACGGGCGGCAACTGGTTTTGCGCCGGAGGCGTCTGCGCTTGAAGCGTCAGCGCCGCGCAGCAAAGAGCCAGCGCGGCCAGAATTGAATTTGAATCAGAAGGTCTACGGAGGGTAAAGAATCTCATGGCAACCCACTCTAGCAGACCCCTTCGGCTGCTGCCCATGGTCTCTTATTCACTATCGTTTTAGAACCCGGCATGTTGTACCATTCGATTGGATTCAAGCCACCTACAGAAAGCTCTGGACGATGACCCCCACGACAGCGACCCCCACATCCTCTCCCACACTTCTTGTTCTTGCTGCCGGAATGGGCAGCCGCTACGGCGGTCTCAAGCAGATTGACCCCGTCGGCCCCGCCGGCGAAACCATCATCGACTACTCCATCTTCGACGCTCTTCGCGCCGGCTTCGGCAAGCTGGTCTTCGTCATCCGCAAGGACATTGAAGAGCAATTCCGCGAGATCGTCGGCGCACGTTTTGAAAAACGCGTTGCGGTTGAGTATGTTTTCCAGGCGCTCGAAGACATTCCTTCGCGCTTCACCGTTCCTGCCGGCCGCACCAAGCCGTGGGGCACCACGCAGGCCATCCTGCTCTGTGCGGACGCAATCCACGAGCCCTTTGCCGCCATCAATGCCGACGATTTCTACGGTGCCGATGGCTATCGCTCCCTGGCCGGGCACCTGACCTCCGGCTCACCAGATTATTCGATGGTCGGCTTCGTCCTCCGCAACACTCTCTCCGACTTCGGGTCTGTGGCGCGTGGCATTTGCCAAGTCTCCGATGATGGTTATCTCAAGAACATTGTCGAACTCACCAAGGTGGAGCGCGACGGAAACGGCGCGCGCAGCAGCGATGCCACCGGAACCGTGTCGAAGTTTTCAGGCGATGAGCCGGTCTCAATGAATATGTGGGGATTTACGCCGCAGATATTCGATCAGCTGCGCGAACGTTTTGAAAAATTCCTTGAAGCCAATGGCACCGACTTGAAGTCCGAGTGCTATATTCCGAACACGGTCGGCGAGCTGGTTCGCTCTGGCGAGGCGCGCGTCAAAATGTTGCGCTCACGCGATTCCTGGTTCGGCGTGACCTACCGCGAAGACCGCCCGCGCGTCGTTGAAAGTATTCGCAAGCTGATCGCCGAAGGAGTCTATCCCGAGAGCCTCTGGTCATGAGCGAACGGCCCGACGCGCAAGCCGCGGCGACTCAGTTCAAATTTCGCGGCGAAGTTTTGGGTATTGCGGCCCACGGCGGCGGCCACATCAATGACACGTTCCTCATTACGTGCGAAGCGCCGAATGCGCCGGCACGCTACATTCTGCAACACATCAACCGTCACGTTTTTCACGATCCTATTGCCGTGATGCAGAATATCGAGCGCGTGACGGCTCATTTGGCCGCGCAGGAAGCGGGTCAGTCTGACGGCGCGCGCCGCGCGCTTCGGCTAGTTCCCGCGCGAGACGGGCGCAACTGGTTTGTCGACGCGCAGGGAGAAACATGGCGCGCCTATCGTTTCATTGAGGACGCGCGAACCTACGATACAGCGACGTCCGCAGATCAGGCGTTCCAGGCGGCGCGCGCGTTCGGCCATTTCCAACAGCAGCTCGCCAGCCTCCCACCTCCGCGCCTCAATGAGACCATTCCTGATTTTCATCACACTCCCAAGCGTTTTGCCGCGCTGGAGCAGGCGATCGCAGCCGACGCCGTTGGGCGCGCCGCACTCGCCAAACCGGAGATCGATTTTGCTCGCTCTCGCCAATCAATCACCAGCGTTCTGCTCGATGCCAATCTGCCGGAGCGCATCACCCATAATGACACTAAGTTCAATAATGTCCTGCTCGATGACAAGACGGGAGAAGCTGTATGCGTCATCGATCTCGACACCGTCATGCCCGGCCTGGCGCTTTACGACTTTGGCGACATGGTGCGCACCACGACCAGTCCAGCGAAAGAGGACGAAAAGGATCTGTCGCTCGTGACGATGCAGTTTCCCATGTTCGAGGCTCTCGTGCGCGGCTATCTTGAATCTGCAGGCGCTTTTCTTACATCCCCGGAAAAAAACTTTCTCTCCTTCTCCGGCAAGCTGATCACTTTTGAAATTGGAATTCGTTTCCTCACCGACTATCTCGCCGGCGACACCTACTTCAAAGTGCATCGCGAGGGGCACAACCTCGACCGCTGCCGCACGCAGTTCAAGCTGGTGGAGTCGATCGAAGCACAGACAGAAGAAATGAACCGGCTGGTGGAGTCGCTCGCGTGATGGACGCGGCTTAGGGCGTCGGCGTGTACGCCGGCAAGTGCGGCGTGAAGCGGCGAATCACAAATTCCTGTATCAGATTTTGCGCCGCGGCTTCGGCGGTCCCGATCAGGGCATTCTCGAAAGTTACCTGCACGCCGCTGCGGTCGCCGGCCGGATAATAAAGGTTGGAGATTCCGCCGGCTGCAATCCCGCCCAGAATTCCGGCATAAGCAAACTGCCAATGGCCGTTGTCGCCTTTGCACATGAAAGCGCCGGCGATGGCGTGCATGACGCGCGAACGAACGCTGCCCGTACCCTGGTAGAAATACCGCGGGTCCTGCCGAAACAACGAAGGCAGAATAGCGCCGCCGATCATGTCGCCGTCAAAACCGTCGGCATAATTGGCGCCGAATCGTTTTGCGTATCCCTCCGCGCCCTGGCCGTAGCCTTTGAAGGTGCGCTTCTCTTGTTCGATTCCGGCAACGGTCCCAGTCATCAGAAACGTCACCGGATCGATTGAAGTCCTCCACGCCAGCTCAAACTTCTGCCGCGTCGTAAGGGGAAGGGCATCCGGATCATAACTGACGTAATAGTTTGGCAGGATGCCCAGAACTCGCTGCTGCTCCTCCAGGTTCAGTTGCGCTTCCGCAATCTCTTCATGCGAGCCGGCCGACACCTCGACGGAGTTGGCAGCTGCCGCCATGGGCAAGACAATGGTGCGGGCGTCGTAGGATTGGCCTGCCCGCAAATTGCCTGAGAGGGTCTGCGTTTCGAAGCCTGCGGAGGAGACGACTACTTCGAATCGTCCAGGGCTCAGCTGCTTAAAGTTGAATGCGCCGCTGCTATCTGTCTGCTGCGTCGCCGATTTGTCGTTGTCCCCAGTGGGAAACTCAAGCGCAACTCTCGCGCCTTGATACACGATGCCGTCCGCGCTTTCGACGGTTCCATGGATGCTCGCCGTCGCCGCGTCCGCAGTTGGCGTCGTTTGTGGCGCTGCCTGCTGCGTATGCACGCAAGCCGCTCCGAACACGCACGCTCCAAGTGCGAGCAGACTGCCGAGGAGGCGGCTCGGACGCAGGGCAGTCGGCAAGATGTCGCCTAGATGTGCATGTTTCTCGATCGGCTTGACTCCCATTCAAAGGCCCATCGCGTTCGAGCGGGAAGGAGCCTAAGGTAACTACGTTATCGATCTATTCTGACAATGAATTTAGTCGTAGAGTGCGGCGGATCATTGCAAGTAACTATCACTTTTGTGTCAGGCGCAATGCGCGAAGCCTGCCTGGCGCCAGCCTCGATGTTGCGTTGGGTCCTGATGCGCCCTATTCGTTCTGACCCGGAATCTGTGGGGATGTATGCCCAATTTTCTTGAAATCGACCCCAAAGTGCGGATCCTGCTCGGTGCCGTCAACATGAATGGGCACCTCTGTCCCAGCGCCATTCTTTTTGAAGAATCTGTCCGCCGGCTTCAGCAGCAAGCCCTTCCAGCCGCCGACCATCTTCGAAACCGTCGCGTCCGTTCGAGCTGTGCCCTTGAAGTTCAGCGCTCCGCCGTCGACTCCGTACGTCCCGTCTAAATCGATCTCCGCACCAGGCACGGTGTACTTCAGATTTGGAAGCGTAATGACACCTCGCGTCATCGTAAAGTTGCTCTGGATTGCCGAACGCACCTGATCTCCGGCGTTCTTCGCGTCCTTCGGGTCGCCTTGCCCGCGCATGCTGAGCGCGCCTACATCGTTCTGGACTTTGACACTCGTGAACTCCGCTTCTTCAAGCAGGAAGTTTCCATTCAGCTTCATTTTTTCCGGCACCGCGCCGGCTCCCGGCGGAATCTCGAGCGCCGTCTTCACCGTCAGTTCGCCAGTGACAATCGGTGATCCGCTCTTGCTCGTCAGGCGCAAAAAATCCTCCATTCGTTGCCCGTCGATATTCACGTTCAGCGCAATCCGATGTCCACCGGGCCGCGTGGTTCCGTCGGGCAGCTCCGCCGGCGGGATACCAACGATCTCCCCTTCGGCGGTGAAGTGTGACTGGCCAAGCGTGGCGCGTACTGGATGGAGCCACGTGTCGCCGTTCGTTCCGTCCACGGTTGCGTTGAACGTTGTCTCCAGAGGCATCGCCATGCCGTAGTGCGTCAGCCTGAATTCCGGAGTGCTGGTCTGCCCTTCCACTTCGAGGTTGCGCAGCACGCCCTGATAATTGCCTGTCGAGTTGAGGATTCCCGCGATCCCTTTGAAGACTCCAAGGTCCGCGTCTTCAAACTTGTATTGGCCCTCGACTGGACTTTCGCCCGGGTCCTCCACAGACCACGGCCCAAAGTTACCCGAAGTCACGATCGTTCCTGCTGGCCGCGGATTCGTCAGCTGCGCATCGAAGTGCATCGGACTGCTTAGGCTTACGTGGCTGAGTCTGACATGAGCGATGTCAAATTCCAGCGGCAGCTTCCCTGGCTTGCTGGTTTCGAGGATCAAATGCGCGTTCTTGCAATCGATACTATCCACCAGGAAACTCAGTATCGAAGTGTGGCCTTGGTCCGGGGCAGCCTCATCGGATTCCGTCTGCTCGCGCCGGGCGCTCGGCTTCGGCGGCACATCCACATCCAGGCCGGTTAACTGCACCACAGAAATCCTGACTGGCTCGCCCGGCTTGTAGTGCAGCGGCGCGTGGAAGCGGAAGTCGGCCAACCGGATGAGAGGCTGTTTGGCGTCCGAACCAGTCGCGCCTGTCATATTGGGGGGCGGCCAGATGCGCAGTCCTTTGCCCTCGGCCCATACGCCGTTTCTCAGGGAGACGTGAAAGCTGTCCAACTCCACGCGAGCGTGGAAATGCTCTTCGAGCTCCTCGATGATCGCGGCGCGCAGCATGGGTTCTGCCCGGCGGATCGCCATGGTGATCACTATGCCGAGCACAAGCAGTACAAGCAGAATCGCACCTGCTGTCCACCAGAGCCATCTTTGTTTTCGCTTTCTCGCCGGTCGTCCCGCTACCACTTCGCACCCTCGCCCGGGATCAGTCCGGGGGATTTTTTGCGCCGGAACATTCATACCCTTTGCCGCTTAAACCTTTTTGCGGACAAAGCCGCATTCGCCTCGCCGCGCCTCTTCTTCTATTGGACTCCGATCGCTGCTCCCCCGCTACCTTCGTTCCGCTCTTTTGTTCCTTACGGTCTAATGCCGTAGACTTCTTTCACGGATGCAAGCTCTGATTGAAAACCTCGTAAAGCTCCAATCGATCGAACTCAACCGAGCCCACCTGAATCAAGAGATGCGTGCTCTGCCTTCTGAGATCGCTCGGGCTCAGGCCGCGCTTGCCTCCGCCGAGCGGCAATCCGCCGAATTCTCGGCAGCACTCGGCCGCGAGGACTCGCTCCGCACCCGGCTTGAGCGGGACATCGATTCCCATCGCAAGAAAGCAGCCCGCTTTCGTGTTCAACTTGACTCGGTTACGACACCGGAGCAGGCCGCAGCGATCGAGCACGAGATTCAGTTCGCCACGGCAGAAGCCGACCGCCTGGAAAGCGAAGAATACAGCAGTCTTGAGCGCACCGAGGCGCAAGAGGCTGCACTCTCCCTGTCCCGCGCTCAGGTCGAGCAGCTTGCCGCCGATCTCGAATCTGCGCGCGCTCGCGTGGCCCAGCGCCAACAGGAACTTGCCGCCGGATTGGCCGCATTCGACAGCGAACGCGAAGCCGTCCGCTCCGCAATCGATGCGGAGTGGCTGGCGCGCTTTGACCGCATCGTGAAGGGCCGCGGTACCGGCATTGCCCGCGCAGAGAACCAGCAATGCACCGGCTGCAGCATGGGTGTGCGCCCGCAGGTCTGGAATCAGCTTCGCGAGGGTGAACTACTCTCCTGCGACAGTTGCAGCCGTCTCCTCTACTGGGATCCGGCAATCGTCGCCGCTCCCAAAGCGCCGCAGCCTGAAATGATCCCCGGCGCCGGCCGTGCTCCGCGAAAGCCGCGAGAGGCGGGCGCGTAGCCGCGTCGGCGCGGCATGCATTGTGAACGCGCCCTGAGCCACCG
The DNA here is from genome assembly GCA_964533905.1 of uncultured Occallatibacter sp. GTDB lineage: Bacteria > Acidobacteriota > Terriglobia > Terriglobales > Acidobacteriaceae > Telmatobacter. The sequence goes on along the minus strand of CAZHOO010000013.1, from coordinate 42,779 downwards.
CTCACCGCCTGCTAGTCTTTTCTTGAAAACACCCTTGAGGAGTGCCGCGTGCAGCGCATTTGTGTCGATATGGACGAGGTGATGGCTGACACGCTCGCCGAGCACCTGCGCCGCTATAACCAGGCCTTCGACGAAGCCGTGACAACGGAGGATCTGGCCGGCAAGGGCCTGTGGGAGATCGCGCCGCAAGACCGCCAGACAGAGCTCCGCGCCTTTCTCGACGCTGAGGACTTTTTCGAAGTGCTGGACGTGATTCCCGATGCGCAGCCGGTGCTCAAGGATCTTTCCTCGCGTTTTGAGATCTTTGTCGCCACACAGGCCATGGCTGTGCCCAACTCGCTCGGCCCAAAGTACCGCTGGTTGCAACGCCACTTTTCCTTCATTCCGCCCACACACTACGTCTTTTGCGGCAACAAGAGCATTCTGCGCGCCGACTACCTGATCGACGACCAGCCTAGGAATCTCACTCGCTTCGAAGGCCAAGGACTGCTCTACACCGCGCCGCACAATCTCACCGCAACCGGCTTTGTCCGCCTAAACAACTGGCGCGAAGTTGGCGATTACTTCAGCGCCTTTTCCACGCAGCCCCAGACGCCCGCTTGATCGGACGCAAAGCTCTCAGAGCTGCGCGGCCGCTTGAATGACCGGATCCGTTCCGGTTCGATACGATGAAATATGACAGTGTCTGGGACCATTTCTAAGGCGCCTATTACGCGCCGCCGCTTTTTGATCGCAAGCACCAGTGCCGGTGCTGGTCTCGCGCTCTATGGGAGCGAAATTGAACGGCACTGGATCGAGATCTCACACCGCGACGTTTTCCTGCCCGGCCTGCACCCAGCTTTCGACGGCTTTCTTGTCGCTCAACTCAGTGACATTCACATCGATGACTACACGGAGCCTTTCCTCCTCCGCGACGCAGTTCGACAAATCAACGCGATGAAGCCCGACGCGGTGTTTCTCACCGGCGACTTTGTCACTCGCGGTCTATTGCCGGGAATCCTTGCCATCGCATCGGTGTTGTCATGCGGCAGTCTGCTGAATCAGCTCGAGTGTCCTCACCGTTACGCCGTTCTCGGCAATCACGACGTCTTGGTCAACCGGGCAGTTATCAGGGAGGCGCTAGAGGAGAACGCCATCACTGTGCTCGACAATGCGTATGTGCCCATCGAGCGTGCCGGCGCCCGGTTCTGGCTTGCAGGCGTCGACGATCCAGTTGAAGGCTTTCCCGATCCCGAGAAGGCGATTCCCCAATCGATTCGCAACATGCCGCGCGAGCCCATCGTGCTGCTGTGCCACGCGCCCGACTACGTAGATCACCTGGTGGCTCTTCCGGAGGGGCAGGCCGTTTCACTCATGCTCGCCGGTCACACTCATGGCGGGCAAGTACGCATGCCGTTTGCCGGCCCTCTCGTTCTTCCGCCGATGGGCCGCAAGTATGTGGAGGGCTGGTTCCGTTTTGGAAATCTTCAGCTCTACGTCAATCGCGGCCTCGGCACAGTCGGCATTCCCGTCCGCTTCGACTGCCCGCCGGAGATCACGCTCTTCACGCTCCGCTCAGCTTGAGGAATCGCCTCCGCCGGCTCGCAGGCACATTCGTCATTTCCCTCGCAATTGTCAGGCGCCTGCGATCGTCATGCCATCGATGCGCAGCGTTGGCGAAGCCACCGATCCGCGAAAGACCAGGTCATTGCCGATTGCCGTCACATTGCGCACCATCTCGGCAAGATTTCCGGCAATCGTCACCTCTTCCACGGCGTACGTGAGCTGGCCTTTCTCAATCCACAGACCTGTCGCGCCGCGCGAGTAGTCGCCGGTGACAAGATTCGTGCCGAATCCCATCAGCCCTGTGACGTAGAGTCCCGCAGAAACATCCGCAATGATCTCCTCGGGAGTGAGCGTTCCCGGCTCCAGAAAGAGATTGCCGCAACCGATTCCGGGCGCGCCCGCCAATCCTCGCGCGGCGTTGTGGGTGGATTTCATGCCCAACTTGCGCGCGGTGTAGGTGTTGAGCAGGTAATTGCGCAACACGCCGTTCTCGACGACGACGGTGCGCCGCGAAGGCAGGCCTTCGTCGTCAAAGGGCGACGTTCCGAACCCCCCCACGCCGCTGGGCAGCAGCATGATGTTGTCATCCACGATAGTCACCTTCGCGGAGCCAATTGATTCGCCGAGCTTCCCCGCCAGGAACGACGCGCCGCGCCAGATTGAATCGCCGGAAGCAGCGTCGAAGACTGAACCGACGAGCGTCCGCGCCACCTCTGGAGCAAACACGATTGGAACGCGCTGCGTAGGCACCCGCCGCGCTCCCAGCCGACGCAGGGTGCGCTTTGCGGCTTCGCGGCCGACGGCTTCAGGCGATTCCAGTAAAGCCATGCGTCGCGCGCTCGACCACCATCCATCGCGCTGCATTTTGCCACTGGCATCGGTCGCCAGCGGCGCCGCAGAAACGCCCGCGTAGCTGGTGCGATAGCTGCCCGTGAAGCCGCGGGAATTGGCCATGGCCTTGCGCCCCGTCGACACGTCAAAGCTGCCTCCATCGGAGTTCGTGATGCGCTTGTCGGCTGCCATTGCCGCCGCCTCGGCCCGCCGCGCCCACTCAATGCGCTCCGGTCCTTCGAGCGAGTACACATCTTCGAAATAAAGGTGCAGATCGCCGTCCAGCTTGCCAAATTCACCGGCTTCCGGCAAGCCGGCGAATGGATCCTCTTCCGTGACTTTGGCCAGTGCCAGCGCTCCGTCGACAAGTTGCCGGATTCCATCCGCGGTCAAGTCGCTTGTTGAGGCTGAACCCGACCGCCTCCCCAGGAACACGCGCAGGCCGAGCCCGCGCGCGCCCGATTCCTTCAGCGTTTCCACTTCGCCCAAGCGCACGTTTACGCTGAATTCATCGCCCTCGCGCGCTGCTGCCTCGGCGTCGCTCGCGCCCGCTTTTAGGGCCGCAGCGACAACATCAGCGACGAGGGATTCAAGATCGATAGCGGTTTCATGAGATGGCGCGGCAGACTGAGGCATGTCCTCAAGCTATCAAATGCTGTTGGATTTGGAATCTGTCGAGAGAATTAAGGCGATCGGGCGAACCGGCGCTCTATGCCGTCAGCCGTTCGAGCTGATCCGGCTTCACGATAGTCAAGCTGGTGCCCTTGATTGTGATCCACTGATCGCGCCGGAACTGGTTTAGCAGCCGGGTGACGGTTTCGCGCGAAGTGCCTGCCATGTTGGCGATTTCCTCATGCGTCAGGGCCATGGTGAAGCGAATCTCCGGTTTGCCGTTCGCTGAGTCGCGTCCCCAGTCGAGAAGCAGCCGCGCCAGGCGTCCGGCAGCCGAACCTGAGAGAGCCAGCCGCTTGGCGTCGTGGAATACCGTCAGGTATTCGCCGCTTAGAGATTGCGCCGCGTGCATCGATGCGATTCCGTGCCGGCCCAGGAACTCAACAAACTCCTGCTTGCGGACCGTCTTCACCTGGCAGGGCTCGATAGCTTCCGCAGTCACTTCGTGCGGCACATTGGCCAGAACCGCGCTCAACCCCATCACGTCGCCCGGACCAGCAATTTTCAGGATCATTGTCTTGCCGTCGCGTGAAGTGGAGGAGATCTTTACCTGCCCAAAACAGATGACAAAGACGTTGCGCGCGGCGTCGCCCTCTGAAAAAAGCTTGGCACCGCGAGCGTGGCTCATCATGATGCCGATCTGATCGTAATCCGCTAGCGCCTCGGGCGTGAGATTGCAGAACATCCGCAGATGGCGGTGCTCGCAATTCAGGCAATCTTCCGGAGCGTGATGAGCGTGGAGAGTAGCCATACCTATTCCGTTGTTCGCCAAGCGTTAGCAGAAGTATAGCGCAGATCACGATCCGGAACGGGGGGCGGACGCAATCACCCCATTTCGGGTTTCCGTCTCGCGATCAGCGATGCTTCTGAGCCGAGGCTAGCACGGGGACGCGCAATGAATTGTGATCTAAATCACTCGGATCTGAGGGGGCATTCCTCGCGCTCAGCAGAGACTATACAGACGCCGTTCCCTGGCTGTGCCGGCGAGTTGGCATCACGCGAGTCAGGCAGGAGGTGATGTAGGCTCGTGAAACCTCACGGGCCAGCTCTTCCAGGAGCCGCATCCGCAAGGGTGGATAGCCTTCAAAGGCCCGGTGCAGTGCTTCGATCGGCATCAGCAGCATCGATCCGGGTCCGACGGCGTTCAGGGTATACGTGTGATGCCGATCTCCCAACACCGCGGCCAATTCCACAAGGTCGCCCGGCCGCGCCGACCCCAAGGTTACGCGCATCTCGAAGCGCTCCGCCTTGCGCACAAAGTCACCCAAAACCACGACGTACAGTCCTTTGCAGGGCTCGTGCTGGCGGAAGACCAGTTGTCCGGCATCGAACTCGACGCACCGAGTCTCTGCCCCCAGCAGCCCGCCGGCCTCCTGCGGGCACTCCAACAGCTCTGCGAGCGGATGCGCCGCGGCGGCAGCCAAGCGCTCGAATCGCGTATCGGACTGATTGCTAACCATTCCTTCGCCCTATTCCGACTTCATGAATCCCGGAGTGCAGGTTCGGCCCAGGGACCGCCTACTGGCAATTCGGCGCACGCGACACATTCCCAGCGGCATCGCGCCAGCCCTTGACTTTCCGCATTGGCTCGATTTTGGCCGGACAAACGGTGCGGTTCTCCTTTCAGCCGCCCATTTTCCCTATCGATCGACCGCGCTCGTTCGAGTCACATGACCCATCGGCGCAACGCGCTGCCGGGGAGTGACCCGGCATGCCTTCTACAGCGCTCCCACGGGAAGCGCAACAAGCTGCTCTGCCTCGACACGCGATTCATCAGGCGGAACACAGAGAACCGGCACGCGCGAGGCAGAAAGCAGAGCAAAAGCCGTGCCGTGCGGTCCCTGCGTGCCGCTCATGCGTTTTACCCCGGCGACAAGAATGCAGGGGTGACACTCGGCAATCGCTTCCTGGATTGCCTCTCCAGGATCGCCGTCCTTCACGATGCAATGAACGGGAGCCTCGTTGAGGAGCCAGCCTGAGCCTCCATTGCCCGCGTGATGCGGGCGCGGCGGAAGCTTGATGCCAAAATCCGCCGGCACCGCGGCGCAAGGATCCTTGCCCGCTTTGATTTCGGCGGCAGTGCGAACGTGCAGCAACAGCAACGGGCGATGAAAAGTGACGGCCAGCGAGTATGCCGTAGCCGCTGCCGCGGCAGATGCTTCATTGCGTTCGACTGCCAACAATACAGGTCCACCCGGCGAGGGGCGATGAGTGCCCGCATTCCAATCCGCGGCCACAGCCAGTACCGGACACGGCGAAAGCCTCACCAGTTGTTCTGCGATGGCGCCCACCACGACCGGTCCGGCGCCTTCCATCCCCTTGGTTCCAATCACGATCAGCCCGGCTTCGTATTGCCGGGCAACATCCACCAGCATTGCGGCGACCGCCCCTTGCCGCACTTCGGAGTGGCTGTGAATTCCCTCACGCAGCAGCTCACCCACCATCTTGTCGAGCACGATGCGCGCCCCGGAAGTGAGGTGGCCGGCTACGCTTTCGGGCAGCCCATCCACGGCGGCGTACTCCATGGGATCGAGCCCATGCGCCAGAACAATCCGAGCGCCATAATTTGTCGCCAGTTTGCGAGCGTACTCAAGCGCTGCCTCTGCCTGGCCGTCGAGGCCAGTCGCCACCACAATCGTTTTCAATCCTTGGTCGAAACTCACGCTACACCTCCGGGGACCACTGCTAACTCGTTCATTGGACTCTGAGTGTGCGCTTCGCAGGCAGCGACAAGCAGTGACACGATGCACCCCTAACTGTGATCCGAATCACAATGCAAATCCCAAATTCTGCTGGAGAACCGGGGTGTTCGGTCCGGTCATTTGGCGGATTTAGCGTCCCGCCTGTCTGGCTGCGTTGGCCTCAAGAGCCTCGGCGCCCGCCGTCCTTTTGGCAAGGTTCGGACTCGCCGAGCTCGCCAGGGTGGCCATCGTCGTCGGCGAGAGAACCTCAGCGTGTCGCCGCGCAAGCGGATAGCGGCCAAAGAGCAAGTAATCGGCAATCACACCGGCCGCGACATACGGGTCCAAAAGCGCAAGCGGAATGAAATCGCCAGTGAACACGAGCGACCCGGCCACGCTTTTGCTCCAACCGCTTTTGCGGCGGTAGCCGGGAATCTGCGGAATCTCCATGAGCTGCAAATGCAACTCAGGATGGCTCACCGCGTAGCGATCGAGCTGATACGCAGTCTGCCTGGGCATGGTGATTCCCGCGTCAGGAAGGATGCGGCGTTTGAACGCACCGGGAAAGTACTCATTCAAAATGTCCGACACAAAATCGGCGCAATTCCGGGTGATGAAGTTGAAATGCGGAACCTGCGGGCTGTCGTTCAAGCGTGCGATCAGGGCGTCGTCCTGTTCGGGAGTGGTCTCAAACCTGAAAGCGTAGATACGTCGCTCGTAGGCCGCTCCTACCAGTTGGTTCCATCCCGGCATCAGACGCCCGCCCACCGGGATATCGCGGCCAAGAACCAATAAATGCGCGTCGTGATAGGCCTGACGCAGTGCCGCAACCGTCTTGTGGTCCACGTGTGAGGGAACCGCCAGCGGGTCGTCAACCGCATAGAGGTGAGGAAGAAGCGGTATAGCCAGCCAATCGCGGCCCTTTATGCCTTCGTATCGCGAGATCACGGTGCCAAGTTCGTCAGGGCCGCAACGTCGAAGCCGGGTGGGAGTGTCGGCACAAATCCGCGCGAAATACAGGGCAACATGCCCCGACGGCGACAGAACGCTCGAGAAGCCGGCAGCATCCTCCAGGAGCAGGGCAGCTTGCGCCGATCCGCGAGGACACAACCCCGTGGCCAGAACGCAGAAGCATATACAAGACCAGAAAAATGCGCGGGGAAAACGCATCACAGCATCGACCTCCCGGTGCTGGGGAAACTCACTGAATGTCGGGGGGGCTCAAGCCACTTCCTTTATAAGATAAGACACCGTCGGGCTCAAGGGGTTGCGGTGCAGGTTGAGCCATTTCGGTGGAATCTCTCAGCGGGGCCATGTCAGCCGGGCTGACGATCTGCGCCTGTTTGAGCGGAAGAGGATAGCGGCCCCACGCCAGATAATCGCCAACCAGACCAGCAGCGACAATCGGATTAAGGGCGGCAATCGGAAGCACGTAACCGCTCACGGTCAATGATTCTGCAACGCTTTTGCCCGGCCTGCTCGGTTGCCGGTAGCCCGGAACCTGGGGAATCTCCAGAACAATTAAGTTAATTTCCGGGTGGCCGCGTGCGTAGCGCACCAGCTCGTATGCCACCTCCCGCGGGGTCACAAGCCCTCCATCGGGTAAGATGTGCCGCCTGAACGTGTGCCGGAAATAGAAATTCAGAACCTGGTTTGCGAAGTCCGAGCAATTTCCGAAAAGGATGTTGAAATGGGAGCGATTCGCCCCAGAGTTCATTTGCGCAATGAATGCGTCATCCTGCGATTCGGTTGTTTCAAATCGGAACGCGTAGATGCGCCGCTCGTAGCTCGCGCCCACCAGCTGGTTCCACCCTCGTTTGACCCGGCTGCCTTCCGGCACATCGTCCCCCAGGCTCATCAGGTGCGTTTCATGGTAGCGGCTGCGCATCTCGCGCACTGTTTCGTGATCCACCTGCGCGGGAACCTGGGAAGCGCGATCGACCGAGTAGAGATACGGAATCAACGGCATCGCCAGCCAGTCATCGCCTGCGATTCCCTTGTAGCGGGAGATCACGACGCCCGACTCACCCGTTGCACAACGACGCAAGCGCGTGGGAGACTCCGCGCAAATCCGGGCAAAATAGACAGCCTCGTGACCGGTGGGATCGAGAGCGCGCGAGAAACCGTCTGCATCTTCCATCAAAAGAGCTGCTTGCGCGCCAGCGTGAGCGCACACCCCTGCCGCGAACACTAAGCTCGTTAGATAAAGCCAGAATTGGCGGGGAAGACGCAGGGCCGTAGCCTCCGATACTTCGGTTAGATTCCTATCCCTGCCAATTGGTCGCTCTCGAAGGAGCTTCGATTTCATGAGTTTTGGGCTTCTGGGGACGTGCCGGCGCTGCCAGGCCTGTACATCCCTCGGCCCAATGCGCTAACGTGGGCGCGGTATGAAATCTCTTCGGTTGCACCCCTTTTTCTCGTCTTTCTCTCTCGCTTCCACAATTCTTGTTACGGCCAGCCTCGCTCTTTCGGCCCAGGCTCCGGCGCCTGATTCGCCTGCCATCGAAGCCCAGGCGCACTCCATGATCTCGAAGCTCTCGCTCGAGCAGAAGATCGAGCTGCTGGGCGGCGTCGACAACATGTTCACTCGACCCATGCCCGCGATCGAGTTGCCGCGATTCAAGATGTCCGATGCATCAGTGGGCGTCCGCACGTGGGGACCGACGACGGCCTATGCGGGCGGCGCAGCGTTGGCTGCCACGTGGGACACCGGTTTCGCCCGCAAGCTCGGCGAGAGCCTGGGCCGCGATGCTCGCGCCCGCAGCGTCAACTTCCTGCTCGGGCCCGGCGTCAACATCGCTCGCTCACCCGTGAGCGGGCGCAACTTCGAGTATCTTTCTGAAGATCCGTTCCTCAATGCTTCCCTCGTTGTCCCCTTCATTGAAGGCGTGCAATCCGAAGGCGTATCCGCTACCGTCAAGCATTACGCGCTGAACGATCAGGAGTTCAATCGCCACAACGCCAGCGCCGACGTGGAAGAGCGCACCATGCGCGAAATCTATCTGCCTGCGTTTGAGGCCGCTGTCACCAAGGGACATGTGGACGCGGTCATGGATTCCTACAACCTGGTCAACGGCGTTCACTCCACACAAAACGACTTCCTCAATCTCAAGGTTCTCAAGGGCGAATGGGGTTTCCAGGGTGTTCTCATGTCCGATTGGGATGCGACCTACGACGGCGTCGCAGCAGTCAATAACGGCCTCGATCTGGAAATGCCCAGCCCCAAATTCATGAACGCGAAGAATCTCGTCCCCGCCGTTCAAAACGGCCAAGTGAATGAGGCCACCATCGACGAACATCTTCTGCGCCTCTTCCGCACCGAGCTTCGTTACGGCTGGACGGATCGTCCGCAGTTCGATCCCGCCGACTCCACGTATTCAGTTGGCGATCGCGCCGTTGCGCTTCAGGGTGCTCTTGAAAGCATTACGCTCCTCAAGAACGATGGAAATCTGCTGCCGCTCGATCCCGCAAAGATCAAGAACATCGCGATCCTCGGCCCCGACGCGTATCCGGCGGTCACCGGCGGCGGGGGTTCGTCCGAGGCTCACGCCTTCGAACCGGTCAGCATTCTTACGGGCATCGCCAATCTGCTTGGGCCCAACGCGCACGTCTTTTACAGCGCGGGCATTCCCGATTCACCCGACCAAATGAAGGCCATCGCCAACGCTGACGTGGTCGTTGTCTCGGTCGGCTTCGACCCCAAGACGGAGCGCGAAGGCGCCGACCGCACCTTCACTCTGCCACCCGGCCAGGATGCTCTCATCGAACAAGTTGTCGCGGCCAATCCGCGAACGATCGTCACGCTAACCGGCGGAGGCGGCATGGACACAAGCCGTTGGCTCGACAAAGTCCCCGTACTTCTGCACACGTGGTACCCGGGTCAGGAAGGCGGCGACGCCGTTGCTCAGATTCTCTTCGGCCAACATGACCCTGAGGGCAAACTGCCTGTCAGTTTCGATCGCAGTTGGGACCTGAACCCTTCATCGAAGTGGTACCACGGCGATGAGAAGGACAACACAACTCTCCACACAATCGGCGCCGACGGCCAGCCCAAGGACTATACCGTCGAACATATTCAATACGGCGACAAGCTGATGGTTGGCTATCGCTACTGGACCACCACCGGCAAGCATCCGCTGTTTCCGTTCGGATTCGGCCTGAGCTACACCACGTTCAAATTCGCGAATCTCAAAGTTCCCCCCTCAGCCAAGTCGGGTTCAACGGTCGATGTCAGTTTCGACGTCACCAATACCGGCAGCGTTGCGGGCGCTGAAGTTGCGCAACTCTACGTCTCCGATCCTTCCGCGCAGGCCGATCGACCCGAGCGCGAGCTCAAGGGTTTTGAAAAAGTTCGTCTCGATCCGGGTGAGACGAAGAACGTGACTCTCAGCCTCGACGCGCGCGCCTTCAGCTATTGGGATGAGCCCGCCCAAAGGTGGATCGTCGATCCCGGCAAATTCGTGATTCGCGTCGGCGACTCCAGCGAGAACACGCCGCTCGCGGCCGATATTGACCTGCACTGATCAAGTGATCAATCGCTCGCTGAGTATTTTCCAGTCCTAAGGAGAATCAGTTTATGTTGGATCGCTGTTGCCGTTATGTTGCCTTTGTCGCTTTCGCCCTCGCCGTTCCCGCACTGTCTTATGCGCAGATGCCGCACCCGCAGTGGGTGGGCACGTGGGCCGCTGCTCCGATGCTGGCCGATGGCGGCTTCAATATCCGTCCCCTTACCGGTGTCACGCTGCGCGAGATCGTCCACATCTCCGCCGGCGGCGCGCAAATTCGCGTTCGTTTTACCAATGCTTTTGGGACCGATCCGCTGATCGTAAGCGATGCGCACGTAACGCTGAGCGCCGGCAACGCGGCTGCTCAGGCCGGAACCGATCACGCCATCACTTTCGGCGGAGCAACAACCGTGAGTATTCCGCCGGGCGCGGAGTTTTTCTCCGATCCCATTGCTCTCACTGTGCGGCCACTCTCCAATCTCGCCGTCAGCTTCTATCTGCCATCGCAGGTGATGCGCGCCGAGACCTACCATGCCTTCGCCGATCAGGACAACTTCATCGCCAACGGCGACGTGTCCACTGCGGCCGACCTGCCCGATGCAACAAAGATGTCTTCGTGGTACTTTCTCGACGGCATCGACGTGCAGGCTGCTGACGGCTCGCGCGCTATCGTGACGCTTGGCGACTCGATCACGGACGGCGCTCATTCTACCCCGAATGCCAATCTTCGCTGGCCCGACGTTCTGGCCGCGCGCCTCAACGCCGATTCCAACCTGAAGAACGTCTCTGTTCTTAACGTCGGCATCGGCGGCAACCGCGTGCTGAACGAGGTTGCGGGCCCCAGCGCACTCTCGCGGGTCGATCGCGACGTACTCTCGCAAAGCGGCGTGCGCTACGTCGTCGTGCTTGAAAGCATTAACGATATTGGCCGATTGGCCCACCTCGCCACTCCGTATGACGACATTACCGCCGCGCAGTTGGAGATGGGGCTCAAGCAAATTGCCGATGATGCGCACGAGCACGGCATCAAGGCCATCGGAGCAACCCTCACACCGTATGGCGGCGCGGGCTACTACTCCGATAAGGGCGAGCAGGTGCGTGAGGCTGTCAACGATTGGATTCGCACGAGCGGAACGTTTGATGGAGTGGCCGATTTCGACAAAGCCACGCAAGATCCGGCGAGTCCAACCCATTTCAATCCGGCAGACGACTCAGGCGATCATCTCCACCCGAACGACGCTGGCTACAAGGCGATGGCCGACTCCATCGATCTCTCGCTTTTCGGCAAGTAAGCGATTGACTCTATAAATCGAGGAAACCGCGAAGCGCCTGGTTAACCGCCTGCATCGTATTCGCGTTTACGTGTCCCATCCGCGGCCCGATTTTGCCGCGCGGCACTGTCGTTGCTTTGTCAACCATGATCTGCGACATTGAGCGCAATCCGGTTTCCCTGCTTGCGTTCACCGTCACGCGGAAGAGGGGCGCGTCGTGCAACTCACTGGTGAGTGGCAGCACAGTCACTGAGGGATGCAGGTCAAAAGCATCAGCCTGCACAACAAGCGCCGGGCGAGGCTTGCCGTAGTCTCCTGAAACGGCAACCGTTACGAGATCGCCTCGCTTCATTTGCGCCGCTTCTCCGCGCTCACGTCTTGAATCCAGCGCATCACCTCCGCCTCATCCTTTGAGGCGGCGACAAGCTGCGATTGGCGGCGAGCTTCAGTGACAAAGCGTCGCCGGCGTGTCTCCTCAACATAACTGCGCATCAACGCACGCAAAACCTCGGCTGCCGGCCGCTCCTCAGCTTCCACAGCCGAGACAAACTCCGCTTTGAGTTCGGCATCCACGCGCAGATTGAGAGTGGCTTCCTTTCCTCGGCCTTCAGTCACCGTCATGGCATCGACTCCATGTAAGATTGTAACACATTTTGTAATTACACAATTACACTACATATTGACGTTACATAGGGTCTCCCGGCCTTTCTGACCGCGCCGAATTTGCCGGCGCCGCTATCATCGACCTATGAAGCGCGTCCTTCTCTCCTGGAGCAGCGGCAAAGACAGCGCGTGGACACTCCACGTCCTGCGCCGCGATCCCACGATCGAACTCTGCGGCCTGCTGACCACGCTCAACGCCGAATTCGACCGCGTCGCCATGCATGGTGTGCGCCGTGCCGTGCTCGAGGCTCAGGCTGCGGCGGCCGGATTGCCACTCTGGATCGTTCCGCTTCCCTGGCCCTGTCCAAACGAAATCTACGAGCAACGGATGGCCGAGGCGTGTGAACGAGCCGTCCAGGAAAAAATCGACGCCGTTGCCTTCGGTGATCTGTTCCTTGAAGATGTCCGGAATTATCGCATCAAGCAGCTGGCGCCCACCGGCCTCGAGCCGCTTTTCCCGCTGTGGCAAATCCCAACCGACGCGCTTGCGCGCACAATGATCGCCGGAGGCCTGCGCGCGCGCCTTTCCTGTGTGGACACAAAGCAACTTCCCGCCGCCTTTGCCGGCCGCGAATTCGATTTGGATTTGTTACGAGATCTTCCACCCGAAGCTGATCCCTGCGGCGAGCGTGGCGAGTTCCACACCTGCGTTTACGCGGGGCCCATGTTCTCGGCGCCGCTGCCGGTCGAAACCGGAGAAGTCGTGATGCGAGATGGATTCACGTTTGCCGACGTCCTTCTTTCGGCCCCTGAACGCATGAGCGCCTAGTTTCTGAGCCCGCGAAGCGCCGGATACAACTTTCTCCAACGCGCGTAGCCGGCCTTGTACGCCGCTACCTCCGCGGGGTCGGGCTCGATCAGCTCCGCGACTTTGATCGCTACTCCGCACGCCTCGTCAAGATTCTTCCAATGTCCGGCGCCGACGCCGGCCATCAGCGCGCAACCAAACGCGCCGCCCTCTTCGGCAACCAGAATCTCAACTGCCTGACCGTAGATACCGGCCTGAATCTTGCGCCACAACCGTCCGCGTGCTCCGCCACCACCGAGGCGAATGCCGGTGACGGGGATGCCCAGCTCGTGGAACAACGTGAACGAGTCCTGAAGCGAATAAGCCACGCCCTCCTGCACCGCGCGCACAAAATGCGCCCCCGTGTGTTGCACTCCGATTCCCGCGAACGCAGCTCGTACCTCGGGATCGAGATGCGGCGTGCGCTCGCCCAGCAGATATGGCGCCCACTCCAGGCCATCGCAGCCCGGCGCAATTTTCTCCGCGCCGTCGCTCAACGCGTCGTAGCTCTGGCCGGCAAAAAACGCTCCGCGCAGCCAATTCAAGCTCAGTCCCGCACTCTGCGTAACGCCCATCACGTGCCAACGGCCCGGCACGGCATGGCAGAAGGTGTGAATGCGTCCCTTCGGATCTTTCGTCGGCTCGGCCGTCGCGGCAAAAACAACTCCCGAAGTTCCGATCGTCGCCGAGACGCTGCCCGGCTGCAGAATTCCCATGCCCACGGCGCCTGCGCCCTGGTCACCTGCGCCCGCCGCCACCGGCGTGCCCGCTTTCAGTCCCGTCAGCCCCGCCGCCTTTTCGCTGATGCGCGCGCAAATCTCCGGCGATTCGTACAATTTGGGCAGCCAGCTCATCGGAATGCCCGCCGCCTCGGCCACTTCTTTAGACCATTGCCGGTGCGCAACATCCAGCAGCAGAGTTCCGCTTGCCTCCTGCACGTCGATGGCGTACTCGCCCGTCAGCCGGTAGCGCACGTAATCCTTGGGACACATGACGTGGCGAATCTTCGAGAAGATCTCCGGCTGGTTTACCTTGACCCACAGCAGCTTGGTAAGCGTAAAGTTCGGCAGCGCTGGATTGCAGGTGAGTTCGATCAGCCGCTCGTATCCGATTTTTTCCGTCAGCCAGTCGCACTCGGGTTGCGTGCGGGTGTCACACCAGATGAGAGCCGGTCGCAACACAGCACCTACCTCGTCCAGCATCACTGCGCCGTGCATCTGGCCGGTGAGCGCGAGGGCCTCAATCGGCTCTCGCGGCTCGAGCGTGGTCGCCAGCGCTCCACGAATCGCATTCTGCGCGGCGCGCCACCAGTCCTCCGGATCCTGCTCCGCCCATCCCGGATGCTCCGCGCGAAACGGAGCGTGCTCGGCCGCCGCCGATCCCATCAGCTTGCCCGACTCGTCAACAACAACCGCCCGCGTTCCACTGGTCCCCACGTCCATTCCCAGAAACCACATCGCCGCTCTCCTCGCCCTAATTCGATTTTCTATAGACCACGCAGCATACCAGCTTTCGTGGGGCAGAGAAAAGCCGCACGCCCAGTGAACGCATATCGAAAGCCATGCTCGTTCGCTTTTGAACTTGTACGGGATGGGCTAGTTTGCGCTGGGAACCGCCGCCGCCGCCGACACCTGCGATGCATCGAGTGTTATCGGGCTGTCGAGCACCATCTGGAACTGCCAGCCGGCGTCGTATAGAACAAAATCCGTGTCTTTCATGTGTTGATGCGAAAGGGCGATGGCCGTAAGCAGGACGGCAGCCGTGGCTCCCAGGGAGATTCCGATCACGAGCCCGGGGTTGGGGCCTACCGATGCTGGCTGCGTCGGTGGAGGAGCCACTCCGATTTGTCCTTCGCCCATTGCGAAGCGCATGCCGGGCAGCCGGGGCGGCACGATTTCCGCCACTTCATCGGCGGCCGCACCACTATCGGCCGGCGTGAGCAACGCCTCCGTGTTCTCGCCATTCAGTGGGACGGAATAGCCGTTGGAAAACACCAAACGAGTGAAGTGGACGCGAAAGGATGGTTTCTGGCCTCCCGCCGGGTGCGCCGTCACGCGGATCACACTTCCGTCGACGAAGGTTCCCGCCGGAATCGCGAGCTGCGTCCCGATCGTCACGGGAAAAGCGACAACCGCGCGCACCGTGTCCCCGGCTTTTGTCGATTTGCTTTTCACGGCACTCATCAGCGTGAGCTGAATTGCCGTCCCTATGGGAACGACGATGGTCGGCGATGATGTCGTGGGCGAGGTTTGGCTGGTCGGCACAGGCGCACCCGGGCTCCCGTGTGGTGCATTTTGCGCTGGAGCACTCTCGGCCGTAGGCGGTGCAGTCGGCGATGCGGGCACAGGAGTCTGTCCCATCGCGAGAGCAGCGATCATGAGTGCGGTGACGGATTCTGTGAACATAAGACCGAATTCCTTCCGGGGCGCAAACGAATAAGCTAATCGGCGGTGATTCAGCGCGCCGCCACGGGCTGGTTTTTTTGAGCCGGCGCATCGGTGACCGGAACAGAGGAAATCACAAAAGGTTTGGCCGGGCAAGTATAGCCAGGATCATCTGGAGTTCCCGGGCTTCCGGGTATGACTGTATCGGGTGTTGCCGGAGTTCCCGGAATTGTGATATCCGGCAGACCATGGCCTTGAGGAATTGTTATATCCGGCGTACCGGGCGACCCGGGAATCACCGTATCGGGCGTTCCAGGAGTGCCCGGACTGCCGGGAATGTTGCGGCAGAGAGTAGCCGATTGGAGCTGCCCCGGCGCGGGCATGCGCGAAAGCGGAATCGACTGGGCAATTTGTTTTGCGTCGAGCTCGAGCGGCGCGCCCAGCGTCATTTCCACTTCGGCGCCGTTGTCGAGCAGCAAATCGTTTGCTGTCGTCGTCTGAATTGTGATCGCGATCAAGACCTCGCCCTGCAGAGTCGGTGTTCCGCTCGGCTCGGGCGACGCCGGCATCCCGCTCGCCCCGCCGGGAAGCTCGACCGTGTAGCCGTTCGCAAAAACAATTTTGTTAAACAGAACCCGAATCTCCGCGCGCTCCAGCTTTCGCGTCGGTTTGGTCACGCTTTCAATCGTTCCCTCCACGTAAGTGCCCGCGGGAATAGCCATTGCGCCGCTTGCGACGACCGGAAACGAGGTCTGCGCATAAATCGTGTCGCCGTCCTTGGCGGACTGCGCCCACTCGGGTCGCGTCACGACCAATTCAATTTTGGTTCCCGTTGGAATTGTGATGGAAGGCGAGGAACTTGCAGGGGAGGGCTGCGTCTGCGCCGACTCGCTCTGGATTGCCGAAGCGATCGCCGGAAAACCAAGGAGAGAAACAGAAAATAAAATCGCAACAAAGTCTTTCAAGATACCACCTCCAATCCGTGCGGTATCGCTCAGTTAGACGTGGCGGGCAAAGATAAAGTTGAATTCGTTGCCACATCCCAAGTCGGCTTATTAAGGCAGATCGCCGTAAAATTGCCCTGAACACGTGTACTTGTGATCTGCGCCACGAGGTGAGGGCAGTCCGTGCCGAACGATCTCGAAACTGTACCCTTCGATCCGGCCGACTCTAAAGCCGCGCTGGCTGCGTTGCCGAAGCTGCCCGCCGTTTTTGCACTGTATGGAGCAGACGCGCACGCCGAGCCCTACATCGGCCGCACGCCCAACCTCCGATCCAGGCTCGAACGTCTCCTGCAGCCTTCCCAAAGGCATCCGCGCCGCCTGCAACTCGCAGGTTTGGTGCGCCGCATTGACTGGAAGCTGACCGGCTCCGAGTTTGAATCTCTGCTCGCGCAGTTTTTTCTTTTGGAGAAGATCTTCGGCTCGAAGTGCCTGGAACGCATGCACCTCCGCCACCCTGCTTTCGTCCGTTATCTCGGCTCGAATCCCTATCCGCGCCTCACTGTTACGAACCGGCCCAGCCTGCGCGAAGCCGATTGGGCCTATGGACCGTTCGCATCGCGGGCCGCCGCCGAGCGCTTTGCGGAAGAAATGCTCAAGCTTTTTCTTCTGCGCCGCTGCACCTTTGAGCTCGAGCCCGATCCGAGCTATCCCGGCTGCGTCTACTCCGAGATGAAGATGTGCCTCGCGCCCTGCTTCAGGGGCTGCACCGATGAGCGCTACGCCGAAGAATCGTCCGCCGTCGAGAGATTTCTCGCGACGCGCGGCGAAAGCCGCCTCGTCCCTCTGCGCGCCGAGCGCGACCAGGCCTCGGCCGATCTCGCTTTTGAATCCGCCGCCGCACTTCATGCTCAAGTCCAGCGTGTGGAATCTGTCCGCGCACTGGCCGCGGAGATTGTCCGCCCTCTTAGCCGTCTTCGCGCAGTCATTCTTCAAGCCTCCGCAAATCCCGACGAGGTCGCCGTCTTCTTATTCGAGAATGGCCGTCTCCGCGGTCCAGCCGTCTTTTCGACGCTGGGAATGCGGATTCAGAACGAACAGTCCGGCTCGACGTCGCTCTTCGCGCAGCCGCTGGCGATCGAGGCGATTCCCGAAGAGCAGGGACACAGGGAACGAGGGACCGAGGGACCCAAAGACGCATCCACTCGAATTTCTCGTACGGTTCTCGAATCCCGCCTCGATGATGCACTCGCCGCGCTCGCGCAAAACGAGGCAGCGCCCTCATCCACAGTTCGCCAGGGCCATCTCGCACTGCTCAAGCGCTGGTACTACCGCGCTGAAGCAAAACGCGCCGGCGAAATCTTCTTCCCTGACGCCGACGATCGTTGGCCGATCAAATCCATCCTGCGGGGAATCGGCCGCGTGGCAGCAAAATCGATTCTGCCGCCGCCCGGGACTTAATCGGCGAGTGATCCGCACCGGCGAAAATTCTTCGCCGCGGCGCCCGTCACCGACTATCATTCGTTCGAGCCTTTATCAGGCAGAATCGACCATGCTGAAGCGAGTTTCAATCCCGACAAACCGGCTGGCCGCGCTGCTCTTCGTCACGCTTTCCTTCCTATCCCCGCGCATTCTCAATGCGCAAGTCGCGCGCATCCCTGATGACCAGTGCGTCTACCGGCTGGGCGACAATTCCGCATGGGCCGCGGCCAACGTCGATACCACCGGCTGGCTGCCTTATTCCAGCTACCACATGACGAGCGACGCCTACCATGTTTGGATCCGTTGCAGCGTAGTCGTTGATCTTCCCGGGGTTCGTCAGCCCGTGCTGGCAATCGGCAGCGATGGCCCCGAGATGAAGCAGCCCTATATCGACGGCGAGCCCATGAACGCAGTCCCCGGATACGGTCTTTATCTTTTGCCCAAAGAGCATTCTCACGGACCCCTCACCCTCGCCGTGCGGATTATCCAACACCATATTGGGCCGGGGAACACGCCCGGACGCCTCGTCTATCTCTACTTTGGCGATCTTTCGAACTTCGAGACGCTCGTTAACTCCAATCGCGAAGACTTTCTTAGGAGCACCCTTCCGAGCTACTCGAGTTTTCTCGTCATCGGCGCCGCAGGCCTTTTCCTGCTCGGACTTTCGTTCTTCGAGCGATCGCAAAAAGCCGCGTTCTGGCTCGGCCTTTACTGCCTCGCCGTGTGCCTCACCCGCGTCAATTACATGCTGCCCATATTGCTTAACGGCAATTCGCCCCTTTGGCTGTCTGACACATTTTTCGGGCTCTCCATGTTCGAGTCATGGGCGCTTGTGCGCACCAACTTTGCTCTCGCGCAACGCCGCGTTCCCGCGGTTTACTGGATTGTCTTTGCCGCTTGGGTGTTTCTGATCGTTGGATCGATACTGCCTGTTCTTTTGCCCGAGCAACTGGCCCTGCCCGTCTCGCTTTTTGTTCAGGTCACGTGCTTCAAGCCCATCTGGTGCATCTGGACCTTCGCGTGCACGGCTCCGTTTGTCGCCTTCTGGCCCTGGACGCGGCTCAGCAGCCGGATGCGCATCGTCGCCTCTCTCTGTGCCATTTGGGCTCTTATCGAGGGCTGGTTCCAGTTCCAGCAGGTAATTCTGAATCGCGAAACCTGGTCCAACCAGGTGCAGAACTGGATGTCGCTGGCCATCGCCGCTCTGCTGATCGCTCTGTTCGGCCACATCTTCCATCAGCAACGGATCGCCGCCGACGAGCGCGCCGAGATGCGCGGAGAGCTCTCCGCCGCCCGCCAGGTTCAGCATCTGCTCATTCCCGACAAAATGCTGGTCGCGCCCGGCGTCACCGTCAGTTCGGCTTTTCTGCCCGCCCACGAAGTCGGCGGTGACTTCTATCTCTGCCGCGCTCTCGCCAACGGATCGCAGCGCGTGCTGCTGGGCGACGTCAGCGGCAAGGGCGTTGCTGCTGCGCTCACTTCGGCGCTGCTGCTGGGGGCGGCTGATCGCTGCGACGATCTTCGCCCCGCAGCGGTGCTCAAGGAGCTGAATGCGGCTCTGCGCAACAGCGGCATTGAGGGCTTTACTACATGCCTCTGCGCCGATCTCGCGTCTTCAGGGCTCCTCGTCATCGCCAACGCCGGCCAGTTGCCGCCTTATCGCAATGGTCAGGAGATCGAGATTCCGGTGAGCCTCCCGCTTGGCATCGACGCGGCTGCCGAGTACACCGAAGCGTCCCTCCAGCTTGAGCCGGGCGACAGGCTCACGTTCCTGTCCGATGGTGTGGTCGAGGCGCGCAACGCCGTCGGTGAGCTCTTCGGTTTCGAGCGCACCCGCCAGATGAGCTCGCGCGCGGCGCAACAGATCGCCGACGCGGCCGTGCAGTTCGGCCAGCAGGACGACATTACCGTGCTCACGCTGTCGCTTGCGCCGGCTTCGGCATCCGCGTAGCCATTCCCGCTTCCGATAGCGGCTGATAAACTGTCCCCGCAAGGAGTTGCGCTTTCTTTCATGGTCGAGCTGCTGCCATCCATCCTTTCCGCCGACTTCGCCCATCTGGCCGACCAGGTGGCTGCGGCCGAGCGCGGTGGTGGCACCGCCATCCACGTCGACATCATGGACGGCCACTTTGTCCCCAACATCACCATCGGTCCGCCCGTGGTCGCCAGCCTGCGAAAATTCACTCGCCTGCCGCTCGATTGCCACCTGATGATCGAGAACCCGAATGATTTCATCCAAGCCTTCGCCGACGCGGGTGCAAACTGGTGCAGCGTCCACTACGAGGCCTGCACACACCTGCACCGCTCGCTCGAGCTGATTCTCCACCACGGCATGAAACCTGGGGTCGTGGTCAATCCGGCCACGCGCGTTGACCTTCTTATCGACATTCTGCCCATGGTGCATCATGTGCTCGTCATGAGCGTGAATCCCGGCTTCGGTGGGCAGGAGTTTATCCCCTTTTCCTTGAACAAGATCCGTCGTCTCGTCGAAATCCGCGGCGATCTCGACCTGGACTTCAAAATTGAAGTTGACGGCGGCGTGGCTCACGACACGGTCGCTGCGGTCGTCCAAGCTGGAGCCGAGTTGCTCGTCGCCGGGAACGCTGTTTTTGGCGCAGGCGAACCCGAGCGCGATGCACGCGCGTTGCTGGCCGCGGCTCGCGAAGCCGACGACCGGATCATTGCCAACAGGATCGTGTCTGGAAAGAGTAAAATTCACTAAAAGCGCAAGCGAGCTGCGGATGGCCCACCCCAGGGTCCTCCTCCCAAGAGGTGGTATGAACCGGTTGTCTCTCAAGATTGTGTCGATTGCTCTTCTGGCGTTGTCTTCGAGCGGAATTGTAGCCCGAACGCAGGATCAGAGCTCGGCGCAGAAACAGAACTCCGCCCAGAACCAGGACGACGTCCAGCGCCTGAAGGCCAAAAGACAGAAAAAGCAGAAGAAGGCTTACGACTTGAACGCCAACCCGTTGGCTGGCGTGCAGTCCAAGCAGCCCGATAAAGAGCTTTACGACAAGGCGATGGTGGCTATGAAGAAGGGCCGCTATGACGTCGCTCGCCTCGATCTGCAAACCATGCTCAACACGTATCCCGAGTCGGAATACCGTATGCGCGCCAAGCTGTCGGTCGGCGATACCTGGTTCAAAGAAGGCGGTTCCGCGGCCCTCACACAGGCTGAGGCTGAATACGAGGACTTCATTACCTTCTTCCCTGACGTCCCCGAGGCTGCCGAAGCCAAGATGAAGGTGGCCGATATTTACTACGAGCAGATGGAGAAGCCCGATCGCGACTTTACCAACGCTGAGCAGGCCGAGCGGGAGTATCGGGAAATGATCAATATGTTCCCCGATTCAACCCTCATCCCGCGTGCCAAGCAGAGGCTGCGCGACGTGCAGGAGGTTCTGGCGGAGCGCGAATACCAGATCGGTAATTACTATGAAACCCGCGCGGACTATATTGCCGCCATCGCCAGGCTCGATACCGTGACCGATTCTTATCCTCTTTATTCCAAAAGCGATGAAGTCCTCATCGATATTGGCGATGCCTATGCCGGTGAAGCAAAGGCCATCGAAATGGCTGCCGGGCTGAACGGCGCCGTGAAGGAGCGCATGCGTTCAGCCTACGAAGACAAGGCCGCGGCAGCCTACGCCAAAGTCATCACGCGCTATCCCATGGCGCCGCATGTTGAGGACGCGCGCGATCGCTTGGTGGCCATGAATCGCACCGTGCCCGAGCCCACGCAAGCGGCGATTGCAGAAAGCGATGCCGAGGAACGCAGCCGCCAGCCGCTCCACTTTACCGACAACATGCTCGGCGTGATCAAGCGCGGTCCCACGGTGGTTGAAGCTGTGCACGTTGGCGAACCAACACTTGACGACCCCAAGCGCACGCTGGCTCCTGAAGTCACGAATCAGAATAAGGCTGTGTTCATGGACGCGATGAACCAGGGCAAGCCGTCAGCGCCCGCCGCAGCCGTTACGCCCACGGGCCCCAACGAGCCGCCGCGCAGCGATCAGCCGTCCACCGCTCCCCTGCAAATGCAGGCGCCCGGTGAAGGCACCGGCGTCGGGGTTGAAGTAGTCAACGCTCCCAGCAATAGCGCCGCAGCCGACCCCAATGCTCTCGTCAAGCCGGTCGGCCCCACCAATACCGTTCTGCCCGCTGCAGAAAAACCCGCCGAAGCGCCCCTCCAGGTCAACGACATCAAGCCCGGCGAGAACCCGGCTCAACCGGCGACCGAAACTGCTTCCAATGGCAAAACCAAGAAACCCAAAGTCGACTTGAGCGAAGACTCTTCCAGCAAGAAGAAAAAGAAGAAGGGATTGGCCAAGCTGAATCCGTTCTGATCACTGATCTCAGACCGAATCAAATCGCGAAAGGCCGCCCTCGGGCGGCCTTCTTCGTCAGCGCACGAAACGGCGCAACCCTACAATATGAATCTGCAGCCATGACGACCACGGTACGAAAAGTCGAACTCGAAGCGATTCTTCCCCTGCGAGCGCTTTTCCTGAAGGAAGCCAATCGTCAGATACGCTATAACGCATGTCATGAACGCGGCTGGTCGGACTCCTATCTGCTCACGATCGACGAGAAAGCCGTAGGTTATGGCTCAATCAAAGGTCGCGAGATTCCGGATCGCGACACTGTTTTCGAGTTCTTCGTCGTTCAGCCATTTCGTAATCAAGCAAGCAACTTATTCCGGCAAATGCTCGCCATCGCGCGGCCAGCGTTCATCGAGTGCCAGAGCAATGACCCCAACCTCTCTGAGATGCTCTATGAATACGCGCGTAATATCTTCGCCGACGTGGTTCTCTTTGAGGAACATTCGGCCACCGATCTTTTTGTTCCCGGTGTTCGCGTCCGTCCCCGGCAAGAAAGCGATCATGTTTTTTCTCATCGCGTCGAGCCAGTTGGAGACTATGTTGCAGAGCTAAACGGTGAGATCGTTGCATCCGGAGGCTTCCTGCTGCACTACAATCCTCCGTTCGCCGATCTCTATATGGAAGTTTGCGAAAACTGGCGGCGCCGCGGGATCGGCAGTTTTCTTCTGCAGGAAGTTAAGCGGGAGTGCACCCTCGCCGGCCGAGTCCCTGCCGCACGCACAAGCATCCACAATCTGGCGTCGCGAGCATGTCTGACCAAGGCCGGCCTAAAGGTCTGTGGATGCATGCTCACCGGCGAAATCATCGCTGAAGCCAAGTCGCCGGATGCGCCTCTCGGTCTGCTAACCTGAGGAGTAGTTTCCTCGCTCTGAAAGCCTGAAAAGAATGAACATTGCGGAGTTGCCGAAGCACTTTGACACCCAGGCGGCGGAGACCTCCTGGCAAGCGCGTTGGAGCGAGTTGGGAGTGTATCGATACACCGAAGCCGCCCCCGGGCAGCAGCGTTTCGCCATCGATACGCCCCCGCCCACAGTCTCCGGATCCCTGCACGTCGGCCACGTTTTTTCGTACACGCAGACCGATCTCGTCGCGCGCTTTCACCGCATGTGCGGCAAGAGCGTCTTCTACCCCATGGGCTGGGACGACAATGGCCTGCCCACTGAGCGGCGCGTCCAGAACTACTTCCATGTGCGCTGCAATCCCGGATTGAAATACGAGCCGGAATTGAATTTGCCGGCGCCGGAGAGTATCGATCCGAAATCTCCCCCACGCGAAATCTCCCGCCGCAACTTCATCGAGCTTTGCCTGCGCCTGACCCAGGAAGACGAGAAGACCTTCAAGGATCTTTGGGGTCGCCTCGGATTGTCAGTGGATTGGAAGCAGGAGTACTCCACAATCGATCCGCGCTGCCAGCGCGCAGCGCAGCGTAGCTTCCTCGACCTGTTCCGCAAGGGCCACATTTACAGCGTTGAAGCCCCAACCATGTGGGACGTGGACTTCCAGACCGCCGTTGCACAGGCCGAAGTCGAAGATCGCAAGATCACAGGGCACTTCCATCATGTCCGCTTCGGCGTCGAAGGCAGCGAGGAGATTTTCACCATTGCCACCACGCGCCCCGAGCTGCTGCCGGCGTGCGTAGGCGTAACTGCCCACCCCGACGACGCGCGTTACAAACATCTGTTCGGGAAACGCGCCTTGACCCCGCTGTTCGGTGTACCAGTCCCGATCTTTCCCTCGGACCTTGCCGATCCGGAAAAAGGCACTGGCATCCTCATGGTCTGCACCTTCGGCGACGCGACAGACGTCCGCTGGTGGCGCGAACAGAATCTCGCGAACCGCCAAATCCTCGGGCGCAATGGCCGTCTGCTCGCCATCGAGTTTGGCCCAGAGAATGGCGCGTCCACCAACTGGCCCTCGACAGCTCCGGAACGGGCGAATGCTGTCTACGCGGAGCTTGCCGGCAGGAACTTGAAGCAGGCTCGCCGCATCATCGTCGAGCAGCTCCGCCAGCCCGACGAGCCTGTCCTACGCGGCCAGCCCCCGCTCGAGCGCGAACCCGCGCCCCTCGAGCACCCGGTCAAGTTCTTTGAGAAAGGCGATCAGCCGCTCGAATTCATCACCACGCGTCAGTTTTTTGTTCGGCTGCTCGACAAGAAGCCGATGCTTCTCGAAGCGGGCGACTGTATCCATTGGCATCCCGAGTTCATGCGCCACCGCTATCGCACATGGAGCGAGAACCTCGCATTCGATTGGGCCATCTCGCGCCAGCGCTACTTCGGCGTGCCGTTTCCGGTCTGGTATCCCCTCGGCGCAGCCGGCGAAGTCGACTACGACCATCCCATCGTCGCCGACGAGGCTCTTCTTCCGCTCGACCCCGCCGACGCCGCGCCTCCGAACTTCACCGAGGATCAGCGCGGCAAGCCGGGCGGGTTCGTCGCCGAGGCTGACGTCTTCGACACGTGGTTCACCTCGTCGCTCACGCCCATGATCGCAAGCGGCTGGGGCGAGGATCCGGATCGATTCCGATCGCTCTTCCCAATGGATCTGCGGCCGCAGAGCCACGAGATCATTCGCACTTGGGCGTTTTACACCATCGTGAAAGCGATGCTGCACGAAGGGCAAATCCCCTGGAAAAACGTGGCCATCTCCGGCTGGATCCTCGATCCCGACCGCAAGAAGATGTCGAAGAGCCGCGGCAACGTCATTACGCCGATGCATCTGCTCGACGAGTACGGGTCCGATGCCGTGCGTTACTGGGCCGCCGGCGCACAACTCGGCGCCGACACCACTTTCGACGTCAATGTTCTGAAGGTTGGCAAAAGGCTGGTAACCAAGCTCTTCAACGCGTCCAAGTTTGTGCTGGGAAAAGAAGGCACGCCGGGGCCGATCACCTACCCCATGGATCGCGTCTTTCTCGTCAAGCTTCGCCAGCTTGTGCGCAACGCCACGCGGCACTTCGAGAATTACGAACACCAGCAGGCGCTTGCTGAAACCGAGCGCTTTTTCTGGACGGCGTTTACGGATTCATACATTGAAATGAGCCGTGCAAGAACCCTTGGCGCTTACGGCGCTGAGGCACAAAGTTCTGCGCTTGCGACACTGCGGATTGCGCTTAGCGTTTTTCTCCGCCTCTTCGCGCCGTTTTTGCCCTACATTACCGATGAAGTCTGGTCCTGGACCTACGCCGCCGAGACAGGCTGCTCCACGATTCACTCGTCCGTTTGGCCCTCCGATACGGATTTCCCTAGCCTTTCAGAGGATGGGAACGAAGGAATCTTCGACATCGCCGTGAAAGCCCTGTTTGCGATCAATCGCAGCCGGACGGGCGCCGGAGTCTCTTCCGCGCGAGAGATTAAGACGGCCACGCTCGCGGCAAAACCGGAGCTCTTTACCCTTCTCAATGCGGCGTGCGAAGATATTCGACTGGCGGTGCGCGCAAGCGAGCTGTTGACTGTGGAAGAGCAGCAAATCGACGGAGAGGGAATTGAAGTCAGGCAAATCGAGTTCGTCACCGCCGAACCGGCAGAAGCGGCCGTCAACAAGAGTTAAGGTTTCAAACTTCGTACGATCTCGCTGAAACCTGATCGCTGACGGCTATAAGCTGTTTCCCGAAGGGAAACTCATGGATTGGAAGAGCCACCGCGTGGACGCATTGCTGGAGCAGGCCCTGCTTGAGGACCAGGCTCCGCGCGACGTCACCAGCCACATCACGATCGATGCCAACTTCCTCGCCGCAGGCTCCATCATCGCCCGCGAAGAGCTGGTGGTCGCGGGACTGGGCGCCATTCCGCGCTTTTTTGAAATCTACGCCCGCCTCGACAAAAGCCCGGAGGCGCAAACCCGCTTTGAAGTCATCAGCCATCCCGAAATCTTCGACGGGGTCCGCGTCCATGCCGGCCAGGTGCTGGCCGTCATTCGCCATAACGCGCGCGTCCTGCTCAGTTGCGAGCGCGTCATTCTCAATCTGCTGCAGCACATGAGTGGAATCGCCACGCTCACGCGAAAATTCGCTGACACGATTCAAGGCACTCATGCCCGCATCCTCGACACGCGCAAGACTGTCCCCGGCCTGCGCGCTCTCGATAAATACGCAGTGCTCTGCGGCGGCGGCACCAATCATCGCATCGATCTAGCCTCCGGCATTCTCGTCAAGAACAATCACATCGCTCTCGGCGGAGGCATTCAGGCGGTGCTTTCGCGCGCGCTTGCCCGGCGCAGGCCCCCTCAGCGCGTGCAAGTCGAAGTCCGAACCGCGCAGGAGCTTGACGACGCCCTGGCCCACGGCGCCGAGGCCATCCTTCTCGACCACATGACGCCCGCCGAAGTCCGGCGCGCCGTCGAGCGCATCAAGACTGTAACCGGAGGCGAACCAGGTCGCTGGATTCCCACTGAAGCTTCTGGCGGAATCGTGCTCGAAACCGTTCACTCCTACGCTGAGACAGGCGTGGACTTTATCAGCGTTGGCGCGCTCACGAACTCTGCCCGCGCCGCCAACATCTCCATGACCTTTGCGGCAGAGCGCTGAGCGCGCGGATGTACGATCTCCCCGCTCTCGACGCTGAACTCGCCGGCACGCTCTTCGCAGGCAAGCTCCACTTTGCGCCCGTCACCGGATCAACCAACGCCGACGCACTCGCCGCCGCCCGCGACGGCGCGCAGCACGGCTCTGTCTTCTTCGCCGATGAGCAGACGGCCGGACGCGGCCGCGGCGATCATGGTTGGATCTCCACGGCCGGAGAAGGCCTCTACGTCAGCGTTCTTCTTCGCCCGCTGGTTTCAGTCTCGCGCCTACAACTCTTACCCCTCGCCGCGGGCCTCGCCGCCTCCGAAGCCATTCGCGCCGTTTCCGCATTGAGTGCCGATCTGCGCTGGCCCAACGATCTTCTCATCGGCCCACGAAAGACCGGCGGCATCCTTGTTGAGTCGAGTCTCCAAACCAAGGGGCTGCTCCGTGCAATGGCAGTGGTGGGCATCGGGATCAATGTGCACCAGCGCAGTTTTCCGTCCGGTCTCGCCACGCCCGCAACCTCGCTCGACATGGAGGCAGGCAAAACGATCTCGCGGCAAACCCTCCTCGTCGCCCTGCTAAAATCTTTGGAGCGTGAGGCGTCCGCGCTCGCCGATCAGGCCGCAGCCAGAGAGATTCCGACGCGCGTGGAGAGGGCGTCCACGTGGATTCGCGGGCGCTATGTCGAGGTACACGGTCCGCAAGCATGCACGGGTGTCACGGCCGGCCTCGACGAATACGGTTTTCTGCGCGTTCAAACCGCCGGTGGGCTTGTCACGGTGCAAACTGGCGGCCTGCGCGAAAGAGCAGCTTCTAGCCGCTAGCTTTTAGCTCCTGGCTCGTTCGTGCCGAATTCACCATTTTGGCCGTTACGAGAATCAAGCTAGAAGCTGGAAGCTAGAGGCTAGGAGCTGAGAAGAAATGCTGCTCGCACTCGATGTCGGAAACACGAACACGACCCTCGGCCTCTACAAGCTCGACGGCGAAGCGGCGGGGTCCCCCGCGACAGGTCCAGGTCGCGGGGGTGCCACCAAGCCCGAGCTCGCCGCGAACTGGCGTGTCACAACGCACCGCGCGCAAACCGTGGACGAGTACGGCGTCTTCTTTGTGAATCTCTTCGAAATGCACGGCATGGCACCCAGCCAGGTCACGGACATCATCATCGCCTCCGTGGTGCCGCCCGTCGACTCAACCCTCCGCCAGGTCTGCGAATCCTACTTCAACGTTGAACCGCTCTTCGTCGAACCCGGTATCAAGACCGGCATGACGCTGCTCATCGATAACCCCACCGAACTCGGCGCAGATCGTATCGCCGACTGCATCGCCGCCTACGAACGCTACGGCGGCCCGTGCATCGTGGTCGATTTCGGAACAGCAACCAAGTTTGAAGTGATATCCGCACGCGGCGAGTATCTCGGCGGCGCCATCGCGCCCGGCCTCGGCCTGAGCGCCGATGCGCTCTTCAACCGCGCCGCGCGCCTCAGCCGCGTCGACATCAAGCGCCCCGCAAAAGTGATCGGCACCAGCACCGTTGGCCATCTGCAGAGCGGACTCTACTTTGGCTACATCGGCTTGGTTGATGGCATCATCGAGCGCATCCTTGCCGAGCTTGAGGCCTCTCCCAACGCCGATCCCGTCAAGCCGCCGCGGATCGTCGCCAGTGGGGGCCTGGCGCGCATGATCGCCCCGGACTCGCGCTACATCCAGGAAATCAACGACCTGCTCACGCTCGACGGCCTGCGCATCCTCTTCGAGCGCAATCGCGCTGGCCGCCCTCGCGGCCGCGCGCGCTGAGAATCACAACCCCGACAAAATCTCCTGCGGCGCCGGCACGTGTTCTCGCAGGCTTTCCGCTGTCAGCTCATCGGCTTTGCGCAGGCTTGGGAAAATCACCGACCACAGCCCCGCCACTGCAAGCGCGCCGACGCCGCCGATCACCGTGGCCCGCACTGCGCCCAACCATTGCGCCGTCAGCCCGCTCTCAAACTCGCCCAGCTCGTTTGACGCGCCGATGAACAGCGAGTTCACCGCGCTTACACGACCACGCATCTCGGGTGGTGTCGCCAGTTGCAGGAGCGACCCGCGAATGATCACGCTGATCATGTCCGCCGCGCCCGCAATCGCCAGCGCCGCCAGCGAGAGCCACAGCGTGTGCGAAAGGCCGAACACCACCGTCGCGACGCCGAAAATCGACACGCAAATAAACAGCCATTTTCCCGCGTAACGATGCATGGGAAACCGCGCCATGATCAGGGACATCGTCACCGCGCCTACAGCCGGCGCCGCGCGCAGCATGCCCAGACCGCGCGGGCCCTGGTGCAAAATCTCGTGCGCAAAAATCGGCATCAGCGCAACTGCGCCGCCCAGCAGCACGACAAATAAGTCCAGCGAGAACGATCCCAGCAGCAGCCGCACCCGCAACACGTACTTGAACCCCGCCAGCAACACCTTCATTGAGAGTTCGCGGTGCTCCATTCGCCCGGGACGCGCGTGCAGCGAAGCGACAAGAACCAGAAACCAAATCACCGTCCCGAGCGTGAACAGATACACAATTCCCGCGCCCTCAAGGCGAGACGTTGCCAGAAAGCCCACCAGCGGCAACGTGAAGAGTAATCCGCCCAACGCCGGCCCGGTGATGTTGGCGAGTTGAAAGATCGCTCCGCCCCATGTCACCGCGTTCACAAAGTGCCTCTCCGGCACCAGGTGAGGAATCAGCGCCGAGCTCGCCGGCGACGAAAACGCGCGGCCCGTGCCAACAAAAAACAGCACTGTGTAAATTGCCAGAATGTTCTGTGTGTTGGTCCGCGCCAGCTCGATCAGCGCGCCCGTGCAAAACACCTGCAGCGTGTAGCAGATCAGGATCACGCGCCTGCGGTCGAAGCGGTCAGCCACATGGCCCGCCGGCAGAAGAAAAATCAAGCCCGGCAAGAACAACGCCAGCCCCGTGTAGCCAAGATCGATGGCGCGATGCGTAATCGAATACACCTGCCACGCTACCGCAACCGACTGCGCCTCAGCCCCCAGGATCACGGCCACGCGCGCCAGTTGGTACCGCCTGAAGTCGCGGGAGGCAAAGGCTTCTAGCCCGCGCCGCGGCGGCGAAGAACCAGTTGAGTTGGGTGGGGAAACCGGAGTCATCGTCTGTTTTCAGGGTATAACGCCGCGCGTCGTGTCGCATCGGGTCGAGTCCATCCGCTCCGCATAAACTCAGCGAGGCGTGAAACAATACTTCCGTACTCGCCGTCGCAGACGAAATTATGACTGACGAAATCATCTCTCCATCCGACTCCGCTTCCACCGAGCATGAGGAACAAGTGAGCTCGATCGATTCCGCAACTTCTGCGGAAAAAGTGAACGACGAAGCAACACTGGCCGCTCCCGAAGAAGCCAAGGATTCCGGCGACCAGTCATCCTTTGCCGACGAACTCGCCGCATTCGAGCGCTCGCACACCCACCGCGCCGAAGCCAAGCAACTTCAAGGCACCGTCGTCTCGCTCACCTCAGATCAGGTTGTCCTCGACGTTGGCTACAAGATCGAGGGCGTTCTGCCGCGTTCTTCGTTCCCGGACAACGCCGAAGCCGTCAAGGCCGGCGACAGTTTTCCAGTCTCGATTACCGGACGCAACGAAGAGGGCTATTACGAGCTGTCGCGTCATCGCGTCGCGCAGCCCCGCGACTGGTCCGCCCTCGAGCGCGCCTTCGAGGAAAAGATCGCCGTCGCAGGAACCGTGACTGCAGTCATCAAAGGCGGCCTTAGCGTCGACGTCGGCGTCCGCGCTTTCATGCCCGCCAGCCGCAGCGGCACGCGCGACGCAGCCGAGCTCGAAGCCCTCGTCGGCACGGAGATCACCTGCCGCATCACCAAGCTCGACGTTGCCGATGAAGACGTTGTGGTGGATCGCCGCGTTGTTCTTGAGGAGCAGGCTCGCGGAGAGATGGCCGGCCGCCGCGCCGCGCTCAAAGCAGGCGACACGGTCAGCGGCAAAGTGCGCACGATTATGCCCTACGGCGCATTCGTCGAAATCGAGCCCGGCCTCGATGGTCTGCTGCACATCTCGGACATCTCCCGCGCGCGCGTCGCCAAGCCTGAAGATGTTCTTTCGGTCGGCGAGCAACTCACGCTGCGCATTCTCAAAATAGACCCCGAGATCAACAAAATCTCGCTTGGCCTCAAGCAGCTTCAGCCCGAGCCGTGGGAAACCGCTGCCGAACGCTATGTCTCCGGCCAGCGCATCGCCGGCGACGTTACGCGCCTCACCGATTTCGGCGCGTTCGTCGAGCTTGAGCCCGGCCTCGAGGGCCTCATTCACATTTCGGAGATGTCCTGGGCCAAGAAAGTTCGCCACCCTTCTGACTTGCTCAAGCAGGGCGACCGCGTCGATGCCGTTGTTCTCTCCGTCAAGCCGCCCACGGGCGCCGAACAAGGCCGCATCGCGCTCGGCCTCAAGCAGACTCTCGCAGATCCCTGGTCCGAGGCCGAAAAGAGATTCCCAGCGGGATCGCAAGTCGAAGGACCCATCACGAAAATCATGAACTTTGGCGCTTTCGTTCAAATCGCCGCGGGCGTTGACGGCCTGGTCCACGTCAGCGAGATCGTTGCCGACCGCCGCATCAACCATCCTCGTGACGTTGTGCGCGAAGGCCAGGTCGTCAAGGCCGTCGTTCTCGCCATCGATCTTGAGAAGCGCCAGATCAAGCTCTCGATGAAGCAGCTCATCCCCACCAGCATCGACGAATACATTGCCGAGGTTAAGGTGGGCGACCAGGTCTCCGGCCGCGTCGTCGAGCTCACGGCAAGCGGCGCAATCGTCGAACTCGGTGAAGGCATCAGGGCCGGCTGCCACGTTCGGTCGACTAGCACCGCTAGCTCCGCTGACTCCGCCAGCCACGCTAATTCCGCTGCTCCCGATCTCTCCCAGCTCTCCTCCATGTTGAAGGCGCGCTGGAAAGGGAACGCACCGGCTCCGTCCGCCGCTCCCGAGGCTCTCGCCGAAGGCCAGGTCCGTACCTTCAAAATCACAAAGGTCATGGCTGATTCAAAGACGATCGAAGTCGAATTGGCGTAGGCGATTCTTGGGCGAACCCGGCTGATTCGCAGCTAGAGGTACGTCTCATCCACATAGCACCACCGCCAATCCTCGCCACGCTGGGCCGACTGGATTAGCGGATGCTGTGTCTCATTGAAGTGTGTGCGCGCGTGCCGGTTCTTCGATGAGTCGCAGCAGCCCACGTGACCGCACTCCAGGCACATGCGCAAGTGCACCCACGTATCGCCCGTCTTCAGGCACTCCTCGCAACCCTTCGAGTTCGGCTTCACGCCCTTTTTGATCGTCGCAATGTGCGTGCACTTTGCAGCCATTCCAAACCTCCAAACGCCAAATGCCTAATCCCTGTCTTATTTCGCCCAACCGAGTCCATCCGTCACGTTGCCTGTCTTGATGGTCCGCTTGACCGTCCATGTAGCCAAATCGATCTCCGCAACCTCGTTGCTTCCGTCGCAGGAAACGTATGCCGCTTTTCCATCCGGCCGCGCCAGCACCTCCTGCGGGCCCTTGCCCACGTCCACGGTCCGCGCCAGCGTCATCGTCTTCAGGTCGATTACGTCAACCTTGTCCTGCGCGGGCAGCGCCACCAGCAGCCAGCGTCCGTCCTTTGTCGGAGCGGCGCCATAGCCCAGCCCATCGATCTTGATCCACTTCGCCACCTTTTCCGTTGCCGTGTCGATCACCGCCATGCGCGGTGCCGTCTGGTCCGCGGTAAACACCCATCGATCGTCATTTGAAATCGCAATCCGCTGCACGTTGCCCGAGACGGGAATCACTGCGAGCGTCTTCCGCGCCTTCACGTCGAGCACGCTCACTGTCCCCGGCCCCACATTCGCCGTGTATCCGCGCAGCCCGTCGTGCGAAAGCGCCAGCATGTGGCTCTCCGGCTGCCCCGTCGGTATCGCGCCCACGATCTTCAGCGTCTTGGGGTCGATGATCGTCACCGCGCGGTCCAGCTCCGTGGTCACATAGAGCATTCCATCCTTTGGCCCGATCACCGCGCAGTGCGGCCGTACGCCGTGGTCGAATTGAATGTTGCTGACCACTTTTTTTTCCGACACATCCACCACGACGATGTTGCTGCCGTCGGTTCCAGGCTTGCCCACGCCCGAGTTTCCGTAGATGGGCACAAACGCCAGCCGCCCATCCGGCGAGCCTGCCACTTCGTGCCCGGTCGTTCCGTTCTCCGGCACGCTTGCAATCACCGTACCGGCAACCGGATCGACAATCGCCAGGCTGCGATCGCCTTTTTGCGCCACCAGCAATCGGCCCGTCTGCGCTTGCCCTGCGCCAACAAAGAGCAACAAAACTGCTATCCACCAAAACCAGGTAAAAAACTTCAAAGAGAACCTCCCTAGCGACCCGATGAAAATTCGCCAGATTTGCAATCCATGCAGAGCTTGTATTTCAGTCGTGCTGCGCCCACGGATCGTACGTTCCCACGCTCCAGGTGTGCCCCTCGGGATCGCTTACCGCAAACTCGCGGCTGCCGTAAGGCATATCCTGCAAGGCTCGCACGATCGTCGCGCCCGCCGCTTGCGCGCACGCATACACCGCGTCCGCATCGGGAACCACGATATACGCGCTGCTTGTCTCCGTGCCGCCCAGTTCTACAGGCGACTTGAACCTGCGGCCATGCTCATCGTCCTTCATGGAGCCAAGCATGATCATTCCCCCGCCCAGGGCAAGTTCGGCGTGGTTGATCTCTCCACTCGCTCCTTC
This sequence comes from uncultured Occallatibacter sp., assembly GCA_964533905.1. Taxonomy (GTDB): domain Bacteria; phylum Acidobacteriota; class Terriglobia; order Terriglobales; family Acidobacteriaceae; genus Telmatobacter. The sequence goes on along the minus strand of CAZHOO010000013.1, from coordinate 9,361 downwards.
ATAAACGGCATGGCGCGTAAATCCCAGAACCTTGCAGAGCCACTCGATGGCCGCAGGAGCGTCGCGGTAGCGAAATGCAGGGATCACGGAACAGTGGGAATCAGCCATGGGGAAGCCTCCGCGCCAAGGTTAGCTGGTATGCGGGTCAACGCGCAATCCGGCCGGGTTTTTCGTGGCGTCTCAACTCGAATATGAAAGTGTGCGCTCGCGTCCCGCTAACGAGCTGCGTAATGCAGGGTGAGCCAGATCGCCCAGATTCCGAATATGGCCTCGAAAGTTGCCGGGACTGCAATAACGAGAAAGAGTATCCGCACCCAGCTCCGATGAGCACGGCTTGCGCAGACGATCGAAATGATGGCCACCGCGGTGAACACAGAAGCCCGGATAATCGCGGCGCGAGCTTCGGGAAGGATCAGCATGATTTTTAGATTTTAGCTCCCGGCCACAATGTGCCTCTACCCCGACGAATTATCCTTCCCCCATGCCTGCTTCCGCGCGCGAAATTCAGCTCTCGCAGACCCCCGAGGCCAGGCTTGTCCAGATTGTTGACGCCGCACTTGCCGATACCGCCCGTCGAGCCGGTGACTTCCTCGCCTGCCGCATTGGCTGCACCCAATGTTGCCACGGGGCCTTCGCCATCAACGCCCTTGACGCCGCGCGACTCCGCGAAGGGATGGCCGATCTGCGGGCCGCAAATCCTGCGTTCGCCGCCGAAATCGAACGCCGCGCACGCGCCTGGCTCGCTGAGCATGGTCCGACCTTTCCCGGCAATCCCGAGACAGGGGTGCTCGGCGCCTCGGCCGCCGATCAGGCCCGCTTTGAAGACTTTGCGAATGATGCCGCGTGTCCTGCGCTCAATCCTGCCACCGGTCGTTGCGATGTCTACCAGTGGCGACCCATGACCTGCCGCGTCTTCGGCCCTCCGGTTCGCAGCGTCGTCGAGGATGGCGCCGAGGGCGGCGACAACGAGGGTTTAGGGCACTGCGAGCTCTGCTTTATCGGTGCGACGCCGGAGCAAGTTGCCGCATGCGAGATGCCCATTCCGCACGCTCTCGAAGCCGAACTGCTCGATGCGATCGGGTCAAAAGACGAGACCGTTGTTGCCTTTGCGCTATTGCCATAGCCGCGTGGCGATCTCACGGCATCGGATTCACGATCGTCGCTCCCCACTCCTCGGGGCTCACGTCGCGGGCGTGCGTGGCAAAGATCCATCGATGGCCGTCGATGTCGTCCACGCCGTACTGCCTTTCTCCATATTCCGTTTCATGCAATTCTTCCCAGATGATCACTCCCCGCTCCTTGGTTCTGGCGTAGTGAGCGTCTACGTCTTCAACCATGACGGTGAGCGCTTGAGTCCCCGATCCGAGCAAAGCCGGACTTTGCGTTCCCCGGCGTGGCCCGGTCAGCATGATGACCGCGCTTCCCAGAAACATCTGAATCCCGGCTACCGGCTGGCCGTAGCGGAAATGCTCTTTGAAGCTGAAGGCGCGGCTGAGCCAATCGCACGCCTCTTCTATGTCGCGGTAGACCAGATGGGGAAGCACAGTTGAAACCGGCACGGAACGGTTGTTCATTCGAGAAGTATGCTACGGGCTTTCGTGAGGAATCAACGGCAAATGTGAAACCGGCCCCCTATGAGTGGATCGCGCCGCAACTCCCTTCCACCCATGCCGTAAACTGTTCTTTGCCGCCCCCCATGACAACGCGCCCCTGCTGGGTCGAGATTCGCACTCAGGCTCTCGAAGAGAACTTCCGCTTTCTATCCGGACTAGCTGCTCCTCACGCCGAACTGCTGGCTATCGTCAAGGCCAACGCCTACGGACACTCGCTCGCTCTCTGCGCTCCCGCTGTTGTGAACGCCGGCGCAAAGTGGCTTGGCGTTACGAGTGTTGAAGAAGGCATCGCCGCTCGCGCGTTGTGCCCCGAGACTCGAGTACTCATCATCGGCGGCGTGTTCCCCGGTCAGGCTGCCGCGGCCATCCAGTTTCAGCTCACTCCTGTCGCGTGGGAGACTTGGCAACTCGACCAGCTTCTCGCGACCGCTCGCTCCGCAGGCGCACAGCCGGGCTCCGTGCCGATCCATCTGGAGATTGACACCGGAATGAGCCGCCAGGGCGTCGGTCCCAGCGATCTTGCCCAAATCTTCTCGCGCTTTGGCCCCGGCTCGCCTCTTCGGCTTGAGGGAGTGATGACGCATCTGTTAGCCGCCGATGAGGCCGACGGCGAGGCAACTCAAGAACAGCTCGCGCGCCTCGACGAAGCCATGAGCCGCATCTCGGCTTCAGGCCTCTTCGCCGAGTGGCTCAACGTCGGCGCATCCGCTACGCTGCTTGCCGGCCAGGCGCGCCTTATCTCCGACCTTGCCGCGCGCCACGGCATGAAGGCGATGCTTCGCCCCGGCCTCGCACTCTACGGCGTCGTCCCTCGATTCGATCCTGCCTTCGCGCCCGCCTCGGCGACGAGCCTGCCTGAACCGCCTTCTCTCGCCGCAGCTCGCGCTGCGCTGCGACCGGTCCTCACCTGGAAGGCCTCGGTCACTGGCGTCCGCACAATTCCAGCCGGCACAACCGTCGGCTACAACGCAACCTTTGTCGCCACCGAACCCATGCGGGTCGCGCTCGTCTCCGCCGGATACGGCGATGGCTTCACGCGTTCGCTCGGCAATCAGTTCAGTTTGTTGGTGCGGGGCCAGCGCGCGCCGCTTGTGGGCCGCGTCAGCATGGATCAAATCGTTCTAGACGTGACCGAGATTCCCGGCGTCGAGCACGGCGATGAAGTTATCGTTCTCGGCTCCGAGGGCGCGGAGTCCATAACGGCCTTCGACCACGCCGATGCGGCGGGCACCATCCCCTGGGAGATCTTCACGCGCATTACGCCGCGCGTGCCTCGCATCGCGGTCTAAGCGTGCCCCTTCCGATCTCAGTTTTGGAGAATTACCCAGCCACCGTCTCCGGTGCTGCCGCGCACAATCCAGCTGCGCATTGCACCGCATCGATCATCGCCTGGGTTCCGATGCAGGAATTCAGCAGCATGTGATAGAGCCCGCGCGAACACCACTCCTGCTGGTAGAACCTGCGGATCACCGCCGCGCGCCTCCGGTCGAAGGCCGCCAGTTTTTGCTCCGCATCCTGCGCCTGCTCCGGAAACGCGTGCGTGAACCAATCCTTCTTGGCGCTCGCCGTGGCATAGACAAAAATGTGAAAGCACCCCGGCTTCCCGGCCAGCACGCACGCTGCGCCACGGCCCACCAGCACGCAGTTGCCTTCATGGGCCGCACTCAGAATCTCTTTCCGGATCAGCTCCAGCATGTGTTGGGAGTCGAAGATCTTTTCATCCTCAGTCGTCGCGGGCGCGTACACGGGATCTTTCCAGAACATCTTGCCGTAGCGGTAGTACCACGGGTCCAGCCGCTCGTCGAGCTTGGCTGCCAGCTTTGGATCCACTCCCGCCACGCGCGCCGCGCCCGCCACAAGCTCAGCATCCAGCAGCCGCCAGCCCAGGTGTTTTGCCAAATGCCGCGCAAACTCTCCGCCGCGCGAACCGTACTCGCGCTCTACGGTGATGACCTTCACCGGAGCATGAACCATGGCCCGATCGACCTCCGGGGGAAAGCACCCCTGCCGAGGAGCATAACTCCAGTCGCGCCGAAAAACAAAACAGGCGCGAGAGGTTTCGTCCCCCCCGCGCCCTCTGCGATTGCCGCTTTCCGACGTCCGCCCTACTGCGTAACCGGTTGCTGGGGCAGCGTTTTATTGCTCTTCAGGTGCGGAGCGTTGGGCGCGGCAGGCGCGCCGGGTGCTGCCGGCGCAGTTGGAACCTTCGACGCCGCAGGCGGCGCGGCCGGCACTCCCGATCCTCTCTTGATGTGCAGGTCGCCGTTGCTTGTGCTGATCTGAATATGTGCGGTACCCGATCCGATCTTCCCGCTCACGGTCTTATTTTCATCGCCGCTGATCGTCAAACCGTAGTCGGTCACAATATCGCCGTTGTGCGTCTGCCCATTCACCGTGGCTGAGGCGTCCGGCGGCAGTGTGAGTTCGATATCGCCTTTGTCGTTCTTGGCGTCGACATTGTATGGCCCTGCCGGCGCCACGCTGATGGTTCCGTTACTGCTTTCGACAGATGTATCGCCGTAAATCTCGCTTAAATCAATGTCCTTTGACCGTGTCGTCACGTGTACGGGCCCCTTGGCATCGCTCACGCGCACGTTGTCTGAGTCCATGGTCATGTCGCCGGGAAGGCTGCCAATCTGTATCTCGGTCCTCGACGTATGAATGTTGATCTGGGCGCCGGCGTTTTCGATGTGCGTCTCGCCGTACAGGTCTCCATTCACAGTAATCCGTCCCTGGACCTCTGACAGCGTCACATCGTTACAATTGCCGCTGGCGTCGATGTCGCCATTGATCTGATGCGCCGAGAAATCGTGCTTGTCGTTGGAGAAGTGCGCTGTCACGTTGCCGGTAATCGCGTCGAGGTGCGTGTCCCCGTGCCCCGCGGTCACATCGATTCCCGTTCCCAACCCTGAAGCGGCCACGTCCCCTCTGCCGGCGTTCACCGTCACCTTCGCTGTTCGCGGGACCGTAATCGTCAAGTTCACACGGCCGTGGTCGTTGCCGTTCGACTCGACCAGCACTGCCGTCCCGCTTACTGTCACGTGCGCGGCCTCGCTGTCGAAGATCCTGGTTGCTCCGGAATCGGAGTTTGCGTACGCCATCTCGTGTGCCTGCACCTGCACGCTCGGCTCGTCACCCGATGTAATGCTCACATCTCCGCGCGGGTTGAGAATCTGAATCGTCGCATTCGCCGGGATCGGGTTTGTTTCCTCCGGCTGATCCAGATCGTGCTCGGGCAAGCCCCAGAAATTAAAGAAGTCATTGTTGCCGTTCCAGCCGCCCATCCATGGACGCATATGGTTCCATCCCGCGGCGCAAAGTCCAAGCAACGCGACCAGAAACAGGATCCCCACAAAACTGCCGCTGCGGTGGACGGGTGTCGGCCGCCGCATGTCCAGCATCCATTCCGCCAGCAGCGCAAGGCCAGCCACGATCAGCAACAGTGGCCACCAGCTTCCGTACCAGGCGGAGAAGGAATTGGCATCGATGTGCCCGGTCACCAGCAACAGGGCAATCACGCCCACGCAGATCAAAATCACCGGACCTACCACCGAAGGCACGCGAGGTCCATATGCGCCCACGTAGTTTGCTTTCCACGCGTGCCGCTGTGCCCGCCATGCATCGCGTTGCGCCCGCCACGCAGCGCGCTGCTGCTCGCGATACGCGCGCCACTGCATCTTGGGATCGTACGGCGGAGGTGCTCCGCCACCTGGAGGCATATTCGGAGGTGCGCTACTCATGGCCGTCCTCCATGAATCTCATCGCCAAATGGCTCATGATCCGACGGCACATTCCCCGTGCCCAACGTCGGCTGCGTGCCCATATTCGAAGCCTGCCCCGTTCCCTGCGTCGCATCCGGCCACGGTGTGCCCGGAGGTGGCGGATACCCTTCACTGGCAAGCGCCGCACGCTCTGCCAGCATCAACAACCCAATCAGAATCAGGATCAGCGGCCAGCTCTGGCCCCAGCCAAGAATGTTTGCCTGTGAAAGCAGCGCCATCACGCCAATCAGCAACAAAACCGCCGGCCCGCGCAATCTGCGAATCATGATGTAGCGATTCATTGTTGCCCCCCTTGCGAGCTTCCCTGCGATCCGGTTTTGGAATTACCCTGCGAAATCTCCTTCGTCTCGCTCAGGCGCCTTACGATCAGCCACACTCCCAGCCCAATCAGCAGAATCGGCCACGTGAACTCAATCACTCGCCCTGAAAACCAGTCGAAGCGGCCCATCAGGAACAACACTCCGAGGGCGATCAGGACAATCGCTCCAATCGGCTCCTTCCGGCGCCAGTACACCGACGGAACCGGGGGAAGATCCGGCAACGGATAACCCGGCGGCACATTCGGGCCCTGATAGGGCGTTTGAAACGGTGTCTGGTAGGGAGGCTCATAGGATGCCTGATACGGCGCCTGATACGGATTTGCCGGCCCCGTTCCAATCGGTCCTGGAGCGGCTCCCGGCTGCGCCGCGGGCGGCATTCCCGAGTGCATTCGTCCGCCGGTCCCAAACAAATTGGTCAGTTCGTTCAGTCCCAATGGATCGGGCAATGGCTCGCCATCGCGACGCGCCTTCGCCGTGTGATACGCCTCGAAAGCCTGGTAGAAGATCCACGCTGGGATGAGGAGCCCGAAAAAAATGTCCAGATCCCCGTGGACTGCACTGGTCATCGAAACCAGCACAGCGAAGATCAGTACATGAACAAGGCCTTTGACAAACTGGCCGTTGTACATTGCGCCCACGCCCGGAATCAGTCCCAACATCGCCGCCAGCCCGGGGCTGGGCGCTCCCGCGGGTGGCGCTACAAACGCCTGCTGAGCGCCAGTCCACGCCATCCAGCACGGCTCACAGAAAACCTGCCCTCCCGCACCCGTCTTTACGCACGCCTGGCACAGTGGCTTACCGCAATTCTGGCAAAATGCCGTCGCATTTACACCGTTATGGTTTACGCAATCCATACCTTGCTCCCTTCCCGTGCTCTCCTTGCGGAGCTGTCGGATCGCCTTCTGTTGCCGTGCAAGTGAAGCGAGGTTTCCACAAAGTCATTCATTGCGCCTGATGCCGGCTCTGCTACTGAATTGTCCGGCGGCTGTTGAGGGGCCAGGCGACCCCCGCCGTCGTTCTTCCCGGGATTCTGTTTTGTCTCTCCGGGATTCGCCGGCTGTCCCGGTTTCTGATCCTGTGTGCCCCCCGGCGCTGTGTTTTCATCGCCGTCGCCCTGGCTCTCACTGCGCAGTTGCCGCACCCGCGATTCCACTTCGTACACAAACCGCAAATGGTCGTAATACCGCACGATGGGCACCGACGCCATGTTCAGCTGCCGCTCCATATACGACCGCATCGCCACCGGCCGAAGATCGGCCAACCGCAGAGTCGACAGCCGTACTCCAGTCAAGTTCAACGTCAGCGCAATCGAGAAGAACGCCATCGCCGCAGTCATCAAAAGGCTAGGTTGCATCGCTTGCCGCGTGCGGGCAAAGAATCCCTGCTGTTGCCACACTGGCGGTACAAACCCAGGAACGGTTCTCGACCCGGCCAGGGCCGGTATCGGCATGCTCGCGGCGTGTCCCGGACCTGTCTGCGCCAGAATCCTTTCCAGCAGCCCTGCCGGCACTTCCGGCTCGGGGGAGAGAAACTCCAGCCATTCGCGTCCCTTGCGCGCTTCCTCGTACAGTGCCGCGCAGGCTTGGCAGGTGGCCTTGTGCGCCTCGAACTGCGCTTCGTCTTCGGGCTTCAACAGCCCATCCAGAGCGTCGGCCAGCAGCGTCTCCCACGCGCCGCAGGCTGGAGAATTCGGAAATTGTGTGCGCTCTGCCATGGCTACATTACCTCCAGCTTGTTACGTTCCAGCAGCCTTGCAAGTTCCGCTCGGCCCCGGCTGATGCGCGACTTCACCGTTCCTTCTGGAATCGCCAATACTTGTGCAATTTCTTTGTAATCAAGATCTTGAAGGTCCCTCAGAATCACGGCCTCCCTCAGCTCCACGCTCACTTTGGCCAGAGCGCCCTGCACCATTTGGGCCAGTTCCCTGCGCGCCGCGAATTCATGCGGTGTCGGGCCCTTGGCCACCAGCCGGTCGGCCGGCTTCAGCTCTTCCGTCTGGTCCCATCCATCGTCCAGCGATCCCGTGGCCCTCTGGTTGCGCGTCCGCCGGAAGTTGTCTACCAGCAGGTTCCGCGTCATCGTGGTGATCCACACCGGAAGGCTGCCGCGAGCGGCGTCAAAACTGCCCAGATTCGAATAGATCTTCAGGAAAACATCCTGCGTCAGGTCTTCGGCGTCAGCCGCATTGCCTGTAAACCGGTAGCAGAGCCCGTACACACGCTTCTGGTGCATGCGGACCATCTCGGCCCATGCGCCCGAGTCTCCATCAATGCAGCGGTGCAAAAGTTCGATATTGTCTTGCGGCAAGGCTTGCTCCAGCTTCCTCACCTCCGCGCGCCCCACAGGCTGCATGCGTCCCCGGCCATCATCACCAAGGGTCCGCCGCACCGCAGGCGCCGCCGGCATCCCAGCCACGGCCCCGGCGGAATACTGCTGATCCTGCGACCGCTTCCTGGCCGCGGCCCGGGAATCGGAGCGCGCCACTCCAGCGCCCCAAACTGCCCCGCTCCAGCTTAATGCACCCACGCACTCCATGTTTCGTTCATACGGAATTCACAGCCCGTTGGTTCCCTGGCGGGAACTCCGGATCGGGGGAGAGAAGGAAACCGGAGCAGGCAGATGATGGGAACTTCTTATCCGCCGAAACCATGGTCCAAAACACGAATCACTTGAATTCTGAAGGCACAGCTCGCCTCCCGGTAGCCTACCGCCGATCCACGCTCAAGAAGAAAACAGCTCCATCCTCCGGCTTTGCACCGTAAACTGGGCTCGAACGGAGGTCAAAACGTGGAAGATTGGAAGTTTGTCGAGAAGGACCCATCGGAAGCCCTGGCCAGATTGCACTTCTTCTCCATCAAGAAAAAACATGCCTCGGGCGAGGTTGAAGCGCGCATCACCGTCAAGGAATTCGCTTCAGCAAAGACCACAGACATGAAGTTCTTTGCGGTGGCCGATCTCGAGTTGAATCAGAAGACGGCGAAATTCCTGCCCTGCGGCTGGGCCGAGACCTTAATGGGCGCGCTGACTGAGTGTCTCAGGAATCTGCGCAAGTTTGAGTACGAAGGCCCCGAGCTTTCGGCCGGACCTTCGCCAACCTGCGACCCGCCGCAGTCCACCGGATGAGCGTGAATGCGGTCCCTACTCCGCTGAATACCCCTGGCCGAACGCGGGGTCGACTGGGTTCTCGAACATCGACGCATCCCGCGTCACGATCGTCAGTCCCGACGGCGTCACGAAATACCGCCGCTTGTCTTCCACCGGGTCATAGCCGATCACCGTGCCCTCCGGAATATGCACGTCGCGATCGATAATCGCCTTCCGGATCCTGCAATGCCGCCCGATATTTACATGCGAGAAAATGATGCTCGCGTCGATGTCCGAGTAAGAGTTCACGCGCACATCCTGCGAGAGCACCGAGTTGTAGACCGATGCGCCCGAGATGATGACGCCCGCCGTGATGATCGAATTCACGGCCATGCCCGACCGTCCCGGTTCGCCGAAGACGAACTTTGCCGGCGGATACTGCCTGGTACGCGTGCGAATCGGCCAGCTCTTGTCGTACAGGTTGAACACCGGCGACACCGAGCACAGATCCATGTTGGCTTCGTAATACGCGTCCAGAGTTCCTACGTCGCGCCAGTAAAGC
>CAZHOO010000012.1:0-66839 GCA_964533905.1 uncultured Occallatibacter sp. | reverse complement strand
CGGCAAATTTTTGAGTGACAATGCGGTGAACAATTTCGAGACCGAGGCCGGTGCCTGAGCCCTGCGGCTTAGTGGTGAAGAACGGCTCGAAGATGTGGGGAAGAACATCGGCCGGAATGCCGGAGCCGTGATCGCCGATCGAGACGACCAGCCAATCGGGCTCAGACCAGGTTGAGATTTCGAGTTTTGCAGCTTCGGGAGAAGCATCGACGGCGTTGTCGATGAGATTGGTCCATACCTGACTGAGAGCGGAGCCGCGCGTGCGGATGGTGGAGGGCGAGGCGGCAAAGCGCTTCTCAACCTGAATCTGCTTGAGGCGCAGTTTGTGGCCGAGGATGGTGAGCGTGCTCTGGAGGCTGTCGTGAACGTCGAGATCCTTGTCGGGGGTGCGCTCGTCGTAGGCGAACTTTTTGACCGCCATGACCAGTTCGGAGATGCGGGAGATGCTTTCTTCGATGGCGCAGACGAGCGAAACGCTGGAGACGAGGGCGCCGAACCAGTTGAGCGCGTCGGAGAATGAACCTGGATCGAAGTGCTCCTGGGCGCACTCGATTTCCTGGTGGTCGATGCCCATGGAGACGAGGACGGGGCCGATGGTGAAGGCATTCTCGACTTTCGCATCGGCGAGCCATTGGCTCATGGCTTCTTCTGCGTCGGCCTGCTCGAGGCTGCTCATGGCAGGAAGATTGCAACCGCGAAGAGCGTGCTCGAGGAGGTCTCTCATGCACTGGAGCTGGGCTGGGGTCTTGGCCTTGCCGCTATTACGCAGGCTGAGCTGTTGCAGGCGGAGGAGATTTTCGCGGAGTTGCGCAGCGGCGCGCTTGGCTGCGGCGCCGGGATTGTTGAGCTCGTGCATGAGGCCTGCGGCCAGAGTGCCGAGGGAGACGAGCTTTTCACGATGCAGCGCTTCTACCTGGTAGGCCTGAAGGCGCACGGCGCTATCGGCCAGAACGACGGATCGAACGGCGGGGCAGCAGGCAAGAAGCGACCAAAAGTCCTGCTCCGTGAATCGGATGAAGATGGAATCCTGCGACGCGATGACGCGGAAGGGCGACTTGCCGCGCCCAGAGAGCAAGGGCACTTCGCCGAAACCTTCGCCTGCGTGTGCAATGCCGACGAGAGTCAAGGTTCCGTCGGCTTCAGGGCGCTTGGCGTAGGTTTCGCCCTGAAGCACGAGCCAGTAGTAGAGCCATGGTTCGTTGGGCTCGACGAGCACCGAGCCGGCTTTGGCGGTTACGCGCTCGACATGGTTGACACCGGCGATGGCGTCGAACGGCGTAGAGGCGAAGATGCGGGTTTGCGGGAGAGCGTCTGCGAGATCCTTTAACGGGATCGTCTCAATGCGGATCGGTTGTAGTTCTTCGCTCATCTTGCTCATTGCACTTAATCCACGATCGATCAGCCGGCCTAAAACCCAGCCAGATACTGATGCATAAACTGCACCGCGATGGAACCCTCGCCTACCGCGGAGGCGACACGCTTGACGGAGCCGGAGCGGACATCCCCGGCGACAAAAACTCCGGGAACGCTGCTCTCAAGCAGGAACGGTTCGCGCTTTTCGCTCCAGACCTGGGGTAGCTTACCGTCGCTACGCAAATCAGGACCGGCCAAGATAAATCCCTTATCGTCACGCATGATGCACGGTGGCAGCCACGCTGTGACGGGCGCGGCGCCGATAAAAACAAACAACGAAGAGGCAGGTACCCGAGTTTCACCTGACGGACTGCGCAACATCAGCTCAGTTAGATGATCATCGCCGACGGCCTCAAGGATCTGGGTGCGCGCCTCAACCACAATATTGGATGTTCGAGCGATCTCATCGATCAAGTATTTCGACATGGTGGCGGAAAGTCCCTCTCCGCGCACCAGCATGGTTACTTTGGTGGCATATTTGGCGAAGTGGAGGGCAGCCTGGCCGGCAGAGTTGGCGCCACCGACGATAAAGACATCTTCGTCCTTGCAGGACAATGCCTCGACGAGCGCGGCTCCGTAGTAGATGCCACGACCGGTGAGGCGGTCGGCGCCGGGGATATCGAGCTTGCGGTACTGGACGCCGGGAGCGAGAAGGACACAATGGCTGGAGACCTCACGGCCATCCGCCAGCTCGAGAAACCGGTACTGGCCGTCAACGCGCATGCCGGTGGCGCGCTGGGTGACGAACTCAGCGCCGAAGCGGGATGCCTGGGCGTAGGCGCGGCGGCCGAGGTCGGCGCCGGTGACACCAGAAGGAAAGCCGAGATAGTTCTCGATGCGGGAGCTGGAACCGGCCTGTCCGCCGGGAGCTTCAGGTTCGATGACAACGGTGCGGAGGCCTTCACTGGCGCCATAAACGGCGGCGGCGAGGCCGGCAGGACCGGCGCCCACGACCACGATGTCGTAGAAATCCTGGGCAGCCTGAACGCGGAGGCCGACGCGACCGGCCAGAGTTTCGAGATCAGGGTCGACGAGGACGGCGCCGTCGGACAACAGAACGACGGGGAGTTTTTCGGGGTCGAGCCCACGGTCCTTGAGGAGCGTAAGCGCTTCATCGCCGATGGAGACATCGATCCAACGGTACGGGACGTGATTGCGAGAGAGGAAGTTACGGAGGCGGTGATCGTTGAGGGACCAGCGATAGCCGATGACGCGGAGGCCTTCAAACGGCGGGAGGAAGCTGGCCTGCCAGTCGTCGAGGAGGTCGGTCACGACGGGGTAAAGCTTCTCCTCTGGCGGATCCCAGGGCTTGTTCAGGTAGTAGTGAATGCGGGCAGAGTTGATGGCACGAATGGCGGCTTCCGTGTCGGCATAGGCGGTGAGAAGGATTCGGCGCGCATCGGGATAGATGGTGCGCGCGCTCTCGAGCATCTCAACGCCGCTCATTCCGGGCATGCGCTGGTCGCTGATGATCAAAGCGACGGGCTCATCGCGGGATTTGAGCTGGGCCAGCGTGTCGAGGGCGGCCGGACCGCTGGCGGCGCGCATGATGCGATAGGTGGCGCCATATTGGCGGCGCAGGTCCTGGACCACGGCTTCCAGCACGCTTACGTCGTCGTCGACCGCCAGGAGTATGGGCCTTGCCATAAAGAGAGTGTAGAGCCTGACGGGTCCCAATTTAGTTAATGGTCTCCCGGACCCTACCAAGGGGTTTTTGGTACCCTATTTTGACCTGAAGGCTGTAATCTCAGACTTAGCCGGGTTCGCACCCATAACGCACGGCGGCGGACTATTCGAGTGGGCTGGTGTTGCGATATGGGCCGGCGAGGGCCAGGATTGTAGCAATCAGAGACATTGCCAAGACTTTGGTGATGGGGCCGATAGGGACGAATGTGTGGGGAGTTTCTCCTGAAAGGGCGGGGTAGGTAGGAAACACAATGAACAAGATCATACTGGCTGATTCGCAGGCGATCTTCCGAGCCGGCACCGCCAAGGTTCTGGCCATGGACGAGGACCTGCGCATCATTGCGCAATGTACCGATCTTGAACGCATGTACCATGCCATCACCACGTTCCCGAACTCGATTGTTCTGTTCGCTGCGTCGCTGCAACCGGATTTCACACGGTTGGGCATGCTGCTTGAGACGACAAGCAGCCGCGGCATCGTGATCGCCGAGAACAATGAGAATGCGGCATCGTATATGCAACAAGGCTTTCGGGGAGTGGTGTTCCGCAGCGTGACAGGGCCGGCGCTGGTGGAATGCGTGCGCCGCGTTGCGGCTGGAGACTCGTGGCTGCCAACGCAGTCAGCTCCGCCGGAAGCGATAGAAGAGGACCTGGTGGGAGCGCGGGTGCGCGATCGGCTAACGCCGAAAGAGATGCGCATTGTGGCGTTGATCGTGCAGGGATGCAAGAACCGCGAGATTGCCATCCGGCTGAAGACGACGGAGCAGGTGATCAAGAATTATCTGCGTTCGATTTACGACAAGACCGGCGTAGGCGACCGGCTGGAGCTGGCGCTGTTTACGATTCATCACCGGGTGCTGGCCAAGGCGGCGGCCGAAGTGGGAAGCAAGCTGGAAGCCGAGACCCAGGCGGCGAATCAGGCCGCGAACCAAAGCGCTTCCGGCGCCGTAGCGTTATAGTCCCGATCCGCGGGCCGCGAAGAAAATCCAATTCAAATCTGGTGAGTGTGCTTGCAGGCGAGATGCAAGACGGCCGCGTCTTCGTGCGTCAGGTGGCGTGAATCAGGCTGAAAGCAAGTATCACTAGAACAATCAGGCTGACAATGGTGTAGAGGCGATCGCGCTCGAGAGCGAAGCCGACGACTGCCATGGCGACGCGTGCGACGGGCGTGGCGATGAGGAGGAGCAGGCCGAACTGAATGAGCCCCAGACTTTCAAAGTGCGCCGCAGAGTGCAGGATCCCGGCGAACGAAGTGAGATGAGGGCCGGCGGACGAAAAAATGCGATAGTCGATGCGGCCAGAGGGGCTCTGGATGAGATAGAGAATGCCCCCAGCAAAGACGGTGGCAGCGGAGATGAGAACGCCGATCTGCAGGAGGCGGCCAATCATGGTCTCAAGGCGGCGATCGTTCATGCGAGGGGGCATTCGGGCTGGCATTCGAGCGGGCATGTGGGCTACACCTTCCCCGTAATTCCGCTGACGATCATCTCAATAGCGAGAGCCAGGACCACGAATGCGAAAACGGCCCGCAGCGTGCGCACGCGAGCGTGAACGAGAACCTTGGCGCCAAGCAACGCTCCCGCGAGAACGCCGAGCATGACGGGCATAGCGACACTCGGTTCGATAAATCCACGGCTAAGATAGATTCCGGCGCTGGCCGCGGCAGTAACTCCGATCATGAAGTTGCTTGTGGTTGTAGAGACTTTGAAGGGGATGCGCATGACGCGATCCATGGCGATGACCTTGACAGCGCCGGAACCGATACCGAGAAGACCGGACAACGTGCCGGCGCCGAACATTAAGCCGAAGCCCGCGGGGACATTGCGCACACCGTATTCCTGTGCCTTACCATCGACGGGATAGGAGCCACCGAGCCGCAAGCGTTTGGCGAGCGCGTCGGATTCGATGGGCCGATCGCCCTCCGGCGCTCCTTTGAAAGAGTAATATGCAGCCAGGATGAGGACCAGTCCGAAGATGATGGCGAGGGCGTGGGTGCCGATGCGTCCGGCAAGAAAAGCGCCGAGGATCGCGCCCACCGTTGTGGCGATCTCAAGAAACATGCCGATGCGAATGTTGGAGAACCCTTCGCGAACGTAAGCTGCTGCTGCACCGGAAGAGGTGGCAATCACAGAGACCAGCGAAGCGCCGATGGCGTATTTGATGTTCACACCAAGCGCCAGGGTAAGTGCAGGGACAACAACCACGCCCCCTCCGAGGCCAGTAAGCGCGCCGAGGAAACCCGCCAGGAACGAGAGGCCCCAGACCACCGCTGTAAACTCCCATGCTGACATTGGGTCTCCGGAACGTATAGTGTGGCGCGGGCGCCGGCTGTTGCGACGTTGACGGGAAGCTAGAGCTTTTCAGCGACGCTCTTGGCCTGGGTGAAGAGGTAGAGGTAATCGGGGCCGCCGGCCTTGGAGTCGGTACCGCTCATATTGAATCCGCCGAAGGGATGCGCGCCGACCATTGCGCCAGTGCACTTGCGGTTGAAGTAGAGATTGCCGACGTGAAACGCACTGCGCGCGGCTGCCTTCTGCGCGGGATTGCTTGTGTAAACAGAGCCGGTGAGGCCGTACTCGGTGTTGTTGGCGACGCGCAAGCCCCCTTCGAAGCTTTCGACTTTGATGATGGCCAGCACGGGACCGAAGATTTCCTCCTGTGCCAGCACGGCGTTGGGAGCGATGTCGGCGAAGATGGTTGGCTCAAGGAAGTATCCAGCGTCGGGCATGGTTGGGGCGTTTCCGCCGGCGACGAGCCTGCCTTCTTTCTTGCCGATTTCGATGTATTTAAGCATGGAGTCGAGCGCAGCGCGGTTGATGACCGGACCCATGTTGGGATTGGCGACAGGGTCGCCCAGGGTGAGGGTTGCAACTCGCTCGCGCAGGCGGTCGACGAAGGCATCGTAGATGGGAGCTTCAATGATGGCGCGGGAGCAGGCGGAACACTTTTGCCCGCTGAAGCCGAAGGCCGACGCGACCACTCCACCGACGGCAGCATCGAAATCAGCATCGGCACAGACGAGGATGGAGTCCTTGCCACCCATCTCGAGGATGGTGCGCTTGATCCAGATCTGGCCGGGTTGCGCACGGGCCGCGCGCTCGTGAATTTCGAGGCCGACGGACTTGGAACCGGTGAAGGCGATGAACCGGGTTTTCGGGTGCTCGACGACGGCGTTGCCGAAGGAAGCGCCAGAGCCGGGGCAGAAGTTGACAACGCCATCGGGAAGGCCGGCTTGCTCGAGGACCTCAACAAAGCGCGCTGCGATGGTGGGTGAATCGCTGGAGGGCTTGAGGATGACGGTGTTGCCGGCGACGATGGCGGCAGCGGTCATGCCGGCCATGATGGCGAAAGGAAAGTTCCAGGGCGAGATGACCGCGCCTACGCCGAGCGGAATGTAGAGGAGCTCATTGCGCTCGCCGGGGTACTGAATGGGCGTGGTGGCGGCGGCAAGGCGCAGCGCCTCGCGGGCATAGAACTCGAGGAAGTCAATGGTTTCGCCAACATCGGCGTCGGCTTCAGCCCAGTTCTTGCCCACTTCGTAGGTCAGCCAGGCCATGAATTCGAACCTGCGCTCGCGAATGATGGCGGCGGCGCCGAGGAGCAGAGACGCACGCAGGTCGATTGATGTCCGGCTCCACGATTCATAGGCACGTAACGCGGCGGACATGGCGGGCTCAACCTGCGCTTCACCGGCCTTCTGGTGAATGCCGACGACTTGCAGGGGGCGAGCGGGATTGATGGAGCGAATTTTTTCAGCGGTTTTGAGACGCTTGCCGCCAATGATCAGGCTGTACTCAACGCCAAGGTGCGAGGCCACACGGTCAAGCGCGAGGCGCATGGAGCGCGCATTTTCAGGATTGTTGAAGTCGGTAAATGGCTCGTTCGAGAAGATGCCTTGAGGCGAACGAGGCTCGATAGCGGGAGAGACGCCTGCGATTGCCATAACAAATTCAGTTTAGTCCAGAAAGGGGCATGCAGGAATGCAAGCGTTCTGGCTGAGGGTCAACTGCGCGCGAAGCAATTCACCGACCTTTTGCCGGAGGAGGAGGGGTGGGTCTAAGATAGCTGCAAATGAGGCTCCGCGCTTGAACGCGGAGGGACACGGGCGGCCATAGAACCTAATTTGGTTTGAGTCGACCTTAAAGCCCCGTGGCGGCTTCCGAAACTGGAGACGGCAGTGCCGGAGATGGACAAATCCAATACGAGCGAGAGTAAAGCCAACCAGGTTACGAGACGCCGGTTCATCCTGGGCGTGATTGCCGGCGGCGCGATGGTGGGTGCGGCGAGCTACAAGATCCTGTCGCCGGGCGGGCGCATGCGCAGCGCCGGCGAGCGGCTGATTACGATCAACGTGAACGGCAAGATGCGACGCGTTGAAGTCATGAAGCAGGAGACGCTGGCCTGGACATTGCGCTACAAGCTGGGGCTGACGGGAACGAAGTTGGGGTGCGATCGGGCTGAGTGCGGCGCGTGCACAGTGCTGATCGACGACGTACCGCACTATAGCTGCTCAGTCCTGACGAATACCGTGCGCGGCAAGAGCGTTACGACGATTGAAGGATTGGCGGCGGCTGATGGGACGCTTCACCCGGTGCAGCAGGCGGTGGTGGACGAACAAGGATTCCAGTGCGCGTTCTGCATGTCGGGGTTCATCATGTCGGCGGTTGGATTTCTGAAGACGCACCCCACGCCGACGCGCAAGGAGCTGGCGCATGGGATCAGCGGCAACCTTTGCCGGTGCCAGGATTACAACAAAATACTGGACTCGATGATGCGTGGGGCCGAATACATACGTGACGGCGTGCCCGCGGCCTCGCAGAGGAGGTCCTGAGCCATGCCTGACGCTCCCGAGACGAACGCGATGAAGGCCGAGCAGGAGCAACCGCGGCCCTATGGCACTGGATACAAGCTGATCGGCAAGGACTACTCGACCAACGACCAAGTGGCGAAGGTGACTGGGAAGTCGAAGTATGCGGAGGATTTCCGCGCGGAGGGGATGCTGTTTTGCCGGCTGGTGCTTAGCCCGATGCCGCACGCGCGCGTGAAGAGCATCCGCGCGGACAAAGCGCTGGCGATGCCGGGGGTGAAGGCGATTCTCACTCCATCAGATGTTCCGGGTCACGCAGCGTATATGAACGACAACGGCACCATGATCAAGGCAGACAGATGGGGCGAGCTTGCGTTGGCAGACGAGCCGATGTACCAGGGAGAACCCATCCTGGCGGTGGCTGCCGTGGACGAGCTGACCTGCGCGGAGGCAATTGAGGCGATCGAGATCGACATGGAGCCGCTGCCCTTCGCGACCGATCCGTTGGAGAGCCTGCGGCCGGGAAGCTCGAATGCGCGCGAGGACGGGAATGTTTGGGTGAGGGCGGCGTCGGGCCGCGGGTCAGAGTTAGCTGTGGTGAAGTGGACCGACGAAGACTTTGCTGCCGAGAAGGAAGGCCGCATGCCGATGGGCCGAGCGACCGAAGAATGGTCGTATGGCGACGTGGACGCAGGATTCAAAGACGCCGCGCTTGTGCTTGACGAGACATTCTTGACCCCGGATGTAAGCCATCAATGCCTGGAGACGCGGACCACGATGGCCTATTGGCAGAACGGCAAGCTTTTCCTTTATACGGGCACTCAGAGCACCTTCCAGACCGTTGCCGCCATCGCGCGGTGGATGCACATGGACGAAGACAAGATTGTCTTCATCAGCGAATATACGGGCGGCGGGTTTGGCAGCAAGATCACTGGCGCGCTAACGCTGGTGATTCCGGCGCTGCTCTCAAGAAAACTCAATGCGCCAGTGATGATGCGGGTGAGCCGCGAGGAGGAACATTTCATCGGGCGCGCCAGGCCAGGAATTCGATCGCGGACGAAAGTGGGTTTCGACAAGGAAGGCCGCATTACGGCGGTCGACATGTTCCTGGTGAGTGACGCAGGATCTTATGGATCGAGCGGGGATGGCGGCTCGTGCGCAAGCATTGCGTCGTTGCAATACCAGCCGCCGGCGATGCGCTACCGGAATGTGACGGTGGCAACGAACACTCCGCCGCGCAGCGCGCAGAGCGCGCCGGGCGGCATGCAGGCCATCGCGATTATGGAGCCTATTTTGGCGAAGGCGGCGCGGCAACTGGGAGTGGACCAGGTCGCGTTGCGGCGCATCAATTGTCCCGAAGGCAAGGCGGAATACGGACCCCCGAACAAAGAGGGCAAGCGCGCTTACACCACAAGCTGCTTCCAGAAGCAGGCGCTGGACGAAGGCGCAAAGCAGTTCAAATGGAACGAGCGGGTGGCGCGGCAGCCGAAGCAGATTGGCACCAAGGTGCGCGGCGTGGGCGTTGCGCTCACTGTCTTTCACGGCGGCAGCACGGGTTTCGACGGGCTGATCGTCATTACTCCCCAAGGCCGCGTGCAGATTCAATCGGGCATCGGGAACCTGGGGACTGAAGCCGTAATCGATGTGCATCGCGCGGCGGCTGAAGTGCTCGACGTGCCATGGGACGCATGCGACATTGTTTGGGGCGATACGTCGAAGCACTTTCCTTATACCTGCGACTCGGGCGGTAGCCAGACAGTTCACGCAATGACCCGGGCGGCGCACGCCGTCGGCCTTGAATGTGTGCAGCGGCTCAAGGAAGTGGCGGCGAAAAAACTCGGCGGGGAACCAGAAGAATTTGAAGTGGCTAACCTGCGCGTGACGCGCAAAGGCGGTGGCGCGGGGCTGAGCTTCGCCGAAGCCGCGCAACACGCGATCAAGCTGGGTGGAATCTACGACGGTCACGATGTGAATCCCGACGTGAACAAAGCCACCAAACAATCGGTGGGTAATTTGGCGGGCCAGGGACTTGTGGTCTCAGCGAAAGACAAATTTCCGCACGATGGAGACTCGTATTCCTATCTTGCATGCTTCGCCGAAGTGGAAGCCGACGTGGAGACAGGCAAGTACGAGATCGTCGATTACCTGGCCTCGGCGGATGTGGGCACGGTGCTTCATCCCGCCGCGCTGGGCGGGCAGATCCTGGGGCGATCCACGCTGGGCATTGGCCACGCTATTGGCCAGAAGTGGGTGATCGATCCGCAATATGGCATCAGCGTGGCGCAGCGTTTTTATCAAAACCGGCCGCCGACGATACTGGATGTTCCGGTGGACATGGAGTGGAGCGCGCTGAACATTCCCGATCCGGAGACGCCGGTTGGCGCACGAGGGTGCGGGGAGCCACCGGTGGGCGGAGGATGCGCGGCGATTCTGAACGCACTTTCAGACGCGCTCGGAGACAACATCTTCCAGCGCGCGCCCGTGAATGCAGACACGATTTTGACGTCCTACGAAGCCGGGCGCCCGATGCAGAATCCTTTGCTGGCCCACATCTGACGCGAGATGTGAATTGGAGAGAGTTATGGCGGTCATTCGAGATGTGATGCCGGCGTTTGATTTGCTGCAGCCGGAATCTGCCGCGGAAGCGCAGAAGCTGTTGGAGCAGAACGGCGAAGATGCGTGGGTGATGGCCGGCGGGCTTGACAGCTTTGACTGGCTGAAGGACCGCATCAAGAAGCCAAAGGTGCTGGTGGATTTGAGCGGCGTGGAGGAACTGAAGGGGATTCACGCGACGAGCGACGGCTTGGAGATCGGCGCGATGACGACACTGACAGAAATCGCGAATCATCCAGCGATTCAGAAGGACTACGGCGTGTTGTCGCAGGCCGTGGAGTTAGTAGCTTCACCGCAGATTCGCAATCAGGGAACGGTGGGCGGCAATGTCTCGCAGGATGCGCGCTGTTGGTACTACCGCGGCGGTTGGCCGTGCTACCGCGCCGGTGGAAACATCTGTTATGCAGATACGCCCGTGGGACGCAACCGCGAGCATGCGATTTTTGGCGCGGACCGGTGCGTGGCGGTGCATCCTTCGGATTCGGCCCCGGCGTTGATCGCGCTAGACGCGAAATTTGTCATTCGAACGCCAAAGGGCGAGCGAGTGGTGGACGCGGAAGATTATTTTGTCGGCCCGGAGCTGGACATTACCCGGCTGAATATTCTGCGGCCAGGCGATCTGCTGACTGCGATTCGCATTCCAGCGACGTGGGCCGGCGCGAAGTTCTATTTCGAGAAGGTGCGCGATCGCAACGTGTGGGACTTTCCGCTGATGAATGTGGCATCGGCGATGAGACTGTCCGGTGGCACGATCAGCGACATCAGGATTGCAGTCAACGCCGCTGCGCCGAAGCCGATGAGGCTGAAAGCAGTGGAGGATTTGGTGCGCGGAAAACCTGCGAATGCGGAAACCGGCAAAATGGCCGGCGAACTTGCGGTGAAAGGCGCAGTGCCACTCCAATTCAACGCCTACAAAATTCCGCTCATGAGAAACCTGGTGAAGCGCGCGATCGGGGGCGTCGAAGCGGGCCCAAGTGGTCAGCCACCCCAGCAAGCCAAAGGCGGGCTTGCCCCCCCGCTACGCGACCCCGGCAGTCAGGAGGCGGCATGAGGTTTATCCAGTGGGCGACAAGCCCGTGGGGGCAATCGGTGCCGACGCATATCGCGTGGGGACTGATCTGGGTCGCCGTGATCGCGGGCTTGTTCTTCATGATCGTGCATTCGCTTTACCTGATCGTGGTGAAGCCTCCGAAACGATTTGCGGAGCGGGCAGCGGAAACGAATGCCGCGGGAATCCCGGAACGGGTGCCAAGGCACACGCTGGCCGCAAGGCTGTTTCACTGGATCATGGCGGCGACAATGTTCACACTGCTGTTTACAGCATTCCTGCCTAAGCTCGGAGTTCAGTTCAATTGGGTGTTGTACCACTGGATTGCGGGATGCGTGCTGACGATTTCGATTCTGTATCACGTTGTTCATGCCTCGTTCTTTCTGGATTTCTGGTCGATCTGGCCGGACAAGACCGATCTGCGCGACGCGATGAACCGGGTGTGGCGATTTTTCGGTAAACCTGCGCCGCCACCAAGGAAGTTCGCGAAGTATCCGCTTGAGAATAAGCTCTATCATGGCGCGATCATGGTCACTGGTCTGGCGGTAATCGTTACCGGGCTCTTCATGATGAAACGCGTGCAGACAGGCATCTTCACGCGGAATCCATATTTGTTCAGCGACATGACGTGGGGCCTGATGTATGTGCTGCACGGACTGGCCGGGGTGGGGCTGATCGCGTTGGTCATGGTGCATGTGTATATGGGAATTCGGCCGGAAAAGCTGCCCATTACGAAGTCGATGATCTTCGGCTGGATGAGCCGGGATTTCTACTTAGAGGAACACGACACGGGACGGTGGGCTGTGAATGCGCCGGACGCGAAAACGAAAGAGGGTTATGCCGCAAGCGATGGCGACTGATATTGAACGGCAGTGCGAGGCGATTGAAGCGTGCTACGAATTCACGCTTTCTTATGCGGCACGCGGATTGCCAGGCGACGGCGGCGATGCAGGGCGGTTGCTTCGCGACCACCTGGCTCGGGCCGCGGAGGCGATGCGCGGACTCGGGAAAAGCTGCCGGGACCTGTTGGAGCAAGAGCAGCTTAAGCCGGCGGAAAAGTACGAGGCATTTTTCGAAGTACTTAAGCAAGAAGCCGGGTACGCGGTCGTGGCGGTCGATTTGGTGCTGGCGCAGCCGGCGATCGGTTCGCAGTTGATCGACAACTTAAATGCGTCGATTCATTTGCGCGCACTGCTCGCAGATCTCTTTTTGGTGACAGAGATTCTGGACGAGCGACGCATCCATGATCCGGAGGACGGAGTGGCCGAAGCGCGGTGATCTCTCGTCCCTGACGGCGTGAACCAGAAAACGAAACCCTAGCTATCCCAGGTCTCAGAATCGAGACCTGGGGCACCCCTTTTCTTGCGGGAGCGAGCGGTCAGAAACGCAGGCAAGGCGCATGTATTCCTCGCAAGTTCTCGATTATTTTGAGCATCCGCGCAACGCTGGGGCGGTGGCCGATGCGGATTCGTCCGCGCGGATCGCGAACCCTGCCTGTGGCGATGTGCTGGAGCTCACGGTGAAAACTGCGGAGGGGCGGATCGCCGAGATTCGCTTCCGCGCCAAAGGTTGTGTGGCCGCAATGGCGTGCGGGTCGGCGGTGACGGAGCTGGTGAGCGGGAAGACCGTGGACGAGGCGAGGAAACTGAGCCGGGAGGAGCTGGTGCGCGCGGTTGGCGGGCTGCCCGCGGCGTCATCGCACGCAAGTCACCTGGCGATGGACGCACTGGCGGCAGTGCTGGGAAAGTTAACCGATCTTTCTTAATCGCGAGACCGCGCGATCCCCGACGTTTTTGCCTCATAGTCTTCCGGAGTGTTGAGGCCTGCTCTTTCAAGGGAATCGGGGACTGACACATAGGCCACGCGCCCTACGTTGGCGTGGAGGACCTCGCGGGCGTTAGCAGTGACGGGCGCATCGAGAAGCCGCACAATCATTTCGTCGGAGACCAAAAGGGGATGCCCGTGTTTGCCATCGTTCTCTGGGGCGACGGCCCAAATGCCTTGTGCGCGCGCCCGCTGCAACGAATCGCAGAGGCGCAGGAGCGATATGGCGCTCAGAGGAGGACAATCGACGGGAGTAATCATCGCCGAATCACACGCGCGCGATAAGGCTTCACGCAAACCCATTTGCAAAGAGCTGAACTGGCCAAGCTCAGGGTGAGGATTGCGGACCATGTGTGCTCCACATGCGCCGGCGGTAATTCCTACGCCCTGAGCGTTGTTGCCTGCCACGACGACGACGAGACGCGTGAGGGGCTGGAAAGCGAGGATGGCCGCAGAAAGAAGTGTGGGGCCGGGCGGCTGGATTGTTCCGGGCGGAGGCGGAGGCCAGGGAAGCATTGCTTTGTCTGACCCCATGCGCGAAGACTCGCCAGCCGCGAGAATCAGTCCGCATAGATTTGGAGCGCCGGCCATGAATGATAAAGATAACAGGGAAAAAAGATGGCAGAGTGCGAGAAAGCTGAACCTATTTTTTGGAAGGAACAGGGAGGGTTTCGCCGGAGACGGCGGATTCGGGGACAGTGGAGTGCCTGCTGTTCTGGAACCAGCTCATGTGCGGCAAAGGCCGCTCCGCGTGGCGACGCGTGGCAACCAGCTCGGCCACAATGGAGACCGCGATTTCTTCCGGTGTTACGGCGCCAATGTCGAGCCCGACGGGTGAATGGACACGGCTAAACAGCTCCGGGTTGAGGCCTTCGTGCGTGAGCTCGCGAAACACCGTGATGGCTTTGCGTTTGGAGCCGACCATGCCGATGTAGCGAGCCGGTGTTTGCACGGCCCAGCGCAAAACGCGCATGTCGTCGCGGTGGCCGCGCGTGGCAATGACGATGTAGGAGGACTCGGCGGGGCTGAGATCTTTCAACGCGTCGTCGAAGTCTTTGGCGATGACCTGGAGGGCGTTGGGGAAGCGCTCGGCGTTGGCGTAGGCCTCGCGGTCGTCGGTCACGACACAGTCGAAACCCGCGTTGCGGGCGGCCTTGAATAGCTCGGCGGCAACGTGGCCTGCGCCAAAAATGTAGAGCGGCGGGACGGGGAGCACGGGCTCGATAAAGATTTCAAGCGTGCCACCGCAGACAAGGCCCGTGTCGTACTTGGGATCCTGATTGAGGTCGAAGGTGAGGGTGCGCGGCTTTTCCTGTGCGATGACCTCGCGCGCTGCCTGCCAGACCTCGGCTTCGACGCAGCCGCCGCCAATCGTACCGGCGATAGAGCCGTCGTCTCGAATGAGCATTTTGGCGCTCTGGAACGAGGGAATGGAGCCGCGCGAGTTGACGATCGTGGCGACGGCCCCGCGATGGCCCTGACGTTGCAGCTTTACGATCTCCTCATAGATGTTCATCTGTTTCGATTATTGGAGCGAGCGGGGGTGAAGTCAAACGGGGGAAGCGGAAGGGGCGAGTGGCCCCTGCGCGGGCGAGGACGCCCGCACGACAGCCGGCGAGGACGCCGGCGGTACGAGGAGGCGCTCGTGAGGGAACGAAGGATTGAAGGCTTGGCCGAGCTTTCGGAGGGCTATTGCCGAATGGACTTGTTTGCGCTAATTTCTAAGACTCACACTCTTTTCTTTTCGAGGTGGCGAGCCATGCCAAGAGTTGTTCGATGTTCCATTATCCAGGCGGCCAATGCAGTGCCGGCAACCGAACCGCTGCCGGCGCAAAAGAAGGCGATGGTGGAGAAGCATGTGGGCCTGATTCGCCAGGCGGCCAATGAGGGAGCGCAAATCGTATGCCTGCAGGAGATTTTCAACGGGCCGTACTTCTGCGCCGAACAGGAGACGAAGTGGTACGAGATGACGGAAGCGGTTCCCGATGGGCCGACCATCAAGCTCATGCGCAATTTGGCCAAGGAGCTGCACGTAGCATTGGTCGTGCCCGTATATGAGGTGGAGCAGGAAGGCGTTTTTTATAACACGGCGGCGATGATCGCAAGCGACGGCGCCTACCTGGGCAAGTACCGCAAGACGCATATTCCGCATGTTGCACCGGGTTTCTGGGAAAAATTTTACTTCCGGCCGGGAAATCTGGGGTACCCGGTCTTCGATCTAGGATTCGCAAAAGTCGGTATCTATATTTGTTACGACCGGCATTTTCCGGAGGGCGCGCGCTGTTTGGGACTCAACGGCGCGGAGATCGTTTTCAATCCATCGGCAACCGTGGCGGGGCTGAGCGAGTATCTGTGGAAACTGGAGCAGCCGGCACATGCTGCGGCGAACGGATACTTTATCGCGGCGATCAATCGCGTGGGAATTGAGGCACCCTGGAACATCGGGGAGTTTTATGGAACGAGCTACTTCTGCAATCCTCGCGGGAAGATTATTGCAGAAGCGGCGCGCGACAAAGATGAAGTGCTGACCGCCGATTTGAATCTTGATGAGATTGCCGAAGTGCGGAGGACGTGGCAGTTCTATCGCGACCGCAGACCCGATTTGTATGGGCCGCTGGTGGCATTGTAAGGCGATTTTTCGGGGGCAAAAGCACCGGGGTTTCCAGATGTGAGTTGGGGGGCACGAATCATGTCGTGTTCCCGCATTCATGAGGTTCCGATGAGCAGTGCAGCACTATCGGACGACGAGCAACTGCGAGCACGATTCAGCGAGCTGAAGCCGCCGCTGACGACTCAGGCTGCGGTGATTGAGTCGGACCGCTGCCTGAATTGTTTTGACGCACCGTGCACGGCAGCGTGCCCCACGCATATCGATGTGCCGGGGTTCATCAAACGAATCGCGACGGGGAATCTGCGCGGATCGGCGATGCGGATTTTGGACGCGAATATTCTGGGAGCGAGCTGCGCCCGGGTGTGCCCGGTAGATGTGCTGTGCGAAGGTGCTTGCGTGCTGACGCGGCAGAACCGGAAGCCGATTCAAATTGGGCAATTACAGCGGCACGCAATGGATGCATTTTGGGCGTCGGGTGAAACGGTACCGATGTATGCGCAAGGTGCGCGCAAGGTGCGCGTGGCCTGCATTGGCGGCGGGCCGGCGTCGCTCGCGTGCGCAGCGGAGCTGTGCCGCAGAGGCTCGCAAGCGACGGTAATCGACCGGCGTGATTTGCCGGGCGGATTGAACACTTATGGCGTCGCAGAATACAAGCTTCGCGCTGCCGACAGCGTGCGCGAAGTGGAGATGATTCGGCGACTGGGAGTTCAATTTCGATGTGGAGTTGAAGTGGACTCGGCGCCGGCGCTTGAGGCGCTGGAAAAGGAGTTTGACTGCATCTTTCTGGGATTGGGCCTGGGCGCGATGCAGCGGCTGAACATTCCCGGCGAGGAGGCGAACGGCGTGATAAACGCGCTCGAGCTCATCGCGGCCTACAAGACCGGGCACCTGAAAGAATTGCGCGGGACGGTTGCCGTGGTCGGAGCGGGGAACACGGCGATCGACGCGGCGAACGCGGCGCGCAGGCTGGGAGCGTCCACCGTATATATGGTCTACCGGCGCAGTGAGAGCGAGATGTCGGCTTTTGATTTTGAATATGAGCACGCCAAGCAGGAGGGTGTGCAGTTCTTGTGGAACCGGTTGCCAGTGGCAATCCGGGAAGAAGCGCACGGACGGTTGCTGCTCGACACAGTTCAGGTGCGGCAGCAGGAAGGGAAGCTTGAACGCGTTCCGGAGTCCGAGGCGGAGATTGCGTGCGACATGGTTGTGCCGGCGATCGGGCAGTCACCTCTTACGCAGATTCTGCAGGAGCTGCGTGGCATTGAGGTGCGCGATGGCAAGATTGTGGCAGATCGCGCTACAGGCCAGACAGGAAATCCGAGATATTACGCCGGTGGTGATTGCGTGAACGGGGGCCGCGAAGTGGTGGACGCGGTTGCCTGGGGAAAACGCGCTGCACTCGCAATGCTCAAGAGCGCGGAGGTTGCCCATGCCTGATATCGAGGTCCGGAATTTTGCAGGGAAAATCAACTCGCCGAATCCGTTCTGGCTGGCGAGTGCGCCGCCAACGAATACGGGCGAGATGATCATGCGCGCTTTCGACGCGGGATGGGGTGGCGCGGTGTGGAAGACGATCGGCGAGCCCATTACCAACGTGAGCTCGCGCTATTCGGCGATGGACTGGAACGGGCAGCGCGTCGTTGGTTTTAACAATATTGAATTGATCAGCGACCGGACCGTTGAACAGAATCTGCGCGAGATGGCGGAAGTGAAGAAGCGCTATCCGAAGAACGCGGTGATCGCGTCGCTGATGGTGGCCTCGACGCGCGAAGCGTGGCACGAGATCGTGACGCGGGCCGAGGACGCGGGAGCGGATGGGCTGGAATTGAATTTCGGCTGCCCGCACGGCATGAGCGAGCGGGGAATGGGCTCGGCGGTGGGGCAGGTTCCGGAGTACGCGGAGATGATTACCGCGTGGGTAAAGGAGAAAGCGCGCACGCCAGTGCTGGTTAAGCTGACGCCGAATATAAGCGACATTCGCACGGTAGCGCGGGCAGCGAAACGTGGCGGCGCGGATGGATTGTCGGCGATTAATACGATCAATTCGATTACGGGAATCGACCTGGATACATTCGTGCCGCGGCCGAACGTGGACGGGAAGAGCTCGCACGGAGGGTATTGCGGGCCGGCGGTGAAACCGATCGCGCTGAACATGGTGCAGCAGATTCTGGCTGATCCTGAAGCGGCGCTGCCGCTTTCGGGGATCGGCGGCATTGGGACGTGGCGCGATGCGACGGAGTTTTTGTTGCTGGGGTGTGGGACGGTGCAGGTGTGCACGGCGGTGATGCACTACGGCTATCGGATTGTTGAGGACATGGCCGAGGGGCTAGACAACTGGATGCGCGAGAAGGGGTTCAAGACGATCGAGGATTTCCGCGGGTTATCGCTCAATCGCGTCACGGAGTGGAAGCACCTGAACCTTAACTACAAGATCGTGGCGCACATCGAGGAACAGAAGTGCATTGGCTGCGACTTGTGCCACATTGCGTGCTGGGACGGCGCGCACCAGTGCATTCATTTGGATCGCGTGACGGGGCCTGTGGATGGGCATGTGGAGCTGCACCGGACGCCTGCGGCTGAGGAAGCAGAGAGCCGTACGTCGATTGCGGAGACTCCGGTGACGCGGAAAGAACGCGCGGTGGCATTTGCGCAGGGACCGTACCCGACACCGCTCGAACGAATTCCGCGGGTGGACGAGACGGAGTGCGTGGGCTGCAATTTATGCTCGCTTGTTTGCCCGGTGGATGGATGCATCACGATGGTGCAGGTGGACACGGGACTGAAGCCGGAGACGTGGGATGAACGAACGAGGGGAGCGGCGTGCGTGACGCAGACGCAAGCGCCATGATCCCGGAGCCCTTTCAATCGGCACACAAGGACTGCGGTCCGGGTCAGAACCACAAAAATCGCGTTCTGGCGAGCAGTAAGGTCGGGTGTTGCTTTTGCTTAGCTATTTTTGCGCCGGCTGAAATAGAGATATGGACTCCCGGCGAATGCGCGGTCTGTCCTTACTGTTTTGTTGACGCGGTGTTGCCCGAATCGGAGAATCTAACTCCAGAGTTCTTGCTAGAGATGAAAAAATATTGGTTTTGAATTGGCGTTGAACGCGAACCGGGAAGGAAAAACGATCTTGCCGATAGTATTGATTCAAAACGGAACGATTGTGAATGCCGATGCCAGCGTGAAGGCGGATTTGCTGATCGATGGCGCGGTGATCAGGGAAGTGCGCGCGGGGATTCCAGCGAGCGCGGCGGACAAAGTGGTCGACGCGACGGGCCTTTTGGTGCTGCCGGGCGGGATTGACGCGCATACGCATCTCGATATGCCATTTGGAGGGTCGAAGTCGGCGGACGACTTTGAGACGGGGACGAGGGCTGCGGCGATTGGCGGGACGACGACCATTGTGGACTTTGCCATCCAGGCGAAGGGCACCAAGATGCGGACGGCGCTGGATACATGGTGGAAGAAGGCCGATGGCAAGGCGTGCATCGATTACGGGCTGCACATGATTGTGACGGATTTGCCGGATGCGGGCCTGGAAGACATGGACGAGATGGTGCGCGAGGGCGTCGCCAGTTTCAAGCTGTTCATGGCGTATCCGAACGTGCTGATGGTGGATGACGCAACGATCTTCAAGGCGCTGAAGCAAACGGCGAAGAATGGCGCGTTAATTTGCATGCATGCAGAAAATGGCTCGGTGATCGACGTGATTGTGCAGCAAGCGCTGGCCGAGGGAAAGACTGCACCGATTTATCATGCGTTGACGCGGCCGACTAAGGCCGAAGCAGAAGCTGTGCATCGCGCGATTGCGATGGCGGAGATTGCCGGCGTGCCGATTTACATCGTGCATCTATCGAGTGAGGATGCGCTGAACCAGGTGCGCGAGGCGCGTGATCGCGGGCTGCCGGCATTCGCCGAGACGTGCCCCCAATATCTGCTGCTCTCGATCGAAGACAACATGGAAGGCAAGGGCTGGGAAGGCGCGAAGTACGTCTTCACACCGCCGCTGCGCGAAAAGAAGAATCAGCCGAAGCTGTGGGAGGGCCTGAAGAAGGACAATTTGCAGGTGGTTTCGACGGATCATTGCCCGTTTTGTTTCGAAGATCAAAAGGCGCTGGGCAAGGACGATTTCACAAAGATTCCGAACGGCGGACCGGGAATCGAGAATCGGTTGCAATTGCTGCATCATCACGGCGTGGGGCAGGGAAATTTTTCGATCAACCGGTTTGTTGAATTGGTTTCGACAGCGCCGGCGCGGATCTTTGGGATGTATCCGAAGAAAGGCGTGTTGCAGGCGGGCAGCGACGCGGACCTGGTGCTTTGGGATCCTGCGGAGAATTACACGATCAGCGCCAAGACGCAAGCCATGCGCGTGGATTACTCAATGTTTGAGGGATTCAGGGTGCGGGGAAATGCGCGTGACGTTTATTCGCGCGGCGAGTTGATTGTGAGTGGCGGAAAGTTTATTGGGAATCCGGGGCGAGGGAAGTACCTGCGGCGCGAGGCGCGGGGCGGGGCGTGGAAGTAAAAAAGCAGCTTTCAGCCATTAGCTTTTAGCTTGTCGTGCGAAGTCAAGATTCGTGCTATCCCGAGTCTCAAACACGAGACCCGGGGCACCCATTTGTCTTACTTTAGTTGAATCCATCCCCAGATCCACGGAGGAGGTCCGTGAGCAGCGTCGATCCATCCCTATCCAATCGCGACCTGACACCGACGACTCCGGCGCAGCGCACGTGGGGCTTTTACAACTACACGGCGCTATGGTTTTCGATGTGCATGGAGATCACGACATACCGGCTGGCGTCTGGGCTGATCGCGAAGGGGATGGATTGGAAGCAGGCGATCGGGACTGTGCTGTTGGGGAATCTGATTGTGCTGGTTCCCATGCTGCTGAATGCTCATGCGGGCGCGAAGTACGGGATCCCGTTTCCGGTGTTTCTGCGGGCATCGTTTGGAGTGCGCGGCGCGAACCTGGCGGCGCTGTTGCGAGCCGTGGTGGCGTGCGGATGGTTCGGGATTCAAGCGTGGATCGGCGGAAGCGCGATTGACGCGATGCTGATCGTGATCTGGCCGAGCGCGGCGGGTAATGCGGGCATTCTGTGGGCATGCTTTCTGGGCTTTTGGCTGCTGAATATGGTGGTGGTGTGGCGGGGCGTGGAGTCGATTCGCCGGCTGCAGGCATTCGGCGCGCCGTTCATGTTCGTGATGGCGTTGGCGCTGTTGATTTGGGTGCGGATGAAGGCGGGGAGCTTTGGTGCGATGCTGTCGACGCCGAGTCAGTTTCACTCGAGAAGCGAGTTTCTAGCTGTATTCTTCCCGTCGCTGACAGCGATGGTGGGATATTGGGCAACGCTCGCACTGAACATTCCGGATTTCACGCGGTATTCGAAATCTCAAAGCGCGCAGTCGTGGGGGCAGGCGTTCGGGTTGCCGGTGGCGATGGTGCTGTACACATTTCTTGGAATCGCGGTGACGTCAGCTTCAGTGGTGCTGTTTGGTAAGCCGATCTGGGACCCGGTGCAATTGATCGGAATGTTCCACCAGCCATTTGTCGCGTTCCTGGCGCTGATTGCGGTGCTGGTGGCGACATTGAACGTGAACATCGGAGCGAATGTAGTTTCGCCGTCAAACGACTTTTCAAATTTGTATCCGCGGTTGATCAGCTTCAGGACCGGTGGGTTGATTACCGGATTTCTAGGGCTAGCGATGTGCCCGTGGAAGCTGCTGGCCACGCCGGATGCGTATATCTTCGGATGGCTCATCGGCTATTCGGGACTGCTGGGGCCGGTGGCCGGAATCATGGTGTGCGATTACTTCTTCATCCGCGGGACGGAGCTGGATGTGAACTCGCTTTATCATCGCGAGGGCGTGTACCACTACACCAAGGGGGTGAATCCGAGGGCGGTGATTGCCCTGGCGCTCGGAGTGGGAATCGCGCTCATCGGCGTCTTCGTCAAGCAGCTGCACTTCCTTTACGACTACGCGTGGTTTGTGGGGTTCTTTACGGCAGGCGCGTCCTATTTAGCGATGATGAAGCTGGCAGCGCCGGCCGCAGTGTCGGAGAGCGCGGAAGAAGTGGCGTGAAGGTAGGGCACAGGGAACAGGGAATAGGGAACAGGAAGAACAAAAGCAACCGCAGATCCCCGTTCGACTTCGATCGTTCGCCGCGGCGAACGATCTCCGCTCAGGGCAGGCTTTCGACTGCGCAGGCCGCGCTACCCGCGGCCTGCTTCGCTCAGGATGACAAATCATCTATGAGTGAGCTTCTCGCCCACATTGCCAACAACTACTCTACCAGCGCGTCGGCGATGGCGAGGTGTTCGTCGAGGGCCGCGATGCCGAGGTCGAGCTCTTCCTTGGTGACGATAAGCGGTGGGGCGATGACGAAGTGGCTCACCCAAGCCTGGATCGATACGCCCTGCGCCATCATCCTGGCGGCGATTTGATCGACGACGAGCGGCTTGCCTTCCACCTTATCGCGCATGGTGTTGAAGAGCTGCTTGGTCTTGCGATTCTTCACAATTTCGACGGCAAAGAAGAGACCGAGGCCTCGCACGTCGCCAACGGATGGATGTTTATCCTTGAGCGCGGAGAGTTTTTGCCGGACGTAGGGCTCCAGCTCTTTCGCGCGATCGACGAGCTTGAGGCGCTGCATCTCTTCGATGGTGGCAACGGCGGGGCCGAGCGTGAGGGGGTGCGCCTCGTAGGTGTGGCCATGCGAAAAGTAATGGTCCTCGAAGTAGTCGGCGATTTTGGCGGTAGTGGCGCAAAGGCCGAGAGGAACGTAGGCCGACGTGATGCCCTTGGCGGTGACGAGGATGTCGGGCTTGAGGTTCCAATTGTCGACGGAAAACCACTTGCCGGTGCGGCCCCAGCCAGCCATCACTTCGTCGGCGATCATGAGCACTCCATGGCGGTCGCAGATTTCGCTCAAGCGAGGGAAGTACTCAGGCGGCGGAACGAGGACTCCGTTGGTGCCGACGACGGGCTCAAAGATGATGGCGGCGACGTCGCTTTCGTTGCGGATCATGTGCTCGATGTAGTCGGCGCAGGCGATGTTGCAGGCCGGATAGGTGTGTTTGATGGGGCAGTCGTAACAATTGACCTCCGGCGCGAAGACAACGTCAGCGATCTTTCCGGCCGGTTCCATAGCCCAGCGGCGTGGATCTCCGGTTGCGGCGATCGATCCAGCGGTTGAGCCGTGATAAGAGCGATAGCGCGAGATGATCTTGTTCTTGCCGGTATACATCCGAGCGATCTTGAAAGCAGCTTCATTGGCTTCAGTGCCACTGGTGGTGAAGAAGAACTTTTCTATTCCTTCAGGAAGAACTTCGAGGAGCTTCGAACTTAGGCGGGCGCGTGCCGCGGTGGCGTATCCCGGCGCGACATAGCAAAGTTCGCGGGCCTGTTCGGCGATGGCCTCGACTACGCGAGGATTCTTGTGGCCCAGATTGACGCACATCAGCTGCGAGCTGAAATCGAGGTATCGCTTGCCCGCACCATCAATAAACCAGCAACCTTCGGCGTCAGCGATGTAGAGCGGTTTCCAGGTTTTCTGGAAGCGCCACGTGCCGTAATTATTCTGGCGCGTGATGCCGGAAATCTCTTCACTGGTAAGGGTTGCGGACGCAGAATTCTCGTTCATGGGTACTGACCTCCCGTGCGGATGCAACTAAATCGTACCATCCGGAACGCGCGCTGAAGGCGCGTGAACTGCATGGTTGGAGATAACGGCAGTGCAGCAACTGAAAGCGGCTCGGCACTCACCGGTGATTCGGCAAGACGCCAGGAACTGTTGGAGCCACCGTTGGCTAGTGAGGTTCCTGTGCCGTAATTGTTGGGCTTTTTATCGCCGTCTTTCCCGGCCTTTACCGCTCCGCCAGCATGATGCTTACAGGTCCGGAATCCATGTCAGGGTTTTTCGGCCGGGGGTCGAACGATGCGCGTGCTCTGGACGACGTTGGCGACTTTTATGGTGACGCAAGGCGCATGCAGCGCGTTGGCTGAGATGCCAATACCCGCGGGGCAGCTGGTGCGTGAAGTCGTGTACAACGAGCTTGATGATCACGCGCGGCACGGGTTATGGCGGTATTGGGTGCAACAGCAGGCGCAAGCAAGGACGATTGTCGAAGAGCAAATTGAAACCGCCGATGGGCCAATTTCACGGCTGGCGCTGATCGATGGGCACGAGCTGTCGCCCGAGGCTGAGCAACAGGAGCAGGATCGGCTAGAACGCTTGTTGAGCTCGCGTGATGATCAGGCTCGACAGTCGCGGAGATTCGACGAGGACGAGGAACGAATCGGGCGAATCCTGAGGCTTTTGCCAACAGCATTCGTGTATGAATACGATGGCGAGGAGGATGGATGCTATCGTCTGCGGTTTCGACCCAATCCCGAGGATGAATCGCGCACCATCGAGGCGCGGATCTTTCATGCCATGAGCGGAAAGTTGTGGGTGGATGCGCGCTCGAAGCGATTGACGAAGCTGGAAGGCCACGTGGATGAAAACGTCGACTTTGGATTTGGCATTCTTGGAAGGCTGTATAGAGGTGGATGGTTCCGACTCGAACGCGAGCAAGTGAGTAAGACCGACTGGAAGACGAAGTCGCTCGAGGTTCACATGAACATTCGCGCGTTGCTAGTTAAGACATTTGCGCGAGAGACCAGCGAGGTCCGTGGCGGTTTTACGCCTGTCCCTTCGGGGATGAGCCTGGAGCAAGGGCTGGCGCTGCTGAATCAGAATCCGAGGAGGACGGAAGCTGCGAATGTGAGCCCAGAGAACTTGAAACCGGATAGCCCTCTGACGGCCGCAAACCTGGCGATGCATCATTAGTGTTTATCAGGGGTGTCCGAGAATCGGACACCCCAAGCACCGCAACATTAAAGACTTTCCCCTTTTTTGCCGATAGAGGGCGACAGGAATCGGGATTTAAAAGTGGAGATCGCACCCATTCCGGGAATTCGCGCAGTGGCCGCGCTGCGACCGCCGCAGAATGAGATGCGCGCACCGGCAATCTTCGATATCGACGCCTCGTCGAGGCCAAGAGACGACACGAGACAGCGGAATGGGAGAAAAGCCGCCGGCGCGGAAGAGAACGAAGACAACGATCTCGCACTTGAGAGCGAGACTGCGAGTCGCGAACCGGATCTGGAAGAAGCTCCCTTGCGGCAAGTAGATTACTTCGCATGAATCAATGCCGATGGAGATGGGTGTCTGCCGATGACACGCAGGCTATGAAGGTCGCTTAAGGCTTCGGAGTGAAGCGAAGCGTCAGGCGGTGACTGTCTCGCGCGATTTCTGATCCGCGAACAGAGGATCCGGCACGGGCAGAGTTTCGTCCTCGGCGAGGCGCAGGAGCCGATGCAGATAAGCTCGCGAGATCGAGAGGCTTCGCGCGGCCATCGTCTTGTTTCCGTTATTCTCGCGGACAGCGGCGACGGCAAGCCTGATTTTGTAGTCACGGAGCTGGCGCTCGAACGAGCCAGATGGCTGGTAATCGGCAATGTCGACGATCTGATCGAAGGCGCCAGCATCCTCTTCGGTTTCGTGAGGCTTAAGGTTCAGGTCTTCGGCGCGAACGACGCGGCCGGGCGCCAGAATGATGGAGCGCTGCATTACGTTTTCGAGTTCGCGGACATTTCCGGGCCAAGGATAGCTCTGGAGCATCTCCATCGCCGCCGGCTCGATCGAGTCCATTGGTTTTTGGAAGACGTTTGCGTAGTGGCGGAGGAAGTGACCGGCAATGAGAGGAATATCTTCAGGTCTCTCTTGAAGCTGAGGCGAATCGATGCGCATCACGTTGATGCGATAAAAGAGATCCTGACGGAATTTGCCTTCACCCACCAACTTGCCGAGGTCCTGGTGGGTGGCGAAGATGAGCCGGGCGCGCAAAGGGATGAGTTTATTCGATCCCAGGCGGCTGAACTCCATCTGTTGAAGGACGCGGAGGAGTTTGACCTGGGTGAAGACGCTTAGGTCGCCAATTTCATCGAGAAAGAGTGTCCCGTCCGCGGCCTGCTCGAAGTAGCCCTCGCGGGAGCCGACCGTGCCAGTGAAGGCGCCTTTTTCATGGCCGAATAACTCGGCTTCAATCAAGGTTTCGGGAATCGCGCCGCAGGAGACGGCTACAAAGGGCTTGTTCGCGCGGCTGCCTAGATTGTGAATGGCGCGAGCGATCAGCTCTTTGCCGGTTCCACTGTCGCCTGTGACCAGAACAGCGGCATTGAGATTGGTCACGCTGCGTACTAATTGATAGACGCGTTGCATGCTGGGGCTGGATCCGATGATTCGGTCGCAGTTGCCCGGCTCCTCGATCCGCTGCTGCACGTTGTGCAACTGCTGCTTGAGCGATGAGGTCTCGCAAGCCCGGACGAGCATGGTTTTAAGATCGCGAATCGATGGCGGGCGTCGACAGTAGCCAAATGCTCCGGAACGAACAAGCTCGAAGGCGGTGGAGCGGAGGCTGTCATCGGCCATGAGGATGGCCGGAATGCTGGAGCCGATCATGCGTCGGGCGAATTCCAGTCGGCTTTGAAGCATGTCCTGCGGGGAATACAAATCCAGGATCATGACATCGCAGGCGGCTGAGGACGCGAGGACGTCCCTTCCATCTCCATCCGGCAAGAGCAGGACCTCAAAGTCCTTACCAAGGGCAGAAGAGAGAAGAGGGTGCAAAGAACGGTCTTCCGAATACAGTCCGATTCTCGTCATTAGCGGGCGATCTACCATCTCGCCGATATTTAGAAGCTAGGGCGATGTGAGTTCATCATCGGCAAACGGGGGCGTAGGGAACATTCCTCTTTCGTGCTACGAAGAAGGGACCTTGGTAATGGCGTTTGGGGAGGATTCAGCTTAGAAGCTTCGAAAAAAGCGGCTGATTTGGCGCCCCGCCGAGAAAAATGAGCAGCCGGGTTGAGATTTGTCTCACATGACTCTGGAACGAAAATCGTATTTTCCATATATTCGAGCCACGCTTACGTTCGTAACCCAGCCTGTAATCTTCTGATTCAGCAATAGGTTACACAGGTGATAGTCGTCGCACCGTGAAGGGGCGCAAGTGTAACCCAGCCGATTCGAGTCCGTCGCCGGGCGTATACAGCAGTGCACACCCAGGGGGGCAAATGGGGTTCATCTCTTTGAATCAACAAGATTTCGTGGCCTCTGAAGTTTGGCGCGGGAATTGCTCTGAGCCAGGGTGGTTCGGAATGCCTTCGGGGCAAGGAGCAGGCGCAATGCACTCGTTCGCGTGGTGGCCCACGTTGGTGGTTCTTTGTGTGGCGACCTTCACAGATCTTCGCAGCCGCCGAATTCCGAATTGGCTTGTGTTTCCTTTTTTTGGATGCGGAATTGCGGTTTCGGTTTTATTGCACGGCTGGCACGGCGCGGTACAGAGCTTGAGCGGAGCGGGTCTCGGGCTGCTGATTTATGGATTTCTCTTCTGGATGGGGGGCATGGGCGCAGGCGACGTGAAGCTATGCGCTGCGATTGGAGCCTGGATTGGCCCATATCAACTGATCCTGGCGCTGGTGATGACCGGCGTTGTGGGCGGAATGATGGCGTTAGCGTTCGCCGCCTGGGGGGGATTCCTGAAGGAGTTGTTTCAACACACCGGTGATTTGGTTTTCAGTGCGCAGAATCGCGGAGAAGCGGTTTTGAGCAATCCGCTGCGGCGCAAGATGCCGTATGCGCCGGCGATTGCAATCGGAACGCTGATCTCGTTTTTCGCACGTTAAACACGGAGCACGGCAGTGTCGAGCTCGAAGCACGGCAAGTATGAACTTCCGGCGGATTGGGAGTCTGTGCCACCTAATCTGCGAACGCATCGCACAGCAAGGAGAGAAAGAGACGTGGTCACGAATCCTTCCCCATATTCCGCGAGCCAGTTTCCCGATCCTATCGGCGTCGAGGATCTCTCCATCGCGGTGATCAGTCCGAGCGAAGACAGCCGGCTGGACGCAATGCAGGCGATGAACGGATGCACCGGTGCGTATGTAAGCGAGTTTTCGAGCTATTCGTTGGGAACGGGTGAACTTCCCTCGACGCTGGATGAGGACCAGGACGTGATCCTCATCGATCTGGACGGTGATGCGGAGCTTGCGCTGGAACTGGTCGAGAGAATCTGCGCCAACGGCATGGCAACTGTGATGGTTTATTCCGAGAGCCCAGATCCGGAGTTGCTGGTGCGCTCGATGCGCGCCGGCGCCCGCGAATTCCTGACGCTCCCGTTTTCGCCAGACGTGGTGGCGGAAGCGCTGGTGCGCGCCGCGGCGCGGCGACCGGCGACGCGGCCGGCAAAAAAGCAGGCGGGCAAGCTCTTCGCATTCATGGGCTCCAAGGGTGGCGCTGGAACGACGATGCTGGCCTGTAATTTTGCCGTAGCGCTGGCCAAGGAGTCGGGCGAGAAAACACTGCTGATCGATCTCGATCTGCCACTGGGCGATGCCGCATTGAATCTTGGAATTGCCGCCGAGTTTTCAGCCATTGATGCATTGCAACAGGTGGAAAGGCTGGATACGAAGTTCCTGGAACAGCTCCTCGTGAAGCACAGTTCGGGCCTATGGGTGTTGGCAGCTCCGGGCCGGTTCATTCAATTCCAGGCTGACAGTGAAGGCATTAACCGGCTTTTGCAGGTGGCGCGCCGGGAGTTCGAAAACGTGGTTGTGGACCTGGGATCGAGGCTGGAGCTGATGGGAACGACCGCCTACAGGGAAGCCACAACGGTCTATCTCGTAACGCAGGCGAGCATTCCCGAGCTTCGTAATTCGAATCGGCTCATTACGCAATTTTTTTCTGCGCCCCAGCCGCAGCTCGAGGTGGTTATCAACCGATTTGAATCGCGCGTTTTGGGTGTCTCAGAGGAGCACATTACCAAAGCCCTGACCAGAGCGGCTCGTTGGAAGATCCCCAACGACTACGAGTCGGTGCGGAACATGCAAATCAGCGCCAAGCCGCTGGTGCTATTAGATTCGGGCATTTCGCGACAAATTCGGAAGATGGTCGATGCGGTAACGGGGAAGAGCGAAACCACAGGCAAAAAGAAGAAGGGTTTCATCAACCTGTTTGGATGATGTTTTCAAGAGCTTAATCTCCCACTGGAGCGAAGGTACAACGTGGAAATACTGAACTTGGAATCGTACAAAGCGGAGATTCATCGCACTCTGATCTCGAAACTGGATCTGGAGAAGTTGTCGCGTGTGAACTCGAGCCAGGCGCGCCAGGCGGTCTCGGGCCTGGTGAAGGAGATCATGTCGGACCAGCGCGTCCCGCTGAACTTCGACGAGCAAGAGAAGATCCACGCCGAGCTGCTCGATGAGGTGTTTGGGCTTGGACCGCTGGAGCCGCTCTTGCGAGATCCAAAGATCTCCGACATCCTGGTGAACGACAAAGACCACGTGTTCGTTGAAAAGGGCGGACTGCTGCAGCGGGTGGATACGACGTTTCGCGACGACCGGCACCTGATGCAGATCATCGACCGCATCGTTTCGCGCGTCGGCCGCAGAGTGGATGAGTCTTCGCCGATGGTGGATGCCCGCCTGCCCGACGGATCGCGCGTCAACGCGGTGATTCCGCCGCTGGCGCTCGACGGGCCATCGATGTCGATCCGGCGCTTTGGAACCGGCCCGCTGGCCGCGAATCAGCTAGTGCAGTTGAAGAGTATTTCGGCGGAGATGATGGAAGTACTGTCGTCTGCAGTTCGGGCGCGCATCAGCCTTCTGGTTTCAGGAGGTACCGGCGCCGGCAAGACGACGTTCATGAACATCCTGTCGCAGTACATTCCGAACAACGAGCGGCTGGTCACGATTGAGGACGCCGCCGAATTGAGATTGGCGCAGGAGAACATCGTGCGCCTGGAGACGCGCCCACCAAACATCGAGGGACAAGGGGCGATCCGGCAGAGGCAATTGCTGATCAACGCCCTGCGTATGCGGCCCGACCGCATCATCATCGGCGAGGTCCGTGGCGAGGAAGCGTTCGACATGCTTCAGGCCATGAATACGGGTCACGAAGGGTCGATGACCACGATCCACGCAAACACGCCGCGTGACGCGCTGTCGAGAATGGAGTCGATGGTGGCCATGACCAACATGAATCTGCCGGAGAAATCGGTTCGGCAGCAGATGGCCTCGGCGATCTCGATTGTGGTGCAGGCAACCCGCATGAGCGATGGCACGCGCAAGATCACCAATATCTCCGAGATTACGGGAATGGAAGAGAACGTAATCAGCATGCAGGAGATCTTCACATTCGAGCGGAAAGGCATCGGCCAGGACGGCCGCGTGATTGGAGTATTCAAGCCCACGAGGATTCGTCCACGGTTTCTCGAAAGGCTGCGCGTTTCGGGCATCATTCTGCCGCCCAGCCTGTTCGAGCGCGAAACGCAGGTTAACTGAGAGGAAGGAGGGCAGCTAAATGGGATTGATCATTGGTTTGGTTTTCGTTGGCGTATTCGCGTTAATTGCCCTGCCGCTGGCCGCGATGGGTCCCTCCAACAGCGCTAAGCAGGCTTTGGCCACGCTGGATTCCGCAATCAAGGTCGACCGGCGAGATTTGCTGCCGCAAAAGCTGAACGTACGCAAGAACGAACTCCTCAGCAGCATTCCGTGGCTGAACCAGAAACTGCTGAAATTCGAGCTGACGCCCTATCTCCGCAAGCTCTTGAGCCAAGCCGATCTGGATTGGAGCGCAGGGCGGTTACTGCTGTTTTGCGCGGCCGGCTTAGTCATTCCGACCTACGCGCTTCTGGAGACAACCGGCAACACCTTATTGGCTTTCCTGACCGGCGGAATACTCGGAGTGCTTCCATTCGCCTTTGTGCTGTTTAGACGCCACAGGCGCTTCAGCGCTTTCGAAAAGCATTTGCCGGAGGCGCTGGACCTGATGGTAAGCGGCCTGCGCGCGGGACATAGTCTTCTTGCGGCGATGGCGCTGGTAGCGCGCGAATGCGCGCCCCCGGTGAACACCGAGTTCAAGATCTGCTTTGAGGAACAGAACTACGGCCTCGAGATGAAAGAGGCTTTGACGAATTTGATCGCGCGGGTTCCGGTGCAGGATCTGATGATCGCCACCACCGCGATCCTGATTCAAAAAGAGAGCGGCGGAAACCTGGCCGAGGTGTTGGATAAGACCTCGTATGTAATTCGCGAGCGCTTCCGCCTCAAGCGCCAGATCATGGTGCATACGGCGCAAGGGCGCTTTACAGGATTGATTCTTACGCTTTTGCCGGTAGTTTTGGGCGTCGGTATTTATTTTGTAGATCCCGGAATGATCAGCATTCTTTGGAAGCGCGACATCGGCATCGATCTGATGTGGGCAGCCGCCGGGCTGATCTTAGTTGGCGGATTTGTGATTTGGAGAATCGTCGATATCGACGTGTGAGGAAGAGTCATGATTTTTGCAATTCTGGCGTTCGTAGCTGTCTTCGTGCTGATCGGGAGCATCGGTGTGCTGATGTTCTATCGCGAGGCGGCGCTGGATCGCATCAGCCAGGTCATCAATCCGCGGCGCAAGCAGAAGACGCTGGTCGAGACTTTCCAAAATACGGGCTCATCAATCGGCAACGTGGTGAAGAAGTTCGACAATTTGATGCCGAAGAGCGAGAAGGAAGTCTCGGTTATCAAGATTCGAATGCAACGGGCTGGATTCCGGGGCGAGAACGCGATGAAGGTCTTCTACGGTTGCAAAGTGCTGCTTCCACTGACGCTGGCGGCGATCGCCGCGGTGAGCGGATTAGCGGAGCTATCGCCATTTTTCGTTTACTTGATTGCACTGGGCGGAGGATTTCTGGCGCCGGACTTCTGGCTCGGAAAGCGCATTGAAAAACGGCAAAAGAAGCTCAACCGAGGCTTGCCTGACGTTCTCGACCTCCTGGTTATTTGCATGGAAGCGGGCCTGAGCCTGGACCAGGCGACGGCGCGCAGCGCGGAAGAGTTGAGGACATCGCAACCTGAGATTTGCGACGAATTGGGAGTCGTGGTTTTGGAACAACGCGCCGGACGGGCTCGCTCAGAGGCATGGAAGAACATGTCGGAGCGTACCGGCGTGGAGAGTCTGCGCAACCTGGTTTCGATGCTGGTGCAGACGGAACAGTTTGGAACAAGTATTGCCAAGATGCTCCGCGTCCATTCGGACACGCTGCGTGTGCAGCGTGTGCAATTGGTCGAGGAGATGGCGGGGAAAACCTCAGTCAAGCTAGTGTTTCCGCTGGTGCTGTTTATTTTTCCTGCGCTATTTCTGGTTACACTGGGACCAGCCGCGATCATGATGGCTGATTCGTTCAAGTCACTGACCAAATAATTGAGGCAGGAAGGGGAAAACGCATGGATAGCACCATGATTATCAGAGTTGTTTCCGCGGCATTGGCGGTCGTTATTCTGGTGGTTTTGATTCAGCGCCGCCGCACGCGGGTGAAGTAACAGCCGGAAGGCAAGACGCCGTGGCGTGAAGAATGACCAGTTCAAGCCACGGCTGCAGTTAGAAGCTTCCGTTGCCAGGTTGGCACGTCGCGCAGGCGGCGTGCCTGAGAAGGTGGCCTGGGCAAGGGGAACAGGTGAAGTGTTCCCTTCGCAGGCCTGACTGCAGGCGAAGAGAAAGGGCGGAGCCGCAGATGGAATTGATGGAACGAGCCGAACCGGTGAAAGGAACATCGGGGAGTAAGGGAGCCGCGGCACTGCCGCCAGGGGTCCAGTCGAAGATGGAACCGCAAACGTATTGTGCCTACAACCAGACTCGGGAATGTTTCTTAGGTTTGAAAGTCACGGCCGGCGACCTTCCTTCGAACCACGTCGCGGAGCTGATGCTGGAGAAGCCGCTGAAATCGGGCGAGGGACTGTGGATGAAGCCATTCCGGGGCATCGCGGCAACGGCGATGCCGGCACCTCTGGATCTTATTTATCTCGACGGCGATTGCCGGGTGATCGAGATGGCGGAGTCCTTTCCGACATTTCAGGTGAGCTCGTCAAGCCCGAGGCCGGAGAGCGTGCTGGCGTTGCCGGCGCACTCGATTTACTCGTCGCAGACCCAGTCTGGCGATCAGCTTGTGCTTTGTGTCGCCGAAGAGATGGAGCGGCAATTGGAAAGGTTGACGAACAAGTCTGACGAAACGGAGCCGATGCCGCAAATTGCAGGCGCAGCGCTGTTGCGCGAAAAGCCACTGTGGAGCGGTGGCCCGGGACTGCTGGAACTCGAAGACCGCAATGGACACGACAAGCCCGAAGCAAAGAAGACCCACAGTATGGACCTGACGCCCCCGAATGCCAAAGCCAAGGGCCAGTTGAGGTCGTGGTTTGATCGCTGGTGGTCGCCGGATCCACGCAAGGCTCCGCGGGTAAAGGAGCCGGGCCTGGCTGCCTATTACTGGAACGGCGCGGCGCCGGTGGCGCACGGAGTTCGAGACATCAGTTCGTCTGGGCTGTACGTGGTCACCGAGGAGCGGTGGTATCCGGGCACTCTGGTTCTTATGACGCTGCAGAAGACCGATCGGGGCGAGGAGATGGCGGAGCGTTCGATTGCTGTGCAATCGCGAGCTGTGCGCTGGGGTCCCGACGGAGTGGGGTTGCAGTTCATTCTGGCTGACGAAAGAGACATGCGCAGCGGAAAGACCGCGATTCTGGATGCGGCCACCAGGGAGGAGTTCGATCTCTTCCTGGCGCAATTGACTTTGGAAGGGTAACGAGCGCACCGGTGCGCCAAAGAATTCCCTGGGCGGGCGCGGTTGAATTGCAAGATTGAAGCCGGCTTAGCCGTGAGGTGGAACGATGACGATTGAAAGTGGCCTGCGAAAGATCGGTAATTTGTTTGGCCAGCGTGGCGAAGAAGGGTCGGCCCTGCTCGAATTTGCCTTGACGCTGCCGATGCTCTTTGGGCTCATTTACCTGTCGGCAAGTTTGACGCTGGGCATGTACAACCTGCAACAGCTTGGGAACGCAACTTCTGCAACAGCAATGGCGGTCGGAAGCGATGCGGGCCTGTTTCCCGGCAAC
Organism: uncultured Occallatibacter sp.; assembly: GCA_964533905.1. Taxonomy (GTDB): domain Bacteria; phylum Acidobacteriota; class Terriglobia; order Terriglobales; family Acidobacteriaceae; genus Telmatobacter. The sequence continues at coordinate 32,858 of CAZHOO010000012.1, read as the reverse complement.
GACCCATGCGCTTATGCAGAATCCACGATGGTCGCGTCGCTCCCGACCTGGAAGGCAGCGAATTTCTCCTACACTCTCAAGATGACGGATGCTAGCGACGCCTCGCACTCATACTCGGGAAGCGGGACGTCGTTCTCGTGCAGCACTGCACCTTCAATGGGACCGAACTACCCCGTCACTCTAACTGTGAGTTACACGTACTCCTGGCTCGGGATTCCTAATCTGCCGTTTTTCCATCCCGGCACGAGCACGGCGGGTGTACTGGCGTCGAGCCAGTCTGCGATACAGATGTGAACGGAGGAAGGCCTCGAATGTTAAGGGTTCTCTCGCAACAAATACGAAAGCTGATCAGGAGTGAGCAAGGCCAATCCGCCGTGATGGTCGTGATCTGCGCCTCTGCAATTTTGGTGTTAGCTGTGAGCTCGGTGGAAGTAGGCCATGTTTACTACGCCTACCGCCAGTTGGTGCAGTCCACAAACGAGGCCACGCTAGCGGGCGCGCAAGCCATGTCCGATGCGCTCACGAATACCAGCTCGAGCGGGGCCTACACCGCGGAGGTGACTGCGGCGGTGAAGCAATACAGCTCGGCGACCGGCCAGTTAAACGCCAGCAACATGCTGTCGAATGACCAGATTTCATCGCAGACTCTTTTTTGTTCGTCCACGATGTCGAAGCCGCCATTCTATGTGGAGTGCCAGACTCCGCCCGGGGGCAGCGCCGGTTACAACGCGATCACGGTGACCCAGACGGCGAAGGTCAATCTGTGGTTTGGATCACTGGTTGGCATGTCATCTATGAACCTGTCAGCCACGGCGACCGCCGCGATGAAGGGCGGATCGGATGTTCCCTACAATCTGGCCGTCATCATGGATACCACGGCTTCCATGCAAACCACCATACCGGGCGACAAGGATTGCACCACGTCGCAGATTTCCTGTGCGGTCCAGGGTCTCGAAGTCATGCTGGAAAACATGGATCCGTGCGCGCAGAACACAACGTGCACTTCAAGCACGCCATACGTGGACGACGTGGCGCTGTTTGTGTTCCCGGCACCCAGCGCTGCCTTTAGCGCTAATGACTATAAGTCTCAGTACTGCGGCCTCGGTGCTACCAGCGTGCCGTACAACTTCGTCAATGTGACTCCAGGGTCATCCCAAAATCTGAACATGGAGACGACGGGCCCGGACGCGGGCGCGTACGAAATTATTCCCTTCAACGACACCTATAAGACGACCGATTCGTCAGCTCTTGCAGTCGCGTCAGCTCTGGCGGAGGCAGTTGGGGCCAGCGGTTCGGGCTGCACCGGCCTTACAGCGCCTGGCGGGCAGGGAACATACTACGCACAAGTCATTTACACCGCGCAGGCGGCACTTGTCACGCAGCAGACTGCGAACCCCGGCTCAAAAAACGTCATGATTATTTTGAGTGACGGCGACGCGACTGCCTGCGCAACCGGCGCGAACACGGCGGCTGGCGGTTGCAATTCAAAAGGCCAAATTGTTGCAGAGAATAATCCGAATTGCAGCAGCAGCGGAGGGAGCTGCCTGAATGGAACCGGAACGAGCGCCACAAATCCATCGGGCTATCAATCTCCGACGTATCCATCGGCGCTGGGCGAGTGCGGGCAGGCTGTTCAGGCGGCACAATTGGCTACCGCAGCGGGAACACAGGTCTATACGATTGGTTTCGGATCGGAGACCACCGGGTGCACAACGGATAAGACGTATACCACAACTTCCGGTTCCGCGGATGGCGGAGAAGCGTGGCCGAGCGGTACCTATGCCAGAACGCCATGTAACGCGATTGCCGCCATGGCTTCCGACCAAAACCACTTTTATTCCGACAATTCGGGCGGGTGCCCGGCACTCACCCCTGCGAACGCAGACTTCACGAGCCTGGCGCAGATTTTTCAGGCGATCGTGGACGGCCTGAGCACGCCGCGCATGATTCCCAACGGCACGACTTAAAGCATTTTCCCGAGGGAAAAGAAGAGTTGTAGAAGGAACTCTTGAAGGGTACGGGCGAGGAGCCTGTACCCTTTTTTGCGAACGGCGCTGCCAAGACGAAGCAAACCCGGTGGCCAGCGGTCTCCCCACAAGTTGATACTGCCCGGTTTATCCAATTATTTGTTTAACTTACAGGCTCCAGCCGGTTGAGTACCCTGGTCACCTTCGCATAGCACGAAAGTGCAATTCTCTGATTACCCCCGAACCAAGATCATTACATGTGATCCCCAGTTTCTGGGAAGGCCGCCGTGGAGTCGACAAGATCGCACGGTGACACATTCCCGGGGCACAAGCGCAATTTACTCGTAAGCAAAGTGCACGACTTCCCCAGCGCCGCGGCTTTGTCCTTGAGATATTAACCAGCGGAAGTTTCGATCCCCCGCACGAAGAGATTGGGGACGGGAGACGAACACATCCGCGGTGTATGGGGTTGGGCTGCGAAGGGTTGGCTCCCAGTGCCGCAAGCCAGCGCGTTGGACGGGGTAGCGCTGACACTCAAAGCGGTAACTGTGCGAGAGAAGGGAATTGAACCATGAGCATGAGACGGTTCTGCAGTTTATTTAATCGCCGGTTCCTGAAGAATGAACGGGGCCAGGCGTTGGTTGCCGTAGTGATCACTGCATCCACAATGCTGGCGCTCGCCGCAGCGTCGATTGAGACGGGGCACGTGTATTACGCGTACGAGAAGCTTGTGGCGTCGACGAATTCGGCGGTCCTGGCCGGCGCGGAAGCCATGCCAGACACCACTAGCGCGCAAACTAATGTGACCACGTACAGCGCGCAGTCGAACGGGATGAACGAAACTCCGATGCTGACGAACGTGACCGCGACGCCAACTTTCAAGTGCTTCAGTGCCGTGTCGAGCACGCTGAACGTGCCGTGCGTGACCTCCTCGGGCGCCAGTGGGGGATACAACGGCCTGGCGGTGACGCAGAACGCGACGATTCCTCTCTGGTTTGGCGGATTGGTCGGCATGAGTAAGATGAACGTTTCGTATACGGCGGAAGCGGCGATGGCAGGCGGTCAAAACACGCCTTGGAACATTGCCATCATCCAGGACACCACCGCTTCGATGAACGACGCAGATAGCGGCGACCAATGTAACGGAACGCAAATCACCTGCTCGCTGTTGGGAATTCAAGCGCTGCTGAACGATCTGTATCCCTGCGGGCTGGGTCAAACCTGCACGACCAGCACGACGTACGTGGATAGCGTGAGCCTGTTCGTTTTTCCGGCAGTGACGGGCACAACAGCGTCGAAGGATTCCACTTGCCCGACCGCCAATCCGACGATCGTGGCATACACGTTTCCCAATCCGCCCTCGAACACGACACTGCCAACGGCTGATACATACCAAGTGGTTGGCTTCGCAAACAATTACAAGACGACCGACGCTGCGACGACCCTGAATCAAGCTGCGCCCATCGTGATCGCGGCAGGAGACTCAGGGGTAACAAACTGCACCGGGATCAAGGCGCCAGGCGGTGAGGGCACGTATTACGCGCAGGTGATTTACGCAGCACAGTCGGCGCTGCTGACCCAGCAGGCGGCTAACCCCGGTTCGCAGAACGCCATTATTCTGTTGACCGACGGTGACGCGACTGCGTGCGCTTCGAATGCCAACACATCGGCGGGCGCGTGCAACACCGCGAGCAACCTAGTGGCGTCGGAAGGCACTCTGAACGGAACGGGAACACACACCAGCAACCCAACCGGGTATGAGTCTTACACTTATCCGTCGGCGCTGGGGATGTGCGGCCAGGCAGTGCTGGCGGCACAGGCCGCGGCAAATGCAGGGACCACCGTATATACGATTGGGTACGGCGCAGAGACGTCGGGAGGATGCTTGTCCGACAAAACCTATAGCACAACCGTTACCACAGAGGGCGGACCGTGGGGCCCGGGCAAACAGCCCTGCCAGGCAATCGCGGCAATGGCGTCGTCGGAAACCAACTTCTACTCCGACGATGGTCAAGGCTGCGAGGCGACGGCTCCGACGAACCAAAACCTGACGAAGCTGACAGCAATCTTCCGCGCGATTGTGGACAATATGAGCTCGCCACGATTGATCCCAGCGGGCACAACATAAGACAAGCTGAGTCACAAGGAAATGGAAGGATCGAGGGGTACGGGCAAGCTCCCGTGCCCCTTTTTTCTGCAGGGCGCCAAATGCCGCTCCGAGCAGGTAAATCGTGACCAACGTAACAGTTCGATAGCACGAAAGTGCAATAGCAGGTAACCATCGCAGGCACGATCATGGCTGCAGTAACCCCTTCCCCAAGAGGTCGCAGGAGTGTCCGCGCGTGCGCACGATGGCATCGCAGAAGGACAAATCCGCTGACCTCTTCGCGCTGACGGCGCGATCAAAGAACTGTTTCTCGCATCGTTGGGCACCTGCGAACCGGGCGAGAATCCCCCAACTTCAAAAGCAAGAGACAACCGAAGGAACGACTGGCAGAGCAGACGGAGTTTTGCGCCGGCTCAAAGCCACGACGCAGTTTGTCGTTCAATGCCAGCGGAGATTTGAGAGCGTTCAAATTTGCCGTTGCACTGCCGATGACGCCGCAAGTGAGCGGCGCGAATTCACGTTCCACAACTTCCAATTTCAACCCATCGAGCAACCGAGCGCCGAATACGTCGGCGACGAGGCTGCATGAAAGGAGGAATTTGCAAATGAAACGGTTTAGAGTTCCGTTCCTACGCAGGTTCCTTAAGAATCAGAAGGGTCAGGCGGCGGTTGCCGTGATGATCACAGCAACAACAATGATGGCCCTTGCCGCAGCTTCAGTTGATACAGGGCATGTGTATTACGCATACCAGGAACTTGTGGCGTCGACGAATTCGGCTGTCCTGGCAGGCGCGGCGGCGATGCCCAACACGACCCTGGCGAAAACCAATGTGACCACGTACAGCGCGCAGACGAACGGGATGAATGCGACGCCAATGCTGACGAACGTGACCGCGACGCCTTCCTTTCTGTGCCTGAGCACCGTATCTAACTCGCTGAACGTACCGTGTCAGACTTCCACGGGCGGCACTGGGGGCTACAACGCAATGTCAGTGACGCAGAGCGCGACGATTCCATTGTGGTTTGGCGGGTTAATCGGCATGAAGCAGATGAACGTCTCGTACACGGCGAAGGCGGCCATGGCGGGCGGGCAGAATGAGCCGTGGAACATTGCTGTAATTGTGGATACGACCGCCTCAATGAACGACGCGGATGGCGGCGACCAGTGCAACGGGACGCAAATCACCTGCGCGCTCCTTGGCGTGCAGGCACTGCTAAACGATCTTTATCCCTGCGGGTTGGGCCAGAACTGCACGACCAGCACGAATTACGTGGATAGCGTGAGCCTGTTTGTGTTTCCGGCCGTGACGGGCACGACAGCGTCGAAGGACACCAGTTGCCCGACCAGCGATCCGACAATCGTGGCGTATACCTTCCCGGACCCACCGTCGAATACGACGCTGCCCACGGCAGACACCTACGAGGTGACCAGTTTTGCGAACAATTACAAGACAAGCGATTCAGCAACGAGCCTGAACCAGGCCGCGCCGATCGTGATCGCGGCAGGAGATTCAGGTCAAAGCAATTGCGCCGGAATCCAGGCTCCGGGCGGCGAGGCGACCTACTACGCGCAGGTGATTTACGCAGCGCAAGCGGCGTTGGTGACGCAGCAGGCGGCAAACCCGGGTTCGCAGAATGCCATCATTCTGTTGACCGACGGCGACGCGACGGCGTGCGCCTCGAATGCGAATACAACGGCCGGTGCATGCGATACCAAAAGTGAGCTTGTAGCATCGGAAGGCACGCTGAACGGAACGGGAACCCACACCAGCAACCCGACGGGCTATGAGTCGTACACGTATCCATCGGCGCTTGGAGAGTGTGGCCAGGCGGTGCTGGCGGCACAGTCTGCCGCGAATGCCGGGACGACGGTGTACACGATCGGTTACGGCGCCGAGACTTCGGGAGGCTGCCTTTCCGATAAGACCTATAGCGCCACCGTTGGAACGAATGGAGGAAGCTGGAGTCCGGGGGATCAACCGTGCCAGGCATTAGCGGCGATGGCTTCTTCGGCGGTGAATTTCTATTCCGACGACGGCCAAGGCTGCGAGGCGACGGCTCCGACAAACCAAAACCTGACCAAGCTGACGGCGATCTTCCGGGCTATCGTGGATAATATGAGTTCGCCCCGCCTGATTCCCACCGGCACTACATAGAATGTGGGCTTGACTTCTTGCAGAGAATCCGGTAACAACGTCTGAGAAAACCGGGTAACGACGCGACTCGATCGAACGAAGGGAGTTCCCCCCGTGCGTATTTCCTGGACGATTGTACTGGCAACGTGTGTTCTCATGATTTCCGGCTGCTCTGGTGTGCCGGGAACGTCGCCCACGCAGACCGCGGGCAGCGCTGTCCCGGGAGCTCCACTACAGGGCATGGTGCATGGCGGTCAGCAGCCGATTGTGGGGTCGCACGTCTACCTCTACGCGGCGAACACGACCGGATACGGCAACGCGTCGGTGTCGCTCCTGGCTAATAGCGGTGGCACTGTCTCAGATGGCCACGGCAAATACTATTACCCCACGGGACCCAACGGCACGTTCAGCATCACTGGCGATTTCACATGCCCCAGCGCGGGCTCGCAGGTGTATTTGTATGCGGTGGGCGGCGATCCGGGGTTGGGAGATGGAGCGAATTCGGCCATCGGCTTAATAGCGGGTCTGGGTACCTGCGGATCGCTTTCTTCCGCGCCTTATGTCGTAGTCAACGAGATCTCAACGGTGGCAACGGCATTCTCCATTGCCGGATTTGCCAAGGACGCGACGGACGTGTCGAGTTCGAGCTCTCCGCTGGCCACGGAAACGGATGTACCCAACGCTTTCGCAACGGTGACGAACCTGGAATCGCTGGGCAGGGGCGTGGCACTGCCCACAACGCCGAATGGAAATGGAGTTGTGCCGCAAGCCACCATTGACACGCTGGCCGACATTCTAGGTGCATGCGTAAACTCAGCCGGTCCGACGTCAACGCCATGCACCACATTATTCGCCAACGCGATGAACGGGAATTCGCAGCCCACGGAGACAGCCACGGCGGCGATCAACATTGCGCACAATCCGGGTGCGAATACGGCGACTCTTTACGGGCTTCTGCCGACTGATCTGCCGTTTCAACCGACGCTGCTCTTCCAACCGAATGACTTTACCATCGCGATCACGTACACCGGAGGCGGGCTGGACGGAACCGGACTATCCCCCTCAGGCGTGGCGATTGATGCATCGGGCAATGTGTGGGTGCCAAATTACGGTTCCAGCAGCGTCAGCGAATTCACTCCCAACGGCGTGCCGAAGTCCGGTTCGCCCTTCAGTGCGGCCGGGCTGGACAATCCGACAAGCGTGGCCATTGACCACTATGCGAATGCGTGGATCGCGAACTTCAACGGAGCTGACATCAGCGAATTCAACGCCCAGGGGCAGAGAATCTCCGGCCCTCCGGGGTACACCGGCGGCGGCCTGAACGAGCCTTACGGCATCGCCATCGACAGCGTGGGCAATGCGTGGGTGGCAAACAATGGCGGCAACAGCCTGAGCGAATTTGAATCGAACGCATCAGGTGGATTGGCGCTGTCGGGCAGCAGCGGATATGGCAACCAGGTTCTGGCCGGCCCCGCAGGCATCGCCGCTGACGTGAATGGCAACGTGTGGACGACGGACTATCTTGCCGCAACAGGAAGCCTTGCCGAAGCTGTACCAAGCACTTTACCGGGCCAGCCGCCCACAGTAACGCTCTACACGGGCGGGGGGCTGAAGTCCCCGTACGGCGTCGCTATCGATGGTTCGGGCAACGTGTGGGCGACGAATCGAGGCGGGGCTGGCAGCGTGAGTGAGTTCAGTTCAACTGGGACTGCCATCAGTGGCAAAAGCGCCTTTAGCGGCGGCGGGCTGGACAATCCGTACGGAATCGCCATCGACGGCGCGGGTAACGTGTGGGCCGCGAACAATGGCGGCGATAGCGACAGCATTAGTGAAATCAGTTCAGCCGGAGCAGCAATTTCAGGCGCGAATGGATACGTGAACGTGTTGATGTTCTCGCCGTACGGCATTGCAGTCGACGGATCGGGCAATGTCTGGGTGGCGAGCGACGATAACGTAGCCCCGCTTACAGAGTTTGTGGGTGTAGCGACGCCGGTTGTGACGCCATTGGCGGATGGGGAACTGTTCCAGGAACTGGGAACGCGACCTTAAATCAGGCGCCGAATCGGCTGCGCAATCCGGCCGCGGGTTCGATCAATGATTACTCAACCTGCTCGGGAATAATCAAAAGCACTTCGACCTTGGCGTTCTGGCCTTGCTGCGTGGCAGGGCGGAATTGCCATTTCTCAAGCGCAGCGAGGACAAACTGAGCTTGAGGAAACGCCTGCGGGAAGACGATGGAGAGGGTTTCGAAGCGTCCCGATTGATTCACATATCCATGGATCATGAGCGCGTCGGCATCGATTGAGCCGGGATCGAGATTGGGGCGCACGATGTTGTAAGGCCAGGGAGCCTCGAGAGTCGTTGCCGGACCACCCTGGGAAGCGTCAGGCCGCGGAAGCGAATATTGCAACACCCAACTATGCGACAGCCCAACGTGCAGGTAAACGGTGTACGCCATTCTGCCATTCCATACGCCGGAAATTTCGGGATACTGGTCCTGGATGGTGTTTCCCACAATCGTGGCGCCGAAATGACCATCCTTCGGCACGGATAGAGCCGTCGTCGAAGGTTGAACGCTTTCAAGGCTGTCTGGCCCGTCTCCTGCTTCAGGTTGCGGTGTCTGCTGATTGCCGTTGGGAGCTACGCCGGGGCCGGAGATCTTGAACGCCAGGCTTTGACCGGGGCCGGAACCTTGATTGCTGGGATTGCCGCCCGGACCCGGGCTCGATCCTCCTTGACCGGGTTTGGCGGATGAGTTGGGATTGCCGGGCGACGCATCCTTGCCCTGCGCCGCAAGAACTCCGGGGCCACGCACCACCACAGCCTCATTCACCGGCGGCAGAGTGGCAATTCCTTCCTTCATGCGCAAGTTGGACAAAGAGAGAATCGAAGCCGGCGTGGACCGCGTGAGAGATTTCGTGGACATGGTCGGCGGCGCTTGCACAGGCTGCTGCGTCTGCACCCTGATCGGCGAAGTCGTACTCGCATTCACGATCGGATGGGACGTGGGGTGAAGCGTGGAGGCGACGTTGACTTCGGCCAGAGTGAGTTCCTCGTTGGGCCGTTCGACCGAAGGCTGCACATCCGATGAAGGGGGTTTCTGCGGCTGCGGCGGAGTAACTTTCTTGACGACCACTTTGCTGGGCGCCCAGATGGCAACCTGGGGCAAGGGAATCGGCATCGGGAGCGTGATGGGCTTAGGGACGTCGGGCTGGAGAATCGTCTGCGGCCCGGCAGGTGCTTGCGCAACGTCACGCAAAGCGGGGACGCTGAGCGACGGCTTGCCCTCGGAAGCAGGAGCGTGTGCGCCCGGAGCCGCAGCAGGTTTCGGCAGCTTCGGCGGATAAAAACGCGCCTGTTCGTCGGGCATGTCCAGATCAAGCTCTCGCACGCGATAGTGATCCGTGGAAATTCGCGCATAGGGCGGCTTGTAAGCGATTCCGAAAAGGAGCACTGCTAATGCCAGGACATGAAGAATGGCGGAGGCCGCAATGGTGGTGGGCCGCGGGCCGGGGTCGGCGCGCTCGTTGAAGAGTGAGATCGAATACGCAGGCGCCATCAGAGGTTTAAATCCCCCCTTGTAATTCTCTGGACGAGTGATGACTTTCAAACCGCGCGCAGGGAAGATTGTTCTGGGGACCCTCCCACTTTGGCACATGAAATCTGGCGCGGATATAACACGGAAGATGCAAACGCGACCTCAAATTGCCGAGTAGAATCACGGTAAACTTATCGACGAACGGCCCCTAAAAACAAGTGCGGCGCAAGCCGGATGGATCCGTTCCGGGAGTACATGATTGTCCATTTCAGAATCGCTCATTGAGGCGTTTTCCCCCATAGCACTTTTGGTACCTCATCGAAAGAACTGAGAGATTCTGATGCGATTTGTAAGGCTTTCAGGGAATACACTGAAACCGCACTTCGAGCCGAACTCGATCAGTATGAGCGTGGTGGGCGCGCGGTGCGCTGCATTTCCGGAATGGTGAATCGAATCTGAACACCGTTCTGAGCGGCCCGGTGACAGCACGAGGATGAAAGACCAAGGGCTGTTGAATTCCGGACGCGGCGGTATTGAAGAAGAGTCAAGGGCGGACTTGGCAGAGGCAGTAGCGGGGAATGAAGGCCGGAGTTGGCGAGGGCCGGCTCCATCGGAGCAGCAATGAATCGAAGACTCATGACGATTTTCCTAGTCGCAGCGGTGATTGCAGGCGTTTGCTGCTGGGGGGTCTATCGCCTTGTGAGCGGCAGGATGAATGCGACGAAGCCTGTGGCTACGACGCGGGTCGTTGCAGCGGCAAAAGATATTCCGCTGGGCGCAGTTTTGACGACGGCCGACCTGACGACCATGACGCTGGGTGGCGCGCCACCGAAGGGCGCGATTCTGAAGCAGGAAGATGCGATTGGCCGGGGCGTGATTACGCAGATCTCGCAGGGAGAGCCGATTCTAGACAGCCAGTTGGCCGGCATAGGTTCAGGTGGTGGATTGGCTCCAACGATTCCAAAGGGCATGCGGGCATGCGCAGTGCGAGTGGATGAAGTGGTGGGCGTTGCGGGATTCGTGATTCCGGGTATGCGCGTCGACGTACTGGTTTCAGGTAATCCGCCGGGCGGTGGGAACGAGGGCGTCGTAACTGAGACGATTCTGCAGGACATTCAGGTTCTCTCAGCGGGCACGGATATTCAAAGGAACGCCGAAGGCAAGCCTGAACAAGTGCAGGTGGTGAATCTGCTGGTGACGCCGGAGCAGGCCCAGCTGCTGAGTTTGGCGGCGAATTCGCTGAAGATTCAACTTGTGCTGCGCAATCCTCTGGATACGCAGACGACGAAGGTTCCGGAGACGGCCATGAGCAATCTTTTTGGCACCCAGACTCCGCCGCCGTCGCACGAGAAGGCAGCAAGAGCTCCTCACAAGCCCGAGGCGAAACCGTATTCGATGACCATCATCAACGGCAACCACACCACAGACGAAAAGTTTGGTTCACCTGAGGGACAGCATTGAGAGCGAAGGCAGGGTTCACCATCGTATCCTGGAGCGCGCTGGCCTTGGCATTGTTCGCCGGACAAGCCGAGCGGGCACATAGCGCCCCGGCCCAGGCGGCGCCGGCTGCCCAGCCGCCGGCAGCAGCGGAATCCACTTATGAAGACTCGACGAACGAGCTCTCGGTGACGGTGGGAAAATCCGTGCTCGTCGATTGCGCACAGCCCATCCAACGGGTTGCCATCGGGCTGGGAGATATTGCGGAAGCGAGCGCGATCAGCCCGACGGAGATCATGGTGGACGGGAAAGCGCCCGGCGAAACCAGCTTGATTATCTGGGACATTCATGGCGGGCGGCAGTTCTTCAACGTGACGGTGAGGCAGCAGGCAAGCATCACGGGCGACAGTCTGGATGCGATCCGGCGCGAGCTGAGGACGGAGCTGCCGGGCCAGTCGGTCCGAGTGAGCTACAGCAACAACGCCATTTTCCTGCGCGGCACGGTGAACGACTTGACGAGTTCGACGCGCGCAGTGCAGATTGCATCGGCGGCGGGGAAAGTGGTGAACCTGCTGGATGTCAATACACCGAAGTCCGATCCGCAGATTCTGCTCAAGGTTCGTTTTGCCAGCGTAGATCGGAATCGGGCGCGGCAGCTGGGCATCAACCTCTTCAACCTGGGACTGGGCAACGCGATCGGTGGAGTGACAACAACGCAGTTTACGCCGCCGGCGATTTCGGGCAACGCATCGGGAAGCACGGCAGTGGGGGGTGTTGACGGAGGCGCGCTTTTCTCGAACGAGTTCAACCTGCTGGCGTATTTCCCCGGCCTGGGCGTGGGCGCCGACATCTCAGCGCTCGAGAGCAAAGGCATTGTCCAGGTGCTGGCGGAGCCGAACCTGATGGCGACCGATGGCAAGGAAGCAAGCTTTCTGGCAGGCGGAGAGTATCCGTATCCGGTGGCTCAGGGCTCGTCCGGCGGATTAACGACGGTGACCATCGAGTTCAAAGAGTATGGCATCCGATTGAACTTCATTCCCACGATTACGCCGCGGGGAACGATCCGGCTGCAAGTGGCGCCGGAAGTGAGCGCGCTGGACTACACGAATGAAGTGAACATCTCGGGATTCGAAGTGCCGGGAATCACTTCGCGCAAAGTGAATACGGAAGTGGAGCTGGCCGACGGCGAAAGCTTTATGATTGGCGGCCTGCTGGATAAGAGCACGAACGATACCTTCGAGAAGATTCCTTTCATAGGGGACATTCCAATCATCGGGAAGCTGTTCCAGTCGGAGCAGAAGACCAAGAACGACACCGAGCTGATTGTGATTGTGACGCCGGAGATCGTGTCGCCAATAGCGGCTGGCGATCCTGTGCCGTCGCTGCATTATCCGGAGCCGTTCATACCTGCGAACTCGAATATCCCGATGCACCAGCCGGACGCAAAGACGCCGGCGAACACGATGCCGCCTGCTCCAGCATCGATGCCGGTGGAGACGCTGATCCAAAGCATGAAGCCGGAGAAGCCGCTGGTGATCGAGGGTGCGACGGGCGGATTCGGCGCGGCGGGAGGGACGATTAACTCTGGCGGCTCGGGCGGAGGCTACACCGGCGGGGCAGCAACGCCGCAGCAGTAATAGCGCGCAACGCGCACTCCTTAGGATGGTTCGAAACAGAAGAGCGTCAACCGCTCTCTGTCGAACCATCCGAAACCCAGAGGCAAGCGGATGAATCCGTTTGAGAGGTTCGCCAAGGGCGTGGTGGAGTTTGTTTCGCCGCCCGCGCAGGCAGGGCCGCAAGGGCCACTGCTGGTAAGAAACCTGACGCGCGGAACGGTGCTGGCGACGCGGCTTGAGGCCGCACACACGGGAGCAAAACGAAGGAAAGGGTTGCTGGGCCGGGACGGCCTTGCGGCCGGTGAAGGATTGTGGATTGCGCCGTGCGAATCGGTGCATACGTTCTTCATGCGATTCCCCATCGACCTTGTCTACCTGGACCGGGACAAGAGGATCAAGAAGGCACGGAGCGCCGTGGGGCCATGGCGCTTGTCGGCGTGCCTCTCGGCACACAGCATTCTGGAGCTGCCTGCGGGAACGATCGAGCGGTCGCAGAGCGAGCGCGGAGACACGCTGGAGATTGGGTAAGCGCCGGGCGCGGGCCAGAAATAAAACAAGATGAATAGAATCAGGCAGATAGCAGCGAACGCACGCCGGCCAAAACGGCATTATTAAGACGCTGATTCTAAACGAGTTGTTTGTACGCCTGACCCGTAATTGCACCTGTTTTTTCGACGGTCTCGAGGGTCGGCTTACTGATTCTAAAGGAGTTATTTGGCGAATATTTGGTGAAAAGCGGAGATTTTTTTTATTTCATGAGTTTTGAAGATCCGGAGGCCGTCCAAGCCGGCGACAAAGTTAACAAGTGAAGCAGTGAATCAATCGATATGAGAGTAAACAATGAGCCGGGCTGTTTGGCCCGGGAGTTTCGTTCTGATCTGAGTATGCGCCGAAGGGGTCAAATTATCGGCAAACTTGGTTAAGTATTTATTGCGCTTCTTTTCAGTGGCTTGGGGCGATTTGGGGGTTATCGGGCTCTTGACATCGTGAAGCTAATAAATCGCGCGAGCCCCCACGGGAGCGCCGCTTTGCTTCAGAAAGGGATCCCCTTGGAGGTAGCGCCATTGCAAAACCGTCTTGGGCTAATTTGAGGCACCGGCGAGAGGGCGGAACGGCGATGTTTGACGAGGAGTCACTGACGGATAGCCGACCGTCCGACCGGAACTCTCAAATTGACCTAACGACAGCTCAACGAGTGAGTCGGCTGTTGTCCTCGGTTCAGCTTGCAGAGCAGCGGACAGGTTCGACCCGAATCGGCAGTGGCGCACTCTCAAGCGCGGAGACTTTCGGCGGCGCGCAGCAGGCCTTGTCGAGGCGCGCCAAGTCCGCCTGCATCGCGTTCTCCTGCCTGATTACCGCAATCGTCTCGCGAAGGATCCGCGCTGCACCGGCATGTGAGGGTACAACGATCCTGTAGTGCATCCATTTGCCCTCGCGGCGCGCGGCCACTACGCCCGCCCGTCGCAGATACGCAAGATGGCGTGAAATCTTGGGTTGGCTCTGCCTCAGGAATTCAACAAAATAGCAGACGCAGACTTCGCGCCCATCCATCAGGTTCAGTAAACGCAGCCGCGTGCGATCGGATAGCGCCGCAAACAGAAAGGCCAGATCGGAGGCTTTTGAGGGACGATCCACAATTCCATGATATACGCCTTGACAGATATGTCCAGAGGAGAATACATTCGCCTCAGCATATGTAAAGGAGTCTTTTGATGGAATCGACGACCAGCGTTAAGGAACAGGTGAAGGAAAAGTACGGGAGCGCCGCCCGCTCCGTGGCACAATCCGGCAACGTGCAGGCTCGTTGTGACCCCGGCCTTCGTTGCTGCGATCCGATCACAACGAATCTCTACAGCGCCGATCAGACCGAAACCATTCCTGAGAAAGCTGTTTTAGCGTCCCTTGGATGCGGCAATCCAACCGCTCTCATAGAACTCAAAGAAGGCAACACAGTCCTAGACCTCGGTTCCGGAGGCGGTATCGACGTGTTGCTCGCTGCGAAGCGTGTGGGGCCGACCGGCAAAGCCTACGGCCTCGACATGACGGATGACATGCTTGCTCTCGCCCGCGAGAATCAGCGGCAGGCCGGTGCGGTCAACGTCGAGTTTCTGAAAGGTGAGATGGAGAACATCCCACTCCCGGCCAACTCTGTGGACGTGGTTATTTCAAATTGCGTCATCAACCTTTCGGCGGACAAAGATCGTGTTCTCCGTGAAGCCTTCCGAGTGCTGAGGCCCGGCGGACGATTCGCTGTGTCCGATGTGGTCGTGCGCGGAAGCGTGCCCGAAGTCGTGCGCAAAAGCATGCTCCTCTGGGTAGGCTGTATCGCTGGCGCGCTCGAAGAAAGCGAGTATCTAAGGAAGCTGAAAGGTGCCGGATTCGAGGACGCGACAATCGAGCCGACGCGTGTCTACAACGTCGAGGATGCGCGCCAGTTCCTCACCGAGGCCGGTGTTGACGTGGATGCGATCGCTCCCCAGGTGAATGACAAGTTCTTCGGCGCCTTTGTCCGGGCTAACAAACCCAAAACCGTCTGCTGCGAACCGGGTTGCTGCACTCCTGCCGCAAGCGGAGAGGCGGAGTAAGCCGATGCAAGATCACTACAATGTGCTGTTTCTATGCACCGGCAACTCGGCCCGCTCCATTTTGGCTGAGGCGCTGCTGAACCATAGGTCAAAGGGTTCCTTCACTGCATACAGTGCGGGGAGCCATCCGTCTGGAAAGGTGCGGCCCGAGGCGCTGAGACAACTCGAACTCGCTGGTATCGCCACGACCGGGCTACGGAGCAAATCCTGGGATGAGTTCGCGGGTCCGACTGCGCCAAAGATGAACTTCGTCTTCACTGTTTGTGATAACGCTGCCAAGGAAGTTTGCCCATTTTGGCCTGGACAGCCGATGACCGCTCATTGGGGAGTTCCTGATCCAGCGGCGTTGGAAGGCACGCCCGAAGAGATCGAACGCGCATATCGCGATGCGTTCTCGATACTGGACCGACGCATTGGGCTTTTTCTATCGTTGCCGCTGTCCACGCTTGGGAGCTTCGCGATCCAAAAAGAAATCGACAACATCGGCCACCAATGAAGCCATCACTTCAGCGGCGCATTGTTGCCGAGTTTACCGGAACCCTTTTTCTCCTTGCCGCCGTTGTCGGCTCAGGGATCATGGGCGAGAGGCTGGCTGCCGGAAATGTGGCCCTCGCTCTCCTCGCGAACACCATTGCGACCGGCGCGGTACTGATTGCGCTCATCCTTGCTTTCGGAGCTATATCAGGGGCGCACTTGAACCCTGTTGTGACCCTGGCCGATGCGGTGCGAGGCGGTTTCGCCTGGCGTGAAGTTCCGATCTATATTCTGGCGCAAGTTGCGGGGGCCGTGGGCGGCGTAATCGCGGCTCATTTAATGTTTGGTCTACCATCGCTGGAGGTTTCGACACACATCCGCAGCGGGCCATCCCAACTATTTAGCGAGTTTGTTGCCACTTTTGGATTGCTGGCGGTGATCTGGGGCTGCGCTCGGCATCGCCCATCCGCCGTTCCCTATGCCGTTGGTTCCTACATCACCGCAGCCTATTGGTTCACCGCTTCCACATCGTTCGCCAATCCTGCTGTGACTCTCGCCCGGTCTATGACCAACTCATTTTCCGGTATTCGCCCGACAGACGTCGGAGGTTTCATCGGGATGCAAATTGGTGGCGCAATCGCCGCAACGCTTCTCTTCGAGTGGCTCGTGCCTACAGCCAAGGTGGTTTCAACGGTTCAGACTGTGGAACACAATCGGTGATGGTTTGCGACGATGATCCTTCGGTCCCCTGCCGATTGCGGCCAAGTGACCGGCCACTCGTCAATAACACTTCATTAAACACTCCAGCACGCCGCCGGCGACGCTGCTTTTCTCTTGCACCCTCCATAGCAGGATTCTTGTGTACTGGGTTTCTCTGAGGCTCGAGGCCCCGAGCCTCGATCGCTCGATCGTGGAGTTGCCCAAAAACTCCTGATCTTGACCAAGAATTCAACGAATTTGGGGATTTATTCAGCAAAGCCCGGGTGCGTTCACTCTCAGGCGGCTGCGAGTTCTGGCTCAGGACGTCGCGCCGGGCCGGGCATTTGAAGAGGAAAGAAGATGGAAAAGCAGGTGCCGGTTCTACCGAGACGAATGGTGCTCCGGACCCGGATCGAGCCTCCCAGCCGGCTTACGATCCCGTTGGCAACCCAGAGGCCAAGACCGGTACCCTGCTCTCCCTTGGTTGTAAAGAACGGCTCAAAGATCCGGCTCATGATGGCGGGTGGGATTCCGACCCCATTGTCCGCGATCGAAACCCGGAAACCAGCGGTGGACGGTTGGGAACCGCGGGATGAGTTGCGGATGCGGACCGCGATGGTTCCCTTGCGGGGAACGGCATCAATTGCATTCAGAAGGATCGCGGTAATCACCTGGCGGATTTCGCCGGCAAAGCTGTCGATCTCCGGCACATCGGATGGGTATCGCGTCTTGCATGCGATTTGGGACGTTTTCATCTGATTGGCAAATATGTTGAGGACTCCCTCGACGGTGTCCTCGAGGTTCACCGGCCCCGAGGAGTTGCTCTCCCGGTAGAAGCTAAGCGACTGGCGCGTGAGATGCGTAATCCTGCCCAGTTCATCTTCCGCCATTTTTGCGAGCGCCCGTTCGTCGGGCCCCAATTTCGGAGAATCGGCCAGAATGGACATAAGATTGGTAATCGCCTGGAGCGGGTTATTGATTTCGTGGGCCATGGTTGCGGCCAAACGGCCCGCCGCCACGAGCTTTTCCGACTTTACGAGAGCGGCGTCGGCGAGCTTGCGTCCCGTAATATCCCGTGCAATTTTAGACGCGCCGACAATCTGCCCCTGGGAGTTGGCAATGGGCGAGATGGTGAGCGAAACATTCAATAAACGTCCGTCTTTGTGGCGACGAACCGATTCGTAATGGTCGACGTGATCGCCGCGGCGAATGCTGTCGAGAATCATTGCTTCTTCACCCAAACGATCGGGAGGAATGAGCAGGGTGATGGACTTGCCAATGACTTGCTCCGCAGTGTAGCCGAAGATCCGCTCCGCGCCAAGATTCCAGGACTGAATGATTCCATGCAGATCTTTCGCGATGATGGCATCATCAGAGCCCTCGACAATGGCGGCCAACCGGGCAGAAGCGAGATCAGCGAGCTTCGGTTCGGTGAGCTCGTAAGACCGAATCCCAGCGCCGGTCACCTGATCTTCGGCGGCCCCGATTGGCGGGTGCGCTGAATGAGAAAGGATGGAATTTGAAATGGAATCTTGCCCGGAGAGGGAACTCGACGGCGGTAGGGGGGACTTGCCGGGGATCGACTCTATTCCCGTTTGGTGTCCGACGGTGGAGACGTTGTTTTCGATGACGGGAGGCTCCGGCGGCGACTGTTGCATTCTACAAGGAATAACAGTTGCGCTGTTGGATTGATTGATCTCGGGTTCCACCTCGATGTTGGCCCCACCGTTTCGCCAGATGAACAGAGGGACGGCGCGTGTTGCGCCGCCGCCAAGTTGAGAGTCTCGCTCATTGAATCTGGTACCGGTTCCGTCACCGCGTGCCAGTCTTTCGTTGCTCCGTCTCTTCCTTGTCATGAACAGCCTTCTTGACCGGGATGTGCTGGCCCGGCTGGTTCTTCTCTTCCACGTTTGGTTGTTCGGGATTGGGCTGGCCCGTGTGGACGAATGGATCATGCTGATCGGTTTGGCTAAGTTTTCCCATCGAAGTATCCCTCCAACAGGCTTGGATGCGCGGTGAAACGAAGAGGCAATGCAGCCGCAGGCGTGTTGTGAATGTGGATTCAAGTGACGTCAAATGAGGCGCACCGCAAGAAGGATCAACCGAGCTTAAGACGACAGGTTTGGGGCGAGGGTCGGGTCGACTGCCGGCGAGGAGCCGTGCGTTGGCGAGGACTGAGCTCTCCATTGCTCAAAGAGGGCGAAGATGGCGAGGGCGATGGTGATGGCCGCGAAGGAACGCGTGACGAATGGGTGGTCGATCAGGACGCCCGAAGCGAAGCGCATGACCAGAGACCAGGCGAGAGCGGTGGAGAGGAAGAGAGTGGCCTGCTTGATGTCTCTCGAACCTACAGCGGCGGCGAAGGCGCCGAATGCGAGGCCGGGGATTAGATCGATGACATAGTGCTCGCCGGTAGAGAGCGTAGCGAGGCAGGTGAGAGCGAAAAAGGCGAAGGCGACTACTTTCCAGAGTTTGCCGGGGGCGAAGAGGAGCAACAGAAAAGCGGTGCCTACGTGGAGAGATGGAAAGGCGTTGGGCATTCCGGCGAGACGGATCGGGTCTGGATGGGAGACGAACAGAACGGCGGGCGGATGGAGCCACTGCTTGCCGAAGGCGTAGATGGGACCGCAGGCGGGAAAGAGCGCATAAAGAAGCGGGCCGGTGACCAATTCGGCGACGTAGGCGAGGATGACGGATGCACGCAATTTTGCGTAGCTGGTGACGAGGAACCAGACGATCATCATGGGGACCATCAACTGGTAGACGATCCAGAGAGGGACGCGCATAACACCCTGCAGGGGGCGCGCGATGACGGCGGCCTGCAGGCCCAGCGACCGATCGACACAGAGGAGAATGGGATCGAACTTCCAGGGAAAGAGACCGCCTTCAGATCCCATGACTGTGGTGAGAAGAAAACCGTAGAAGAGATTCAGGACCAGAGCAAAGACAAGCAGGGGGCGGGTTTTGTCTTTCGTGTCGCGGAGCATCCAGACGACCGAGAGGAAGAGCGCGACGACTCCCAGGATCGGCGGACTCAAGAGGATGTTCACGAGGCGCATGCGGATCTCCGGGGTGGAGGGGTCATAAGGCTGCGGAGGGCGGGACGGCGGAGGGCGCGATTTCCGGTCCCTCCGCCACGGCGGACGAGGGACCGGGGTCACCCGCGTGATTTGAGGAGGCGCGCGCAAAGAGATACCAGATGAGCCATGCGGGCGCGACCCACATGTAGACGGGCGAGTGCAGGCCGAAGGGCGAGATGATCTGGATCTCGATCAGGACATAGATGAGCGCGAGGAGCGAGAGCAGTGCGGCCGAAGGTTTGCGTGAGACGGCGTAAAGAATTGCAGGAAGGGCGACGGACTGATCGAAGATCCAGCCGAACGGGGCGACGAGAAGCGAGACGAGGATGAGGGGGCTTCCGTGCTCGAGCCAGTCCCATATGTGACGGCGCGGCCAGAAGTAAGCGAGAGCCCAGATGCAGCCGAGGACGGCTGGGATGAAGGCTATCCACTCGGCGGAGGGGTTGATGCGGTCGCGCAAAAGGTCGCCGAGACACGGAGTGAATTCGCGCGTGATGACAGAGGTGCGCATGTAGTACGCGTACTGGCTCCAGGCGGATGGGTCGATGAGCGAGGTGAGCAGCGCGCCAAGCGCGAACGCAGTCACGCTGCCGAGGAGGATGCGCCAGGCGCGGGAGACGATGATCCAAAGCAGAAGAACAAACGCGAAGGGCAGAAGCAAATGCGGCTTGAGAGTGCAAAGCCAGAGTGCGGCACCTGCGGCGAAGGGGCGCGATTTGTGATGGCGGAGAAAGAGGACGAGTCCAAGGAGAACGAGGATGGAGGTCTGGCCGAGGATGATGCAGAAGAGCGCGGGAGGAAAACAGTAGCCGAGCCAGGCGAGATGAGTGCCGGCAGCGGGACCGAAGAGGCGCAGGAGAATGCGGACGGAGGCGACGAGGAGGGCGATCATCACGAGCGACCAGGGAAGCGCGGAGGCTGTGGGCGAAAAGTAGCCGAGCGGCCAGGCGAGCGGGAGTGCCCAGGGAGTGTTGCGCATATAAAAAGCGCCGGGCCCGCGGAAGCCAGCGTCGCGCTCGATGCGATTGATGGCAGCGGGGTCGTAGGGATTGCCGTGCTGGACGAGTTGGTGGCCGGTGGCCCAGTAGACGATGAAGTCGCGGCGGGCGATGGTGGCGGGGTTGAAGGGGAGGGTCGCGAGAAAGAGGGTGGTAAAGACGACGCCGAGCGCGCATGCAATGGCAATGAAGAGAGCTGTGAAATCGCGCTGGCTGGCCAAGGATGATGCGCCTTTCCGGAGCGAGACAATTCTCGCGCAGGTCGATTCTTAAGAAGGTCAGAGCAATTATAGGTGCGGCGTGCGTGGGGATTGCGGGAGTAGCGGCGCGGTTGGTGGTGAGTGCGAACCAAGACGGTGAACGGTGGACGGTGGGCGGTGTGCGGGCGAGGACGCCCGCACGACAGCCGGTCTGGAGACCGGCGCTACAAGAGAGACGGTGAACGGTGGGCGGTGGAAGGTGAACGGTGAGCAGTGAACAGTCAGGCGGATCGGGCCGGGAGTTTTTCCTGAGCGGTGGAGCGGGCGATGAGGTACCAGAGAAGCCAGGCTGGGATGGTCCAGAGAAAGAGGGTGGAGGTGATGACCTTGACGATGACGAGTTCGACGTCGGTGGCGAGGATAAGCAGGGGGAGGGCCGTGAGCACTTTGCGCGAGCGGGTGGCGTACGCGCCGCTGAGTAGCGCGGGAATGGCGAGGCATTGGTCGTAGAACCAGAGGTAAGGCGCGGCAAGGAGCGAGACAAGGATGAGGGGGCTGGAGTCGGAGAGCCAATCCCAATGAGCGCGGCGACGCCAAAAGTAAGCGAGAGCCCAGAGACATGCGACGGCGACAGGAAGGTATTGCAGCCAGACCGCGTGAGGATGGAGCCAGCGCCGCAGTGCTCCGGCCAGGCAGGGAATGAACTGGTTTTCGACGGAGGGCGAGCGCATGAGGCGCGCGTAATCGGCCCAGGACGAGGGGTCAATGAGGGTGGCGATGACGGAGGTGAAGGCGAGCGCGGAGGCGAATCCGGCGAGGAGCTTCCAGGCGCGGGTGAGAACGATCCATGCGGCGAGAACGACGGCAAAAGGCAACAGCAGGTGGGGCTTGAGAGCGCAAAGCCAGAGCGCGGCGCCGGCCAGGAACGGGTGGCAGCGATGGAAGCGAAGAAAAAGCACCAGGCCGAGGAGGGCGAGGAGCGAGGTTTGGCCCATGGTGATGCAGATGATGGCGGGGGTGAAGGCGAATCCGAGCCAGTGGATTCGATTTGGGGGTGAGCCATGGAGCCGGTGAAGGATGCGGATGGAGATGAGGAGACAGGCGAGGAGCAGGAGGGTCCAGAGGATTCCTGAGACGCGCAGGCCAAGCAGGCCGAGTGGGTAAGCGATGGGGAGGGCCCATGGCGGGTTGCGCATGATGAGGACGGTGCGCGGATCGAGGCCGGCGGCGTGCTCAATGGACCAGATGGCATCGCGGTCGTAGGGATTGCGGTGTTGAACGAGCTGGCGGCCGGTGGCCCAGTAAGAAAGGAAGTCGCGACTGGCAGACAACTTGCCTGCAAGAGGGCCGGCGCAGATGTAGAGGATGGTAACGGCCAGCGCCAAGCCGGCAGCGGAAGCGATCGCAACCTGGGCAAAGTCGCGAGGATCCTCGGCAGGAAGGAGGTCCGGCTTGCTGGCCATGGTGGCTATTCTAGAGCAGCCATAGGGGTTGTGGATGAGGGCGGTTTTATTAGAGGTTTTTGAGATGGCGGAGTGGTGGGGCAATCAGCTTGACGGAAGGGCGAAAAGAAGGCGGATTTGCCGCGTTTGGTGGGGATTTCGAGGGAGATGGCCCGGCAAGGTGGACCTGAAATGTAAACACAGAAGTCCGGTGGAAGGGTGGTTGTAAACGCAGGTAGACAGTATCCATGGTCACCTGTTTCGGAATCTCTCGTAAGGCATTGAATTTAAAACGCAGACAACTTGTCAGAGAATGGCACGCCAGATGCTCTCAAGAGTGTGCCCGGCTGAGGCTGGGAAAATCGATCTCTCGGAGAGGAAAACAAATGAACAACCTATTTCTTTCACTGTATGTGAAGTTGCAGACCCTGATGGCCCGCGAGGAAGGTCAGGATCTGGTCGAGTACGCGCTTCTGGTTGCCCTGATCGCACTGGTTTGCATCGGCGGCGTCAGCAAGGTCGCGACGGCTGTTAACACCGTGTTCAGCAACATCAGCACGTCGTTGGCGTAGTCAAGTCGAACTCGACTATTCCAGAACCTCAGCCCCTTTGCGGGAAGACGCCGAAAGCGTCTTCCCGCACAAAGGACATCGGCTCGAAAGCAGAGCAATCATGAATCGGGCAGGGAGAACGACCTGATGCCTTGACCGTAAACCCACGAAAGTGTGGCGGCCCACTTCCCCGGCACGGGCCGGAAGTTTGCCAAGGAGAACACGAATGAGGAACTCAATTCTGAACCTGTACGTGAAGTTCCAGGGCCTGAGGAACGGCGAGGAAGGTCAGGATCTGGTCGAATATGCGCTGCTGGTTGCCCTGATTGCTCTCGTTTGCATCACAGGCGTTGGCAACGTAGCGACAGCAGTGAACACGGTTTTCAGCAACATCAGCACCTCGCTGGCCTAGTTGGCGGGAGGCCGATTTCAGCTGAAGGCCTCAGCATCTTCGTGGGAGGGTTACGTTGGCGGCAGTGAGCCGGAGCGTACTCCTCCCACCGAGTTTAGAGCCCTTGAACGAGCAACAAGCAAGCGCTGGTTTGTCTTATAGATTTATCCAATCTCCCTACAAGTGAATAAGCGAGGCGTAAGCCCGCAAAAAACAAGGGATACCGAAGGCCGGTTGAACTGGAAATCCACCGACGTTGAGGATCCGAAGATGAACGACGCTTTGTTGAAGCTCTATGCAGGGCTGCAGGCGCTCAGGAACGGCGAAGAAGGCCAGGACCTGGTTGAGTACGGGCTGCTGGTGACCCTGATTGCGCTGGTGTGCATTTCGGGTATCGAGAACATGGCCTCGGGTCTGGACGCGGCGTTCAGCAACATCAGCACGTCGCTCGCATAGCTACGGGCGATATTACCAATCGCAATATTTCGGAATCTGGCCGGATGCTAGCTTTCCGGCAATACTCAACGGGCAGCGCAGAAAGCAACGTCGCCACGACGCGGCTCTTAATTTAGTGGGGGCCAGAAACAAGGAGCACTAACTTGAGCTGTTTAGGGCATTTGGTTTTAAAAGCGCATTTGAGGGCCCAGGACCTGTTGCACGCGGAAGCGGGTCAGGACCTCGTGGAGTATTCGTTGCTCGTGGCGATGATTGCTCTGGCATGCATTGCCGGGGTGAGACATGTGGCCACGGCGGTCAACGCGGTATTCAGCAACGTGAGCGGCTCGCTGGCCTAGTCTTGCGGCAGGTCATTCTGGGGGATCGCTGCCCAGGCAGCGAGGAACCTGCGACGGGCACATTGAACACTCAGCAGATTGAATGGGAGAGACGGGCCGGCGAATATCCTCCGTTGCCGAGCTTGGCTCTCCCATTTTTTTCAATGCGGTGGGAGCGATGCAAGTGGCCTTTAAAATGAGGCGAGAGGCCGAGCATGGGGAAGTGGCACCGCGATGGTCTGATCTGGGTGCTTGTGTCGGTCGCGATCTCGGTTCTTTGGGGAATCTCGATCGGTCGCGTGAACGCCTGGATTGATTTCCGAGCTGTGTATGCGGGAACCCGGTGCCTAATCCACGAGCATAATCCCTACAACGTAGGCGACCTTAAGAGCGAGTATCTGTCGGAGGACGGCCAACGTCCACCGGACACGCCGTTTAATCTGCAGGCGATCACACTCTATGTGAATGTGCCCACGACGTTCGTTATTGTGGCGCCGTTGGCGATGCTTTCCTGGGGGCCGGCGCACGTGCTGTGGATGTTGGCAACGGGATTCGCATTCATTCTTGCGATCGTGCTGATGTGGAGAGCCGGCGCGAGCCACGCGGCGCCATTGTCGACCCTGCTTACGTGCATTCTTGCGGTCAACTGCGCATCGATTTTTGGCGCGGGCAATACTGCCGGGATCGTGGTGGGGCTTTGCGGGATCGCGGTGTGGTGTTTTCTGGAAAACCGTTTTGTACGCGTGGGAGTTCTGTGCCTCGGGCTCAGCCTGGCGATTAAGCCCCATGACGCTGGCCTAGTGTGGCTCTATTTCATCCTGGCCGGCGGCGCCTTTCGCAAGCGGGCGCTGGAGAGCCTGGCGATCACAGCTTTGATCGGCGCGGCGGCGGTGGTGTGGGTCTGGCATGTTGCGCCGCACTGGATGCATGACTGGAGCGCCAATCTGGCTGCAATCTCGGGGCCTGGGGGCATGAACGATCCGGGACCCAAGTCGTTCTCAGGGCGTTCCGTTTACACTGTCGTCGATCTCCAGGCGGCGATCAGTATTTTCCGCGACGATCCGGGCTTTTATAACGTAGTGAGTTATGTGTTCTGCGGAGCGCTTTCGCTGGTGTGGGCAGTCTGGACGCTGCGGACGCGTGTTTCGGTGGAGAAGGCCTGGCTGGCGCTGGCCGCTGCGACAGCATTCACGTTGTTGGTTACCTATCATCGTCCGTGGGACGCCAAGCTGGTGATGCTGGCGATTCCGCCGTGCTGCATGCTGTGGGCCGGTCGCCGCCGACGCGGAAAGATTGGATTTTGGATCACTACGGCGGCGGTCCTGTTTGCAGGAGATTTTCCACTCGCGGTTTTCAAGACGATTGCCAATTCGCTGCACGTGAGCCAAGCGGGTTTTGGAGGGCAGTTGCTGAGTGTGGCGCTGTTGCGGCCAGAGTCGATCGCGCTCGTGGCACTGGGCTTGTTCTATTTGTGGGCTTACCTGCGATCAACCGCTGAGGAAGGGCGAGGATTCGTCAACTTAAGCGAGTCGCTCGGCGCGCCCGCCGCGAGCAACGGGGGCACTCTGTGACCAAGAAGACAATTTCATGTGAGGCGCAAGAGGCACGCCGGCATACAGTTCAGCGCCCATGCCGGATCTTCTCCATTCTTCAACGCTCCTGAGAGGTTATGGTTTTCCATGGTGCTTCCTTCCGACGTGAGACCAAATCATTTCCTGCTGGGAAGTGAATTTGCCATCACCCTGATCACTGTGACATTGGCTTTCATATGGCCTGAGCTTGGCAACGGGTTCTTCGAGCGCATGGAGCGCGCGTTCGGGGAACTGGCGCGCCGACGCGGGATACCTATCTACGCTGGTGTCAGCGTGATTGTGCTGCGGCTTGCGATTCTGCCATGGTTCCCGATTCCGTTGCCGTTTGTGGCCGATGACTTCAGTTTCCTGCTGGCTGCGGACACGTTTGCCCACGGCCGGCTGACCAATCCGACGCCTGCGATGTGGATGCACTTCGAGACCATTCACATCACGATGCTGCCGACCTATCAATCGATGTACTTCCCGGGACAGGGGTTGATGCTGACGGCCGGGCAAGTATTGTTCGGCCAGCCGTGGCTGGCTCAACTGGCGGTCGATGGAGTGATGTGCGCAGCGCTTGTATGGATGCTGCAGGCGTGGCTCCCGCGGAATTGGGTGCTGCTGGGTGGGGCGATCGCGGTGTTGCGGTTGGGGCTGTTCAGCTTGTGGATCAACACGTACCATACGGCAGCCGTGCCGAGCGCACTCGGCGGGGCGTTGATTCTGGGCAGTCTGCCGCGGTTGATGAAGACAGGACGGTTTCGATACGGAATGGCGATGGGCATTGGAATAGCCCTTCTGATCCTGACACGCCCGTATGAGGGATTTCTGCTTTGCCTGCCGGTGGCGGTTGTTCTAGGACGCTGGGTATTCAAAGGGAAGAACCGGCCGCCAATGGGCGTTCTCGCGCGCCGCTCGGTGGCTCCATTGCTGGTGGTTGCAGGGACTTTAGCCTGGTTGGGCTATTACGATTATCGTGCCTTCGGAAGTCCTCTGACTCTGCCCTACACGGTAGATCGCGCACAATACGCGGTTACTCCGTATTACATTTGGCAGCACGCGCGGCCGGAACCCGCGTACCGGCACGCGGCGATGCGTGACTTCTATGAGCAAGAAGAGCTTCCGTTGTACACACGCGTCCATTCCCTCAGGGGCTTCATACCGCTAAGCATCGCAAAAGCCGGATTCAATTTGTTTTTTTACACGGGGTTTTGCCTTGCGCCTCCGCTGTTCATGATGCGGCGGGTTTTTCTGGATCGGCGCATCCGTTTCCTGATTGTGTGCGTGCTGACGCTGATCTGCGGAGTTGCGATCGAAATCTATCTCATCCCGTACTACACCGCTCCCTTTTCCGCGGCTTTTTATGTGATAGGGCTCCAGATGATGAGACACCTGAGAGTATGGAGGATGGGGAGGAGCCCGGTGGGCCTTGCACTCGTACGATTCACGGTGGTTGCCTGCGTGGTTATGGCCGGAATTCGTGTGGTCGCGGAGCCATTGCATCTGGGACCGCCGGAGTGGGATCCCGGGAACTGGCATTTTGTCTGGTTCGGACCACAGCATTTTGGAACGGAACGAGCGCAAATCGAAGAGCGGCTCAAGCAACTGCCCGGAGACCAGCTGGTGATCGTCCGCTATGGAGGCGA
This sequence comes from uncultured Occallatibacter sp., assembly GCA_964533905.1. GTDB lineage: Bacteria > Acidobacteriota > Terriglobia > Terriglobales > Acidobacteriaceae > Telmatobacter. The sequence goes on along the minus strand of CAZHOO010000012.1, from coordinate 5,645 downwards.
TCACAATCCGCTGGACGAATGGGTTTTTAACGGGGCTGACATCGATGGTTCGAAAGTCGTATGGGCGAGGGATATGGATGTTACAGATAATTTAGAGTTACTGCATTACTATCGGAACCGGCAGGTTTGGCTGGTTGAGCCGGATGCGATTCCGGCAAGAGTGACGCCGTACGAAGACAGCGGAGTTGGCGGGGTTAGCGGAGCCAGCGGTGTTAGCGCCCACTGATAAAGAACAGGCAAGGGGACCATTTGAGCAGGGCTTTCGGGGAGTTGAAACCTTGATTAATGGAAAGCGGATCGCGGTGGTGATGCCGGCGTACAACGCCGAGAAGACGCTGGAGCAGACCGTGCGCGAGCTTTCCGACGTGGTGGACATCAAGATCCTGGTTGACGATTCAAGCAAGGACAAGACAGCGGAGCTTTCGCGCGGGCTGGGCATAACGACGTTTGTGCACGACTCGAACTACGGATACGGACGCAACCAGCAGACTTGCTACCGCGAGGCGCTCGCGGCGGGAGCGGACATTGTGGTGATGGTGCATCCCGATTACCAATACACACCGACACTGGTTCCGGCGATGGCGGGGATGGTCGCGAGCGGTGTGTACGACATGGTTTTGGGATCGCGGATTCTGGGGGCCGGGGCGTTGAAGGGCGGAATGCCGTTCTACAAATACGTGGCCAACCGCCTGCTGACCGCTTTTCAAAATCTGATTCTGGGGGTGAAACTCTCGGAATACCACACCGGATTCAGGGCTTTCTCGCGAGAGCTGCTGGAGACGCTGCCGTTGCTGGAAAACTCGGATGATTTTGTCTTCGACAATCAGGTGATCGCGCAAGCCGTGATGTTTGGCTTTCGCATTGGCGAGATTTCGTGCCCGACGAAGTATTTCGAGGAAGCATCCTCGATTAACTTCAAACGCAGCGTGGAGTACGGATTCGGTGTTCTGGCAACGACGTTCAGCTTCAGGGCGCAGAAGATGGGGCTGATCCGCGTGGCGCGTTTCGGCGCCAAAGGCCGGAGACTGGCGAAGGAGTACTATTCCGAGAGCGCGCAGCGGCCATGAGGTGCGCGAGCGGCCACACTCTCCAAGGTCACCTTCGTCGATTTGAGGACCGATGGTTGGGCCGCCTCCGGCGGGTTCGCTGCAGCAATCAAGATTCTGCACGACCGGGGCGGAGGCTCAATCTCTCGGGGCGCGCGCCGCAAGTTAATGCTTAATTGATTCTCCAAAGCTCAAATCGATCCTTCTCGCTCTCACCGAATCCCCATAGCCAGAAGCCGGCGCCATTGGAATAGAGTCCCATTCCTGCTCCCATGGTTCTGCCGAAACGGTACTTGTGGACAATCGCATCCACTAATGTTCGCTGGGGGAAACGCCCAAGCGGCCAGTGTGCTCCCGAAGAGTCCGCGTACACGTCGACGACCAATAGATCTCCGGGCTTCGGTTGGGGACCGCCTGGGTAGGTGAGCGTCGCACCTGCCAATGGGGCGTACCAGTACGACCAGTACTGCCCAGGGAACCAAACTTTTTCGCCGGCCGCGACGTGGGGCGCAATCAAACGATATAGAGTGTCCCGGCCAAAATCCGCAAATTCAGCGTCTGCGTGGAGGATCAGAAGGGAGTAGCCCGTGCCGGCGAGGATCAGTGCAAAGATTGCTGTTCGGGCAAAGCGGAGCGACATTCGATCCAGTAATCGGAAGCAGATGAGGATGACAGCGGGTATGCAGGGGAGCAAGTATTTCATGGGAAGGTGTGTGTAGTAGACGATGGGAAGGGGAATTAGAACCCAGAACAGCAAGAAGAGATCGATATGTTGGCGCCGTTTGAACGCCTGATGGAAAAGGCCAATCAGCGCGCGCAATCCAAGAATAGCCAGGAATACGACAAACGAATACCTCCAGCGCAGAAACAGAGGGATGAGGGCCACCGGAAAAAGGAAGAAAACGAGATTCGGCTTTTTCGATTTGAATCGATTTGCCAGCCAGCAGAAGACCACCGGCAGAGGAACGGCAAAGTAGGCCAAGTACGATGAAAGATTACGCGGAATGTGCCATAGCCCCGTGACGACCTGGGGAGGATTGAGCGCCAAGTTGTGCTCACGGACAGTAAGAATGAGGGCCAGCAAAATACCAAAGCCGGCGAGAACCGGCGTCCAAAGCCATAATCTCCGGCGAAGGTCGAGCAGAATCTCTCGTGGGTTGATGCTATCTACCAAGAAAAACGCGGCAAGCGGGATTAGGAGCGCGAGATGAGACCGTGCGAAGCCCGCGAGCCCGAGCGCGATCGCGGCTGCGGCTCCTTGACTCCATTTCATTTCTGCCTTCCATGCAGCGAGCCGCTCTACCGCGATGAGAGCGATGGCTGTGGCGAGAATATCGGGCATGGCGGTGCTGGCCATTGGTAGAAAAGGAGGAATGGCGACAAGAAGCAGAGCGCCAACAGTCGCGTGCCATCGGTCCCATCCAAACCGGAAGATAAGCGAAGTCATCGCAAATACAGCGATCCAGGCTAAGACCAATTGGGTCAGGTGGGCTGTCCACTCGTGGGCGCCAGTCAAAACCGTAGGCAGGAGGGCATATCCCATGAGTGAATTCCCGGGCGTCATCTCGTAAGCTTTGGTGCAATTCTCGACGGTGTTCCAGCATACGTCGAAATCCATGGGATGCTTTGGGTGCACCGCAATCTGCCGGGCCATGGTGAGGAACCAGGGATCGTCAATCAGATAGGCCTTGTTTAGGTAAGGGAAAAGGCAAATAGCAGCGAGGAGCAGCGCAGGCCATGCTGAGGCCAGGACATCGACCACCGAGATCCTCCGGTTTGGGGCGGAGGTCCCGGCGACGTTCGCATTGACGTGAGAATCCGAGCCGATTGTTTTCATTTAACGACCTCGCACGCAAGGGGACGGCGGCTGAATAAGAGGTCGAGGTAGTCTGTATTGTTCGTGTCAGGCGGCAGGCCTGGTGACAGTTTTCCGCGGGGACGAATGCGATAGACTTTAAAATCCCGCTCAACAAGAAAGTCGATAAGTTGCGAAGGTTCGAAGCCCAACTCGCGCATCGCCGACGGCATGAATTCGAGAACGATGGTGATGTCGGGATTCAGACGCAGTGTGTCACGCATTCCTTCGCAAACCGCAAGCTCATAGCCTTGAACATCAATCTTGACAAAGGAGACTGGTCCCGGCCGGCCTTGAAGAAAGTGGTCAATGCTGACGAGAGATACGCTGACTTGCTTCGACCCCGGGTGTGACGAACGAAACTGTTCGGTGGCAACCCGGTGATCGGCATGGTGGCGGTCATTGATCCACAGATTAATGGCTCCGTCCTCGGCTCCGACAGCCAATTGCATTGGGACGATCTTGCCCGCGAACTCGGGTCGAAGTGCAGTTTGTTTCAGAAGGCTGAAGTTGAAGGGCTCGGGTTCAAAGGCATAGACCTTGCGATCGGATTCCGCGACTCGCGCGAGGACAGCGGCTGTGTAGCCGATATTGGCGCCGATGTCGAGGACATCCCCTCCGGAAACAATATTGGGAAAGGCGAGTACCAGACCCTGGAGATCGTCTTCAAGGAATCGTTTGTAGAGGAAGTAGGCAAACCGAAATAAGCGAAGACCGAGGGTGGTTTGGAGAAAACCGGAACGCCTGGCCAACGAATAGGCAATCAGGAGCGGATTTCCCCGCCCAGATGTAAGGTTCATGCTATTTCCCGCATGCTCGAATCCCCTGGCGGCCTTTCAATGTGCGGGAAAGCGCGCAGTGCGAGGCTTGGGAGGGTCGAAGCGCCATCAGACTGATGGTATTTCAAGGGAACCATAGAGCGGCCCGACTGGAGCGAAATGGTTACCGCCATGTTCCTTCGCGGTGAACAGTTGGGGGCGCGAGATTCCATGGCAATCCCGTCTTACTGACGAAGTCAATGGTGTGGAAGATACCGGAACGTTTTTGTCGAGAGATCCCGTGTTGGGGAACCAATCTGTTCACGGCCCATCGGCGGGACCGGGTTTGTTCGTCGGTAGTATGAAGAAGGGCCCGAGGAGGAGTGACTTGCCAGCAGTCGCTGTTGGGAAAGACGCGTGGGGTGTGGAAGCGTTGGAAATGACGCGCCAGGCACGCCGCGAATTGCAGGACAGCATCGCTCCCAGACGGGATCGATGGATCGAGCGAAATCGCTACTACTACGGCCGGATCGAGCGCCTGCTGCGTTTCATCATCGAGCCCAGGAAACGCGTGTTAGACGTGCGTTGTCAGACTGGCGGTCTGCTTGCCGCAGTTGAGCCCTCCTTCGGCGTTGGAGTGGAGATTAGCCAGAAGTTGGTAGAAGTCGCCAAGAAAGATCATCCGGACCTCAATTTCGTTTGTGCTAACCCCGAGGATTTGAATATAGGAGAAAAGTTCGACTACATAGTCTTTGGTCAAATCTTTGATACGGTCGATATCCTGGCGGCTCTCAAGCGTGTTCATGTTCACTGCACGCAAGATACGCGCCTACTCATCATTAACTACAACCAGTTGTGGGAGCCTGCGCTTGAACTCGCCAGTTCGCTGGGATTGCGTTCTCCCTATGTTGAGCCAAACTGGGTGAACTCAGAAGATGTGAACAGATTCCTGGTTCTGTCAGGATTCACGCCGCTTCGGACGCACCGAATCCTACTTTTTCCAAAGTACATTCCATTGGTATCAGCATTCTTGAACGAATTCCTGGCGAAATTACCGCTGCTGAGGCGGCTTTGCATGATCCAAGTAACGGTGGCGCGTCTGAGGCCAGTCGGGCACGATGAGAACGAGGTCTCTGTGTCGGTGATCGTTCCCTGCCGCAACGAAAAAGGAAATATTCAAGCGGCAATTGAGAGGATTCCTCAGATGGGGAAGCACACGGAGATCATTTTTTGTGACGACAAATCGACCGACGGGACCGCCGACGAAGTCCGGAGGATGCAGGGGCTTTACCCTGAACGCGATATCCGGCTCTTGGAGGGGCCGGGGATTTGCAAAGCCGAAAATGTGTGGACGGGATTCCGTGGCGCGAAAGGCGACATTTTGATGATTTTGGATGCAGACCTTACTGTGATGCCGGAGGAACTGCCCCGATTTCTTGAGGTACTGGCGGGAAATACCGGGGAGTTCGTGAACGGGAGCCGCCTGGTATACCCGGTGCCGAAAACGGCCATGAAGTTCTTCAATCAAGCCGGTAACCGGGTCTTCGGAGTTGTTTTCTCATATTTGCTGAACCAACGATTCAAAGATACGCTCTGCGGCACCAAGGTGCTGTGGCGGAAGGACTGGCTGAGGATCGAGAAGGGGCTCGGCGGATGGGGCATTCGAGACCTCTGGGGCGATTACGAATTGATTTTCGGAGCTTCAAAGCTGCACCTCGAAATTGTCGAAATGCCAGTTCATTATCAAGAGCGTATATATGGAGTGACTAAAATGACTCGTGTGTTCTGGAATGGAGTGCGGATGCTCCGCATCTGCCATAGCGCTTGGCAAAGACTTCACGGATAGCGTTCGAAAAGCGAGCGATCCGCAGCGCGCGGGCACTTAGCCGTATATTTGCGGCGATGCGGATGGTCTTGACCGAAATCTACGCCCGAGTCGTGCATTTTGGCCGCGCCGGGAGGGCATCGGCGGGATTGATTCTGTTA